>NZ_JBNPUM010000001.1:0-827536 GCF_051168175.1 Bradyrhizobium sp. HKCCYLRH2047
CGCGCGCGCACCAGCTCGACGACCGACAGCTGCGGGATCGCGAAGCGGTCGCCGCCGGCTTCGACGATCAGCGCCGAGACGATCGCGAGCGTCAGCGGGATCTTGATGGTGACCGAGGTGCCCTCGCCGACCACCGACTTGATGTCGATGGTGCCGCCGATCTGGTCGATGTTGGTGCGCACCACGTCCATGCCGACGCCGCGGCCCGAGACCGAGGTGACGGCGGCCGCGGTCGAGAAGCCCGGCTCGAAGATGAACTTGTGGATCTGCGCTTCGGTCATCTTCTCGAGCTCGGCCTCGGTGACGAGGCCGTTCGCCAGGGCCTTGGCCTTGATGCGCTCGGTGTTGAGGCCGCGGCCGTTGTCGGCGATGCAGATGATGATATGGCCGCCTTCATGATAGGCGGAGAGCCGGATCGTGCCCTGCTCGGCCTTGCCGGCCGCGGCGCGCTCGGCCATCGTCTCCAGGCCGTGATCGGCGGAGTTGCGCACCATGTGGGTGAGCGGGTCCTTGATCAGGTCGAGCACCTGGCGGTCGAGCTCGGTGTCGGCGCCGTGCATCTCGAGCTCGATCTGCTTGCCGAGTTCGGTCGCGAGGTCGCGGACGATGCGCGGCAGCTTCTGCCAGGCATTGCCGATCGGCTGCATGCGCGTCTTCATGACGCCCTCCTGCAGCTCGGCGGTGACGTTGGACAGCCGCTGCAGCGGCACCTTGAACTCGGTGTCCTCGTTGCGGCGGGCGATCTCGAGCAGCTGGTTGCGCGTCAGCACCAGCTCGGAGACCATCGTCATCAGATGTTCGAGCGTGTCGACGTTGACGCGGATCGACTGGTTGGCGACCTTGTCGTTCTCGTGCACCTCGCCGTCGGCATTGGCCTTCGGCCGCGCCGCCTTCTTCGGCTCGGCCTTGGCCTCTGCTTCCGCCTTGGCAGGCCCGGCCTTGGCGACCGGCGCCGGGGCAGCGGGTTTGGGCTCAGGCGCCTTCTCATGCGCGGGCGGCATCTCGATCGCGGTCTCGCGGAAGGCGCGCTCCAGCTCGTCGAGCGACACTTCGCCCGGACGCAGCGGACGCTCCAGCGTCTGGTCGATCAGCGAGCCGTGCGTTACCGCGGGGGCTGGCGGCGGTGCGGGCGGCGCGGGCGCGAGCGGTGGCGCGGCCTCGCCGGCGGCCATGGCCGCCATGCCGCGCTCGACCATGGCTTCGAGCTCGCTGATGAGGTCGCGGTCCTCGCCCTCCGGCTCGGCCTCGTTGGCCTCGAGCTGTCCCAGGATGTCCTTGATGCGGTCGATGGTGGTGAGGATCAGCGTCACGGCCTCGCCGGTGACCGGCATGCCGTCGCGGAATTTGCCCATCAGGGTTTCGGCGGCATGCGCCAGCGCCTCGAGCCGCGGCAGGCCGAGGAAACCGCAGGTCCCCTTGATCGTGTGCACCAGCCGGAAGATGTTATCGAGGATCTTGGCGTTGTTCGGCTCCTGCTCGAACCGCACCAATTGATTGTCGACGGTATCCAGGCTCTCGCTGGTCTCCGTCAGGAACTCACGCAACAGATCGTCCATGAAACTGGCCTTCCAAGAATTGGCGCCGCGGTCACGGGGCGACCGCTGATCCTGTCAGAGCGACGGTCGGTCCCGGCCTTCACCAGCAGCGCGGATCGATACCCGGCCCTCGCCGACTCGGCTGAACAGACTTTCGTCCAAGCCATCGTTAGGTGGGGCTTTTATCCGTCCCGTTAATTTTATCGTCCGTGCTAATACGGACGTAGCACCGACCTCTCAGGCTGAGGTGAGCCCGGCCCCTTTCCGCGGCCGGAATGTCAAGGCATCGCTTCTGCCGGCGCGACTGCGCGATCCTCTCGCTCGATCAGCGCCCTGATCTCCTTCAGCGCCTTGTACAGCGCTCCTTCCGTGACATGGCGATCCACCATCTCGGCTTGGCCGGCGGCTTCCGGAATCGCCCTGCGCAACTCGTTCATACAGGCGAGATAGGACGCGCGATAACGGATCGCGTCGTTCTTCAGATACATCGTCTGGACGCAGAGGTAGAGGCGCTTGGCCGGCGTATCGGCGGTCTCGGCGGTGACGGTGTCACGCTCGCGGAGGATAGGCGCGTCGCCTTCGACGATGAAGCGGGCGCGCGTGTTCGAATTCACGATGACACTGTCGCCGATCACGATGCGCTCGAAAGGCTTCAGCTCGACCCGCAGGGGCATGGCCCAGTCTCCTCTCAGAAGGCTCCTCTCGGGAGTCTCCTCTCGGGAGCGGCGTCGTCGGCAGGCTGCACTCGCGTCGACACGACGTTGCTCTCGTGCTCGCTGTCCGGCTGATCCGGCGCCGCAGCCGAGCGGCGTCAATTTGCGAATAGTCTAGAGCCGAAAACGGCGGGGCAAGCCCCGCCGCCTCCGATATTCGTGGGTGCCGTCCGCGCCTTAGCGCAGCAGCTGCAGCACGCTCGCCTGCGACTGGTTGGCGAGCGACAGCGCGGACACCGCGATCGACTGGCGGGTCGACAGCGCCTGGCTGTTGGCCGCTTCCTCGTTGGTGTCGGCCAGCGTCAGGTTCGACGAACCGGTCTGCAGCACGTTGATCAGGTTCTTGTTGAAGTCCTGACGAACCTGCACGACCGAGAGGTTCGAACCCAGCGTCGAGGCCTCGTTGCGCAGCGTGGAGCTCGCCGAGTTGAGCACGCCGATGACCTTGTTCGCCGAGTTGTTGTCGAGGAAGTCGGTGCCCGAGGTCAACGTCGAGAGGCCGAGGCCCGCCGAGTTGAACGTGACACCGGTGATCGACAGCGTCGACTTGCCGGTCTCGTTGAAGGTCAGCTTCAGCGTGTCGCCGTTCAGCAGGTTGATGCCGTTGAACGAGGCGTCAGCCGCGGTCGTGTTGATCTGCGCCAGCACGTTGTTGTACTGGGAGACCAGGCTCGCGCGCTGCGTCTGAGCAGTCGCGTCCGCCACCGGAGCCGCCGCCGTCAGGCCGTTGAAGGACTGGCTGGAAGCAGCCGCCGTACCACCGATCGCGCCGATCGTGGCCGAAGCCGCGTCGTTGGTCGTGGTGATCGAGATCTTGCCGGTGGACGAGTCAACGGTGGCCTGCAGGTTGTTGGCTGCGAGCTTGGCGTTGAGATCGTTCAGCGACTTGACCTGCCCTGTCCCGAGGCCGAACGTGATGCTGGTCGCCGTGCCACCTCCTGTGGCGCCGACAGTCAGCGTCTGTCCGGATAGGCCATCGCCGACGGCAGTCAGTCCGAGCTTGGCCAAGGTGCCGGTGCTGCCCGAGAGCGTCAATCCGGACGCCGGCGGCGTCAGGGTGATCGCACCCGCGGTGATCGACGCGGTGACGCCGGTCTGGGTCTGGATCGCCGAGAGCAGATTGCTGACGCTGTCGCCAATGCCGATGTTGGTGCCCGTCGAGGACGTGCCGGTGACGAAGGTGAAGGTGGTGCCGTTGACGACCAGCGTCTCGCCCGAGGTGATGCCGGTGGACAGATCGTTCGACGAGCTGCCCGACGTACCCGACAGCTTGGTCGAGCCGGTGATCGCCGCCGGCGTCGTGTTGTCGTTCTGCACGACCGAGCCGGTCACCGCCGTCGAGCTGGAGCCCAGCAGGTCGGTGGCGGTCGCGCCGGTCAGAGCCGCCGAGGTCACGCTCGACTTGGTGGAGTAGCCCACCGCGCTCTGCAGCACCTGGTTGGCGATCGACTTGGCGCTGTCGACGAGCTTCTGCAGCGAGGTGATGCCGGTGTTGGCGGCCTGCAGCACCTGCACGCCGTTGCCGATGCCGTCGAGCAGATTGGAGATGTCGGAAGCGCGGTTGTCGAGACCCTGGGCAGTGAAGAAGTTGGTCGGATTGTCGAGAGCCGAGTTGACCTTCTTGCCCGTGGAGAGGTTGTTCTGCGTGGTCGCGAGGAGCTGAGCCGTCGACTGGAGCGAGAGCAGGTTCTGGCGAACCGACGCAGAGAGTACGATACCTGACATTGTCATTCCCTTCTGGATGAACATGAGTAGACATCGCCGCACCGTTCTGTCGGCGATGGCGCAGACTGGTCCGCGGAATCCTACCCGTTCGTTAAATTGACTTCGGAACGGCCCCTCGGGGCATCCGCTGCCGCCGTTAATGCTAATTGGCCGCTAATCAGCTCGATCAAATGCGCGCAGATCGCCGGAATTCGCGGTAAAATGGCGCGCAAACGCAGGCCTTGCGGCCGGCCCACGCCAATGCGCGGTGCGACCGTTAAGGCAGCGCTAACCAAGAGCTTGGGGAAGGGTGGCAGGTCAGGAGGGGGCGCGGTCGGCGCACGGGAGGACGATCTCGACGCTGGCGGCCGGGCCGTGCGGCTCCTTGAGCTCCAGTCGCCCATTCGAGCGCCTGACGAAGTCCTCGACCAGCCGGATCTCCGAGAATACCGCATCGGCTGGAGCCGCGTCCGCCGCGCCCGCTGACGCCGTCAACACGATCTGCACGTCGGAGGAGTTGCCGCCGGCGCCCGAGCCGTCGACCCTCATGCGCCTGGCCTGGATATCGATGCGGCCGCCATGCTCCAGTCGATGCCGCGCACCGATCGCAAGACACAGCAGTGCCGCCATCAGCTGACCCGGATCGGCGAAGACGGCCGGCACGTCCGCGCCCACCGATGTCGTCACCTCGACCCCGGTACCCAATGTCGGACGAAGCAGGCGAGCGACGTCGACCAGGAGCTCGTTCAACTCCACCGCACATGGCTGCGGCGGTCGGCCCCTTGCGAACGACAGAAGCTGCGACGTCAATCGAGCGCCCCGGGTCGCAGCCTCGTCGATCAGACGCGCGACGGCCGCCAGTTCGGGCTTGTCCTCGACCGCCTCGGCGAGGATGTCGATGGTCCCCGTGATCACGGTGAGAATGTTGTTGAAGTCGTGCAGCAGGCCACCGGCAACCTGACCGACGATGGCCATCCCTGGATGGATGTCGGGCGTCGCTGCAGCCGGAATGTCTGCGCTCGGGCTCGGCAGCGACTGATTGGACCGCTGGTAGGTGGAAGAAGCCATGAATCCTGCAATACCTGTTTGGGGGGGAGGACGGCGGGGCTATCGGAACGCAAATGAACGGACGCCGCTGCAATGTTCAGCTTCGTCTTGACGCTCAGCCTTGGCGCTCAGTCTCATCGCTGACCATCGATCGCGCCCCGGCTGGATGCAGCATCAGTCGGACTCCTGCTCCTGCCATGACGACAACCTCGTCACCGCCAGTCGCAGGACACCGGCCGATGCCTCCACTCGCGACGAGAGTTGCATCCGACAGAAAAAGATCCGTCAACGAATCAGCGCGCTTATTAGCGATTTTGGCTTCAAGATGTCCGCTGTCAATTGCGGCGCTTGCTACGTGGTGCCGTGCCCGGCGGAGCTGCGGCGCCCGGAGCAACGAGACATTCGCCGCAAGCGTGCTGCGCTGCCTTCACGAGCCGAGGCGGGGGCCGATGCGTGCCGACTGTATACAACCGCGCGCGGTCAGACCAGCACATCGCACACACGTTGATGGCTTGAATCCGCAACGCGCATTCGCGCCCGTCTGCACGACAACGCACACAGCAGGAGCGAATGGTCTTTACTGGGAATATTACCCGCGATTCTTCTTGTCAGCGGATGGGACGCAGTTCTATGGAACCATGAGGGCATTGAGATCTGCGAGGCTTCGTTACTGCAATGCAGGAGATGGCTTTGGACCCCAGCTTGCGTTCTCCGAACGGCTTCCTGTCGTCGCTGTCCGACGATGATTTCGAGCTGATCCGACCCTATCTGCGGACCGTGGATCTGGTGCAAGACTCCGTTCTCGCCGAGGTCGGCGAAAAGCTGACACGCATCTACTTCCCCCATCGCGGTGTCATCTCGCTGGTCGTGAACCTCGCGCGCGGAGAGCGCGTTCAGGTGGCCATGATCGGTCGCGATAGTCTCTTCGGAAGCATGTCCCTGCTCGCAGGCAGCGATCCGGTGGTGCTGAACAGCGCGGCGGTCCTCGTTCCCGGTGCTGCATCGGTCGTCGACATCGACAGGGTCCGGGCAGCCGCCGAACAGAGCCCCTCGTTTCGCGCGCTGATGTTGCGCCACGCACTCGCCATCTACGTGCAGTGTCAGCAGACCGCCGGTTGCAACGCCGCCCACACCGTCGAGTCGCGTCTCGCCCGTTGCCTGCTGCAGACGCATGACCTTTCAGGCGGCAACAAGCTCTACATCACCCAGGAGTCGCTGGCGCAGATGATCGGTGCCCGTCGCAACAGCGTCTCGCTGGTGGCGAGCACGCTGCAGCAGGCCGACTTCATCCACTATAGCCGCGGCCATATCGAGATCATCGATCTGGACGGGCTGAAGAGGACGGCGTGTGAGTGCTACGGCGCCGTGAAGGCTCACTACGAGAATCTGGTCCGGCCGCGCAGCCTGCCGTAGGCAGGCGTCGTTCCGGCCGTCGCGCGCCGGCGCCTCGCCGAACGCCCTTGCCTCCGTACAACTACGGCCCATCGCATGATCCCCATCACCGATGCGGACGGAATTAACGCGCTGTTCAACGAGCGCTGATAATTGTCGACGTGCTGACGAGCGCGAGTTCCAAGAAGCGTCGAATAATCTTCGTGCTGATATATCTCGCCCGTGTTCGGCTTTTGACCAGACGCGCGGAGTAATGACATGGCCTTTGATCTGTCGATGCCGATCCTGGTGGTCGATGACTACGCCACTATGATCCGGATCATCCGCAACCTGCTGAAGCAGCTCGGATTCGAGAACGTCGACGACGCCAGCGACGGATCGGCCGCGCTCTCCAAGATGCAGGCCAAGAAGTATGGCCTCGTGATCTCCGACTGGAACATGGAGCCGATGACCGGCTACGACCTGCTGCGCGAGGTGCGTGCCAGCCCGGAACTGTCGAAGACCCCGTTCATCATGATCACGGCCGAGTCGAAGACCGAGAACGTCATCGCCGCCAAGAAGGCCGGCGTGAGCAACTACATCGTCAAGCCGTTCAATGCTGCGACGCTCAAGACCAAGATGGAAGCCGTGTTCGGCCCGGCCGAATAGCCGACCCCCCTTTGAATGCCCTGCGCGGCGGCCGGACCGGTGTCCGGCCGCTTTCTCTTTGGCGGACGAACTCCGCGCGGTTGACGTCGGCAGGACGCATACATCGCCGCCCCCTCCCCGTAGTCGTACGGAAACCAAAATTTACGAGGGGGTCAGAGCCGGCCGATAGACGTAATCCTGCTTGCCGATGACCATGTCAGGGTGGCAACGGGACAGGGAATTCATGCGCAACGAACTCCTCGTGATCGAAGATGCCGCCGTGCATCTTTCCATCTTGCGAAAGATTGCAGCCCAGGCCGGCCTCGCCACGACGGGCGTGAGCTCGGTCGACGCCGCCTCGCTCGTCCTGCACAAGAGGGACTTCGACTGCGTCACGCCTTACCCCTCCCTGGGCGACCGCTCCGGCACCGAGGTTCTCGAGCTCGACATAGCTCCCCCCTTCTCGACGCCGATCGACCTGATGCGGTTCCGGCAAGCTCTCAAGCAGATCGCGCAGGAGACCGATCGCCGGCGGCTTTCAGAGCGGCAGGCTGGTAGCAGGCGATGAGCAAAAAGAAGCGCTTTCTGGGAGCGCCTGCAGCGATCGCGCTGATCCTCATCTGCGTCATTGCCGGCAGCAACCTCTTCTTCCTCACCAACCTGCGCGAGAACGCGCTTCAGCACGCCGAGGAAGATCTCAGCCGCCATAGCCTCACGCTGGCGGAGAACGCCGACCGTTCGGTGAAGTCCGTCGACCTCGTGCTCACGAGCGTGCGCGACTACCTCGTGCGCGGCGGCGCTATCGACGCTGCGACGTATCGCAATGTCGCGTCAGACCATCAGACCCACCTCCTGCTCAAGGAGAAAATCGCGGGACTGCCGCAGATCGATGCGGTGACGCTGATCGACGCACAAGGCAGGCTCCTGAACTTCTCGCGCTACTGGCCGATCCCGGACGTCAACATCGCCGACCGCGACTACTTCAAGGCGCTGAAGGCCGACCCTGCGCTGCAGACGTTCCTCAGCACACCGGTTCAGAACCGCGGCGACGGCACCTGGAACATCTATTTTGCCCGCCGGCTCGACGATTCCAATGGCAAGTTCATGGGCATGATGCTCGGCGCCATGTCCGTACCCTATCTGGAGAACTTCTTCGGCTCCACCGCGCAGGGTCTCGATGCCGCGGTATCGCTGGTCCGCGAGGACGGTACGCTGCTCGCGCATTTTCCGCCCACGAGCGAGATCGGCAAGCCGACCTCCGGCTTCGGTCAGCGCGCGCTGTCGGCCGGCGGCGTGCTGCGCGAGCCCTCCGCACGAACCGGCGAGATGCGCCTGCGGGCCGCAAAGATGCTGCCCAACTATCCCGCGATGATCGTGGTGTCGGTATTCGAGCACGACGTCCTGAAGGCCTGGCGTGACATGGCGACGCTTCTGGTCATCGTGTCGCTGGTGAGCGCGATGGCCGTGCTCGCGGCCGCGGTCCTGATCTCCCGCTGGTGGGAACGCCACGAGCACCTGATCGAGGCCGCCGAGGCCGCGAACGCGGCGAAGTCCACCTTCGTCGCCATGATGAGCCACGAGATCCGCACGCCGATGAACGCGGTGCTCGGCCTCGCCACGACGCTGCTGGAAACCAATCTCGATCCCGAGCAGCGCCGCTCGGTGGTGGCGATCCACAATGCCGGCGACAATCTGCTCGAGATCCTCAACGACATTCTCGACTTCTCCAAGCTCGAATCCGGCCAGCTCTCGCTCGAGGACATCGCCTTCTCCGCCGAGGCCCTGGTCCACAACACGCTCAGCATCATCGGGCCGCGGGCTTCCGCCAAGGACCTGAAGCTGAGGAGCGTCGGCGACCCATCCGTGCCGCCGGCGCTGGTCGGCGACGCCGGCCGCATTCGCCAGATCCTGCTCAACCTGGTTTCCAACGCGGTCAAGTTCACCTCGTCCGGCGAAGTGGTCGTCACGACGCGCTGCATCGAGCAGGATGACGAGAAGGCGACCGTGGAATGGACGGTGACCGATACCGGAATCGGCATTGCCGCCGACAAGATCGGCTCGCTGTTCGCGAACTTCGTCCAGGCCGACAATTCGATCAGCCGCCGGTTCGGCGGCTCCGGACTCGGACTCGCGATCTGCAAGCGACTGATCGAGCAGATGGGGGGTGACATCAAGGTCACCTCGACGCTGGGCAGCGGATCCACGTTCTCGTTCCGCCTGACGCTGCCGATTGCCGAGACCGTCGCGGTGCCAGAGCAGAACGACGATGGCATCTACGCCTCGCTGCAGAACCGGATCGCGGCGTTCGGCCGGCCGCTGCGCGTCCTCGTGGTCGACGACAATCCGACCAACCGCCTGGTCGCGACCAAGATGCTCAAGGATTTCGACATCCAGACCGACACGGCCTGCGACGGCGCCGAGGCCGTCACCGCCGCCAGCCGCTTCAACTACGACCTGATCCTGATGGACGTCCGCATGCCGGAGATGGACGGCTTCCAGGCGACCCGCACCATTCGCGCACGTGGCGAGCGCCGCTCCAACGTGCCGATCATCGCCTTCACGGCGAACGCCTTCATGGAGGATATCCGAGCCTGCCGGGAAGCCGGGATGAACGACTTCGTCGTCAAGCCGGCCCGCAAGAAAGCGCTCGTGGAGGCGATCCTGCGCGTGCTGCCCCTGCCCGTTCCGGTGCCGGTGCCGGAAACCGCGGCGTCGGACGCCCCGCTGGTGCCGGCTCAGCCGGATGCCGCGGCCGCCGACGTTGCCGCCGACACCGAAATTGCTCCCGAAGCTGCGCTGGACCGCGAAGCCTATGCCGAGCTGGTCGGCGAGATCGGCGACGAGGCAGCACAGGAGATCCGCGACGTGTTCTTCAGCGAAACGGATGCGCGGCTGAAGCAGCTCCGCCAGCTGACGCTCGACGGCGAGCGCATCAAGATCGGCCGCGAGGCGCACTCGCTGAAGAGCGCAGCCGGCACCTTCGGGTACCGCCGGCTCGCAACCTACGCACTCGCGCTCGAGAAGAGCGCGCCGCGCCTGTCCGCCAGGGAGTATGCCGAGCTGCTCGACAACATCGAGGCCGCCTACGCCGCCGCCCGCGCCCAGGAGCTGCAATATTGAAGCGGGGAGGCCGCAGGCCTCCATGGCGCATGCCGATCGGCGCGACGTCCCCGTACGGCGCACCGCGGCGACGAGGACGGGCTCGGACGATCGAGATGGCAAACGAGACGTTCACGACGCGGATTCGCCGAACCTGATCTTCATATTCCCTTACAATGGGTTGACGCCGTACTTCTACGGCTCACGATTTTCACAATCAACTAATCATGAGCTGCCAGACTTGGGGTCACATAGGAGATGTGTCCCATGTTTACTTTTGAAACCGCCGACCAGAAGGAAGTCAGGCGTTTCCGAATTGCGCAGTTCAACGGCCGGACCGCGACCGTGAAATCCGGCGGATCCACGATCACCGGCCACGTCCGTTCAGTCATGGAAAAGGAAGCGAGCGTCCCGCCGCGCTGGACCATTACGATTGTGCCGACGCCGCCCAAAGCCCAAGCGCCGCTGCGACCGACCTCCCGGGTTCGCCCCTTCGCCGAGGATTATTTCTGACAGCACGGACGTCCGCGTCCGCAATCAGCGCGTTCGACCGAGCCGGTCGGACGCCAATTGTCGTTGTCTGCGTTGCGGGGGCACCGCGGGGTGGAAGGCGCGAGCGCGGCATTCGCGCTCGTCCGTCGTCATCCGATCTGGTTGAGGAGTGCTGCGCGGACGAGTTCGGCGGTGTTGCGCGCGCCGACCTTGCGCATGGCTTCGGCGCGATGGCTCTCGAAGGTGCGGGGGCTGATGCCCATGCGCAAGGCGCCCTCCTTGTTCGAATGGCCTTCGCTGATCAGCTTGAGGACCTCGTGCTCGCGCGGGGTCAGCGACTTGCTGGCCCGGCCGGACGGTCGTGCGGGCGCCGCGCCCTGCTCCTGAGCCCGCACCGCCCGCGACATCTGACCGAACTGCCCGTGCGCGCCGGACATCTGGTTGACCAGGGCGCAGACCCGCTCGGTCTGTAGCAGCGCATTGTCGACGACCACCTGGACATGCCGGCGCTCGCCGGGCGTCCTGGCAATCTCGTCACTGCGCTGCTTGATCTCCTCCATGTAGAGCATCAGCGCGGTCAGCGAACCGTTCAGTTGACGAGCCAAGGCGAGCGTGCCCCGGTCGTCCTGCTGTCCCACCGCAAGCGGGGCCGGGGCGCGCAACCGGGGCGCCGGGAGGCCCGGGTCGTTAACCTCCAGGCCGCCGGGAGCAGGTGCGACGTGATCGTCGGATAGGCTGTTGTTCAGCTGTGCCATGCCTCATTCTGGCGCCACAGCGACTTTGACATGGTTAATTCTGCCGCCCGTAGCAATACGGGCTTCTCCGGCAACTCGCGCAACCGTCGATACTTTCTCCCGAAAGTTGCAAGCCGAAATAGTTAAGCCGGTGCGCGATGCCGGGCTTCGGAAGACCGTCCCCGGCGTGCGCGGCGGCGCCTGTCCAAGACGCCGCGCATTCCTACGATTGTTTACTGACATTAATTTCGCACCAACTGTTTCGTGCTTCCATGCGTTCCGTGCCCGTCCGTGGAGACGAGCGACCTTGACATGTAGCTGACAGCCTGACGCCAATGGGACCGGTCGACCGGATCTGGGAATTCCTGCAGCGGTTGTCACCGCTGACACGAAGCTGTCTGCTCAGCGAGCTCGAACGGCTGGAGCTGAGCGGCGTCGACATGCCGGGATCCGCCGACCTCCAGGCGCGGCTGCGCGCCGAGATCCGCAACAACAACGGCGCCGGCGGCCACCGCACCATCAATCCGTCGCGCTACTTCTTCATGCCGGTCGAGCAGCTTCTCATCGACGGCTCGCCGGAGCATGCCAATGAGGGCCGCATTGCCCGCGGCTCCCTCACGCCGATCTGGGAATGGATCTCGCGCGATCTGCTGCCGACCATGGCGCGCGACTACAACGCACAGATGAAGGACCTCATCGCCGCGGACAAGCAGCGCGAGATCCGCCAGACGGCGAGCGCGTTCCAGACCAAGGTGACGAAGTCGCTGGAAGGCACGCTGGCGCGCGCCGAAGGCATCGAGCAGGTCCGCAGCAAGCTGAAGGCCTATACGGCATCGCCGTCGGTGTTCGACGACGTCGTCAAGCTGATGAAGGCGCTGCGCGCCCGTGAGGAACTTGCAAAGTTCGCCGATTCGTTGCCGGACCGGATCGCGGAGTTCGACGATCCGCAGGTGAAGAAGATGGTGCTGCTGCTCGATGCCCTGCGCAAGAAGCAGCCGGAAGCCGTGCCCTTTGCATTGACGCTCGTCGCCAAGCGTCTGAAGGAGCCGTGGCAGGTGATGCGGCTGGCGACGAAGGCGGCGCGTTCGAAGAACATCGCCGACGTCATCGCGGCACCCTACGCGATGACCGTGCCGATGGTGCTCGACCAGCTGGAGGACAAGCGGCTCGCGCTCCGGATCGCGCTGAAGAACAACCGCGTCGTGACCGCCAAGGAAATCCTGACCAGCATCTATGACATCGAATATGCGATCCAGGTCCGCATCGATCGCATCGAGGACTCGGACTGGGGGACGCGCCTGAACGCCATCATGGCCAATACCGACAAGATGGTACAGGCCGAGGTCAAGCGCTTCCCCGAAGAGGTCGGACACGTGCTCGGCTCGAACAGGCTGCGCAGCCATCGCACGTTCGGCGGCCGCCTCACCTATTTCGCCTGGAAGGGCCGCGATGCGATCAAGACGGTGCTGCGGTCGGCAACCGGTTGACGGCCGCGCGTTCGAAGCGGCCCCTGGACCGATCCTCAGCCCTGCGCCATACGCTCCCGCGCCGACTTGAAGCCCGCCACGAAGCGCGCCAGCGTGTCCGAGGTCTTGCCGCGCGGCAGCATCACTTCGATCAGCGAGAACCGTCCCCGACGATGCACCGCGCGCTCCAGCGCGGCGACCAGTTCGCCGCGGGTGGCGACGCGCTCGCCCGTGCCGCCGATGGAATTGGCGATGTCGGCATAGTGCCAGTCGTCGAGATCGTTGAACCGCGACTCCGGCTGGAACACGCGCAGCATCTCCCAGCTGCAATTGTTGAACAGCACGACGATCGGATCGAGGCCGTAGCGGCGGCAATTGCCGAGCTCCCATCCGGTCATCTGGAACGCGCCGTCGCCGACCAGGATCAGCGGACGAAGCCCGGTCGCGGCCACGCCGATGCCGGCCGGCACGCCGAAGCCCATCCCGGCGTAGTAGCCCGGCGCTGCCAGCGCCGTGTTGTCGATCTCCATCGCCGTGAACAGGCAGTCGCCGATATCGGAGGTCATCGGCATCCGGCCATGGCGATCGAACATGTCGTTGATCGCGGTCGCGATGTCCGAAGGCGCGATCGGCGCGCCATCGGCAGCCAGGCCACGCGGATACGCCGAGCGCTGCCGCGGCAGACCGGGAGCCGCAGCCTGCGGTGCCGCGCGCTCGTCCAGCGCATCGATCAGATCGCCGAGCGGCATGTCGCGATAGGTGTGATGGCCGATCTGGACCTCGCGGCTGGCGGCCAGGATCATGCGGCGCGGGTCCGGCGCCCGGTTCGACAGCGCGAAATTGGTGTCCGAGAGGATGACGCCGAGCATAAGCACAAGATCGGCATTCTCGACCAGCTCCGTGATCGCCGGATTGCCCGCGGCGCCGAGATAGGTGCCGGCGACGACATCGTCGGCCCTGTCGAGCAGGCCGCGACCCATGAAGGTCGTCACGAGCGGCAGGCGGAGCTTGCGCGCCAGCGCGGCGATCCTGTCCTCGACGCCGTAGCGGCGGATTTCGACGTCGACGACGATCACGGGACGCTCTGCCTGCGCGATGCGGGCGAGGATCTCCTCGACGCACTCGTCGAGCGCCTCGCGGCTGGCCCGCCGTGGCGGCAGCGGCGCCACCGGCTCGACCTCGGCATCGACCATGTCGCGCGGAAATTCGAGATACACCGGCAGCGACATCTCCTTGGCGCTGCGCAGCACGCGCGCGATCTGCGCCGGCGCCGTGGCCGGATCGCTCAGCACCGCCTGATCGCAGGTGATCTCCTTGAACACCGCGAGCTGCGTGTCGACGGTGCGGGCCTGATGATGCAGCAGGAAGCCGGAGACGCGCTCACGCGCACCGGGCGCGCCCGCGATCACCACGACCGGCGAGCGTTCGGCATAGGCGCCGGCGACCGCGTTCACGACGTTGAAGGCGCCGGCGCCATAGGTGACGACGGCGACGCCGAGGCCGCCATGATAGCGCGCCGCCGCATCCGCCGCGAAGCCGACCGCCGGCTCATGGCTCAGCGTGACGCTCGGCAGGATGTTGCTCTCCTCGATGACCTTGAACAGCGGCAGCACGAAGTCGCCGGGAATGCCGAAGATCTCGCGGGCGCCGTGGTCCTTCAGGGCGGCAAGCAGCGCATGGGCAAGAGCAGGCATCCGGATCCCCTGAGCGTAGCGTGACGTTCAGCCGGTGCTACACGATGAGGGCCGGACTGCCAACCACCGGCCGCTCGGTCGGCGAGCCATGCCGTCCGGATCGCCCCGTCCAAACTTCATGAGGGAGCGCCAAGGCCCAAGCTCACCCACGCCGCATCAGTTCACCGTCAGCAGCAGGGCGTGGGCGGAAGGCGCACCGCCATGCGGCATGGCAAGCGTAACCGTGAACAGGATGGCGACTGTCATGATCATGCACAGCTTCATCATGACTGTCCTGCGGTCGGTGATCGGCAGGAACAAGAAGAACAGCAGCATCGCCGCCAGCGCGAGTTCGAAAACGTAAGACATGGATGACCTCCTCCGTTGCCAGGAGGATGGCGCATGCCGGCAACTCGGACTGTGCGTACCGTCACATCGGTCCCATGGACCACGCGAGCGAGTATCCCGCCTCGGCAGCGGGACCGCGCAAACCAATCGATTGCCACCTCTCAGCCGTCGAACAGCGCGGCCTCGGTAAAGGCGAGATCGCCGAGACGCGGCGGATGCGGCCCTTTGGCGTATTTGCGTCCGCGCTTGTCCGAGTACCAGCCGGCCAGCCCTGCGATGGGCGCATTGGCATCGAGCCGCACCAGCAGGCCGCCGCGCCGCAGCAGCAGCCAGCCGATGTTGCCTGCCAGCCGCACGAGGTCGGCGACATCCCGGCAATACAGCAGGCGATACACCGGCAGCGCATTCATCACCCGGTGCTTCTGAAACACGAACGGATACGCCGCATCGGCCGCACGCGCGACGAGACTGAGACATCCCCACTCCGCATGCTGCCGCAACAGCTCGGCCTCGTCGGGAGACAGCCCGTGCAGATTGTCCGCGGAGAATTCATCGACACGGACATCCGGGCGCGGTCGTGACAGCGCCAGCGCGGCATAGACCTGTCCCTTGCAGTAGACCGAAAAGCCCTGAGCCTCGACCTGCGGCCAGGTGTGCGGGGCCGGCGTGATGTTGAAATAGGTCACCGTCTTGTCGCGCGTCGCCGCGCGCACCAGCATCGAGCTGAAGGCACGGAACGCCGGCTCGACATACCAGCTCGAGACATTGGCCCTGACGATCGGCTCACCGCCGATGCGGAGCGCGGAGAACAGCAGCAGGATGACGCCGACGGGGACCCCGCCATGGTCGAGACAATAGCCGAACGCCGGATAGCCGGCCGGCCGCGGGCGCGCCGCGTGGCGTTCGAGTCCGCGCAACCAATAGGCCTCACTGCGAAAGGCGAAGCCGCGCGTCAGCAGTGCGGCGACCGCCGGCAGATCCGCCGCGCCGATCTCCCGGATGCGAACGCCGGTCACGGCCCGCGCGGGCGCCGGCCTGTCGTTTGCAATCTCAGCTTTTTTGATTGGCTGCATTCCAGCATCACCCGAGAGAGGTCCAGCACACCGTCGCGTGGCGGGATCGTCATGGCGGCAATTATCGCAAAAGGCTTTGGCGGCAGTGAACCACGTCTTGCTGGCCTTACTTTTCAGTTAATGGAATGCGCGAGCCATACCCGTCACGCTTCGATCAGCGTCGACATGATCGTCGCGAACGGCGCTGCCGCTCACGGCCGCGGGATGCGAAACATGTAGGTTTCATCGGCATTGAGACCGTCGACGAAGAAGCGGCCGGGCTTCGCCTCGATCCGGCGCCGCAAGCCATCCCAGCCCCAGACCTCAAGGCTGCGCGTCCATGTCGGCAGGTCGAGCTCGACCGCGCGCCCCGGCTGGTCGGTCCAGCCGGCAATGTTCTGCCACACGATCAGATCGGCGTCGGCTCCGCGCAGCGTGTACAGCGCCAGCCGCCGGTCGATGGACACGATCTTCATGTGGCCGGCGAGCTGCAGCACCGTCTTCACCACGAGGCTGCGCGCCTCCGGGGTCCAGGGATCCTTGCCCGTCGCCATCGCATAGGCCAGGCCGTCGACATCGGGCGTGTCGCCAAGATTCCACGGAAACGCCAGCACGGATACCGGCGAGCGGCCGTCCTTGCCGACCACCGCGAGCTGGTCCCAGATCGCATTGAGAAACAATCTCGCCGCGTCCGGCTCGCTGTCCCACGCGCCGGCGCGCGCGACGTTGAACTCGGTGGCGTAGAAGTTGATGTCGCGGCTCAGCCCCATCGCCCGCTTGATGCGGTCGAAGCAGGTCTGCACCGAGAACTCGCGGCCGTGGGTCATCGGATACCATTTGTCATTGTAGTAGGTATGCAGGTCGATGCCGTCGAGACGGCCGTCCTCAAGCAGATCGGCGATCGCCGGACCGTAGCCGCGCAACGTCGCATCGCCATGCGAGTTGCAGGTGGCGAAGCCTCCGGGAACCACCCGCAGCTTGGGGTCGACGCTGTGAACACCGTCGGCAAGTCCGGCCAGCGCGTCGTGATAGTCCTGGCGCGGAATCGTGGCCTGCACATCGGGCTCGTTGATTGCGGTGAAGACCGTAGCACCCCAATCGGGAATACCGTTTTCGCGGCCCCAAGCGCCACCGGGACGGAAACGTCTTGCCATCGCCTGCCCAGCCGCGAACCAGTCCTGATAGGACCCGATCGGCTGCGGTGGATCGAGGCTCTGATAGCTGCCTTCATACTCCAGCAGGATCAGCGGCATGATACCGTTCTTGTGCGCTTCCAGCATGGCGGCATCGAAATCGTGCGGTGTCGGCAGCCGCGCCAGCGTCCGCCAGCCATAGGAGTCCATTCGCCCCATCCTGGCACCAACGCCGTGCAGCGCCTGATAGATCTGCTTGCTCCTGCCGGCCAGATGCGTGACCAGATTGCCGCCGCCGATGCGCTCGTCGATCCGCAGTGCCGAGGCGTTCGTTTCGCCTGCGCGGACAGCGCTCGGCCATGGCGACGTGAAAAACGTTAAAAGGGCTGTGCTAATGACCAGCAGATTGGAACGAAGTCGCAATGTCTGATCCCTTAGATGTCCGTTATGACGTTTGAGATCGTCCAGGTCGTTCAAGAGATAAGCAATGCCGGCGGCGTGGAAACCGTCGCTATCGAGCTGGCGCGCGTTTTCGGCCGGAATGGTTTATCGAACGTCGTGCTCGCAAGCACCGTCGCGGACAATCTCGAACACACGATCAGAGTCGAGCGCGTCGCGCCGTGGCTGGCGCGGATTCCGACGCGCGGACTGTTCCGGTACATCGGCCGCGCCATTGTCGTGCCGCTGTTCACCCTGGCCGCGACACGGGCGCTGGCGCGGCACCCCGACGCCGTCGTCGTCAGCCACGGCGACAGTCTCAAGGGCGACGTGCTGATCGTGCATGCGGTCAATGCGCAGAGCCTGGCCGAGAAGCGCGCCGCCGGCAGCTGGCGCTGGATGCTCAACCCGATGCATCTGTGGGTCGCGCTACGCGATCGGTTCATGATCGGAGGCCTGCGGTATCGGGCGTTCGTGGCGGTGTCCTCCCGCGTCACCGCGGAGCTGCAGCGCTTCTTCCGCGTGCCGGCCGCCCGCATTCACGTCATCTCCAACGGCATTGATCTCGCGCGCTTCAAGCGCGACACCGCCAGCGGCCAGGCGATCCGGCGTGAGTTCGGCATCCCGGACAATGCGCGCCTGCTGCTATTCGCCGGCCACGAATTCAACCGCAAGGGACTGGCGCATGCGATCGGCGCGCTCGATCGGCTCGGCGACGACGTCTGGCTGCTGGTCGTCGGCTCGGACAATCCCGCGCCCTACCGCAGGCTGACGCACAACGCCCAGCAACGACTGATCTTCGCCGGCTCACGCTCGGACATGCCCGCGCTGTACTCGGCGGCCGACGCCTTCGTGCTTCCCACGAGCTATGAGACCTTCTCGCTGGTCTGCATGGAGGCCATGGCCTGCGGAGTGCCAGTGTTCGCAACGCCGGTCGGTGGCATCGAGGATTATCTGCACGACGGCGTCAACGGCTTCCGCATCACGGCCGATGCCGTCGATATCGCGGCCAAGCTCGCTTCCGTCTTCGCCGATCCCGCGCTGATGCGCCGGCTGCAGGACGGCGCCCGGGCGACCGCGCAGACCTATGGCTGGGACCAGATCGGACTGCAATACATCGAACTGCTCAAGCAGATCGATGCCGCCAAGCGACAGCCTGGCCACGCAGCGATGGCGCTGCCGGTGAAGGCCTAGCTAATTCGTCTGCAGCCGCTGTGGGCGGGCGAGGCCGGATGCGGCTCTCGACTGATGCGCCGCACGGCATGCCGTTTCAATCGCCGCCGCGACCGCTTCATAGGTGAAGCGCCGGAGCACGTTCGCGCGGGCCGCCCCACTGCGAACGGCGAGCTCCGCCCGCCGGCCGCTGAGCTCATCGATGAGCCGACACAGGCTGCCGGGGTCCCGCTCCGGCACGATCCAGCCGCCGTCGCCGACGACATCCGGAATCGCTCCGCAGGTCGATCCGATCACCGGGATGGCACAGGCCTGGGCCTCGATGATCACCCGGCCGAACTGCTCGCGCACCGCGTCCGTGGTGCGCGTCAGCAGCAGCAATGCGTCGAGGCCGCGCAGAAAAGCTGCGACCGCAGCGGGTGCAGCCCAGCCCTGGATGGTGACGCGCCCGACCAAGCCAAGTTCGGCGACGCGCCGGCGGAGATGCGGCTCGTGCGGACCTTCGCCCATGATGCTCAGCGTCGCCGCCGACTTGCTGCGCGCGAGCGCTTCGAGCGCATCGTCGAGTCCCTTCTCGACCACCAGCCGGCCGACATAGCCGAGCCGCAGCGGCGAGCCGGCCGTCGCATTCGATCGATCATCCGCCGGCATGAAGGTCGCGAGATCGACGCCATAGCCGATCGGCGTCACCGGACCCGTATAGCCACACGCCCTCACGACCTCAGCCGCATCGGGACTGCGTGACAGGATGTGGGCGGTGCGGCCGAGGACGAACTTGCGGATCGCCTCGAATGGTGGCGGCAGCCGTTTCAGGATGTTCTGGTCGACCTCGAGCACGAGCGCCGCACGGCCACGCAGCATCTGCGCCTGCAGCGCGACGATGCTCCAGGGCTCCTCCCAAAGGTGAATCACGTCGGGATCGAGCTCGCGCAAAAGGCGGCGCAGCGCCGGATAGAAGTGCAGGTACCATTTCATCGGACCCGCATCGGGGAGCCGGATCGGGAGGCGATGGATGGGAAACCCTTCGTTGGAGTGAGCCGCGGTGATGGTGCGGCCGAATTCCTTCCACACTTCGGGCACCACGAGATGCAGCTCGACGTCGGGCCGGGACGCGAGATGGCGGTAGCGCAGCCGGCCGGCCTCGCTGCTGGTGGCCGGATGCGCAATCGAGACGATCCGCAAGCGTCCCCTGCTAGACACGGCCCATCACCTTCGCTGCAGTCCCGCTGAAGCCCGTGAGATGCAGCTCCATCGCCGCCAGCGTCCGATGCGCGCCATTCATGGTGTTGCGCGGAATCGAGAACGCATCCTGCCCGGCTTTGACGAGGCCCTTGCGGGTGGTGGCAGCACTGGCAAATCCGGCCTGCCGCGCCAGCGCAAAGTCCCGCGGTCCGCAATCGGCGGCGCGCCCGTAGGGAAACGCGAAGTGCCGGACGTCGATGCCGAGCCGCTCGTTCAATCGCAGCCGCGCGCCGGCCAGCTCGCGCAGGGCGTCTTCGGAAGACAGCGTCGAGATGCGCGCATGCGAGACGGTGTGAGCTCCGATCTCGACCAGGGGGTCGGCTGCCAGCGCCTCGAGCATGTCCCAGGAGATCGCATGTTTCCAATGCATCACCTCGATGTCGATGGCGTTGGCGGCACAGAACGCGGCGTAACGATCCGCGGCCTGCTGGCCATCCCAGCGCGAGGCGACCTGCGCGAACACCGCGCGGCGCTGCTCGTCGCTCGACAGCGCGATCCTCTCATCGTCGACCGTGACATGGCCCCTGTGCCGCAGCGCATCCTCCAGGCCAGCGGCCCACAGCGGCAAGGTGCCGTCGGGAATCCCGGTCGTCACGAACAGCGTCACCGGCACCTTGTGCCTGCGGAACACCGGCACCAGCAGCTCGCACGTATCGCGGTAGCAGTCGTCGATCGAGAAGTTGACGTAGCGGCCGGACGGCTCGGCGCTTGCCGTCCGGCGCAGCGCCTCACTGATCGTCACGACATCCCAACCCTGGTCGAGGACATAGCTGAGGAAGCGATCGAGAAAGTCGACATCGACGTAGAAGTCGCGATTGGGCAGACGCTCCCACTGCTCTGCCGGCGCGGTGCGATGGAACGTCAAACAGCAGCCGCGCGGGCCGAGCACACGATCGACGGCCTTGGCGACAGGAAGGACGAAGGCACCGGATGCCATCATCGCCTTGGCGGCAGCGAGGGCCAGCAGGGTCAACTCAGCTCTCCCTTCATCTTGAACGTACGACGAACATGACGGAGCGCCGTGCCCACCACGGCCGGCAGCAGGATGCCGATCGCGAGGGCCAGGCAGAGCAGATACGCCAATCCGCCGGCGAACAGGCGCGGCAGCAGGCCTGGCACGGAAGTCTGAATCATCAGGCCGAGCACGACCATCAATGCGGTCGGCAGCAGGGCCAGGCCGATCACGAGCAGGAGCTTTCGCGCATCGCCGAGCACGAACACCACGCCCGACAGCAGCACGAGGCTACGGATCGCTTCGCCAACGCCGAGCAGCTGCATGCCGGCCGCCGGGGACGGATCGAACAGCGGCATCAGCAGGTTGAAGCCCATGTTGGCGAGATAGGCCGAGACGATGATGACCGCAGCGACGCCGTTGCGCCCCGCGCCATTGAGCAGACGGATCAGGATCCAGCCGAGGGTCGCAGCCCAGACGCCGCAGGCGATGCCCTTGAGCGCATGCGAGGTCAGCAGCAGGGCCTCGTCGCCGAACGCGCCGCGGAAATAGATCAGACGGACGATGTCGGTCGAGAAGACCAGCAGGAACGCCGAGGCCGGCAAGGTCAGCGCGAGCAGCGGCCGCAGCAGCGCCTCGGTCTGCGCGCGCGGATCGCGCGGGGCGTGCTGCGACAGCACCGCCATGCCGAGCGGCTGGCTGATCAGCAGCAGCGCGCTCTCGGTCAGCGAGCGCGCGTAGTCCAGCGACGCGACGGCGCCGGTCGTCAGCCGCGATGCCGTGAAGCGCTCGATCCAGACGTTGCCCTGCTCGGCCAGCGGCAGCGCCAGCAGGACCCGCAGCCGGCGGAAGAATTCGAACCCCTTCTCGATCACCATGCCGACGGTCAGGCCGGAGACGCTCAGCGCGCCGTCGCGCCAGAGCGTCAACAGGCCCCAGGCGGCGAGGCCATTGAAAGCAACGGTGAAGGCGCAGGCGAGCATGTAGGCGTCGCCGGTCAGAACCAGCAGGCCGATGCCGCCGATCACCGCGACGTTGAGCAGGCTGGCACGGACATTGGTCAACCGCGTGCGGCCAAGCGCGATCTCGCCGGCGGCAAGCACGTTGAGCACCGCCGAGGCCGGCATGCCGAACGCCATCATCCGCACGAAGTGCAAGGTGAGCTCGCGCCCCTCCGCCGAGAAGCCGCCGACGACGGCGTTCACCCAGAGCTCACCGAGCAGCAGGATGATCGCGGTCACCAGGCTCGAGACGACGGCAATGACGATCGTCAGCGCACCGAGGCTGCGCGCGGCATCAGGCCGCTGCAGCGCCTCGCGATGCATCGGGATCATGATCGCCGGCACGCTCTCGTTCTGCAGGAACGCGAGCGGGATGAGCACGGCCGCCATGGCGGCGCGGAAGCCGTCGGCGACGAGCGAGGCGCCCAGCACATGCGCCATCAGCACCTCGCGACCGAAGCCGAGCATCTTGCTGGCCAGCGCACCGCTGATCAGCAGCGCACTGAAGCGCTTGAGCGAAGGACCGGAGGCGCTCATGCGACCCCCTCCGATACGGCCTGCGGCCCTATCCACCGCGCAGGGACTTGTCCGTCCTCGAGCAGTTTCGGCCACGGCAGCACTGGCGCGAGAATGGCGAGGGTCGGGCCGAGCGAATCGCAGTCTGCGACGAGATCGACCGTACACCGCTCGGAGGACGGGGCAGATGCAACGATCGTGCTCACACCGCCGCTCCCGCGCCGACATTGCGGATCAGAAGCCCGATCGAGTCCAGCATGCGTGCAAGACTGTAGTGGGTGCGCGCGCGGCGCGACGCGTAGTCGAGCTGTGGCGCGAGGATCTCGGGTTCAGCCAGCACCGCGTCCAAAGCCTCGGACAGCGCACGCGCATCACCTGGCGGCACGAGCAGACCGGCCCGGCCATGTTCGAGGATGTCCGGCGCAGCGCCGGCGTCAGTGGCAATCACCGGCACGCCGGCGAGCATCGCTTCGACCAGGGTGCGGCCGAACGGCTCGGGATCGATCGACGGATGCACCATCGCGTCCATCGCCTGCATCAGCAGCGGCACGTCGCTGCGATGTCCCAGGAAATGAACGCGGTCGCCGAGGCCGAGATCGGCAACGAGCCGTCTCAGCTCAGCCGCGTAGTCCTGCTCGCCGAACAATGCGTCGCCAACGATGACACCGTGCACGTCCGGCAATTCGGCCAGCGCCTCGATCAGAACATGCTGCCCCTTCCACCGCGCGAGCCGGCTGAACACGCCCACCAGCGGTCCCGACGGCAGGCCGAGCCGCTGCCTCAGCTCCTGGCGCGACGCCGGCACGGGTTCGACGGCGAGACCATTGGGCACGACCTCGACGAGAGAGCGTCGACCTCCGGCCGCGATGAAGGCGGCTGCGGCGGCTTCGGAGGGGACGACGACCTTCGCCGCAAAGCGGTTGGCGAGAAAGATCTGCATGCGACGCTGCAGCACGCCGAAATGAGCCGGGCTGATGATGTCGTGCAGATGCCAGATCAATGGCCGCCGTGCCGCGATGTTGGCGATGGCCGACAGGACAAAGGCCTTCTGCGAATTGGCATAGAGGACGTCATGCTTGCGTGCGACATGCGCGAGCTCCGCGGTGATCGCCGCGAGTCTGCCGAACAGCGGCAGCGCCTTGAGCCACGAACTGTCGCGTCTGAACTGCCCCAGGCCGCGGCCCCAGCGCGACGTGATGACCGGCATGCGACGCTCAGCCAGCGCCTTGCCGAGCGGGCCCGGCTCGAACAGGAACACCGCGGAATCCCTGCGGCCCTGGACGACATCGAGCAGGATCAGCTCGGCGCCGCCGATCTGCCCGGTATGATCGACGAACAGGACACGCTCGGTCGACATCACCCGGCTCCGGCGTAGGCTGCCACGGGCGCGGTCTGGACCACAGGCGCGCTGCGGTGCTCGACGTCGGTCATGGTGACGACGATGCCGACATCGCGGGCTCCGAGCGCCCTGCTCCTGTTCACCGTCGCGACCGCCGGCTCGATCAACGACCGGTCGCTGCGAACGCAGACGATCGCCCAGTCCGTACCGGCAAGGAAGTCGTTCCGTTGCGACGGCAATGGTGTGTCGACGATCACGGCATCATAGCCATCGAGACCAGCGAGGAGACCGTCGAGGCTGATCGCGTCGAGAATGTCGCCGACCGGACCGGTCGCCTCACCAACCGGCAGCACGTCGAGCGACGGATGCGCGGTGGGCAGAACCATGTCCCGGAGCGGCGTCCCGCGCTCCAGCGCGCCGACCCATCCGGGGTTTGCCGGCAGCGCCATGATCTCGGCAAAGGCGGGATGCGAGACGTCGCACTCGACGACCAGCACGCGCCGGCCTGCGGCCGCGAGGTGCTCTGCCAGCGCACAGGTCGTGGTCGTCTTGCCATCTGCTGCATCAGGAGAGGTCACGACGATGCGCTGCGATCGGGCGGCCCGCTTCAAACCGAGTTCGTGGACGAGCTCATGCAGCGTGTGCTGAAAATCAGCGTCCTCGGAGGCGAGGCGCAAGACGCGCGGGATCGCCAGCGGTTGATGGCCCTGCAGGATGGCGCCGAGCGCCGACATCTCACGCAGACTCTTCAGGCGCGGCAGGCAGGCCAGGATCGAAACGTCGGCGACGCTCGGGAGATGAGACCCTCGTTCGGGCGCTGCCGGTGGCTTCGCCGCCTCCGGTGCGGTCACACGCTCGGCCAATTCAGGGACGATGGCGGGAGCCTCGTCGACAGCGGGCGTCTCGACCTGCCCGGCCGGCGCTTCCGGAGCGACGGGCACGGGCGGGCTGATCAGGCGCGCGCCGAGCTTATCGGCGAGCAGCGCAGCGCCGACACCGAAGATCAACGCGAGCGTCATGCCGGCGGCGAGGAAGGGGATCTTCTTCGGGAAGAACGGCTTGCTCGGCAGCTCAGCGAGGCTGACGAGACGCGTGCTGCCGCGCAGGACGCGCCGTTCGGTCTCGAGCTCGCTCGCTTTCTTGTAGAGCTCGGCATATTGCTGGCGCTTGATCTCGGTGTCGCGCACCATGCTCTCGATGGAGGCCTCGTCCAGCGTGGCCGAGCCGGCCTCCGCCTTCGCCGCGTCCATCTGCTTCTTCAGCGAGGCCACCAGCGCGGTGTTGGCATCGTACGTCTTCTGCGCGCTCGCCGCGATGCTCTGCATCTCTGCGACCAGCCGCTGCTGGATGATCGCCTGCTCGCGCGTCAGCGCCAGGATCGAGGGATGCTTCGGCCCGAGCACGCCGGTCGCGCTGGCGAGCTGCGCGCTCACGGTCGTCAGTTGCTGCTTGAGATCGGCGATGGTGCGGCTCTGCAGCACCGACGGAGCGTCGGTCGGCCCGCGCTCCTGCTCCGACTTGATCTCCTGCAGCCGCGCCGCGGCGTCGGCGCGCGCGGCCTCCGCCTGCGACAGCTGCTGGCCGATGCTGGTCAGCCGCTCCGAGGAGATCGGCGCATTGGCGCCACGCATCAGACCCTTGGTGCGGCGGAACTTCTGGATCTTGTCGTCGGCCTGACGCAGTTGCTGGTCGAGCTGCTTCAATTCCTTCCAGAGCCAGGAGCTCGCGACCTCGCGGCTGTTGGCGCCTTCGGTGCGCTGGTCCTCGAGAAAGGTCTGCGTCAACGCGTTGGCGAGCGTCTTCGCAACCTCGGGACTGCTCGACTGATAGGAGATGTTGATGACGCGCGAGCGGCCGGCCGAGGCGATGCTGAAGCGGCTGTCGACATGATCGATGAACGCGCCCGGATCGGTCTTCAGGCGCTGGCACGCATCGGCCGAACCCATGAGACGGCCGCGCTCGCATTCGCCGACCACGGCGTCGACCACGCCGGGCGACGACATGATCTGACGCAGCAGGCGCGGCGAGCGGATCACCAGGAGCTGGCTTTCCATGTCGGCGGGATCGCCGATCTTCTGCGCCCACGCCGCCGAGGTGTTGGCACCCGGCTCCTGCTCGGCGATGATCACCGAAGCGGTGGCGAGATAGCGCACCGGCAGCAGCACGAGTGCGGCCACGGCGAGCGCGAGGACGGCGCCGGCCACGATGGCGAACACGCCGCGGCGGCGCCAGATCCGGGCGACGGCGTCAATGCCGGACAAGGCCTCGCCAAGAGCCGCCTGCCTCATGATCTGCACCCGCGCCACATCCAACACTACGCAATCAGCCGCGTCGCGCGGCCCTGATGTCCCGCACGGAAACTGTCGATCTCCTCGTTGACCGCCGCGACGAACTGGCTGCGGAAACGCTCGGCCGAGAAGAAGCCGGCGCGCTGGCGGCAATCGAGACGCGAGATCGACTTCTCCTTGGCCACGAACGCACGCACGCAAGACGCGATCGCCTCGGGCTCGGGCGACTCGAAGAACATGCCCGTCGGGCGCGGCCCCGTGGTGAGGATCGACTCGCGCGCACCGCCGCGGCCGAGCGCCAGCACCGGTGCGCCTTCGGACTGCGCCTCGACCGGAATGATGCCGAAATCCTCCTCCGCCGCGAACACGAAGGCGCGGGCGGTGGTCATGAGGTCGCGCAACTGCTTGTCGGGCACGAAGCCGGCGAACTTCACGTTCGGCCCCGCGATCGCCTTGAGCCGCGCGGCTTCCGGACCGTCACCGGCCACGACCAGCTCGAGGTCCGGCATGGTGTTGAAGGCGCGCACGATCGGCTCGATGCGCTTGTAGGGCACCAGCCGGCTCGCGGCGAGGAAGTGGTTGCCGACCGGGAGGATCGCCGCGCGCTGCGCGATCGTCACCGGCGGGTAGATCACCTTGGCGTCGCGGCCGTAGATCTTCTTGATGCGGCGGGCGACGAACTGCGAATTGGTGAAGATGGCGTCGGGGCCGTGCGCGGTGCGGGCATCCCAGATCCGCATCTTGTGCAGCAAGGCGCGGGCGATCAGGCCCTTGACGCCGGTGGCGTAGCCGCTCTCCTGCAGATACTGGTGCTGCAAATCCCAGGCATAGCGCATCGGCGAATGCACATAGGCGATGTGCAGCTGCTCCGGCCCGGTCAGAACGCCCTTGGCCACCGCGCAGCTCGAGGAGATCACCAGGTCGTAGCTCGACAGGTCGAGCTGCTCGATCGCGAGCGGCATCAGCGGCAGATAGGAGCGGTGATACTTCCGCAACAGCGGCATCTTCTGCAGGAAGCTGGTGCGCGACGTCTCGAATCCCAGCTTGGCGCGGTCCTCGGGACGCAGCAGGTCGAACAGCGTGAAGACGTCGGCGCCGGGATAGCAGCGCAGGATCTCCTGAAGGACCTTCTCCGCGCCGCCGAGAACGTAAAGCCAATCGTGGACGATCGCGACGCGCATCGCACTCTCCCAATTCCCGGGGTATTTAATAAAACCCTTAAGGGAGACGTTCACGCGCACAAACCCAATCCTAAACTTCTAGTTAATCGCCCTTCTCCTCCGACCCGTCTAATCCGCTGCTAACAAGTAAGGATCAGTTAAGGATCGGCAAGACGCATCGCGTCTCAGATCGTGACAGGCGTGTGCCGGACCAGAACGCGCAACAAGACTTTGGTCCGCTTCGGCACACTCGGGCACCCTAGGCGGTCTTGCTTAACAGGCCCTTGCCGATTGCAACGCCTGCGCGCGCCGTGATCGGTGGAGCCAAACCGCGACGACGCGCCGCGGCCCGTTCGCTAACCTCTGCCGCCGCACGCGAACGTGATCGCGCGCCGCCTCAGCCGGCGATGGCGAGCTGCGCGACCGCGTAGCCGTGGCGGATGACGCGGTTCAGCACGGGATCGACCAGCTCGAAGTCGAAGCGGTCGGCCGGGCGGATGCCGCCCTTGGCGGCAAAGGTGCCGCCGAACATCGCGGTGCCCTCGGGCAGGCCGGCCTCACCATAACGGCGCGCGATCAGGTCGACGGGCGCCAGCATGCCGCTCAGCGCGCCCTCCTGATACAGCACGCGCTCGCCGTCGATGGTCGCGAACGCGCGCAGCAGCAGCCGGTCCCAATGCGCGGCGACGTCGTCGACCAGCCACAGCTCCGGCGCGACCGGCTTGTCGCACATCTGCTTGGACACGGTGATGTTGTAGGTCTCGACCTTTCGGTCGGTATGATCGGAGCCGACGCCGACCAGCAGCCGACCGCCCGCCTGCACCAGCACGAACTCGACCTCGCCGGAGGAGTCGCCGCCGCTGACCTCGATGCTGTCCGACGTCGTCAGCCGGCTGGCCGCGGCCTCGTAATAGATCGGCGTCGTCGCGGGCCTGGGAATGCCGAGCTCTTCCAGTTCGGCGATGTGCTTGTCGCGGGCGACCGGATCGCGCCCGGTCCAGCCGGCGATGACGAGGCGGCTCAGCTTGATCCGCTGCCGCGTCGCCGCACCATCCGCGTGAACCAGGACATCGATCGTCGCACCGCTCATCGTCTCATCGCCTCTTGCTGACCAGCCCGCCGCTTAGCCGTCCGGCCGCGCGCTGGCAAGCCGCCCCGCCGTTCACTCCTGCTCGGCCTTCTCCGCCTCGTGATCCTCCTTGAGGTGCCGCTTGCGGATCTGATGGGTCGTGAACCAGATCAGCGCGATCGCGGCCGGCACGAAGGCGGCGGTGGCCAGCGTCGGCTCGACCGGCAGGCCGCTGTCGTGCGCGCCCTTGGCGAGATAGCCGAACAGGCTGACGACGTAGTAGCCGATCGCGGCCACCGACAGGCCCTCGACCGTGCTCTGCAGGCGCAACTGCAGCTTGGTGCGCTCGTTCATCGAGCGCAGGAGATCGCGGTTCTGCTGCTCCAGCTCGACATTGACGCGGGTGCGCAGCAGATCGGCGGCGCGCGCCAGCTTGAGCGACAGGTTGGACTGCCGGCCCTCCAGCGCGTTGCAGGTGCGCATCGCCGGCGCGGTGCGCCGCGCCAGGAACGACGACCAGCTCGAATACGGCGCGACCGGCTCGCCCTCGATCACCGCCAGACGGGCCTGCACCAGGTCGTAATAGGCGCGGCTGGCGCCGAACCGGAACAGGCTGCCGGTGGCGCCGCGCTCCAGCAGCGCTTCGAGCTCGGTCAGCTCGCGCAGCAGGTGGTTGTTGAGCTTGAACGATTGCGCGCCCTGCATCTCCGCGAGTACCTCGACCAGCCGCCGCTCGATGCGGTCGACGTCCGGCGCCAGCGCCAGCGCTGCCGGCAGGCCGAGCAGCGCCAGGGTGCGGTAGGTCTCGAGCTCCAGCACGCGCTGCACCAGCGCGCCGAGCCGCTCCGGCGTCGGTCCGTCGGCGCAGACCAGGATGCGGGTGAAGCCGTCATCGTCGAGACGGAAATCGGAGGCGACCGCGCCGGCGCTGCCCTTGATCGTCACGATGGCGAGGCTGCTCTTGTCGAAGATCTCCTCGGCGCGCGCCACCGGATCGGCCGCGTTCTCGACCTCGAGCTTGACCGCCACCAAGAGCTCGCCGGCCTGCGGCAGCGCCGCGATCAGCGCCTGCAGCTCGGGCGCGATGGCCCCGAAGCGGCGCGGGCCGGAGTCCGCGGGCGGGCTCCAGATCCAGGTGAGGGTGGCGAATTCCGAATGCTGCTCGAAGCGCAGCCTGACCGGGCCGAGATCGACCTGGTGATGCTTGACGCCCGGCTCCGGCGGCAGCGCACCATGCTGCGCGCAGAACGCGGTGAGGCTGGCGCGGTCGACCGCTGGACTGTCGCCCTTCGCCATGAAGGCGAAGCGGATCACCAGCACCGGCTGCGTCAGCGGCGTGAACGGCCGCGCATGCACCTCGTTGAGCACGCTCTCGCGCAGGGCATGCGGCGTGAAGGCGGACTTGTCGAGCGACGTCATCGGGACGGTCCGCTGTTGAGAGCGACACCTGACGCAGACGATCGCGCTGCGCCTGAATTGATCACCCCCGTCATGCCGTCCATCCCCCTGACGTTCATCGTCCCCGCCGCCAACGCGGCAGCCGCGTGTGACACCAGTGTAGCGCAATTCGATGACGGCGCCACGGCCGCGGCCATGTCGGGCGCGTCGGCGGCTCTCTCGGCGCCACGGCAAGTCGAGCATGATGCCCGCAGACACACCAACACCTCCCGCGGCGCGATCGCACCCGGGATCATCATCACCAAGACCCTCTTCAAATGCCGAGGGCGCAGGGAAGGCCGGACCTCGACTGAGGCCCGTGGCCCCCGTGCGGAAAAATTGCACGGGGCAGGAACCACAGGTTCAGCCGGACAGACCCGGCCCTCCCTGCGCGATGGATTTAACGGCTGCTCCGAGCTCTCCCCGGGGACCGGGCTTGTTTGCCCCCGTCACCTCGTGACACGTCATGTCATCGAGGCTTAGCGCCAGCGTCGGGGCGCCAGGACCACACGGCTTGACCGTCCGCGAGCTGCCACTCGTCCAGCGCAAAAGCACCTGACAGGCCCACGGCCACCGCTCCCCGCCTCAACGTATCGTGACGACGCGTACGCCCCTCTGCATGAGGACGGGATGCGGGAAGTAGAACATGATTTCGGAAATTTAGCAAGCAGAATTTTTATCCGCCCTGGCGCATGATGTCGTCATGGCAAGTATGGACGTCAGCTCGTGCCCGCCTCTCTCCACGGGTCATGGCCGGGCTTGTCCCGGCCATCCACGTCGGCCAGCGAACGCGGATGGACGTGGATGCCCGGGCCGGCGCCGCGCCGAAGCTTCCGCCACGCAGGCGGGACAAGCCCGGGCATGACGAGTAACTCATTGACAGCTCGTTCGTGGTTGACCGCCAACGTGCAAAATAGCGTGTTCTTCGAAACGCTACATCGCGTTTGGATGAACTCACGCCGCCCGCGTCAGCGCGGCGGTCTTGGGATCGTAGACGTAGCCGGTGATGGTGCCGTCCTTGATCTTCTGGACAACCTCGTCGATCACGAACAGCGGCACCAAAAACCATTCGCGCGGCACAATGGGATTGCCCATGCGGTCGTTGATGATGATGTCGAGCCGGGCGGGCGCGAAGACACGGTGGATGACGTTTTCCAGACGGGTGCGGTTGATGTTGAACAGCTCGTAGGTCGCGACGATCTCGACGTCGGCCATCAGGAAGGTCGGATCGAGCCGGGCGTTGGCGATGCGCGCGGCGACGTCGCCGCCGGTGACGCCGATCTTGTGCAGCACGTCGCGATGCGCCGCGACGTCGGGATGATCGGACCTGCTGCGCAGCACGTAGACCGTGCCGCTCGCCTCGTCGCCGTCCTCGGTCCTGTCCGCGAACAATGGCCCGGCGTTCGGCTCGGTGACCCGGCGGCCCGCCTCGTCCTTGTAGAGCGCGCGCTGCAACGAGCGCAGGAGCAGGTCGCTTTCGGTGGCGTTGGAATAGATCACGCGCAGCCGGGAGTCGGTTTCGCCGTTCGGCGCCTTGAAGGGCTCGCCGACGGCGGCGACATAGGCCAATTGGCCGCCGAGAATGAAAAACTGTCCGGCCTTGATCTCGGCCTTGAGGAAGCCGGTATCCTTGACGATCGGCCGGGTGGCTCGCAGGCCCGTGCGGATCTCGTTCTGCACCTGGTCGAACAGCGGCTTGAAGCGCTCGAAATCCTCGCACTTGGTCCGGTTGGCGATCTCCTCCGCCGCGCGCTTGTCGGCGGCGGAGCGGACGTGGCGAAGCTCGGTGAGGTCGTCGGCCGGCGCGTCGACGCCGAGCTGCGCCAGCAGCGCGTCGTCGTCCAGCTCCTCGGCGAAGCCGGACGGCGCGGCGTCGGCGCCCGCGAGCAGCCCTTGATGATCCATCGGCGCGAGCAAGGTGCGGCAGTCCTCCTGCGCACGCAGACGGTCGAGCCTCACGGCATAGATGCGCTCGAAGATGTCGCGGCCCTCGCCATGCTGCGGTATCAGGCCATGCTCGGTGACGAAGCGCTGGATCTCCTCGAAGCCGGCGATGATGCGCTCCTCGCGCGCGGTCCGGCCGCCTTCCTTCTTGGTCTCGACCTCGACGCCCAGCTCGGCGAGCAGGGCATCGTCCTCGTCGGTGAAATCAACCACGCGCAGCCTCCGCCTTCATGCGCGCCAGGAACGCCACGCCTTCGGCCATGCGCTTTTCCCACGCGTCGGCCGAGGTGATCAAGGGCAGCCGTCCGCGCTCCTGCTTGAACCGGACCGCCCGCCGCGCCAGTTCGCGCGCCTCCTCCATGGACATGGTGACGCGCTTGGCCTCGATGATCTCCTTGATCCGGCGCAGGCTGTCCTCGGTCATCGCCTTGGACAGGATCGCATAGGCCTCGCCGAACGGATTGATGCGGTCGATCATGTCGATGTCCAGCTCGCGCACGTCCATCGCGAAGCGGCGGACACCGTCGATGAACGCGGTGTTCGGGCTCGCCTCGCCGTCAGCGCCGACGCCGCCCACGGCGATCTCCTTGGCCTTCTGGGTCAGGTTGAGCGCGGCGATGGCGTGCTGGCGCACGGCTTCCTGGTCCTCGTCATCCAGCTCGGGATATCTGTCCTTGATGATCTTGCCGAGGCGGAGCTGAGTCAGCTCCTCCGGCACCAGCTCGGAATCGAACAGGCCGCGTTCGATCGACGGTTTGTCCTGGACGAAAGCTGCGACGACCTCGTTCAAATCCTGCTGGCAGATGCGCTGCGCCTCCGGGCTCTTCGGCGTCACGAGACCCTTGATCTCGATCTGGAATTTCCCGGTCTCCTCGTTGAAGCCGACGTTGCACTTGGTGGGATCGTAGCCGGCCTCGCCGTACTGATAGCCTGGGGTCGCCTCATTGGCCGGGTTCTTCGGCTTGAACTCGAAGCGCGGCGCCAGCACCTGTTCCATCAGCAGGCTCGCGGCGATCGCCTTCAGGGTGTCGTTGACGGCCTCGGTCACCAATTCCTCCGAGGCATCCGGCTCGGCGATCAGATTGGTGAAGCGGGCGCGGGTCTTGCCGGGCGCGTCGCGGGTAGCGCGGCCAATGATCTGCACGACCTCGGTCAGGCTGGCGCGGTAGCCGATGGTCAGCGCATGCTCGCACCAGATCCAGTCGAAACCCTCCTTAGCCATGCCGAGCGCGATGATGATGTCGACGAAGTCGCGGTTGGTCTTCTGCGCGGGGTCCTTGAGCGCCGCCGAGACGCGGTCGCGCTTTGCGGGATCGTCCTCGACCAGATCGGCGATCCGCAGTACGCGGCCGGACGAGGTCTTCACGAGCTGGAAGCCGGTGACAGGATCGGACCCCTCCCACTCGCCGAGCGCGCCGATGATGTGCTCGACCTCCTTGATCTTGTCCTTGGTGCTCTCGCGCGAGTTGACCGAAGGAATATGGACGATCGTCTTCTCCGCGGGATCGAGCACCTTGAGGATGTCATCGGCATAGGACTTTTCGTAGAAAAAATAGCCGATGTCGAGCTGCTTCAGATACTCGTAGCCGTTGAGCTGCTCGTAATAGGTATAGGTGACGGTCTGGAACTTCGCCTCGTCCTGCGGCGCCAGCACGGCCTCGGCGTCGCCGCGGAAATAGGAGCCGGTCATGGCGACGAGATGCACCTTGTCGCGGGCGATGAACTGGCCGAGATGCAGGCCGAGCTTGTTATCGGGATTGGCGGAGACGTGGTGAAACTCGTCGACCGCGATCAGCCTTCCGTCGAACGCCTCGACGCCGTATTGATCGACCGCGAAGCGGAAGGTGGCGTGGGTGCAGACCAGCACCTTGTCGGCGCTCTCCAGGAACGCCGCGACCGACTTCACCTTGCCGCCATTGTCGGCGCCCGGCGCGTTGCAGAGATTCCATTTTGGCTCGACGTGCCAGTCGGCCCAGAAGCCGTATTGGCTGAGCAGCTCGTCGTTGAAGCTGGCACCGATCGAGCGCTCAGGCACGACGATGATGGCCTGCCTGAGGCCCTGATTGTGCAGCTTGTCGAGCGCGATGAACATCAGTGCGCGGCTCTTGCCGGAGGCCGGCGGCGACTTGATCAGCAGATATTGCTCGCCGCGCTTCTCATAGGCCAGCTCCTGCATCGGCCGCATGCCCAGCGCATTGGCCTTGGTCGAGCGGCCGGTGCGGGCATAGGACACGGACACCGAGGGCACGTGACGCGGATGCGCCTGTTGCGGCTGCCGAAGCTTGGCCGACCGGAAGAAGCTCTCATCGGCTTCCGGGATGTCGGATGTATCGATCTGGCTGTCCGGCATCGCCGCCAGCTCAGCTAAGCGCTTGTTTGAGATAGGCATCGAAATGCTTTCTTTCGCTGGACGTCGCCTTTCGGGCGCTGATGATGCGGATCTTTCCGTTGCGGTCGGTATGGATGACACAGATGGCGACCATGCCGCCGAGCAGGCCGAAGCTCTTTTCCCTGATCTCCCCGAATGCGTCCCCGCTTCCGTCCGGCCCGGTCAGCACCGGCCCCTGGAAGATCGACGCCGCCTCCTCGAACGACAGGCCATGCTTGCGCAGGTTCGACGCGCTCTTCTCGGGGTCCCATTCGAACCCTTCCATCGGTGGCCCCCGCAACTTGTCTGTTCATTATATGTTCTCTCCGGCCGGAGTCCAGCGTGCTTGAAGACCTAAGCGACGCCCGAAACCGGCCTTGACAAGTGAGACCGCAGCCCGCTCGGCGCTCCCCGCTTCATCATTGCGAGCGAAGCGACGTGTCCGGCGTAGCCCGCAGGGCGTAGACGGAAGCAATCCAGCCCTTCACTTGCGGCCCCTGGATTGCTTCGGCCGCTCTGCGGCCTCGCAATGACGAACGGCATGCTTCTCACGCCTCGGCCTTCGACCTGCGGCCCGTCCGATTCTTGCCTTCCTTCGCGGCCTGCTCGGCCGTCATCTTCGTGTACATCTCGAACAGCTTCTCCAGCCGCTCGGTGTCGTTGCGGAAGCGCCGGCCGATATAGATGCGCTCCAGCACCTCGTCGTTACGCTCATGCGCGGCGCGGAGATCGTCGGGCATTTTGTCGGGGTCGTAAAGTTCGGCAATTGTCGCTGGGAAGTGCGACTCGCGGGTCAGGAGAATGTCTTCGGCGCAGCGTGTCAGGTCCAATTTGTTCTTGTCCGTGAGCGTAGGGACCGGAAAAGTATTCCAACCAAGTGTGTTGGAGTAGCGAAAGTCCGTCTTCATTTTTCCGCAAACAGTTGAAATCCAAACTAAGTGCAGTCGAGAGGCCACTAACGCGAGATTCCAAAGCGAAGCATCATAAATCGCGAGCGCAAGATTCGAAATTCTCACAGAGGAATCCAAAAGCCCGCACGGAAGGTATTCACGCCGTTCAGAAGACACGGAGGGAACCACTATCGTATTCTCTGAACCGATGATCGTACGTTCGAATTTGTGGGGAGTGTCGAGTCCAGCACGACCTCGTTCGCTTCCATGCTGACGGTACTCGCGAACATGCCTTAGTCTTTCCGCGATCGGCGGTATCGAATAGGCAAACTCGGCCTGATCGTCGGAAATCCAGAGACAATACCGCCGCAATCCATTGATGAACTCACTTGAGCCAAGGATTGGGCGAACAAGCGACTCCGCTGCCGGAAAAGAGCTGATTAACTCGTTCTTTTCTTCATTGCTGAGAAGCAGGTGTCCACGATCTCGGGGAATGTTTCCACCAAACATCGTCGCGATTTCCGATATAGGATCAGAGGCTCTCTCCACGATCACATTCGGACCAGCAGCCAAATACGGGTTTATATTTGCAACCTCCTTTTTAGTTGCATCGGTGTATATCAACTTAGCCCGATCCCGACGAGACGTAACTCCGACGATAACACAGGTCACTTGCGCGTTTCGCGTAGCGTTGTTGCCCCATAAGAAGGCCTCGTGAGCAAAGAATATAGTTTGCCCAGCACTTAGTATCCTTGGCCAAATAAGCGGCACTTGGACGCCTTGGCAAACTGAGTTAGTTGAGACAAAAGCGAAAGATCCGCCTCCCTTGATGTAGTCGGACGCCTTCCAAAGCCAACCTGCGATATAGTCGATTGCCCGGATGTCCTGCCGACCCACTTTGAAGGATCGAAGATCATCCTTCTGCTCCGGCGTTTGGAATTTGTCTCCGACATACGGTGGATTCCCGCAAACGTAGGTCTCTCCACCAACGTTATCGAAATCAATCTGCGCTTGATCCAGCGGTGAGCCAAAGAGATCATCGGCATTGTGCTTCACACCAGTACCGGCGGACGGACAGACGCTCAACCAATCCAGCCGCAACGCATTCCCGCAAGTAATCCAGTTCTCCGCGTCCAGCGGCAGAAAATCCCTCAGCGCCTCCTTCTGCCCCCGATACAGCACGTCGCACTGATACTCCGCGATGATCAGTGCCAGGCGAGCGATCTCAGCAGCGAAGTCACGCAGCTCGATGCCGCGAAAATTGGTCAGCGGAATCTCGGTCTTGCGCTCGGACTCCCCTCGCCTCTGATTGATCTCCGCTTCGATCTTGCGCATCTCCTTGTAGGCGATGACGAGGAAATTGCCGGAGCCGCAGGCGGGATCGAACACGCGGATGCGGGCCATGCGGTTGCGCAGGTTGAGCAGCTTGCGGGAATTGTCGCCGGCCTCCGCCAGCTTCTCCCGGAGATCATCGAGGAACAGCGGATTGAGAACCTTGAGGATGTTCGGCACGCTGGTGTAGTGCATGCCGAGCGCGCCGCGCTCCTCGTCCTCGGCGACCGCCTGGATCATCGAACCGAAGATGTCCGGATTGATGTGCTTCCAGTCGAGGCCGCCGATGTGCAGCAGATAGGAGCGCGCGATGCGGCTGAAGCGGGGCACGTCGAGGCTGCCGGAGAACAGCCCGCCATTGACGTAAGGGAAGGCGTCGGCCCAGCGCGGCAGCTTTGCATCCGCGCGCTCCGCGGTCTTGATATTCATGGCGCGGAAGATCGCGCCGATCACCTCATGGGCGTTGGTGGCGTCGCTCATCTGCGCGATGGTTGCGGTGAAAAGGTCGTCGCCGTGGAAGATGTCGGTGCTCTCGGCGAAGAAGCAGAAGATCAGCCGCGCCATGAAATGGTTCATGTCGTGGCGGCGCTCGTCCGTGCCCCAGTCCGGATTGGTCTTCAGCAGCTCGACATAGAGCCGGTTGAGACGCCCGGTGGCGCGGATGTCGAAGGCGTTGTCGCGGATCTGCTTGACGGTGGTGATGCCCGCGAGCGGCAGGAAGAAGCCGAAATGGTTCGGGAAGTCGGGGTAGGCGCAGGCGACGGTCTCGCCGCTGCCGAGGTCCTCGGCCTCGAACGCCTCGCCGTCGGTGGCGAGCACGAACTTGGCCTTGGCCCTGGTGGTCGCAGGGCTGGCCTTGAGCGCGGCGAGCGTGGCGGTGACCTCGCCCTTCGGCGCGACAGCGATGTGGATGTTGTTGGTCTGGAGCACGCCGCCGAGGTCGGACTTGTTGGTCTCGCCCTTGCGCAGCCGCTTGAGCGTCGCCTCCTTGTTGCCGAAGGCCTGGAGGAACAGATACGGGAACTCGGCGGCATCGAAAGCCTGCTCGGCCAGCGCGGAGATGGCCTCCTCGATCTCGACGGCGTTCATGATGTCCTTGGAGGTGTCGTGAATCCCTGGAGGTTATCGCGCAAGCCGCGCATCGCGCCAAGCGCTCCGGCACGCGAGGAGCAAGTTGATCAGAAGTGGTCCAACGAACCCCGGCTTGACCTTCGAACGACGTGCGCAGACGAGGCCCGGCCACGGGGGAGCACTGGACCGGTGCTTGAATGTAGCAACATTTCTACATATAATCTGGACCAGCTAAACCCACCCCAGGACGCCCCGGCCATGACCACTTTGACCAGCCGCGAGTTCAACCAGGACACCAGCCGCGCCAAGAAAGAGGCGGCCAAGGGGCCGGTGTTCATCACCGACCGCGGACGGGCGGCGCACGTGCTGCTGACGATCGAGGACTACCTCCGCCTGACCGGCGGCAGCCTGAGCCTCGCCGATGCGCTGGCGCAGCCCGAGGCCGATTTCGATTTCGAGCCGCCGCGCATCACCGGGCCGGTCGGCCGGCCTGCTGACCTCGAATGATGTTCCTGCTCGACACCAACGTCGTCTCCGAGCTCAGGCGCCGTGACAAGGCGGACCGCAACGTCGTCGCCTGGGCTGCGGCGCGTCCCGCTGCAAGCATGTTCCTGTCGGCGATCTCCATCCTCGAGATCGAGCTCGGTGCGCAGCGCGTCGCGCGCAAGGACACGGCCCAGGGCGCGGCGCTGCGCGCCTGGATCGACCAGCAGATCCTGACCACTTTCACTGGTCGCATTCTCGCGGTCGACACTGCGGTCGCACAGTCGTGCGCGCGACTGCACGTGCCCGACCCGCGGCCGGAGCGCGATGCGCTGATCGCCGCGACGGCGCTGGTTCACGGGCTGACCGTCGTCACCCGCAACACCGCCGATTTCGCCGCGACCGGAGTCGCACTCATCAATCCATGGAGCGATGGCAACGGCGCGCCGTGAAGTATCTCACACGTTCCGCAGCCCCCATGCGCGGCGCACGCAGTTGTCACCTTCGGCGTGTTAGATCATAACGGAGGGACCTTTTCCGCCATCGCCCGATGGCCGCCCACCACATCCGTTGGCCTAGCCTCACAGGACTCCCATGACCACGCTCTCCTCCATCGTCGCGCGCGGCGTCGCGCTGGTTGGCAATGCGGCGCTGCAATGGCGCAAATTGCAGGGGGACACGCCGGCGCCGGCCTGGGGCGCGCAGCCGCAGATTCCGCAAGCGAAGCCGCAGGGCATGCTGCCGACCCTGAAGATGCCGACGGCGCGCGGCTGGCGCGACGGCGAGGCGCCGGTGGCCGCGGCGGGGCTGAAGGTCAATGCGTTCGCGACCGGGCTGGATCACCCGAGATGGATCCATGTGATGCCGGACAAGTCGGTGCTGATTGCGGAAACAACGCAGATTCCGAGCCCGGTACGCAACATGTTCGGCTACGCGATGCAGGCGACGATGCGCCGCGCCGCCGCGCTCGGCGTCAGCGCCAACCGCATCACGCGGCTGGTCGATGCCGACGGCGACGGCACGGCCGAACGCCGCAACGCCTTCATGGAGAATCTCAGCCAGCCGTTCGGCATGGCCCTGGTCGGCGACACCTTCTATGTCGGCAACACCGACGGCATCGTCGCCTTCCCGTACAGTGCGGGCGCCGAGCGCATCACCGCGCAGGGCCAGCGGCTGACGAATTTCAAGCCGGGCGGACACTGGACGCGCAGCCTGCTGGTCAGCCCCGACGGCACCAAGCTCTATGCCGGCGTCGGCTCGCTCACCAACATCGCCGAGTTGGGGTTCGAGGTCGAGGAGGGACGTGCCTGCGTCTATGAGCTGGACATCGCGAGCGGTGCGAGCCGCATCTTCGCGGCCGGCCTGCGCAACGCGGTGGGGCTGGCGTTCGAGCCGTCGACCAAGGTGCTGTGGACCGTCGTCAACGAGCGCGACGGGCTCGGCGACGAGACGCCGCCGGACTACCTGACCTCGGTGCGCGAGGGCGGCTTCTATGGCTGGCCCTATTGCTACTGGGGCAGGACGGTCGACGACCGCGTGCCGCAGGATCCGAAGCTGGTCGCGACCGCGCTGACGCCGGACTACGCGCTCGGCGGCCACACGGCTTCGCTCGGCCTGTGCTGGCTGCCGGCGGGCACGCTCCCGGGTTTTCCGGATGGCATGGTGATCGGCCAGCACGGCTCGTGGAACCGCAGCAAGCTGTCCGGCTACAAGGTGGTGTTCATCCCGTTCGAGAACGGCAAGCCGTCGGGCCCGGCGCGCGACATCCTTTCCGGCTTCCTGGCGCCGGACGAGAGCTTCTCCTATGGCCGCCCGGTCGGCGTCGCCATCGGTCCGGACGGATCGCTGCTGGTGGCGGACGATGTCGGCAACTGCATCTGGCGCGTGACCGGGGCGTGAGGCGGCGCGCAAGAGGAGCCGGGGCGACGTTCGCTCCGGCCTTGCGCCTGGGCTGCCAAGCTCAGTCGTGGCCGTAATACTGGCGATTGCAATAGCGGCGGCCGGCTTCGTGCTTCGCCGCACGCTGGGCCGGGGTGGCGTTCGCCGGCATCAGGAAGTCCCCGGTGTAGAACAGTTGCAGGCAGCGGACGTAGTCCTTGTTGCCGAGCCACTCCCATCCCGCCTGGACCGGCGAGGTCGATGCCGACGCGAGCAGGCCGGTGGCGGCGACGATGGCAGCGGCGGCGAGAAGGCGAAGGCTGGTGGTCATGACCGTGTCCCTTATTGCGTGAGGCTGCCCCATGCAGCCGATGCGGGGGATCATGACAAAAACGGCTCGCGGTTTAAGTGATGGCGCGCACAGAACGGTAAGACGGCAACCGCGCGGGAGATGTGCGCGCCTGCGGCACGGGGCCGCGGAACCCGGCTCGTGCAGGACTGTTGTCGTCGGGACAACAGGCACGTCCCGAGGAGAGTCCGATGGCCGACACCGTCAATCCGAACCAGAAGCAGCCCGGCGAGAAGCAGGAAGGCCAGTATCACTACAATCCGGGCAATCAGTCCGGCAAGACCATCGACGTGGTGAAGCCGGAAGACGAGCAGGTCAACAACAAGGACCGGATCGAGCAGCGCGAGGATCCCCAGTCGCGGTAGGCGAGCATCTTTGGTCTCTCGTCATGCCCGGGCTTGACCCGGGCATCCACATTCTGAAGCACCGAAGAGATGGATGGCCGGGTCAGGCCCGGCCATGACGGCGGAGAGAGGGTGGCCCACCCTAGTCCTGCAGCAGGAACGCCAGCGCCGCGTCGCACGGCGCTTCGACCTTCAGCGACAAGAGATCATCCGCGCGGGTGCGGCCGAGATTGACGGCGGCGATGGGGATGTTGCGGTCGGCGGCGGCGCGGACGAAGCGGAAGCCCGAATAGACCATCAGCGAGGTGCCGACGACGAGCATGGCGTCGGCCTGCTCGACATGCTCGCGCGCGGTGGCGACGACCTCGCGCGGCACTGTTTCGCCGAAGAACACGACGTCGGGCTTGAGGATGCCGCCGCAGGCCCGGCACGCGGGCACCGTGAACGTGGCGAAATCGACGCCCACGAGATCGGCATCGCCGTCGGGCGCATCGGCGGCGTCGTGCGCCATCCAATGCGGATTGGCGCCGGCCAGTTCGTCCTGGAAGTCGGCCCGCGACAGCATGGCGCCGCAGCCCATGCAACGGACGCGGTCGAGCCGGCCGTGCAGGTCGATGACGTTGCTGGTCCCGGCGGCCTGGTGCAGCCGGTCGACATTCTGCGTCACCAGCAGCGCGCAGCGGCCCTGCGCCTCCAGCCGCGCCAGCGCATGATGCGCGCCGTTCGGCTGGGCACGGCCGAAGCGGCGCCAGCCGACCATGCTGCGCGCCCAATAGCGCCGGCGCGTCTCGTCGCTGCCGACGAAGGCCTGGTAGGTTACCGGCGGCGTGCGCTTCCACTGCCCATCATTGTCGCGGTAATCGGGAATGCCGGAATTCGTGCTGCAGCCGGCGCCGGTGAGCACGACGATGCGGCGGTGGCTGTCGAGGAAGGATTTCAGCGCGGCGGGATCGACCATGACCTCGCAGATGTAGGTGGCCATGGCGGCCTGCGCCAGAGCGCCGCGACGCAGCGCTCTCGGTCTGAACCATTGCGCGTTCCCGGCCTTATCCCGTGGGAGGACCTGCCATGACACCACGCAACGGGCATGATCGCGGACTCCGGCCGCTCGACGGGCCGGCCGACGACGCTGACATGGACGACGAGCGCGACCTCGCCACCGGCGAGGGCGGCACGATCGAGGTGCCGCCGACCGACGACGACATCGCCAACGACGATTGACGCCGCTCAGGCCGGCGGCGGCACCGTCGCCAGCCAGTGCCGGGCGATGTCGGCGCGCGGCGCGATCCACGCCGCGCCGCTGCGGGCGATGTGCGCGAGGATGCGGTCGAGCGCGCCGATCCGGCCGGGACGGCCGATCATGCGCAGATGTAGCCCGATCGACAGCATCTTCGGCGCGGTCGCGCCCTCGCGCACCAGCCAGTCGAAGGCATCGATGACGTAGTCGGCGAAATCGCCGCCGCGGAAGCGCGAGCCGTTGAAGAACTGCATGTCGTTGCTGTCGAAGGAATAGGGCAGCACCAGATGCGGCCGGCCGCAGACATCGACATAATATGGCAGGTCGTCATTGTAGGCGTCGCTGTCATAGAGGAAGCCGCCCTGCTCGACCAGCAGCCGCCGCGTGTTCGGCGAGCTCGCCGAGCGCGTATGCCAGCCGAGCGGCCGCTGGCCGGTGACCCGCTGGATCGTCTCCACCGTGCGCGCGATCACGCGGCGCTCCTCGGTCTCGCCCATGCCGGCGTGGCTCTGCCAGCGCCAGCCATGCGCCGAGACCTCATGCCCGCGCGCCACGGCATCGCGGGCGAGCTGCGGCGAGCGCTCCACCGCGCGGCCGCAGGCGCTGACGGTGACCTTGACGCCGTGCGCGTCGAACAGATCCATCAGGCGCCACCAGGCCGCGCGCGTGCCGTATTCGAAATGGCTGTCGATGCAGGGGTCGGGGCCGTCGAGCCGGTGCACGACCTCGTAGATCGCCTCGTTGCTCGTATCGCCGTCGCACACCGAGAATTCAGAGCCCTCCTCGAAATTCACCACCAGCGACACCGCGACGCGGGCGTCGTGGGGCCAACGCGGATGCGGCGGCCTGCCGGCATAGCCGGTGAGATCGCGGCGGAAGGCAGGCTGTGAGGTCATCGTGTCAATCCGCGGTTCCGGCCATGCGGTGCAGGCCGACCAGGCGATCGCTGATCAGCAGCAGCACGAGCGTGCCGGCGAGGATGAGGGTGGAGAGCGCAGCCAAGGTCGGATCGGGCGCCTCCTCGATATATTGCAGCATGCGGATCGGCAGGGTTTTCGAACGCACGTCGGTGAGAAAGATCGAGACCGGATAGTTGTCGAACGAGGCGAGCAGGCTGAACAGCCCTGCAATCAGGAACGACGGCGCCAGCGCCGGCACCATCACGCGCAGAACGCTGCCGGCATAGGTGCAGCCAAGCGTGCGCGCCGCCTCGATCAGGGTGAAGTCGAACCGCGACAAGCCGGCAATCATGGTGCGCGCTACGTAGGGCAGCGTCACCACGAGATGGGCCACCAGCAGCGCGCTCCAGGTCGCGGTGAAGCCGACCATGCGGAAATATTGCAGCAGCGCGATGCCGAGCACGAGGCCGGGCATCATCAGCGGCGACACCAGCAGCGTGCCCAGCGCGGTCGCGCCGGGCAGCCTGCCGCGCGCGATGGCGATGGCGGCGAGCGTGCCGGCGACCATCGAGAGCGCGGTCGACAGCACGGCGATCTGCAGCGACAGGACCAGCGACGGCCAGAAGCCGTCGAGCCGCCCGATGCGGCCATACCAGCGCAGCGACGCGCCCGACAGCGGCAGGTCGAACACCGGCGTCGGCGAGAACGAGGCGGCGGCGATCACGACCAGCGGCAGCAGCAGGAACAGTGCGAGGCCGATCGCGAGCACCCAGCAGATGACGATGGCGAGGCGCGACATCATTTCGGCTCCCGCGACAGCATCGTGCTGAGCGCGACCACGATGATTGCGATCGCCAGCAACACGACGCCGGCGGCAGCGCCGAAACCGGGCTCGCGCGCCAGCAGATAGGCCTTGGCGATGGTGGTGGCGAGCGTCGGATATTTCTCGCCGATGAGCAGCGTCGGCACCACATAGGCCGACACCGACAGCGAGAACACCAGCGCCACGCCGGCGATGATGCCCGGCAGGGTCAGCGGCAGGATGACGCGAAAGAACACGACCAGCGGCGAGGCGCCGAGCGTGGCCGCGGCTTCAGCGTAGCGGCCGTCGAGCTGCGCCACGACGGCGTAGATCGGCAGCACCATGAACGGCAGGAAGATGTTGACGGCACCGACGATCAGCGCGGTCTGGGTGAAGATCATGCGGATCGGATCCTCGATGATCCCCATTGCGATCAGCACCGTGTTGATGAGGCCGTCGCTGCGCAACAGGATGGTCCAGGCGAAGGCCTTGACGATGACCGAGGCGGCCAGCGGCAGGAACAGCGTGGCCAGCAGGATCGAGCGCAGCGGCCCGCGCGCACGCGCCAGCGCGAAGGCCGCGGGATAGGAGATGAGAAATGCGATCAGCGTCGTCAGCAGGCCGAGCCGCAGCGAATTCCAGATGATACCCAGATAATAGGGCGTACCGAGCAGCCTCGTGTAGTTCGCCGGCGTGATGCCGCCGTTGGCGTCGAGCACGCTGACGCCGAGCAGCAGCGCCAGCGGCAGCACGAACACCAGTGCTGTTATCAGCAGCGATGGCGCGACGAAGCCGAACGCCGCGAGCCGCTCGCGATCCGGCGCGGTCTTGACGATGGGCGCGGGCAGCACGGCGTCGGTCATGGTCAGGTCTCGGCGGCGAAGGCGAAGGTTTCGGCGACGGGCCAGGCGAAGCGGACCTCGTCGTGCACGCGCGGCACCTCGGCCTCGCGCCCCGACAGCTCGGCGAGCAGGCTCGCGCCAGCGCCGGCATCGACGTCCACGAGGGTCCGCGAGCCCTGGAACACGACCGACCGAACGCGGCCGGCCGCGGAGTTGGCGCCCTCTCCAACGCCGAGCCGCAGCTGCTCCGGCCGCGTCACCACGATCACCGAGGCCCCGGGCTGGAACGCGCCGCGCGCCGACAGACGGCCGACCGGCGTGACGACTTCCACCGTGCCGTCCTGCGCGCCGACCACCTGGCCGGCGATGCGCGTCGACAGCCCTACGAAGTTGAGCGCGAACAGGCTGGCCGGCCGGGCATAAAGCTCGCGCGGCTCGGCGAGCTGCTCGATGCGGCCCTTGTTCATGACCGCGACGCGGTCCGACATGGTCAGCGCCTCGTCCTGGTCGTGGGTGACGAAGATCGCGGTTGCCTTGACCTCCTGCAGCAGGCGGCGCAGCTCGACCTGCATCTCCTCGCGCAGCTTGCGGTCGAGCGCCGACAGCGCTTCGTCGAACAGCAGCACGTCCGGCTCGACCGCGATGGCGCGCGCCAGCGCGACGCGCTGCTGCTGGCCGCCCGACAGCGCCGAGATGCGGCGGCTGCCGAGATGGCCGAGCTTGACCAGCGACAGCGCCCGCTCCACCGCACGATCGATCTCGGCCTTGGGCGTGCCGCGCACCTTCAGGCCGAAGGCCACGTTGCCGGCGACGGTGAGGTGCGGAAACAGCGCGTAGCTCTGGAACACGACGCCGACATTGCGCCGGTGCGGCGGCACATGGGTGACGTCGCGCCCCGCGAGCGCGATCGTCCCGGCGTCGGGCGGTGCAAGGCCGGCGATCGCGCGCAGCAAGGTGGTCTTGCCGCAGCCGGACGGGCCGAGCAGGGTCACCAGCTCGCCGCGGCGGATCGTGAGATCGACGCGATCGAGCACGGTCGCGGCGCCGAAGCGCTTGGAGACCCCGCTGATGACGAGATGCGGCGCGCCGGTCATGTCATCTCCTTGCTCCAGCGATCGACCCAGCCGGCGCGGTTCTTGGCGATGAAGGCCCAGTCGGGCGCGAATAATGTCGCGGGATCGGGATAGCCTGAAGGCAGCGGCGTGGCCTGGTTGGTCGGCGCGATGAAGGCCGTCTTGGCGAGAATGCTCTGCGCCTCCGGGCTGAGGTAGAAGTCGATCACGGCGTCGGCGAGATCGCCGGCCGGCGCGCCGCTCACCTTGGCGATGCCCGACGGCATCGAGAAGCCGCCATCCTTCGGGATCGCGAGGTCGACCGGCGAGCCGTCGGCCTTGCGGATCAAGGTGTAGGCCGAGAACTGGCCGCCGATCATCCAGGCCTCGCCCTGCTCCAGCAGATTGATGGCTTGCGGGGCATTGGTATAGACGTTCAGCAGGTTGGCCTTCAGGGTCTTGATCTTCTTGAAGCCGGCGTCGATCTCGTACTGCGCTTCCTTGTAGGGCTTGCCGGTCTCGAGATGCGCGGCGGCGAGCAAGGTCCAGAACCCTTCGGTGTTGGACAGCGACGGCACGACGATCTTGGAATCGTATTTCGCATCCCACAGCTCGGCCCAGCTGCTAGGTGCCGTCTTCATGCGCCTGGTGGAATAGGCGATGCCGGCCCACGGCTTCTGATAGTTGGCCCACATGCCGTCCTGGTGCACGGCATCGCCGACGAGCTTGCCGAGATTGGGGATCGCCGAGGACGACATCGTGGTGATCAGCCCCTCGGCCGCGGCCGGCAGCATCACCGGATCGTCCATGATCACCACCGAGATCTTCGGGCTTGCCTTGTCGGCCTGCATCTTCTGCAGATTGGTCAGCGAGTTGGTGCCCTCATAGAGCACCTTGCAGTCGAGCTTCTTCTCCAGCACCGGAAACAGGTCGGAGTTGAAATATTTGGCGGCGCCGGCGGGGCCGCCGATCACGATCTCTTTCGGGGCGGCGCGCACCAAAGCGGGCGCGGCGAAGGTGGCGGCGAAGGCCGCACCAGTCTTCAGGAGGCTGCGGCGGGAGAAGGGGTGCATGAGAGGATCCCGTGTGAGCTGTCGCGTGGCGTGTCACCCGAGATCAGCAAGCGTCGTGCCAAATGTGCACATTTCTTGATTCAGCAATGAGATCAGCGTTCCGAGCTATCTCTCGATCCGCATCGTGCCCGGCCACGGGCAGAATGTGCACATTTTTTGGAGGTGACGTGCCGCGCCTTTGGGCCTAGCAGTTCGCCATGGCGATGCGAGCGCAGCGAATCGGAAAGGCCAATCCCGCCGAGGACGAGGCGGTGTATCAGGCCATCCTGCGTGCGCTGCTGGAAGGCAAGCTCAAGGCCGGTACCAAGCTCGCCGAGACGCCGCTGGCTGACATCTTCGGCGTGTCGCGCGAGCGCATCCGAAAAGTTTTGCACCGGCTCGGCGCCGAGCGGCGGCTGGAGATGATCCCGAACCGTGGCGCACGGGTGCCGCGGCCGACGCTCGATGATGTCAGGCGAGTCTATGAGGCGCATCGCGTCCTCGAGGCCGGCGTGCTCAGCCAGCTGGTGCTGCGGGTCGATGATCTCCTGCTCGCCCGGCTCGATGCGCATCTGGCGGAGGAGCGCGCGGCGGCACAGCGCGGCGATCGCGCGACCTCGGTGCGGCTGTCTGGCGCCTTCCACGTCCATCTCGTCGACTCCATCGGCAATCCCGAGCTGTCACGCATGCTCGGCGATCTGCTCAGCCGCTCCTCGGTGATGGTGTCGGTGTACGAGCCGGCGGCGCAGTCGATCTGCGCGGTCGACGAGCACGGCGCGATCGTCACGGCGCTGCGCGACCGCGACCTGATGCGCGCGATCGCGGTGTCGCGCGAGCACTTCCTGCATGTCGAGGGCCGGCTGCGGCTCGACCAGGACGCGGCGACGCCCACCCAGGATCTCGCCGCGGTGTTTGCCGGACGACGGCCGCTGCGCGGCAAGCGGCGCTCGGCCTAGCCGTGCCGGCAACCGCTACTTCGTCGGCAGCGCCGTCACCGGATGCCAATGATGATCCGGCCGCGTGCCTGCCAGGGGCCTGCAGCGCGCGATCATGACTTCGGCGGCGCGATCGCCCGGCTTGAGCGCGAGGACGGCTTCGAAGGCCGCGCTGGCAGCCGCAAAGTCCTGCGCGCGATAGTCACGCAGTCCGCGCGCGTAGTGCGCGATCCAGCGCATGTCCTGCGCGGCGACATTCTCCGCAAGCCCGACCAGTTCGTGGACGCGCAGGCCCTCCTCGCGGCCATAGACGGCGATGCGGTCGATCTCGCGGGTGAGAAACGCCTCGCCCGCCAGCCGCGCGGTGCCCTCGCCGATCAGGATGTCCGTGCCGTAGACCTTGTTGGCGCCCTCGAGTCGGCTCGCGACGTTCACGGCATCGCCGATCACCGTATAGTTGAGACGCAGTTCGGAGCCGATGTTGCCGACCAGCATGGGACCGGAGTTGATGCCGATGCGGATCGCGAGCGGCCGGCCGTCATCGTCGCACAGGCCGCTGGCCGCGACCGCGTCCCGGCATGCCAGCGCGGCGCGGCAGCACAGACCCGCATGATCCGGCTGCGCGGCCGGCGCGCCCCAGAACGCCATCACGGCATCGCCGATGAACTTGTCGATCGTGCCGCCGTGATCGACGATGACGGTCGAGATCAGATCGAGATGGCGCGACAGCAGCGGCACGACGCGGTCGCCCATGCGCTCCGACAGGCCGGTGAAGCCGGCGATGTCGATGAACATGACGCTGAGCTCCTGGACATGGCCGCCCGGCCTGGCATCGACGCCCTGTCGCAGCAATTGCCGGACGAGATCGGCGGGAATGAACTTGCGGAACGACGACAGGCCGCCGGCCATCTCGGCGATGGCGCCGGACAGACTCGCGATCTCGCGCAGCCGCGACGGATGGCGGCGCACCTGCTCGAGCGCGAAGGCCTCGACGTGACGCAGTTCGGCCACCACGCGCCCGAGCGGCGCGGCGATCACGGCACGCGCCAGCGCGGCGGAAACCAGCGCCGCGAGCACGGCGCCGATGCCGAGACCGACGATCACGCGCCGCAGCGCCGCGTCGACCGGACCGAGAAATTCCGCTTCCGGAATCACCGTGACCAGCGACCAGCCGGGAAACGGCAGCGCCGTGCGCGCGACCTCGAAGGCGCCGCCGCCCGATTGCACGCGGCCGCGCCAGGCCTCGTCGCCTGCGGGCGAGGACCGCATCGCCTGCTGCGCGACCGGCAGCAGCGGCTGGCGGCCCTGCCCGGCATTGACCTCGTCGGCGGTCTCGTCGGGCGCCGCGACCACGCCGCCGTCATGCGCCAGGATGAAGGCGCTGCCAGTGCGGCCGACCTGGAGCTGGGCGAGAAAGCGCGAGATGCGCGCGTGCTCGATGATGATGGCGAGCACGCCCTGCCGCTCCTGATAGACATCGATAGGCCCCGCCAGCGCGATCGCGGGACGGTCACCGCCGGGATGCACGTCGACGCTGAACCAGCGCGGCTCGTCCGCGGCGAGGCTCTCCTTGAACCAGGGCTGGTCGGCGACCTTGAAACGGGTCGGCTCGAAGCGGCGCGCCGCGAACTCGATATCGCCGGGCACGACATCGTATTCATCGACGCGGCGCTGGCCGGGATGATCGGTCAGTGAGATCTCCATCATCTCCAGGCGCCGGTCGCCGAGCTTGTGGGCGGCGAAGAACGAGCCGTCGGGCCAGCCGAACGCCGCCGATGAGATCGTCGCCTGCGACTGCAGCTGCGACAGGAACACGAATTCGCGCTTGTCCACCTCGCGGGTGTCGAGCACGTTCTGCAGGAACAGCGTGCGGATGGCGGTGTGCGCCGCGCGCGCCTCGCTGACGATCGCGCTCACCTCCTTGCGCACGGCGCTCGCGATCTGCGCATTGATGGTGCTGGCGAGCTGACGGCTGATCGCCTCCGAGGTGCGCCACCACAACAGGCTCGAGGCCAGCGCCGTCAGCAGGATCGCGGTCAGCACCAGCGCCGACACGGCGAAGCGGATGCTGACGGTCAACCGCTCGCCGGCGGCGTCTCGGCGCGGCACTCGGCTGTTTTCGCTCGCCATCATCGCAGGTCGATCTCCGATCGGACCGATCGGCGCGCGGGGCTGCGCCCGACGGGGAGCCGCCAGACTGCGCTCTCATGACGTGCGCCACCAATGCCGGCTGGCTAAGTCGATGATGCCTGCAAAGCATTGGCACTTCGAACCCGCCTGCGTTCGATTGGACGCAGCTCCGAAGCACGCAATACCGCTCACAGGGTCGTGAGCGGAGTCGCCGCGTAACATTCTCGTGGCTGCGGGCGAAGGAGAGATGCGCATCGCCAAGCGAGCGATGCAGAACACGAGAGGAATCGTCATGCCCGCCAAGAGAACCGTCACCACGCTGGCGCTCGCCGGCGCCGTCAGCACCGCGCTCGCAAGCCTCGCAATGGCTGGGCCGCTGACCAAGGCCGAATCGGAAGCCGCAATGGCCGCCAAGAAGGAGAAATGCTTCGGCGTTGCCCTGAAGGGCCAGAACGATTGCGCCGCCGGTCCCGGCACGACCTGCCAGGGCACCTCCACGATCGACTTCCAGGGCAACGCGTGGAAATTCGTCCAGGGCGGCACCTGCACCAGCATCGACGTGCCCGGCGGCCGCAAGGGCTCGCTGAAGCCGATCTGATCGCTCTCGTTTACCCCAAGCGGAAAGCGGAGACGCAGCATGCGCACCGATGCCCCCCCTGCACCGTGCCCCACCATGCCGCTTCGCTTTCCGCCACCTCTCGGCGGCGTCGCCGGGACCAGCTTCAAGCCGTCGCACCTGACCGCCATCCTGGCCGAGGCGCCGCAGCGCGGCTTCTTCGAGGTCCATGCCGAGAACTACATGGGCGCCGGCGGGCCGCCGCATCGTCAGCTCGAGGCGATCCGCAGGGATCATCCGCTGTCGATCCACGGCGTCTGCATGTCGATCGGCGGCCCGCAGCCGCTCGATCGCGACCACCTCGCGCGCTTCCGCAAGCTCGTCGCCCGCTATCAGCCAAGCCTGGTCTCCGAGCATCTGGCGTGGTCGACGCACGATACGACATTCTTCAACGACCTGCTGCCGTTGCCCTACACGACCGCCACGCTGGCACGGGTCTGCGACCATATCGACGAGGTGCAGAGCGCGATCCGCCGGCCGATCCTGCTGGAAAATCCGTCGACCTACGTCGCCTTTCACGACTCGACGATGAGCGAGACCGACTTCATCCGCGCCATCGTGCGCCGCACCGGCTGCGGGCTCCTGCTCGACCTCAACAACGTGTTCGTCTCCGCGATCAATCATGGCTTCTCGCCACAGCACTATCTGGCTGACTTTCCGCTCGTCGCTGTCGGCGAGATCCATCTCGCCGGTCACGCCGTGCAGGCCGACGATGAAGGCGAGCCGCTGCTGATCGACAGCCATGACGGCCCCGTCGCCTACGATGTGTGGGCCCTGTTCGCCAGCGTGATCGCGCGCAACGGTCCGATGCCGACGCTGATCGAATGGGACAGCAACATTCCGGACTGGCCGGTGCTGAAGGCAGAGGCCGCGGCCGCGCAGACGATTCTCGATGACCACGCTTCCGGCTGCTCGCAGGAGGTGCGTGATGCCGCAGCCTGAGCAGGTTTCCGACTACGCCATCCACTTCGCCGCGGCGCTGCTGACGCCGGATCGCGCGACGCCTGTCGCCGTCGGGGGTCCGCTGGCCAAGGCGGCCGGGCGTCGGTTCAACGTCTACCGCAACAACGTCACGGTCAGCCTGATCGAGTCGCTCATCGCGATCTATCCGGCGGTGCAGCGCATCACCGGCCCCGATTTCTTCCGCGCGATGGCGCGGGCGCATGTGCGCGAAACGCCGCCGACGTCGCCGCTGCTCTTTAACTATGGACGCGACTTCCCCGCCTTCATTGCAGCGTACGAGCACGCCCGAACGATGCCGTTCCTGACGGACGTCGCACAGATCGAGCGGGCCTGGCTCGACGCCTATCACGCGGCAGACGCCGCGCCGCTCGACGGCGCCACGCTGGCGACGGTGCCGCCCGAGCGGCTGCCCATGCTGCGCTTCGCCGCTCATCCCGCCACCCGCATCGTGCGCTCGGATTTCGCGGCGGTCACGATCTTCTCGGCCAACCGCGGCGATGCCCCGGTGCCGCGCATTGATGGCTCGGTTCCGGAGGACGCGCTGATCACGCGGCCCGCGCTCGACGTCGTCGTGCGTCACCTGCCACGAGGCGGCGCGATCTTCGCGAGCCTGCTGGTCGCGCGGCAGCCGCTCGACGTCGCTGCGGAAGCCGCGTTCGAGGCCGCGCCGGAGTTCGATCTCGCCGCCAACGTAGCCGGCCTGATCGAGGCCGGCGCCTTCACGGACATCACTTTCGAGGACGCATGATGACGACGGACCACTCCATGGCGCCGACCCCGACGCTGTCGCTGCCTTCCCTCGTCGGCCAGGCCGTGCGGCTGCTGCAGAGCGCGACCCCGCTCACCCTGGTCCAGCTCGTCACTCGCATTGCGCTCGCCGTGCCGTTCTGGCGCTCGGGCATTCTCAAATGGGACGGCTTTCTCAGGCTGAGCGACACCGCCGTGACCCTGTTCAGCGACGAGTTCATGCTGCATCTACCCGGCGGGCCATATCACTTTCCCATGCCGACGGTGATGGCGTTCCTGTCGGGCTGCGGCGAGGTCGGCTTCCCCGTCCTGCTCATTCTCGGCCTCGGCACCCGCTTCGCGGCGCTCGGCCTGCTGTTCATGACGTGCATCGTCGAGCTCACAGTGCCCGACGGCTGGCCAATCCATCTGACCTGGGCGGCGATGGCGCTGGGCCTCATCGCCCATGGCGGCGGAAAGATCTCGCTCGATCACGTTCTCGGCGGGCTGTTCGGCGGCGCGCACCAGGGCAGCGCCAGCCGTGGCATGTAGTAGCCGCGCCACTCGCAGACCTCCTCGGGCCCCCTGCGCTTGAGCGCCATCTTGACCGGCTCGGCCTGGCTGATGCCGACATGGAGCGCGAGCAGCGCCGCGCCGATCGGATAGGCGAAGCGGGAGAAGCGCAGGTCCGACAGACGATCGAGCAGGACCATGCCGGCGATGATGATCAGGGGATCGGTGAAGACGAAGTACTCGACCTTCAGCCCGCGGCGGACGCCGAGCGTGTCGATGCCGATGGCCGCCAGCATCAGGAGGACGGCCTGGATGGCCGCCTGCCGCTCACCGCGGCGCCAGGCGATGACGATGCCGGGGATGACCAGCCAGGTCAGGAACACCGCGGGGCGGGCCGACGATTGCAGCACGAAGGTGTAGCGCCGGATGACCCCCAGCACCCCCGATAGCAGCAGGCCGACTGCCCCGGCGAGGCTGCCGGCGGCCTCGGGCGCGTCGACATAGGTGATCATCTTCTCGAGAGGATTGAGCACGACCACGACATCGTTGATGTCGTAGCTCAGCTTCAGTGCCAGCACGCCGAGGCTTGTGCCGGCCACCGCCGCCAGCAGTGCCGCGACAGTCTCGGCCGCGCTCACCCGCCACCGCCACGCGAAGCCGACCATGCAGGCCGCGACCACGCCGAGCAGCGCGAACTGATAGATACCGAAGCGGCCGAACAGTATCGGCTTGAGCCCGGCAGCCGTTGCATTGACAGGATCGAAGCCGGCGGCGATCAGCGGCCAGGCGGCGATCGCGGCGACGATTGCCGCCACGGCTGCAACCATGACGGCCGCCCACGCGCGCGAGCTTTGCCAGAACGCCACGCTTGCGCTCGCCGCCGTCCCGAACGGCAACACCAGCACAGGAATGGCGGCGATCAGCAGGATCGCATGCACCTTGTTCTCCAGGCCGAGCATGCAGAGCAGCGCGGCGAGTCCGACGGCGAGCGGCCGCGCCAGGCTGGCGCGGCGCGCCACAGCGATCAGGATCATCAGCGCGAGGATGCAGAACGACGCCGCGATCATCTCGCTGCGCAGGATGCGCAGATGCATCTGCACGCCGCCGGAGAAGGCGAAGGCGGTGACGGCGAGCATGGCGATGCGCCAATCGGACACCAGCCGGCGCGCGGCCCAGGCAAAGGCGAGGATGATGCCGGCGGCCGTCAGCAGCGCGGCGACGCGTCCGGCATGGACGGCGCTGGTCATCGCCGCGTCGAAAGCGGCGCGGTCGGCGGGGATCGCCGACAACGTCCAGGCGTCGAGCAGGCCGAGCCGGTGCAGCAGCGCGAACCAGGTCTCGACCGAGAGGATGGTGAGATAGGCCGGGTGGTCGAAGAACACCTGCGCGCCGCCGTCGTTCATGGCGAGCGCGTTGTAGATCACCATGAAGTCCATGTCGGCATTGCGCCAATAGACGGTGAAATAGCCGGCGGTCAGGAACGACACGAGCGAGAGCAGCAGCGCGATCGCAACGCCGCCGCGCCAGCCGAACGGGGTGAGGCGGTCGAGCGCTTCGCGGCGCGGCATGTCCTTTGTCGCACAGTTCTGGCCGGCATCTTGGGAAGGGCCGTCACCGCGGATCACAAGCAGCTCCGGCGGGAACTCCAATGAAGCGCATCGGCGCCACCTCGCAGGCGTGGTCCGCGCGCGCACGCCATCCTCAGATCGCCTTGATCTTGAAGAACGCGAACACGACCATCTTCAGCAGCATCCAGCCGTGGCGAAAGCGGGAGATCTGGGTTTCGCCATAGCTGCGCGCGGCGTAGCGGATCGGCAGGTCGATCGATTTCAGGTTCAGCTTCGAGGCGCCGAAGATCAGGTCGAAATCGCCGAACGGATCGAAATCGCCGAAATAGGCCTTGCCGGCCTTGAGCCTGACATAGTCGCTGCGGCGGAGCACCTTGGTGCCGCAGAGCGTATCGGTGTAGCGCTGATTCAGGAGCCACGAGAACAGGTAGGAGAAGGTCTTGTTGGCGATGAGGTTGAGGAAGCGCATCGCGCCCTCGTCCATCGGATAGACCAGGCGCGAGCCGTTGATGAACTCGCCCTTGCCGGAACGCAGCGCCTCGAAGAATTTCGGCAATTGCTCCGGCGGCATGGTGAGGTCGGCATCGAGGATCATCAGCACGTCGCCGCGCGCGGCGTCGAACGCGGTGAACACCGCGTCGGCCTTGCCCTTGCCGGGCTGGCGCATCAGCTTGATGTCGTGATCGGGGAACGCCGCGCGCACCCGCTCCATCTCCTCATAGGTGCCGTCCTGGCTGTGGCCCTCGATGAAGATGATCTCGATGTCGTTGCAGAACGTGGCGATGCGCCGGACCGCCGGCTCGATGTTGCCGCGCTCGTTGCGCGCCGGGATCACCACCGTCGCCGATCGGACGTCGTCGCTCACGCAGCGCATCGAGCGCGACACCAGATAGTGCCGCAGCGACAGCGCGCGCAGGCCCGGCAGCACGCTGAGGAAGCGGTTGGCGAAGCGGCCCAGGCCGTAGAGCCGCAGCGGCGACAGCACGCGCTGCTCCGATTTGACGGGATCGAAATCGGCGAGGTGCGCCAGGCTGCGCAGGTCGGCCGGCGACAGCACGTTCTGCTCCGGCTGCGGCATCCGCAGGCCCAGTGCTTCCGCAGCCTTCAGCAGCGGATACCAGAGGTGCGAGAAGTAGCCGATGACGAGTCGCGTCTCGCGCGTGCACAACGGGTGCAACTGCGCGATGAACTGCTGGCAGTCGTCGAGCGAGCCGATGGTGTCGAGCACCAGTATGACATCGAACGGGCCGGTGGCGGCGGCGAGCGTGGCCGGATCCTCCGCGTCGCCCAGAATGAAGGTCAGCTCGGGATGCCGGCTGCGAGCGATCGCGATCTGCTTTTCGCTGAAGTCGATGCCGACGCCGTAGGACGGCGCGAGCGAGGCCAGCGTATCGCCGAGGCCGCAGCCGATCTCCAGCACGCGGCTGCCCGGCGGAATCAGGAAGCGCAGATAGCACGCATCCTCGCCGTGAAAGAACGCCGCCTTGTCGCGCCAGTCGGCGCGCGCATCGGCGAAATGGTTGGCATGGTCGAGGATGGCCGCCTTGCGCGGCGACAGCGCCTTCGTTGCCGGCGACAGGGTTGCGGCAACCTGCGGCCGCTCGCGTTCGTCCTGCCGGACCGCCTCGTCCAACTCCGCCACCTGATACCACCCCCGCTAGGAACTACGTCCTTCTAGGCCAGCCCGGTTGGGCGGAGTCAAGGCGGTGGCAGAGAAGTCCTCCGCTCTGTTGGCATCGTGACGCCCCTGCTCTGACGCGCGACGGAAACGAGCAGACATCCGCCGGCCACAATGAGGCCCGCGCGATCGTTCGCGCCGCATGCGTCCGATCTTTGCTTCTCATTCGCGCTCGCAACTAAGCGGGCGCGGGAAGACCGGCGACGCGGGACCGTCGTCGCGAGATTGGCGCCGGCGCCAGCGGCTGGAGCGCCGGCGCGCCGGCCTGCGCGTGGGCACGGAAGCACTTGACGAGTCCGCAGTCGCGGCTTCCCCCTCCTATCAACACAGCGATGCACCGCGATCGAGACATGCCGCCGCGCTCACCGCCCGCAGCAGAACTTGTATTTCTTGCCGCTACCGCACGGGCATGGATCATTGCGGCCGACCTTCGCGGTGGCAGCCGCCCGCTTCGGCTCCGTGACGGCGGCGCGCGCGTCACCCTCGACGAAGCGCCAGGCGCCGTCGTCGTCGCGGCGAAACTGTGAGACCTCGTGGTGCTCGATGATCTTGCCGTCTTCGCGATAGCTGGCGATGAAGCTGACGACGCCATCGGCGTCGCCGGGCTGGCCGCGGACCGACGAGACGATGCGCAGGCCGAGCCAGGTCGCGCGCGTCGCCCAATTCTTCGCCGCGACAGGGTCGAACGCAGCACGCCTGTCGGACGCGAGCGTCGCTTCGATGTAGCCGATGTCGCCGCGCGTATAGGCCGTGTAGCGCGAGCGCATCAGCGCCTCGGCGGTGGGCGGCATCGCGTCGCCAAGCAGATAGGGACCGCAACAGCGGTCGAAGGGAAGCTGTGATCCGCAGGGACAGGACATGAGGTGACGCTTAGCATCGATGCCGAGCCATGAAAACGGCGGACGGCTTGGCGTACGCCGCACCGATGTGGCCCCGCCGGGTTTGCAGCATGGCCTCGCGGCTTTTCACCGCCGTGAATTGATCGTATCGATCGGCGCACGTAGACCCGAACACCCGAGGTGTCGCGCCTTGATCGTCATCATCGCCCGGCTTGCCGCTGTCACCGCGGCACTTCTTGCGCTGCTCGCCGTTGCCGCCGTGCCAACGCAGTCCGCATCTGCCGGCGACTTCAAGTACGGTGGCGGCACCGTTCTGGACTCGCGCATCCTGCGGGCTGTCTTTGCCGAGGACCGGCTGTGGCTGCTCAGCAGTGACGGGCAGCTCTGGAGCATGACGGAAGCCGGTGAAGGGATCGACGTGGCGACGCCGGACCGCGTGATCGAGCTGTTCGTACAGCACGGACATGCGGCGATCGTGACCTGCCCAAGAGACTCCTGCACGCAATGGACACCGAACGCGCGATGGACTTTGCGCGGATGGCGAGGCAACGATTGGGAAACGACCGGTGAGATCGTAACGCACGGCGAGAACTTCGTCACCGCAATTGCCACCGGCGATACGACCACGCTGGTGACGGTAAAGCGGATGATCAATCTAGCGGGCGGCGTCCAGACCGAGACGGCGCTGAGCTGGCCGTCCTCCGTCACGTCCTCTCACATGTTCGATCCATCGCAGCCGTTAGACCGGCAGCAGCCCAAGGCACCATTCCCGTTTCCGCTCACCTATCTGTATCGGCCCGAATCAGGGCCAACGACGCCGTTGAAGGCCTGGCCGGTCGGCGCCGTCCTCGCCACCTCGAAACACATCTTCGTCGGTTATAGCGTGGGCGAGTGGGGCGGCGGGCTGAAGCGGATCGATCGGCTGACCGGCATCCTATCCGAGATCGAGGATGTCGACGGCGACCTGTGCGGCGGCAACCTGAATCCGGCGTGCGATCCGGTCAACGGCATAGCGATCATTCCATGGAGACCGGACTGCATCGCCGTCGCGATCGGCTTGATCCACATGAGTTCGCATGGGCGCATGGTGGAAGTGTGCGACAACGCCGTCCGCCCGCTCTACACCCACGAGATCCAGGCGCGTCCCGCCACGACTCCCGGCGGACCGGACGGGAGCATGTGGACGACCACGACAGCCTTCTTCGGGTTGCAGCAGACGGGCGAAGATCTGCTCGCGATGGGGCATGACGGCCTGTACCAGATCAGCCGGGGCGATACGGTTCGGCAAATCCCGTTGCCGCACTTCAAGGATGTGGATGGCGTCGCGGTGAGCTTCGACATTCCCGGCCTGGTGCTGGTGCTGACCACCGCCAATCGGCGCTTCTCGGTAAGCAGCAGCACGCCGATGCTGGTACCGCGCTAGTCAGTCCTCCTCGCCCTGGCACGCCGCGATCGGTCTCGCTTCGACGAGCGACGTTCGACTATCGCACGTCCTGCTCGGCGACTTGCGCGTCAGCCTGATCTCCCAACGCCGCTCACGCGGCGGTTGTGACTCCAAAGACGCAGGTCGCCATCGTTCACCACTGCCACTGCCGCTACACGCGCGGCGCGGTTTCGAAACCGGCGAATCCGTGTTAACCATTGGTTTAGAACATGGGTGTTGGGCGCACGGCTGACCGGCCCGGCCCCGCGCGGACCAGAACCTTCCGGGCGCCGCCTCATTACGTGGCGCTTGTGACCGCAAGCCCTCCGCATCATCGGCGGACCAGGGCGCGGGAGACGCCAACGATTTCTTCGCGCGACGCCAGCCCGGCCGCAAGAACGAAGGCCCGCTTCGAGGCGGGCCGCTGCCCGATTCCCCATCAGACGTGCACCCGATGCCGGCGCGGTCAGCGCTGCGTGCAAACGCAGCGTCGCGCCCATCACCACCGATTGGAGCAGCCCCGATGGCTGATGAGTCCGTAGTCGCATCCATCATTCCCTGGCGAGAGCCGAAGACGGCCAAGCCGCGTCCGAAGCGCGCCAAGGTCGTCAAGCCACGCCCGCGGCCCCGAGCCGACAAGGCCGAGAAAGCCAAGATGGCGGCGCTCGACGACGAGATGCTCGCGTCCGAGACGCTGATCATGCCGGACTTCCTGGACTACGTGAACGAGCCGGCGAAAGCGCCGGCCGTTGCCGAGGCGTCGCGCACGGGGGCGGCTGCCAGCGCGGCCGCCGCGGCGATCCCGGCCGCAGCGCCGCCGGCCACGATACCGCCGCGCGATGCGCCGGCCGCGACCGAGGGCGAGGTCGTGCCGGCCGCCGCGCCGATCACGCCGACGAAGCCCGCGCGCGCTGGCATCACCGCCTCGTCGGTCCTGCTGCAACTGGCCGCACTGGCGCTGGCCGCGGTCGGCATGGCCATGAACGGCTGGTTCGCCCATTCGCTCGGCTCGAACAGCACCGCGGGCTATATGTTCCTGGCTGTCGGCGTCACCGCCGACCTCGTCGCGCTGGTGATGCCGACCTGCGCCGCGCGGCTGTGGCAGGCGCGCCACCGCGCCTCGGCACTGACCGGCTGGGCGGTGTGGCTGATGACCTTCGTGTTCGCGGTCACCGCCGGCATCGGCTTCGCCTCCACCAACATCAGCGACGTCACCTTGGCGCGCGCCTCGCGCGTGACGCCCGCGGTGCAGGCGGCGCAGACCGCGCTCGCCGACGCCATGACCGCGCGCGACCGCGAGTGCAAGGGCGGCGTCGGCAAGTTCTGCCGCGAGCGCGAGGCCGCCGTTGCCGAGCGCCGGCTGGCGCTGGACGCGGCGATGTCCACGGTCAGCCAGACCGCCGATCCGCAGACCGAGGCCGCGATCAAGCTGGTGGCGTGGGTGTCGCGCGGCGTGGTGAAGCCCTCCGCCGACGACTTCGTCATGCTCCGCCTGATCCTGCTGGCGCTCCTGCCGCAGATCGGCGGCATCCTGCTGATGGTCGGGCGAAGGGTGTGAGAGTTCTTGTCGCCGCCGGCGATTGTTTCGCCGGGGTCGGCTCAGCGCCTGCTGCGGCCGCGTGAACGCTGCGGACGATGCGCGGCGCGCCACGCGCTCTCGAGCACGCTGCGCAGGCGAGCGGCATCGACGTCGGCGAGCGACACGGTGGTCCAGCCCTGATCACCCCATTTGTTGGGGACCCGGCGAAACACGCCGGGCTGCAGGCCGGCATGGTGCTCCTGCTCGTCGGGCGAGAGCAGGACATTGGCGGATGCGCCATCAGCGGCGAGGGTCGCGAAGGTCCGGTGCAGCTTGAACGCGGTGCGATCGAAGTGAGGCGCCTCGGTCGCTCCGGCGAACGACAGAGCGAGGCTGCGAAATTCGTCACCGGTCATCTCGACGCGCCCCTTGCGATCGTATTCGAAGGATATGACTAGCACCGGCCAGCGCGGTCCGCCATGCGGTGTCCCCGCCGCCCTGCACGCGAACGTGAAGACCGCCACCCCAAGCCCTTGATGCACGTCAAAACTAAACGCCATCGTTTCTATATGGCTTGTCGCAGGATGCGATCAAAGGAGAGCAAGACATGGCGGCACAGAGCACGATGCAGGTTTACTTGAACTGGGCCAGGGAGCGCCTCCATGAGATGGATGCAGCGCTGGAGTCGCTCGGCGTCAAGGCAGCCGAGGCCGAAGCAGCATCCAAAGTGACGACCGGCGAGATCATGGCGGACCTGAAGAAGCGCCGCAGCGATCTCGAGGCCCTGCTCAAGACGCAAGCCGAGGCCGGCGAAGCCGCGCTGGCCAGCGCGAAGACGGAACTGGACGCGCACTGGGCCGGATTCGAGGCGCAGATGAGTGCCTATTTCGAAGCGGCCGGCAGGCAGGCCGCGCAGCAGCAGGCGACCTTCAAGGACATTGCCGCCGCCCAGGCCAAGGCTTGGCGCGAGTCGGCCGACAGGTTTCGCGAGGCCGCGACCAAGGTGACGACGGCCGGCACCACCGACCTCGACGCCGTGCTGAAGCAGCTCAAATCCGACGCGTCGGCGGCCGGCGCCCATCTCGAGAAGCTGAAACAGACGGGCAGCGAGTCCTGGTCGGTGCTCAGTGCCGCCCTGAGCGAATCCCGCAAGGCGTTCGATCAGGCCAATCAGGCGGCCTGGAATGCGTTGAAGGGGCCGGGCGCGAAGAGCTGAGGGCAAGCCCGCAACAGCGAGAAGGCAACGACCGTTGGGGACTGAGTTCAGTTCCCGTTCGGTCGATTCCGTTGCGGGGCGCCGCTCACGCCCGGACTGATCGCGAGCGTGGTGCCGGCGGCACCTCCGGCCTCATAGGCGGCCGTCGACACCATCCGGCTCGTGCTTCGCGCCGACCGCAGCTTCAGATCGAGCTTGTCGAACTCGGCATCGACCACCGAGGTCTTGAGCACGACCAAGCCGCGGCCGGTGGTTTCGTTGGCCTGATCGCGGCTCGCCTTCATTGCCACGAGGCGGTCGGCGATCGACACCACCATGCCGAGGGCGAAGGAGGCATTGGCGAGATGCCGGTCCTGATGCCGGAACCGGCGGTACTCGGCCGAGGTCTTGTAGCGGCCGAGCTCGGCGCGCACGGCGTTGTCGATCAATTCCGCCAGATAATGCGCAACCTCGACATCCGCCGGGAGACCGAAGAACACGTAGCTCGCTTCGCCGGCCGGGTTCTTCTCGCGCCAGACCCGGCAATCGCAGAAATGCGCGATCGCGCCGATGCAGTCGTCCAGCGGAATGCGCTTCTTGCGATGGGTTTCGTAGACCTTGCGCTCGCACGCCGACGCCCGCAGCTCGAGGTCGGACAGCGACAGGTCGTGGCGATCGAGCAGTTCAGCGACCTTGGCGGCCGCGGACAGCGCCTCGTCCTCGGTGCAGCCATTGGCGATGGTTTTCGCGCGCAACGCCTGGATGCGGGCCTTGAGCCTGTCGAGGGCGACAGGATCAGCGGCGGGACGATCGAATGTCTGGCTCACCGGTCAGGCTCCAAAGAAGGCGCGGCAGGATTGCGCCGTGGACACGAGCACCCACCACAGACGCCGACGACCGACGTCGTGTGATCCCTCGTTCTCATCAATGCGCAAAGCGTCGTGCGTCCCAGGCCAGTGACATCGCAGGCGTCATTCATGGTGCTGGTGAGCCGTTGGAGGACCGCAATCGACTTGGCTCGTCATTGGCAGATGGAGCAACCGGGGACATTCGCAGACAGCACTCATCGACTGTATCTCACGGGCCTCGCGCCTTGAAAAGCCTGGCGGGGGGATGCCGAGGACCGGCGTTACGGCCGGGATTGCAGTGCGCGCAGCGCGAGCGTCCGACGCAGCAAATTGAGACTGGTGGTGAAACGCAGAGTGGTTCCAGCGTGGCGGATGCGCCGGTGCGATGGCACTATCGGAGAGCGTGCACGGGCGCATCCACGGGGAGAAGGGAGCATGCGATGAAGCAGATCAAGGGTCCCGCCATCTTTCTCGCCCAGTTCGCCGGAGATACTGCGCCTTTCAATTCGCTGGATTCGATTTGCGGATGGGCGGCCTCGCTCGGCTATGAGGGGGTTCAGATCCCCAGTTGGGACGGCCGGCTCTTCGACCTCCATAGGGCGTCCGAGTCGCAGGACTATGCCGACGAGGTGAAGGGCATTGCGGCGCGCCACGGATTGGCGATCACCGAGCTCTCGACGCATCTCCAAGGCCAGCTCGTTGCCGTTCACCCGGCCTATGATGCGGCCTTCGACGGGTTCGCGGCGCCCGAGGTTCGCGGCAATCCGCAAGCGCGGACCGATTGGGCCATAGATCAGGTCAAGCGGGCGATCCAGGCTTCACGGCGGCTCGGGCTCACCGCGCATGCGACGTTTTCCGGCGCCTTGGCGTGGCCCTACATCTATCCATGGCCGCAGCGTCCACCTGGACTCGTCGAAGCTGCGTTCGACGAACTCGCGCGGCGCTGGCGCCCCATCCTCGACCATGCGGAGGAACATGGGGTCGATCTCGCCTATGAGATCCATCCTGGCGAGGACCTGCACGACGGCGTCTCCTACGAGATGTTCCTGCAGCGGGTGGGCAATCACAAGCGCGCCAATCTGCTGTACGATCCCTCGCACTTCGTTCTGCAGCAGCTCGATTATCTCGCCTACATCGATATCTATCACGAGCGCATCAAGGCGTTTCACGTCAAGGACGCCGAGTTCAATCCGACCGGGCGCCAGGGCGTCTATGGCGGATTCCAGAGCTGGGCCGATCGGGCCGGCCGCTTCCGCTCGCTCGGGGACGGCCAGGTCGATTTCGGCGCGATCTTCTCGAAGCTGACGCAATACGGCTATGGCAGCTGGGCCGTGCTGGAATGGGAGTGCGCCATCAAGCATCCCGAACAGGGTGCGCGCGAGGGCGCCGAGTTCATCAGGAGCCATATCATCGAGGTCACAGAGAAGGCCTTTGATGATTTCGCCGGCTCCGGCGCGGACGACGTGGCGAACCGCAAGATGCTGGGCCTGTCCTGAGGGAGGAACAGATGGCCATCGACGCAAGCCACGAAGCCGGTCGCCATGCGCGCATCCGGCTGGGAATGGTCGGCGGCGGACAAGGGGCCTTCATCGGCGCCGTCCACCGCATCGCCGCACGCATCGACGACCAGTTCGAGCTGGTGGCCGGCGCGCTCGCGTCCGATTCCACCCGCGCCAAGGCCTCGGCCAAGGAGATCGGGCTTGCCGACGATCGCGCCTATGGCTCGTTCGAAGAGATGGCCAGGGCCGAAGCGGCGCGCACTGACGGCATCGAGGCGGTCGCGATCGTCACGCCGAACCACGTGCACGCCCCGGTCGCGAAAGCCTTCCTTCAGGCCGGCATCCATGTGATCTGCGACAAGCCGCTGACGACGACCTTGGCCGAGGCCGAAGAGCTGGTGGCCCTGGTCCGATCGACGGGCAAGGTGTTCGTGGTGACGCACAACTACACCGGCTATCCGATGGTGCGGCAGGCGCGGGCGATGGTCGCGAGCGGCGAGCTCGGCGACATCAGGCTGGTGCACGCCGAATATCTCCAGGACTGGCTGACCGAGCGGCTGGAGCAGAGCGATCACAAGCAGGCGGCGTGGCGCACCGACCCCGCCCGCTCCGGCCCGGGCGGCTGCATCGGCGACATCGGGACGCACGCCTACAACCTCGCCTGCTTCGTCAGCGGGCTCGAGCTCGATGAGCTGCTCGCGCAGCTGTCGACCTTCGTCCCGGGGCGTCGTCTCGACGACGACGTCCAGATCCTCCTCAGATGGAAAGGCGGCGCGAGGGGCATGCTGTGGGCGAGCCAGGTGGCGGTCGGTCATGAGAACGGCCTGACCTTGCGCGTCTCCGGCAGCAAGGGCGGCCTCGAATGGGCGCAGGAGAATCCGAACCAGCTCTGGTTCACGCCTTACGGACGGCCCAAGCAGCTCCTGACCCGCGGCGGGGCGGGCACGCTCGGCGCGGCCGCGCGCGTCACCCGCATCCCCTCCGGCCACCCCGAGGGCTATCTCGAAGGCTTTGCCACCATCTACGCCGAGGCCGCCCACGCCATCCGCGCGGCCAGGGTCGGCGAGAAGCCGGATCGCGACGTGCTCTTCCCGACCATCGAGGACGGCCTGGCCGGCGTGAAGTTCATCGATGCAGCCGTCAGATCATCGGCCGCCAAGGGCGCGTGGATCCGGATGAGTTGACGCCGACACGCCGTCCCGAAGCTTCTGGCGTTATAGGCGCTCGAACGCCAGCCGGAAGACTGCAACGGACATCTGCGAACGTTTTGCTGGCGGAGAGGGAGGGATTCGAACCCCCGATAGGCTTGCACCTATGCCGCATTTCGAGTGCGGTGCATTCAACCACTCTGCCACCTCTCCAGGCGCAAATCAGGGGCGAGCCCCCGGGTCGGGCGCCGTTCTAGGGCACGATGCGGGGAGTGACAAGGCAGCCGGTCGAAATTTTCCGGGGGCTCGCGCAGGCGCGCCATTGCGGTCCGCTCGGGGAAGCGGACCGCACGCGGCGGCTGAACGGCTGCACCGCTCGCCCCGCGCTCCGACGGCCCCAGACTGACGCGGGCCGTCGAACCCGATGGTCTGCGCAGCGCCCGTCAGCGGAACAGGTCGAAATGGTAGTTCAAGCCGACCCGCACGGAGTGGATCTTGGCCGCCCGCCAGTCCGGCAGGTCGTCGTGCTTGAGATCTGTGTAGAGATATTCGAGCTTCGCCGACCATTTCGGCTGGAACGCCCATTCGGCGCCAGCGCCCGCGGTCCAGCCCATCTTCATCTTGTGGATCGGCCCGTCCTTCAACTCGCCCGCCGCAAGACCCGCCGTACCATACAGCCACAGGCGCTGGTCGAGCACCGCGATGCCGGCGCGTGCGCGGCCGGAGGTGAGCCAGGGCATGCTGACGGCCGGATTGACGACGTCGCCCTTGCGCGAGAGGCCGGTGAATTCGAGATCGTTCTCGATGCCGACCACGAACATCGGCGAGATCTGGTAGTTGTAGCCGGCCTGCCCGCCGCCGATCACGCCGGACAGCTTGCCGCCATTGCCGCCGGCGGCGTTCGTGAAGGAGTCGTTTCCGGTGAAGGCGCCGCCGACATTGGCGCCGGCATAGAAGCCGGTCCAGGAGAACGGCGCCGGTGCGGCCGCATAGGCCGGCGCCTTGTAGGAAGTCGCCGCCAGGTCCGCCGCCTCCGCCCCGCCGCAGCCCAGCGCCGCCAGCGCCATGGCGGCCATCCCGTATCTCGCGCGTCCGATCATCATGTCCTCACACTCCATCCGGCGCGAGATTGCGCCGTCAAAATCCCACCGCATTTGGGACATTGATTTATAAACCGACTAGTCGGTTTGTAAATAGATCTGCGTGATATCGATGGCGATTTCTGCCTGCGGTCGGCGCGGCGGCCGGCGACGGGAGGTCAGGGACAAAGGTGGGACCGCCGTACGCTGACACATACCGGCGGTCCCGTGTCGCTACATCTTGGGGAAACCGACGGAAGAGACGGGGGTCAATCCGGCCGGCCTGAGCGACACCGGCGACCCTGGGCCATCTGCGCGTGCATCGCAATGCGAACCGTTCCTTAACCTAACCAGTCAAGGTTACCGGGTTCCATCCCATCCGACTGGTTGTACGGCGGTTTTCCGCACGTCCTGGCGCGGGGAGACACCCCTGCTGCAGCGCAACATTGCCCTCCCGTCAGGCCCTGGCAGACACGGTGCGGCCGCGTCAATGCTCAATCCTTCTTCTTCTTGGCCGCCTTCTTGTCGTCGGCCTTGTCCTCCTTGGCCTTGTCGTCCTTGTCCTTGCGGCCGTTCTCCTTGCGGCGGTTGGTGAAGCGGGCATTGCCCAGGCCGGTGCCGATGGTCAGCACGCCCCAGCGCTCGAACTCCTGCATGAACGGCACCTCGGAGAGCCCCTGCACGACGCCGTCATTGTGCATCAGCACCGCGGTGTCGTGGTCGCCGATCATCGGGATCGCCTCGACCAGGCTGGCCGGCAGGTTGAACTTGCTGCTCTCCCAATTGCCCGGCAGGTTCTGCGCGCCCTTTTCGATCGAGCCGTCCTCGTTGATGACGCCGGGACAGGCGATGCCGATGAAAGGCGCAAGCTTGAGGCCCTCGGTGTCAGCCTCCTCGATCAGCCCCTTCAGCATCTTGGCGAGCCGCTTGACCGCACCTTCCCGCGTGGGCTCGTCATCGGCATGGCGCCAGAGATCGGACTTCCACACCGACGCTTTCGACAGATCCGGCGACTTCTTCCAGGCGGTCTCGACGACGCCGCAGCGGATGTTGGTGCCGCCGATGTCGACGGCGAGGATGCTGTCATGGGCCTCGAAGATCCACGACGGCGCCAGATGCAATGCGCCGATCAGGCCGGCATCGTCGGGATGATAGCGGATCGGCTCCAGCTCGACGCCAAAGCCCTCGTCCTTGAGGATGATCTCGGTGCGCGCGATCGCCAGCTCGCCCAGGCGAGAGTCGCGAAAACCGCCGCCGACCACGATGCATTCGGTCTTGGCCCAGGCCTTGGTGCGCAGGAAGCGGCGGGTGACATGGGCAAGCTCCTGGGCGAACTCCTCGATCGCCGAATGCACCACGGCCGAGGCCTCGGTGTCGTCGCCGACCAGGATCGCGTCCAGCGTCTTCTTGCTGATGGTCTCGCTGTCCTCGTCGCCGAACGGGTCCTTGCCGGACTTGCGCAACGGCTTGCGCCAGCGCTCCAGGATCTTGCGGAAGGCGCCCTTGGAGGCGCGGTCGCCGAGGAAGCCGTCCTCGTCCTTGAGCTCGATGTTGAAGCTGTCGATCTCGACCGACGGCAGCCGCGCGGCGCCGTGGCGGGCGATGCCCGTGGTGGTCATGACGTCGTCGGCCATGTGATCCTGCCCTGTTGTACGTTGGGCTCGAACAACGGCGGAGGGAACAGTTGGTTGCGGGTCCGGTGCGCCGGGTCGAGCGAATAGCGGCCGGGGGGGCCGGGCATCCGTCCGGCCGGCAACCGTTCATTCACCTTGACTCGCCGGCTCACCCCGCTATAAGCGCCCGATCGACCGGCGCGGGCGTTCCTGCGCCGTTTGTCGTTGCGCTCTTTTCGGAGGCGTCAAAGCCTCGGGCGTAACTGCCGGCCCCGATCGGGCCGGACTCCATGAACCATAACGACTGAACAAGAAGCCGACCCGGGGCCATCGCGCTCTGAGGCCGGGATCGAACACGAAGGATGAGAACGATGTTCGCAGTCATCAAAACCGGCGGCAAGCAATACCGCGTCGCCCCGGATGATGTGCTCGAGATTGGCAAGATCGACGGTGAGCCCGGGACGATCGTGCAGCTGAACGAGGTGCTGGTGGTCGGCGGCGATACGCCGGTGCTGGGCATCCCTGCGGTGGCCGGCGCGTCCGTGGCCGTCGAGGTGCTGGACCATAAGCGCGGCCCCAAGGTCATCGCGTTCAAGAAGCGTCGCCGCAAGAATTCCCGCCGCAAGCGCGGCTACCGTGACGAGCTGACCCTGATCCGCGTCTCGGAGATCCTGACCGACAACGCCAAGCCGACCAAGGGCCCACGCCCGAAGAAGGCCAAGGCGGAAGCCCCGGCGGCCGACGCCGCGGAGTAAGCGTGCCGGCGCGCGTCTCGCGCGCCGCACCGGCTTGATCCTCATCGCGCGTGGATTTTTTGTCCGCGCAGGTTGCAAATGTGAATGATCCCTTAGCGGAATCGCGCTAAAGGTGATCGCAAGAGATCGGAGACGAGCGATGGCTCACAAAAAGGCAGGCGGTTCATCCCGCAACGGACGCGACTCCAAGGGCAAGCGCCTCGGCATCAAGGCGTTCGGCGGCGAGCGCGTGATTCCCGGCAACATCATTGCGCGTCAGCGCGGCACGACCTGGCATCCCGGCCTCAACGTCGGCATGGGCACGGATCACACGATCTTCGCGAAAATCGACGGCGTCGTCGAATTCCATGTCCGCGCCAACCGCACGTTCATTTCGGTGCGTCCGGTAGCCGCCGAGGCTGCTGAATAGAATACGGTGGAACGATACGCGTCCGCCGGGTCCTGATGAACCGGCGGAGCGCCAGATGGCTCCAGGGGAGGCGGGACAACCGGCCTCCCCTTTTCATTTTCGCTGATCCGAAACTGATCCCGAAGCGTCGATGGAGCCCGACATGCTGCAGGACATCACCACCCCCACCTTGCGCGAGGCGAGACCTTGCGTCCTCGAGACCCCCCGGCTGACGCTGCGGGCGCCGGTGCTCGCGGACGTGACAGCCATCGCCCGGCTCGCCGACGACCGTTTTATCGCCGAGAATACCCGCCGCCTGCCGCATCCCTATTCGGAGGTCGATGCCGCTCGCTTCGTTCGCGGGCTGGAGCAGACGGGTGAGACCGCCTTCCTGATCGAGCACCTCGACACGCCGATCGGGATGGTCGGGATCAATCGACCAGCAACAGGCCGCGCCGAGCTCGGCTACTGGCTGGGCGTTGCGCATCGGGGCCGCGGCTTCGGCACCGAAGCCGCGCGCGCCGCGATCGACCATTTCTTCGAGACGAGCGAGGACAATGTGCTGATCGGGCACGCCCGCGTCAGCAACCCAGCCTCGCGCAACATCCTCGAAAAGTGCGGCTTCCAATGGACCGGCGTCGAGCTGCACCGCTTCGAGGTGATCGGCTCCTCCGCCCCGGTCGACGCCTTCCGCCTGACCCGGGGGGTCTGGTCGTCGCTGAAGGCCTGGGCCAATGCGGGGCGGCGGATTTAGCCGAGGCGACCGCTCCATCACTCGTGTCGTCCCGGCCTCGAGCCGGGACCCATAGCCACCGAAATCGGTGGTGGGATCACGCTGGAGCCACAGCCTTCTCCACCACAGGCCGCACGGAGTCTGGGTCCCGGCTCGAGGCCGGGACGACGGCGGTGAACGCCGCTACACCGGGGGATTCACCGCACCCTGTCCCTGCCCCAGGCTGCGTTCGCGCAAGTAGATGTACAGCCCCGCGCCGATGATGATAATGGCGCCGATGATGGTCGCCGGGTGCGGCACATCGCCGAACACGACGAAGCCGAACAGCACGGCCCAGACGATCATCGTGTACTGATAAGGCACGACGACCGAAGCCGGGGCCAGCTTCAGCGAGCGGTTGACGCAGAAGAGAGCGGTCACCGAGATGAGACCGGCGGCGGCGAACTGCACCAGGCTGCCGGGTGTCGGCGTCACCCAGCCGAACGAGGACATCGCGGCGCCGAGCAGGAAGGTGCCGACGAACTGCGACGACGCCATCACGATGTCGGGCGTCGAGCGCAGCGAACGCGTGATCAGCATCAGCACCGCGAACGACAGACTGCCGCCTAGCGCGATCAAGGCCGGCAGGCTGAAGGTCTGCGCCGAGGGCCGCAGCGCGATCAGCACGCCGCAGAAGCCGATCAGGATCGCGGTCCAGCGCCGCCAGCCGACATGCTCGCGCAGCACCAGCGCAGACAGCGCGGTGACGAAGATGGGGCCGGCGAGATAGTAGGTGATGACGTCGGCGAGCGGCAGATAGACGGTCGCGAGAAAGAACGCCGCGACCTCCAACGTCGACAGGATCACGCGCACCAGCTGCAGCCAGGGACGCTCGAGCTGCAGGAACGCGGCGCGGTTGCGCCAGATGAACGGCGCGAGCAGCAGCAGCGCCGCACAGGCGCGCAGCCACAGCAGCTGGCCGACGGCATAGGTCGAGACCAGGAACTTGCCCAAGGCATCGCCGAACGAGAACATCGCGATCGACAGCAGCATCAGGCCGATGCCGGCGAGCCGCGCCGAGCGCTCGTCGTTGGCGGTGGAGATTCGGGACAACACGCTCATGACGAGGCTGCCTTATCAGCCCGACCGCGGTGGCTCCAGCCCTTCCGCCGAAAGCGTGACGCAGCCCTGCCGCAACCCCTGCGCAACGCTTGTCCAAGTCGTGCGCAGCGCGGCTTTACCGCTCGAAATTAAGGCTTCGGGCCGAATTAAACCCATTCCGCGGTTGCCGTGGGGACCCGCCTCGCCTACGTAGGGCGCATCATGAAATTCCTCGATGAAGCCAAGGTCTATGTGCGCTCCGGCGACGGCGGCAACGGTTGCGTTGCGTTCCGGCGCGAGAAGTTCATCGAGTTCGGTGGGCCGAACGGCGGCAATGGCGGCCGCGGCGGCGACGTGATCATCGAGGCTGTCGATGGACTCAACACCCTGATCGACTACCGCTACCAGCAGCATTTCAAGGCCCAGAAGGGCGAGAACGGCATGGGCAAGGACCGCCACGGCGCCGGCGGCAAGTCCGTGGTGCTCAAGGTTCCCGTCGGCACCCAGATCTTCGACGAGGACCGCGAGACGCTGATCCACGACTTTACCGCGGTCGGCGAACGGTTCGTGCTGGCCGAGGGCGGCAATGGCGGCTTCGGCAACGCGCACTTCAAGTCGCCGACCAACCGGGCGCCGCGCAACGCCAATCCCGGCCAGCCCGGCGAGGAGCGCTGGATCTGGCTGCGCATGAAGCTGATCGCCGATGCCGGCCTGGTCGGGCTGCCGAATGCCGGCAAGTCGACCTTCCTGTCCAAGGTCTCGGCCGCCAAGCCGAAGATCGCCGATTATCCGTTCACCACCCTGCATCCGCAGCTCGGCGTCGTGAATTCCGACGGCCGCGAGTTCGTGCTGGCCGACATTCCCGGCCTGATCGAGGGCGCGCATGAGGGCGCGGGCCTCGGCGACCGTTTCCTCGGCCATGTCGAGCGCTGCCGTGTGCTGCTGCATCTGGTCGATGCCACCTGCGAGCACGCCGGCAAGGCCTACAAGACCGTGCGGCACGAGCTCGAGGCCTATGGCGGCGAGCTGACCGACAAGATCGAGATCGTCGCGCTGAACAAGATCGACGCGGTCGACCCGGACGAGCTGAAGAAGCAGAGAGACCGGCTGAAGCGCGCCGCCAAGAAGACGCCGCTGCTGATCTCCGGCGCCACGGGCGAAGGCGTCAAGGAAGCCCTGCGCAAGCTCGCCGACGTCGTTGGGGAGTCGCCGGTCTCCAACAAGGCCAAGAACGCGGTCGAGAATGCTGCGACCGAGGAGCCGTGGGCGGCCCCGGTGCCACCGCAGGGCTGAGGCTCGAACCGAACCTTGCGCTGCGGACTGAGCCCGGCGCATATGTCGCAGCACCAAATTCGTATCTTACCTCTGAAGGACTGCCGACCGGCATTCGCTCAAGGTTGTTTGCAAGCGATCGCCTAGAGATCGGTGCACTCCCTCCCCCTTTGTGGGGGAGGGTTGGGGAGGGGGGTGCCCCGGCGGCGGTCTTGCCGTGTGGACCCCCACCCCCGACCCCTCCCCGCAAAAGGGAGGGGAGCGCACCACCTTTCGTGGCGCCAGCTCCACTCGATCTTGAGAGTCCGCCCATGGCAGCTGACTTGACCGAATTCACCATGGCACCCCGTCTCGAAAATTTCCGCCGCATCGTCGTCAAGGTCGGCTCGTCGCTGCTGGTCGATTCTGAGGCCGGCGAAGTCCGCGCCTCCTGGCTGACGGCGCTGGCCGCCGACATCGCCCGGCTGCATGGCCGCGGCTGCGAGCTGCTGGTGGTGTCGTCGGGCTCGATCGCGCTCGGCCGCAGCCGGCTGAAGCTGCCGCGGGGACCATTGAAGCTGGAGGAGAGCCAGGCGGCGGCCGCGGTCGGCCAGATCGCGCTGGCGCGGATCTGGTCGGAGGTGCTCGGCGCCCATGGCATCGGCGCCGGCCAGATCCTGGTGACCCTGCAGGACACCGAGGAGCGCCGCCGCTATCTCAACGCGCGCTCGACGATCGCCAAACTGCTGGAATGGCGCGCGGTGCCTGTCATCAACGAGAACGATACGGTCGCCACCGCCGAAATCCGCTACGGGGACAATGACCGTCTCGCCGCCCGCGTCGCCACCATGGCCAGCGCCGACCTGCTGGTGCTGCTGTCGGACATCGACGGCCTCTACACCGCGCCGCCCGCGCAGGATCCCAACGCCCGGCTGATCCCCGTGGTCGAGAGCATCACCGCCGACATCGAGGCGATGGCCGGCAGCGCGGCATCCGAACTGTCCCGCGGCGGCATGAAGACCAAGATCGAGGCCGCGAAGATCGCGACCACCGGCGGCACCCACATGCTGATCGCCTCCGGCAAGATCGAGCATCCGCTGGCGGCGATCGCCAATGGCGGCCGCTGCACCTGGTTCCTGACCCCGGCCAATCCGGTCACCTCGCGAAAACGCTGGATCGCCGGCTCGCTGGAGCCGAAGGGCACGCTGACGATCGACGCCGGTGCGGTCAACGCCCTGCGCGCCGGCAAGAGCCTGCTGCCGGCCGGCGTGATCAAGGTCGAGGGACAGTTTGCCCGCGGCGACGCGGTGGTGGTGCGCGGGCCCGACACCCACGAGATCGGCCGCGGCCTCATCGCCTACGACGCCGATGACGCCGAACGCATCAAGGGCCGCTCCTCGCCTGACGTCGCAATCATTCTCGGCGTGTCGGGACGAGCGGAGATGATCCATCGCGACGATCTGGTGATCGGCCCGGCGGGCGTGGGGCCGGCCTAGAGCCCCGCCGCCGACGTTCGCAAATGGCCGCTTTCCGTGCTACTGGAGAGCCTTAATTCAAGGTTGAACCGCCCATGACCGCGCCTCTCAAGGCTATCGACGGCAGCGCCGATCTGCCCCAGCTGATGAACGATCTCGCCAAGCGCGCCCGTGCGGCGGCGCGTGTGCTGTCGCTGGCGCCGGCCGAGCAGAAGAACCGCGCGCTGGAGGCGATGGAGCGGCGGATCCGCGCCCGCGCCGACGCCATCATCGCCGCCAATGCCGAGGACGTCGCCGACGCCAAGGCGGCCGGCATGACCTCGTCCTTCCTTGATCGCCTGACATTGACCCCGGCCCGCGTCGCCGCGATGGCGGACGGCATCGCCGTGGTACGTGGCGTCGCCGATCCGGTCGGCGTGGTCACCGAGAGCTGGCAGCGGCCGAACGGCATGACCATCGAACGCGTGCGGGTGCCGCTGGGCGTGATCGCCGTGATCTTCGAGAGCCGCCCCAACGTCGCGGCCGACGCCGGCGTGCTCTGCCTGAAGTCCGGCAATGCCGTGATCCTGCGCGGCGGCTCGGACTCGTTCCGCTCCTGCCGCGCCATCCATGAATGCCTGGTGGAGGGCCTGCGCGAGGCGGGCCTGCCGGAGGCCGCGATCACGCTGGTGCCGACGCGCGACCGCGCGGCCGTCGGGCTGCTGCTGTCGGGCCTGAACGGCGGTGTCGACGTGATCGTGCCGCGTGGCGGCAAGAGCCTGGTCGCGCGCGTCGAGGCCGAGGCGCGCGTGCCGGTGTTCGCGCATCTCGAAGGCGTGAACCACGTCTATGTCGATGGCGCCGCCGACCTGGAGATGGCCAAGTCGATCGTGCTGAACGCCAAGATGCGCCGCACCGGCGTGTGCGGCGCGGCCGAGACCTTGCTGATCGATCGCGCCTCGCAGGACAAGATCAAGCCGCTGGTCGACCTGCTGATCGGCGCCGGCTGCGAGGTGCGTGGCGACGATGCCGTGCGCGCGGCCGATGTGCGGGTGAAGCCGGCCAGCAACGAGGATTGGGACACCGAATATCTCGACGCCATCATCGCCGCGAGGGTCGTCGACGGCGTCGATGGCGCGATCGCTCACATCCACGCGCATGGCTCGCATCATACCGATGCGATCGTCACCGACGACAATGCGGCCGCCGACAAGTTCCTCAACGAGGTCGACTCGGCGATCGTGCTGCACAACGCCTCGACCCAGTTCGCCGACGGCGGCGAATTTGGTTTTGGCGCCGAGATCGGCATCGCCACGGGCAAATTCCATGCGCGCGGCCCAGTCGGCGTCGAGCAGCTCACCAGCTTCAAATACCGGATCCACGGCACCGGGCAGACGCGGCCATGACGGCCGCATCTTGTGGTTGAGTCGCACGAGCAGCAGGGGGCAGCCGTGACCGACACCACAGCCATGCGCCTTGCGATCCGCCAGGCGCTGCCGCCCTACAGTGACGGCATGCGCATCGGCCTGCTCGGCGGCTCGTTCAATCCGCCGCACCAGGCGCACCGCGCGATCAGCCTGTTCGCGCTGAAGCGGCTGCAGCTCGACCGTGTCTGGTGGCTGGTCACGCCGGGGAATCCGCTCAAGAACAATGGCGGGCTGCATGCGCTGGCCGAACGCGCCGAAGCGGCGCGCAAGGTCGCCGCCGATCCGCGCATCGAGATCAGCTGTCTCGAATCCGTCATCGGCACTCGCTACACTGCCGACACGATCGATTATCTGCGCCGGCGTGCCTCCCGCCTGCGCTTCGTGTGGATCATGGGCGCCGACAATCTCGCGCAGTTCCATCGCTGGCAGAAGTGGCAGCACATCGCGGCCCAGGTGCCGATGGCTGTGGTCGATCGTCCGCCCCGCAGCTTCCGCGCCCTGAACGCGCCCGCCGCACGCGCCCTGGCGCGGTATCGTATACCGGAAGCGCAAGCCAGCCGTCTGGCCGACCGCGCCGCTCCAGCCTGGGTCTACCTCACCGGCCTGAAGCTCAGCCTGTCCTCGACGGGGCTGAGGAACCCGGACGGCAGTTGGAAGTCGTTCTGAATGGCCGCGCATTCCCATCGCGCGCGGCACCGGATATGCATGGAACTTTCCGTCCCCCGCTACGGTCCGAAGCGGGACGGCGTCGACGCTGTCGGGCCGGACGACCGGGGTACTGGATTGTTGAAACCATTAACCCCACATGCCTAGTATGGTCAGCAGGCCGGGTTGGATTCGGCCTGCGATACAGTGAAAGGAATGGTCCCTGACCACATCTGTATTGTCCCAGTCGGCCTTACCCAAGACGAAGGCAACGACGACCAAGTCGGCGACAGCCAAGTCAGCGCGTAAGACGTCGACCCAAGATGCGGCCTTGCAGGCGCAACCCGACGCCGACAAGACCCTGCGCACGATCCTCTCCCGCCTCGAAGACATGAAGGCGGAGGAGACGATCACGATCGATCTTCACGGCAAATCGGCCTATTCCGACTACATGGTCATCACCACGGGCCGCTCGAACCGGCACGTCGGGTCGATCGCGGAAAACGTCGCCAAGGGCCTGAAGGAAGCCGGCACCAAGAAACTCCACATCGAGGGCCTGCCCAATTGCGATTGGGTGCTGATCGATTCCGGCGACGTGATCGTGCACGTGTTCCGACCCGAGGTTCGCGAGTTCTACAATCTCGAGCGATTGTGGACTCAAGGGCCGAACCCGGCCAAGGCGGTCTAGGCGGCCCCACGCCGCGGCGGATGCGAATCGTGGCGCGCACGTGCTAGTCCGTGCGCATGCGCCTGATCGTGGTCGCCATCGGCCGGTTGAAGCAGGGTCCCGAGCGGGAGCTCGCGGAGCGCTACCGCGAGCGTTTCGACGACATCGGCCGAAAGCTCGGCTTTCGCGGCCTCGACATCCATGAAATCCCGGAAAGCCGCGCGCGCGATGCGGCGACACGCATGACCGAGGAGGCCGCCGCGATATCGGCGGCGGTCCCGGACAAGTCCGTGCTCGTCTGCCTCGACGAGCGTGGCCGGAATGTCGACAGCACAACCTTTGCGGGTTATCTTGGGCGCTGGCGGGACGAAGGCATTCCGGCTGCCGTCTTCGCAATCGGCGGCGCCGACGGACTTTCGCCCGATTTGCGGCGCAGAGCCAAGCTCGGGGTTGCGTTTGGCGCCGCCACCTGGCCGCACCAGATCGTCCGCGTCCTGCTGCTCGAGCAGATTTACCGTACTGCTACGATCCTTGCCGGTCACCCCTATCACCGCGCTTGAACAAGGGACGATGGGAGCACAATAAGGACCTCGATGTTCGCTGCGCGGCCCCTCTCCTGCTCCCCAAGACCTGTCCGCGGCGGCCAGTCCTGCCGTGCGTCGCTCATCGCGCTCGTTGTGGTGTTCTCCGGATGTCCGGCGCTGGCGCAGAGCGGACTCCGGCCATCCATCCCCGGTACGGCATCACCGACGCCGGCCACCCCGGAGCAGTTGAAGCAGCGCGAACAGGAGCTCGAGGCCGCCCGCGCGGCCCAGAAGGCCGCCGCTGAGGCCCAGGAGCGGCTGAAGGCCGACATCGCCGCGCTTGGCGAGGATCGCGGCAAGCTCAACCAGCAACTGATCGACGTCGCGGCGCAGGTGCGGAGCGTCGAAGTGCGCGTTGCCGAGGCCGAAACGCGGCTGCGCGGGCTCGACGGCCGCGAGCAGGATCTGCGGACGTCGCTGGAAACGCGGCGGACCGAGATCATCGAGGTTCTTGCCGCACTGCAGCGCGCCGGCCGCCGCACCCCGCCGGCCCTGCTCGTCCGTCCCGAGGATGCGCTGCAATCCCTGCGGACCGCGATGCTGCTGGGCTCGGTGATCCCCGAGATGCGAAGCCGAGCCGAAAAGCTCTCGACCGATCTCGGCGAGCTCGTCGCCATCCGCAAGACGATCGCCAGCGAACGCGACAAGCTCGCCGGCGACCGCGACAGGCTGCGCACCGATCAGACCCGTCTCGCGGCCCTGGTGGAGGAACGCCAGCGCAAGCAGAGCTCGGCCGAAAAGGACATGGAAGCCGAAAGCGCGCGCGCCGCCGTGCTGGCCCAGCAGATCGACTCGCTGCAGGGGCTGATCACGACGATGGAGCTGGACCTCAAGAGCGCGGCCAAGGCTGCGTCGACGGCGAGCCTGCAGGGGGTGCCGGTCAACAGCAAGCCGGACGCGAATGCGCTGCGCAACCCAGGCCGCAAGGCGCCCGCGATCGCGTTCGCCTCGACCAAGGGCATGCTGGCGTTTCCTGTCAACGGCACCAAAATCCGCGAATTTGGCGCATCGGACGGTGCCGGCGGCTCGGATAAAGGCATTTCTTTGGCAACCCGGCCAGGGGCTCAGGTCACAACCCCGTGTGATGGCTGGGTTGTGTATGCGGGTCCCTTCCGTAGCTACGGACAACTCTTGATCCTCAACGCCGGTGGCGGGTATCATGTCCTGATCGCCGGGATGGAGCGCATTTCCGTCAACATCGGGCAGTTTGTTCAGACGGGAGAGCCGGTCGCGATCATGGGTAACAGCTCCCAGGTTGCCTCCATTCTCGCTACCAACGCGAGTCAACCAGTGCTCTATGTCGAGTTCCGTAAGGACGGCACTCCAATCGATCCAGGCCCATGGTGGGCCGCAAATGAAGGCGAAAAGGTACGCGGATGATGCGTAAGACTTCGGTAATTCTCCTGAGCGCGGCCACCGGTGCGGCATTGACCCTGTTCGTCTCGCAACCGCGCGCGGTGTTGATGGGATCGACGGCGCGCGCCGCGACCGCCGATACCTATCGCCAGCTCAACCTGTTCGGCGACGTGTTCGAGCGGGTGCGCAGCGATTATGTCGAGAAGCCCGACGATTCGAAGCTGGTCGAGTCCGCGATCAGCGGCATGCTCTCGGGCCTCGATCCGCATTCGAGCTACATGGATGCGAAGAGCTTCCGCGACATGCAGGTGCAGACCCGCGGCGAGTTCGGCGGCCTCGGCATCGAGGTGACGATGGAAGACGGCCTGATCAAGGTGGTGTCGCCGATCGACGATACGCCGGCCTCGAAGGCAGGCATCCAGGCCAACGACATCATCACCAATCTCGACGACGAAGCCGTGCAGGGCCTGACCCTCAACCAGGCGGTCGAGAAGATGCGCGGCCCGGTCGGCACCAAGATCAAGCTGAAGGTCGTGCGCAAGGGCGCCGACAATCCGCTGGACGTGACGCTGACCCGCGACAACATCCGCGTCCGTTCGGTGCGCTCGCGCACCGAGAGCGACGACATCGCCTATATCCGCATCACCACCTTCAACGAGCAGACCACCGAGGGCCTGAAGAAGAGCATCGCCGACCTGCAGAACCAGATCGGTGACAAGCTGAAGGGCTACATCATCGACCTGCGCAACAACCCGGGCGGCCTGCTCGAGGAGGCGGTCACCGTCTCCGACGCGTTCCTGGAGCGCGGCGAGATCGTCTCGACCCGCGGCCGCAATGCCGAGGAGACGCAGCGCCGCGCGGCACATGCCGGCGACCTCACCAAGGGCAAGCCGGTCATCGTGCTGATCAATGGCGGCTCGGCGTCGGCGTCGGAGATCGTGGCCGGCGCGCTGCAGGACCACAAGCGCGCGACGCTGGTCGGCACCCGCTCGTTCGGCAAGGGCTCGGTGCAGACCATCATCCCGCTCGGCGCCGGCAACGGCGCGCTGCGGCTGACCACCGCGCGCTACTACACGCCGTCGGGCAAATCGATCCAGGCCAAGGGCATCGTGCCCGACATCGAGGTGCTGCAGGACGTGCCGGATGAGCTGAAATCGCGCACCGACACCAAGGGCGAGGCGTCGCTGCGCGGCCATCTCAAGAACGACGGCGACGAGAAGACCGGCTCGCAGTCCTACGTGCCGCCGGACACCAAGGACGACAAGGCGCTCAAAATGGCTGCCGACCTGCTCCATGGCATCAAGAACAGCGCCAACACCCCGGCGCCGACCGAAAAGGCCGCGGCCGACAAGCCGGCCAAGGCGGCGAACTGAGGCCGCCGCCGGAGCAGCAGCCGACAGACGCGAAGTGGGTTTGAAGGGCGGCCTCCAGGCCGCCCTTTGTTTTTTGGACGGCTTCTCGTTTGCGGCTCCGCCGATCTACGGGCTTTCGGACACTGGCCCTGCGTCCGAATCCCTGCCGTGGTATCGTCGACCCGATTGATTCGGGAATTTCGATGACAGAGACGGCCGACGAACTGAGCGCCCCGCTCGGACAGACGGAAAAGCGTCGCAGGCGCCGCGTTCGGCTTCCCTTCACGGCCCTGCAGGCCCTTGCGATGCTGCTGGGGCTGTTCCTGGTCGCGTTTGCCGGCTTTGCGATGTTCAACGACAATCCACTCGGTGGCGAGCCGGTCGCCCGCGTCGCGATCAACGAGGGCGCAAAGCCCGCCGACGACAAGGCTACCGCCAAGCCGGATGGCAAGCCAGACGCAAAGGCCGACCACGGCGCGGCCCCCGCGGCCAAGCAGGAGGGCGGCGAGCGCAAGACGGTCACCATCATCGACGGCTCCAGCGGCGCCCGCCAGGAGGTCGCGATCGGTGCCGGTGGCGAGACGGCAGAGCCTGGATCGGCCACGCCGGCTGCGAGCCAGATGCCCGGCGTCGACCCGCGGCTGCTGGAGAAGTCGCGCTACGGCATGATCCCAGTGATGGCCGACGGGCTGAAGCCGTTCACCGCCTATGCGGCCGAGGCCGACCGCGCCAAGGCGGCGCGCATGCCGGCCGTCGCGATCGTGATCGGCGGTCTCGGCGTCGGCGCCGCCAAGACGGCGGACGCGATCATGAAGCTGCCGCCGGCGGTCACCCTGGCCTTCACGCCCTATGGCTCCGATCCGACCAAGCTCGCCGAGCGCGCCCGGGCGCAGCGCCACGAGATCCTGCTGCAGGTCCCGATGGAGCCCTACGACTATCCCGACAACGATCCGGGTCCGCAGACGCTGCTCGCAACACTCGGACCGGACCAAAACATCGACCGGTTGTTCTGGCACATGAGCCGGCTGCAGGGTTACGTCGGCATCGGCAACTTCATGGGTGCGCGCTTCGTCGCAACGGAAGCGGCGATGCAGCCGATCGTGAACGAGGCCGCCAAGCGCGGTCTGGCCCTGTTCGACGATGGCGCAGCCCCGCGCAGCGTGGCGGCCTCACTGGCCACGGGGCTCGCGATGCCGTTCGCGAAGGGCGACGTCGCCATCGACGCGGTGCCGACCCCGGTCGAGATCGACAATGCGCTCGCCAAGCTCGAAAGCCTGGCCAAGGAACGTGGCGTCGCCGTCGGGACCGCCTCGGCGCTGCCGGCCTCGATCGACCGCATCGGCACCTGGATCAAGGGGCTCGACCGCAAGGGCATTCTGCTGGTGCCATTGACAACCGCGATGCTGAAATCAAAATCGAATTGAACGAACGTGCGCCGGCCCGACTGGCGACGTGACAGCGGGAGGCCTGCGCAGCGAGGCGCAGGGTGCCCGCAGGAAGGCCGAGACCGGAATGACGCGCTACGAGGACCTGCCTTACCGCACCTGCGTCGGCATCATGCTGATCAATTCGGAGGGGCTGGTTTTCATCGGTCGCCGCGCCGGCGGAATCGAGCATGTCGACGACACCCATGTCTGGCAGATGCCGCAGGGCGGCGTCGATCCCGGCGAGGATGCCTGGGAGGCGGCCAAGCGGGAGCTGTATGAAGAGACCAGCGTGCGCTCCGTCGAGAAGCTGGCCGAGGTCGGCGACTGGCTGACCTACGACATTCCGCGCACGGTCGCAGGCCGTGCCTGGAAGGGGCGCTATCGCGGCCAGCGCCAGAAATGGTTCGCGCTGCGCTTCACCGGGGCCGATGCCGAGATCGACGTCGAGCGGCCCGGCGGCGGCCACCACAAGGCGGAATTCGTCAGCTGGCGCTGGGAGCCGATGAAGAACCTGCCGGGGCTGATCGTGCCGTTCAAGCGGCCGGTCTATGAGCGCGTGGTCAAGGAATTCGCTCCACTCGCAGGCGATTGAATCGCGATCCCCGCCCTCGACGCGGTACCCGACATCCGCTAGTCCGCTTCTGCGCAGGAGCTGCAGGGAATCTCTGCAGATGCGTCGCGACGATGCCGTCATGATGCACTGCCATGCGAACGACAGCTCATGGATTCGAGGATGACCGAGACCAGACCCTATCGTCCGAATGTCGGCATCGCGCTGCTCAACGCCGAAGGGCTCGTCTTCCTTGGACGCCGCTTTCGCGACGACGGGCCGGAGATCGTGCTGCCCGGGCTCGAATGGCAGATGCCGCAGGGCGGCGTCGACCCCGGCGAGGATCTTCAGGCGGCAGCGCGGCGCGAGCTGTGGGAGGAGACCGGCATTCGCGACGCCGACATCCTCGGCGAGACCGACTGGCTGACTTACGAATTTCCGCCATTCGAGGATCCGAACCACCGGCTCGCGCGCTTTCGCGGCCAGCGTCAGAAATGGTTCGCGATGCGCTTCACCGGCCGGGAGGCCGACATCGATCCGGTGACGCCGCGCAACGGCCAGCCGGCCGAGTTCGACGCCTGGCGCTGGGAGCAGCTCGCGCGCGTGCCGGACTTGGTGGTGCCGTTCCGCCGCGAGGTCTATCGTGCGGTGGCGGAGGCCTTTGCGCATCTCACCGAAGCTGGCGACTGATCCACGTCGAAGAGTGAGGCTCTGCGTCATTCCGATCTCGCGCTCAGCGCGCCTCGGAAAGCAATGTCGAGAGAGTTCGCCGGCTCAATTGTCCTCGACCGTGAACGGCCCGATCGCAATCACCCGGCAGTCGCTGTCGCGCGTGGCGCAGTCGGCCAGCGCGCCGCCGATCGCCGTCTCCTCACGGTCGCCATTGAGGCTGAAGCCGGGGTGGCCGGCCGTTCCGACCGCGACTGCATTCCAGCCCGACGTCGCGGCCTCAAGGCGCCGCGCCACCTCCTCGCGCGCCTCCGGGGCGATCGCCTGATGGATGGCCGCGTGGAAGAAGCCGGTGGCTTTCATCACGGTCGGTATCGGCACCACGAAGGCATCGTCGAGCGCAACGATGATGCAGGCGGTTCCCGCCTGAGCGCCGCAGGCTTCCAGATTGCGCCGAACCACGTCGTCGACGAGGTCGCCGCCGACGCTGTAGAAGAACTGGCCACCGGGCCCGAGCGCGATCGCCTTGGTCCGTCGCGCCGTCCCGTAGTTCGCTTCGAGCCGGGCGCGGCCGGTATCACGCACCAGCGGCATCTCGGCCGCGCTGAAGGCGCGTTCGGTCAGCGGGTCGTGGCGCACCCAGGGCTGCGGCGGCAACGGCGGCTTGCTGTGCACGTAGACGACATTGTCACCAACGGCGTAGAGCTCGCATTTGCGCGGTCCGTTCGCGTTGTCCGCGCGCTGCTGGCACTGCTCCAGCGCGGCCGACTTCGCCGCGTCGTCGCTCGCCTGCCCGGTGACGTAGGCGCTGACGCCGTTGATCGTGGTCGCGAACGCCTTGTGCTCGGGCGCCGGCACGTAGTCGCGCGCCAGCGCAATGCGAGTCCGCTCGCTCACGAACGGCACGGCTTCAGGTGCAAACTTCTCGGCAGCGACAGAGGATGAAGGCGAGGGCGACTGTTGCGGCTGCGGCGAGTCGGCCGGCTGCATGGCGACGGACGACTGCGTCGGCGCGGGGGATGGAGATGAAGACGGGACCGAGGACGGCGAAGCCGGCGTGGCCGACAGCCGTGCCAACGCTTCCGCCGCCGCCTTGGCGGCATCGCGCTGCGCGGGATGCGGATCGCGATAATCCAGGTAGAGCTCGGTCCCGACCCCGACCGCGCCGAGCGCAACCAGGGCGGCCGTAATTCGCCAGATCATGCGGAGCCCGCCGCCGCGGGCGGCTTTCTTTTCTTCCGGCGGCGCGTAGGTGCCGTCCTCGCGGCGCATCGCCACGCGAAAGGCGTGCACCGGGGTGGGGATGTTCTTGACCTCCCGCGCGCCCATGTCGGCGAACTGCACCGACAGCTTGTTGGCAACCTGCTCATGGACGGCGCGCGAGATGCAGATGCCGCCGACGTCGGCGAGGCCCTCGAGGCGCGCTGCAATGTTGACGCCGTCGCCGAGCAGATCGCCGTCGCGCTCGACGACGTCGCCGATGGTGATGCCGATGCGATAGCTCATCTGCCGGCTCGGCGGATAGGCCATGTTGCGCGTGCGCAGGCTCTCCTGGATGTCGATCGCGCAACGCACCGCTTCGACCGCGCTGGGAAATTCCGCGAGCACCGCATCGCCGGCGGTGTTGAAGATGCGGCCGCCGGCGCGCGCGATGAAGTCGTCAACGACCTCGCGATAGGCCGCCAGTCGCCGTAGCGTTTCTTCTTCATCCTCCGCGACCAGGCGCGAATAGCCGGCGATATCGGCGGCGAAAATCGCCGCGATCTTGCGTTTCAAGACGATCTGTCCTGCCATGTCACCGCGCCCGCTGGATCGGCCGGGAGCATGCCGTCAGATCGGTGAGCATGCAACCGGCCCCTTGAAGTAGTCATCGACCGGCGCACGACGTTCGAGCCCCAAACGAAAATGGCCGGGCAGAGCCCGGCCATGAACGTTCATTCATACGTCGTGCGGTTGGATCAATGCAGCGCGGTCGTATTGAGCTGCTGCTGGATCGTCTTGAAGTGATCGAGCCGCTCGATCGCGCGATCGAGCTCGTTGCCCTGCTTCTCGTTCAGCTTGGATTCCATGCCGGCGATCTCGGCCGCGAAGGCGGTCTGGTCGAGCTCCTTCAGCGACGTGGCGACGTCGGCGAGAACCGTCAGACCTTTGTCCGAGATCTCGGCAAGACCGCCGAGCACGATGATCTTCTGCTGCGATCCGCCTGATGTCACTGTCAGGATGCCCGGCCGCAGCGTCGCCACGAACGGCGCGTGGCCCGCGAGCACGCCGAAATCACCCTCCTGGCCGGGAACGTCGACCTGGTCGACCTCACCCGAGAAGGCGATCTTTTCCGGCGAGACGAGATCGAAATGGAAAGTAGCCATGAGGAAACCTGCGAGTAGCGAATAGCGAATGGCGAGTAGTGAATGGAGAAGGGAGCAGCGGATAACCCTATTCGCTACTCCCTATTCGCCATTCGCCCTTAGGCGACTTCCGCCGCCAGCTTCTTGCCCTTCTCGACCGCCTCGTCGATGTTGCCGACCATGTAGAAGGCGGCCTCCGGCAGGTGGTCGTACTTGCCTTCACACAGGCCCTTGAAGCCCTTGATGGTGTCGGCGAGGTCGACGAACTTGCCCGGCGATCCCGTGAAGATTTCGGCGACGTGGAACGGCTGCGACAGGAAGCGCTCGATCTTGCGGGCGCGGGCCACCGTCAGCTTGTCCTCTTCCGAGAGCTCGTCCATGCCCAGGATGGCGATGATGTCCTGCAGCGACTTGTAGCGCTGGAGGATCTGCTGGACCATGCGCGCGGTTTGATAGTGCTCCTCGCCGACGACCAGCGGGGACAGCATGCGCGACGTGGAGTCGAGCGGGTCCACCGCCGGGTAGATGCCCTTTTCCGAGATCGCGCGGTTGAGCACGGTGGTCGCGTCCAAGTGCGCGAACGACGTCGCCGGCGCCGGGTCGGTCAAGTCGTCGGCCGGCACGTAGATCGCCTGCACCGAGGTGATCGAGCCCTTGTTGGTGGTGGTGATACGCTCCTGCAGCGCGCCCATGTCGGTGGCGAGCGTCGGCTGATAACCCACCGCCGACGGGATACGGCCGAGCAGCGCCGACACTTCCGAGCCCGCCTGCGTGAAGCGGAAGATGTTGTCGACGAAGAACAGCACGTCCTGGCCCTGGTCGCGGAAGTGCTCGGCGACGGTGAGGCCGGTCAGGCCGACGCGGGCGCGGGCGCCGGGCGGCTCGTTCATCTGACCGAACACCAGCGCGCACTTCGACTTGACGCTCGGATCCGGATTGTGCGGATCGGCGTTGACCTTGGACTCGATGAACTCGTGATAGAGGTCGTTGCCCTCTCGCGTACGCTCGCCGACGCCGGCGAACACCGAGTAACCGCCGTGCGCCTTGGCGACGTTGTTGATCAGCTCCTGGATCAGCACGGTCTTGCCGACGCCGGCGCCGCCGAACAGGCCGATCTTGCCGCCCTTGGCATAGGGCGCCAGGAGGTCGACGACCTTGATGCCGGTGACGAGAATTTCAGCTTCCGTCGACTGGTCGGTGTAGCTCGGCGCGTCCGCGTGGATCGGGCGCAGGCCTTCCGCCTTGACGGGGCCGGCTTCGTCGATCGGCTCGCCGATCACGTTCATGATGCGGCCGAGCGTGCCCTCGCCGACCGGCACCCGGATCGGCGAGCCGGTGTCGGTCACCTCCTGGCCGCGCACCAGACCTTCGGTGGTGTCCATCGCGATCGTGCGGACGGTGGATTCACCGAGATGCTGGGCGACCTCGAGCACAAGGCGGTTGCCGGCGTTCTTGGTTTCGAGCGAATTGAGAATGGCCGGCAGGTGACCTTCGAACTGCACGTCGACGACGGCGCCGATGACCTGGGTGATGCGACCGATCTGGTTGGCTGCGGTAGCCATTGAGTGTCTCTCCTTACGATCCGTATACGAAACCACGGTCGGCTCGACCGGGATATGTTCCTGGGTTGCGCTTCAAAGAGGCGCGACGCGATCTGGCTAGACCGCCTCGGCGCCCGAAATGATTTCGATCAGTTCCTTGGTGATCATCGCCTGACGCGTGCGGTTGTAGATCAGCGTCTGCTTGCGGATCATCTCGCCGGCGTTGCGCGTGGCATTGTCCATCGCCGACATCTGCGCACCGTAGAACGAGGCGTTGTTTTCGAGCAGCGCGCGGAAGATCTGCACGGCGAGATTGCGCGGCAGCAGCCCGGCGAGGATCTCGTCCTCCTCCGGCTCGTATTCGTAAGGCGCCAGCGGCGCAGCATTGGCAGGCCGCGCCTCGACCACCAGCGGAATGATCTGCTGTGCCGTCGGGATCTGCGCGATCACCGAGCGGAAGCGCGAATAGAACAGCGTGCAGACGTCGAACTCGCCGGCCTCGAAGCGGGCGATCACCTTCTTGGCGATCTCGTCGGCATTGGCAAAACCGATCTGGCGAACCGAGCGCAGATCCATGTGCTCGACGATCTGCTTGTCGAACTGACGGCGCAGTTGCTCGTAGCCCTTGCGGCCGACGCAGAAGAATTTCACTTCCTTGCCCTGGTTCATCAGGGCTAGCGCACGCTCGCGCGCCAGACGCACGATCGAGGAGTTGAACGCGCCGGACAGGCCGCGCTCGCCGGTGCAGACCAGCAGCAGATGCACCTGGTCGCGCCCGGTGCCCGCGAGCAGGCTCGGGCCGCCGGCGGAGGCGATGGTGGCGCTCGCGATGTTGGAGATCACGGCGTCCATCTTCTCGGCATAGGGACGCGCCGCTTCGGCCGCCTGCTGCGCGCGGCGCAGCTTGGAGGCGGCGACCATCTGCATGGCCTTGGTGATCTTCTGCGTCGCCTTGGTCGAGGCGATGCGGACCCGCATGTCTTTCAGTGACGCCATTGTTCGTCTAGCTCACCCCGGCGGCCGATCCCCTGGAGACCCGACCGCTCAACCCTGAGATTGGTCATGCCCGGCCTGATGCTGGGCATGAGATGTCACGTTGTCCACCCCGAAGGCGTGGATGGCCGGCCGGAGCCGGCCACGACCTCTAGCGATCAGGCGAAGGTCTTGGCGAAGCCTTCGACCACCGCCTTCAGCTTGGCGGCGCTGTCGTCGGACAGATCCTTGCTGTCGCGGATCGCGTTCAGGAGGTCGGCATTCTTGCCGCGCAGCAGCGACAGGAGGCCGTCCTCGAAGGCGCGCACCTTGCCGAGCGGAAGCGCGTCGAGATAGCCGTTGGTGCCGGCCCAGATCACGCAGACCTGCTCTTCCATCTTCAGCGGCGAGAACTGCGGCTGCTTCAGGAGCTCGGTCAGGCGCGAACCACGGTTCAGCAGGCGCTGGGTCGAGGCGTCGAGGTCGGAGCCGAACTGCGCGAACGCGGCCATCTCGCGGTACTGCGCCAGCTCGCCCTTGATCTTGCCGGCGACCTTCTTCATCGCCTTGGTCTGCGCCGAGGAGCCGACGCGCGACACCGACAGACCGACGTTCACCGCAGGACGAATGCCCTGGAAGAACAAATCGGTCTCCAGGAAGATCTGGCCGTCGGTGATCGAGATGACGTTGGTCGGAATGTAGGCCGACACGTCGTTGGCCTGCGTCTCGATGACCGGCAGCGCGGTCAGCGAGCCCAGACCATGGTCCTTGCCGAGCTTCGCAGCGCGCTCCAGCAGGCGGGAGTGCAGGTAGAACACGTCGCCCGGATAGGCTTCGCGGCCCGGCGGGCGGCGCAGCAGCAGCGACATCTGGCGATAGGCGACGGCCTGCTTGGACAGATCGTCATAGATGATGACGGCGTGCATGCCGTTGTCGCGGAAGTACTCGCCCATCGTGCAGCCGGTGAACGGCGCGAGATACTGCATCGGGGCCGGATCGGAGGCGGTCGCGGCGACGACGATCGAGTATTCCAGCGCGCCCTGCTCCTCGAGCACCTTGACGAACTGGGCGACGGTCGAGCGCTTCTGGCCGACGGCGACGTAGACGCAGTACAGCTTCTGGCTCTCGGGAGCGCCAGCGACGTTCAGCGGCTTCTGGTTCAGGATGGTGTCGAGCGCGATCGCGGTCTTGCCGGTCTGGCGATCGCCGATGATCAGCTCGCGCTGGCCGCGGCCGACCGGGATCAGGGCGTCGATTGCCTTCAGGCCGGTGGCCATCGGCTCGTTGACCGACTTGCGCGGAATGATGCCGGGCGCCTTGACGTCCACGCGCTTGCGCTCGGTGAACTGGATCGGACCCTTGCCGTCGATCGGGTTGCCGAGCGCGTCGACGACGCGGCCAAGCAGGCCCTTGCCGACCGGCGCGTCCACGATGGCGCGGGTGCGCTTGACGGTCTGGCCTTCCTTGATCTCGCGGTCGGCGCCGAAGATGACGACGCCGACGTTGTCGGTCTCGAGGTTCAGCGCCATGCCGCGGGTGCCGTTCTCGAACTCGACCATCTCACCGGCCTGGACGTTGTCGAGACCGTAGACGCGGGCGATACCGTCGCCGACGGACAGCACCTGTCCGACTTCGGTGACTTCGGCTTCCTGCCCGAAATTCTTGATCTGGTCCTTGAGGATCGCGGAAATTTCCGCGGCGCGGATGTCCATCAGCCTGCCTCTTTCATCGCGTGCTTGATCGAGTTGAGTTTGGTGCGAAGCGAACTATCGATCATGCGGCTGCCGAGCTTGACGACGAGCCCGCCGATAATCGCTGGATCGACTTTCACGTTGAGCGCGACGTCCTTGCCGGTCACCGTCTTCAGTGAGGCCTTCAAGGCGTCGAGATTCTTGTCCGAGAGCGGCTCGGCGACGACGACGTCGGCCGTGGCCTCTCCCTTATACTTGGCGACCAGCGCGTTGAAGGCGCGGATCACGTCGGCGACCGCGAACAGGCGGCGGTTGGTGGTCAGCACACGCAGCACGTTGGCGGCGACGCCGGCGATGCCGGCCTTGTCCAGCACCGCATTGAGCGCCTTGAGCTGCACGTCCGCGCCGAACACCGGGCTGCGGACCAGGCGCTTGAGGTCGGCGCTCTCATCGAGAAGGGCATTGAACTTGTCGAGATCGGCCTTGACCGCATCGACGGACTTTTCGTCACGGGCCAGTTCAAACAGGGCCGTCGCGTAACGACCGGACACACCGGATACGGAGGGATCTTCAGCAGCCACAGACGTGCTCTTTTTATATGCGCCCAACCCACAAGAGGGACACCGGCGCGCCGCTGCGGCGCAAACCAGTTAAGCCCTTGGAATTCAAGCAGGACTTTGATTTTCGATCGCCGCAAGAGCAGCTTGATCACGAAAAGCGGCGCTTTGCTAACATAGCGTACGCGCAGCCGCAACAAGCGGTGGCCCGCTATTCGGCACCTTGTTGCCGCGCTGCGGTCGGAGCCCGGGACGGACCCGGAAGCGGCGCGATCGCCGCCGGCGGCGCACCCCGAACCCAGTACCGACGATCCGCGTATTCGTTCCGCCTGTTGCTGCATGGCCGCTATGTCCGTTTGGCCTTGACTGTCGCCTTGGCGGCTCCAGCGGCGATCGGCCGGATCGATATCAATTACTTGGCAACATCTTCACAACCTCAATGACGACTTAACACGACAGTACTTGAAAGTATTAATTAGTTACTGAAGCGTTAAACGGGCGGATTACGGAATTTTCGGTGATGAAGATCACCAGTCCCAAGATATTCCGATCCGAGCGGAACAATTTCTACTGCCCCATTCGTGCCTCATTGCGACATCAAACGGCGCGCGCCTCAACACCTGACGGGGGTCCACTGGCTGCAGAACGCAGCAATACTGTTTCGAGGGACAGATCCAGATGCTGAAACTGAAGAACCTCTCGGCTGGCAAGATCGCCGGCTCGCGCACCGCGCTCGCTGTTGCCGTGACGCTGATCGTCGGCGGCAGCGCCACCGAAGCCTCGGCCCGGTCCAGGCACCACCATCACCACGCGCGCCACCACCATCATCATATGGCGCGCCAGGCCGCCCAGCCCGCGGCAGACTCGTTTTCGAACGGCTGGTCGAACAACTCGTCCTGGATGAACGCCAACGCATCGGTCGCGCCGTCGTCCGGAACGGGCCGCACCTTCTCCGGCATGGCATCGTACTACGGCAACGAGTCCGGCAGCCGCACCGCATCCGGCCAGCGCATGAACGCCAATGCCATGACCTGCGCCCACCGCTCGCTGCCGTTCGGCACCAAGCTGCGCGTCACTCATGGCGGCCAGAGCGTCATCGTCACTGTCAACGACCGTGGCCCATTCATCCGCGGCCGTGTGCTCGACCTTTCGACGGGCGCCGCCCGCGCCATCGGCCTGACCCGCGCCGGCGTCGGCCGCGTCACCGCCGAGGTGGTGTCGTAAGTCACCCATCTATCCGCGCGTCATTGCGAGCGCAGCGAAGCAATCCAGGGCTCCTTTGGGACTCTGGATTGCTTCGTCGCTTCGCTCCTCGCAATGACGGCGGTGATGGCGTGCCTTGTGCTACAAGAAGCTCTGCGGGTCGACGTCGACCTCGAGCTTGAGATTGCCCCTGGGCTTCTCCGCATGCGCCAGCCAGTGGCGCAGATAATCCGACAGATCGAAATTGCGCGCCGACTTGAGCAGCAGCCGGAAGCGGTAGCGGCCCTTGATGACGGCGAGCGGCGCCTCGGCCGGTCCGAGCAGCAGCACGCCCTCCTCTGAAGGCGCTGACGCCACCAGCCGGCGCGCGAAGCCCTCCGCGGTCGGCCTGTCCCCTGCCGAAATGATCAGGCTCGCCAGCCGGCCGAACGGCGGGTAACCCGTGCGCTCGCGGACGTCGATTTCGCTGGTGTAGAACGCCTCGCGGTCGCAGGCGATCAGCGCCTTCATGACCGGATGCTCGGGCTGGTGCGTCTGCAGATAGCCCCTCCCCCTGCCCTGCTCGCGGCCGGCGCGGCCGATCACCTGGTTGAGGAGCTGCCAGGTGCGCTCGGCGGCGCGCGGATCGCCGTTGCCGAGGCCGAGATCGGCGTCGACCACGCCGACCAGATTGAGCCGAGGGAAGTTGTGGCCCTTGGCCACGAGCTGGGTGCCGATGATGAGGTCGACGCGGCCTTCCGCGATCTCCGTGAGTTCGGCGCGCATGGTCTCGATCGAGGTGATCAGGTCGCTCGACAGCACCATGCTGCGCGCGTCGGGAAACAGCGCGGCCGCCTCCTCCTGCAGCCGCTCGACGCCCGGGCCGACCGCGACCAACGATTCCTCGGCGGCGCAATGCGGACAGGCCGGCGGCCGGGCCATCGAGAACCCGCAATGGTGGCAGACCAGGCGCTGGCGAAAACGATGGTCGACCAGCCAAGCGTCGCAGATGGTGCAAGCAAAACGGTGGCCGCAGGCGCGGCACAAGGTCAGCGGCGCATAGCCGCGGCGATTGAGAAACAGCAGCGCCTGCTCGCCGCGCTCGATCGCGGTGCGGATCTCACCCGCCAGCCGCGGCGAGATGTAGCGGCCGCGCGGCGGCGGCTCGCGCCTGAGATCGATCGCTTCGATGTGCGGCATGTGCTGGCCGCCGAAGCGCGACGGCAGCGCGACGCGCTGGTAGCGGCCCTTGCGCGCATTGACCTCGGTCTCGACCGAGGGCGTCGCTGACGCCAGCACGACCGGGAATTTGGCGATGTGGCCGCGCACCACCGCCATGTCGCGGGCGTGGTAGTGCGCGCCCTCGTCCTGCTTGTAGGCCTGGTCGTGCTCCTCATCGACGACGATCAGGCCGAGATCGGCGTAGGGCAGAAACAGCGCCGAGCGCGCGCCGACCACGACCGGCGCCTCGCCGGCGGCGATCGCCGCCCAATTGCGCTGGCGCGTGCGCGGCGTCAGCTCGGAATGCCATTCCAGCGGGCGCACGCCGAAACGGCGCGAGAAGCGGTCGAGGAACTGCCCGGTCAGCGCGATCTCCGGCATCAGGATCAGCGACTGCCGGCCGCGGCGGACGGTCTCGGCCACCGCCTCGAAATACACCTCGGTCTTGCCGGAGCCGGTGACGCCATCGAGCAGCGCGACCTGAAAGCCGCCATCGGCGGCCAGCGCCCGCATCGCCTCGACGCCGGCCAGCTGCGCGTCAAAGAACTCGGGCTGGGCGAAGGACGGGTCCGGCGTCGGCGGCGGCAAGGCCCGCGGCATCGCCTCGACCGTCAGCGTCCCCTCGTCGACCAGGCCGTCGATCACGCTGCTGGAGACGCCGATCTCGCGGACGAGGTCGGACTTTCCGTGCAGCAGGCCATCCGACACCGCCTCGATCACCCGCCGCCGCGCCGGCGTCAGCCGCTTTGGCGGCTCGCCGACCAGCCGGACGCCGAGGCGAACGCGCTCCGGCCCGAGATGCTCGCCCATGCGAAGGCACATCCGCAGCACCATGCCGCGCGGCGACAGCGTGTAATTGGCGACCCAGTCGACCAGCGACCGCAGCTCCGGCTTGAGCGGCGGCACGTCGAGCTTCTCGCTGACGTCCTTCAGCCTGTTGTGCAGTCGCGGATCGGGATTGGCGTTCTCCGCCCACACCACCGCCAGCACCTCGCGCGGCCCCAGCGGCACGCCGACGACATCGCCGGGCTTCAGCGCCATGCCGCGCGGCACGCGGTAGGAATAAGTGTGGTCGAGCGCGACCGGAACCAGCACGTCGACCACGCCGGCCGTGCTGACTGCACCTGGAAAGAGATCGGTCGGGCGGTCCATGAGGGCGGAGATAGCCTTGCTCGGGCTGAAGCGAAAGCCGCCCGGCAAAGTTAGCGAACGGTAAAGGACGAGGATGCGATATATATAGATGAACCGACGGGTTGAGACCGAGCTTCTCGCCGCGAGCGCCGCTGCGCTCCCTCGCCCCACTCTTGCGGGGAGAGGGCTGGGGTGAGGGGCAGACGCACGGGACGTGTTCGCCGTGAGACCTGTACCCCCTCACCCGGATTGCATCTGACGATGCAATCCGACCTCCCCCCGCAGGCGGGGAGAGGCGCAGACCGCATTCGCGGCGGCCGACAAGCTCGCAGGACCTTGTCCCATCGCTGGGCACGCACGCATGGCAAAGCAGACGCGACCACCTGAAACGGATGCCGACGATGCGCCGGAGTTCTCCGACCTGATCGGCGCCGATGACGGCGTGGTGCGCGCGATGATGCAGTGGCTGGCGCATCTGCGCAGCGAGCGCCGGCTGTCCCCGAAGACGGTCGAGGCGTATGCCCGCGACCTGCGGCAATGCCTGCAATTCCTCTGCACCCATTGGGGTGAACCGGTGACATTGGCGCGCTTTGCGGTGCTGGAAGCCGCCGACGTCCGGGCCTTCATGGCGATGCGGCGCGCCGACGACATCGCCGGACGCTCCCTGATGCGGACGCTGGCAGGCTTGCGCTCGTTCGGTCGTTTCCTGGAGCGCGAGGGCAAAGGCAAGGTCGGCGCCCTCTCGGGAATCCGCGCGCCAAAGATCGCCAAGAGCCTGCCGAAGCCGCTGCCGATGGACGCCGCCAAGCGCCTCGCCGATGCCGACGAGCGTGCCGGCGAGACCCGCGAGACCTGGGTGCTGGCTCGCGACGCCGCGGTCATGGCGCTGCTGTATGGCTCCGGCCTGCGCATCTCCGAGGCGCTCGGATTGAAACGCCGCGAGGTGCCGCGGCCGGGCGAAGGCGACGTGCTGGTCGTGACCGGCAAGGGCAACAAGACGCGCATGGTGCCGGTGCTGCAGAACGTGCTGCAGCTGATCGACGAGTACGCCAGGCTCTGCCCCTACCCGCTTCCGGGAGCTGGGCCGATGTTCGTCGGCGCCAAGGGCGGTCCGTTGAGCCCGCGCATCATTCAGCTCGCGATGGAGCGGCTGCGCGGCGCGCTCGGCCTGCCCGACAGCGCCACGCCGCACGCGCTGCGCCACTCCTTCGCCACGCACCTGCTGTCGCGCGGCGGCGATCTGCGCGCGATCCAGGAGCTGCTCGGCCACGCCTCGTTGTCGACCACGCAGATCTATACCGGCATCGATTCTGAACGGCTGCTGCAGGTCTACGCGTCGGCGCATCCGCGGCGCTGACACCGTTCCGTCACATCGTTTCCCTTGCGCGACCACCGTGGTTCCGGCAATCGTCTCCCTCGCTTGATCCGGAGGGGAACAGATGAGCGCACATGAGAGCATGGAGCATGCGGAGCACGCCGAGCATGCGTCCGGCGAGAACAAGAAGATCGCGCTGCTGATCGCCGTCATCGCGCTGTTCCTGGCGCTGTCGGAAACGCTCGGCAAGGGCGCGCAGACCGAATCGATCAGCAAGAACGTCGAGGCATCCAACCTCTGGGCCTTCTTCCAGGCCAAGACCGTGCGCCGCACCGTGGTGCAGACCGCGGCCGAGCAGGGCAAGCTGAACCTGCCGGCGCTGCCGGACGAGGCGGCCAAGGCGGCGTTGCAGAAGCAGATCGATGACTGGCAGAAGAATGCCGCGCGCTATCGTTCGGAGCCGGAGACCGGCGAAGGCAGCGAACAATTGGCCGAACGCGCCAAGCATGCCGAGCACGAGCGCGACGAGGCGACGGCGAAATATCACCACTACGAATTGGCGTCAGCCGCTTTCCAGATCGGCATCGTGCTGGCGTCGGCGACGATCATCACGGGAATGATCGTTCTGGCCTGGGCCTCCGGTGGGCTCGCGCTGATCGGGATCGCCATGACGCTGCTCGGCCTGTTTCAGCCGCATCTCTTGCATCTGCATTAGCCACGAAAGCCGTCATTCCGGGGCAAGGCCACAGGCCTTGAACCCGGAATCTCGAGCTTGGCTTGCGTTCATTCTCAACAATCTCGAGATTCCGGGCTCAATCGCCGGCACGCTGCCGCTTTGCGGCTGCACACGGAGGATTGCCCCGGAATGACGCGGGTGGTAAGCAGGCGAATGATGCCGCCCAATGGCTCTTCTTGATCAGCGCGCCTGCACGCTGCGGCGGAAGCGCAGGATCTGGCGAACCACGCGGGCCGACCAGCCGCGGGTATTGCCCCGAAGCAACTCGCCGACGACCTCACGGACACGCTGCTTGATCGGCTCGACGAGGGCCGAGGCTTTGCTGCGCAGCGTGAGCACGGCCTCATACAGCCAGGCGAACCAGCCCATCTGCAGCAGCTTGCTGCGCGTGACGTCGAAGATGAATGCGGTGACACCGACACCGACGATCTTGCCGGACACGATCGTGGCCAGCGCGAGCTTCCACTGATGGTGCATCAGCAGCCACATGCCAAGCAGCTTGAGCGGAAACAACAGCACGACCGGCACGACGAAGACGATCAAGGTCAGCGCCGGAGACAGCGTTTCGATCCGCGCGGCAAGCCAGTGCTTCAAGCTCCGCAGCGGAATCGCGGCGACGATGCGCGCCACGACCGGCTCCAGATGGTCCCACAGCCAGGCCTCGATCAGGAAGATGATCGCAAGCAGAACCCAGAACGGCTGAAGCAGGCGGCGCAGCATCGGACTCCATCTCCGCCGGGCCCCGAGGGTTGAGGCCGCTATGACGATAGGACCTCGCGCCTTGCCGTTCGGTTCAGCGTCATAAGCGGGGCGTTTTGTCGCACCCACCTAAGGCGCCTCCGGGCGTCCATCACATATGGATGGCCCGCTTACCCACCGCAAGCGCGGCTTCCTTGACGGCCTCCGAGCGCGTTGGATGCGCGTGGCAGGTGCGCGCAAGATCCTCAGCAGAGCCACCGAACTCCATCAATACGGCGGCCTCGTGAATTATTTCCCCGGCTTCGCGGCCGATGATATGGGCGCCAAGCACGCGATCGGTCTTCGCATCGGCGAGGATCTTCACGAAACCGTCAGTGGTCTGGTTGACCTTGGAACGGCCGTTCGCGGTAAACGGAAACTTGCCGACGGTATAGGCGACGCCGGCCTGCTTCAGCTCGTCCTCGGTCTTGCCGACGGAGGCCACTTCGGGCGTGGTGTAGACCACGCCCGGAATGACGTCGTAGTTCACGTGGCCGGCCTGGCCCGCGAGAATCTCCGCGACAGCGACGCCCTCGTCTTCGGCCTTGTGCGCGAGCATCGGGCCCGCGACGACGTCGCCGATGGCGTAGACGCCGGGCACGCTGGTCGCGAAATGATGATCGATCTGGACGCGGCCGCGATTATCGATGATGACGCCCGCTTCCTGCAGACCGAGTCCCTCGGTGTAGGGCACGCGGCCGATCGCCACCAGCACGACATCGGCTTCGATCTTTTCAGCCGCTCCGCCCGCTGCGGGCTCGATGGTCGCCGACAGCGTCGCGCCCGACGTGTCGACGCCGGTGACCTTGGCGCCGAGCTTGAACGCAAAGCCCTGCTTTTCGAGGATGCGCTGAAATTGTTTTGCGATCTCGCCGTCCATGCCGGGCAGGATGCGGTCGAGGAATTCGACCACGGTGACCTTGGCGCCGAGGCGGCGCCACACCGAGCCGAGCTCAAGGCCGATCACGCCGGCGCCGACGACGAGCAGGCTCGACGGCACCTTGTCCAGCGACAGCGCGCCGGTCGAGGACACGATGCGCTTCTCGTCGATCTCGATGCCCTTGAGGCGCGCGATGTCCGAGCCGGTGGCGATGACGATGTTCTTGGTCTCGACGGTCTGCGCAGCACCGTCATTGCCGGTGACCTGCAGCTTGCCGGTGCCGAGGATCTTGCCCTTGCCCACGAGCACGTCGATCTTGTTCTTCTTCATCAGGAACTCGACGCCCTTGACGTTGCCGTCGATGCCCTGCTGCTTGAAGTTCATCATCGCCGGCAGATCGATCTCCGGCGCCGGCACCTTGATGCCCATCTTGGCGAAGGAGTGCCCGGCCTCCTCGAACAATTCAGACGCGTGCAGGAGCGCCTTCGACGGCATGCAGCCGACATTGAGACAGGTGCCGCCGAGGGTGGCGTTCTTCTCGACCACGGCCACCTTCATGCCGAGCTGCGCCGCGCGGATGGCGCAGACATAACCACCGGGGCCGGTGCCGATGACGACGAGATCGTAGTTAGCCATGATCGAATGTTCCGTAAGCTTTGTAGTCAGAGATGATGACGGTCGTCAGCGTCCGCCCGACACGTCGAGAATGGCCGAAGTGACATAGGAAGCCTCGTCCGACAGCAGCCAGACGATGGCATTGGCGATTTCCTCCGCGGTGCCGACGCGCTTCATCGGCACCATCGGCGCGAGGCGATGGGCGCGATCGGGCTCGCCGCCGGAGGCGTGAATGTCGGTGTCGATCAGGCCGGGGCGAATGGCGGCGACGCGGATGCCCTCGCTCGCGACCTCGTGGGCCAGACCGATGGTGAAGGAATCGATCGCCCCCTTCGAGGCGGCGTAGTCGACATAGGTGTTCGGCGAGCCGAGCTTGGCGGCGACCGACGACAGGTTGATGATGACACCACCCTGGCCGCCATGCCGCGTCGACATCCGCTTCACGGCCTCGCGGGCGCAGAGGATGCTGCCGGTGACGTTGACCGCCATCAGCCGCTCGATGCGCTCCGCGCTCATCTCGTCGACGCGCGAGGTCGGGCCGACGATGCCGGCATTGTTGATGAGCGCGCCGAGCGTGCCGAACTTGTCGGCGGCCTTGAACAGCGCGAGGATGTCGTGCTCGCGGCCGACGTCGCATTTGACGGCGATCGCCTTGCCGTTCTTGGCCTCGATCGCGGCGACCGTGCTCTGCGCTGCCGCCTCGTTCGAGGCGTAGCCGACCACGATCTTGAAGCCGCGCGCCGCGGCGGCAAGGGCAGTGGCGCGGCCGATGCCGCGGCTGCCGCCGGTGATCACTGCAACCCTGTCGGTCATGCTGGCCCCCGTTAGGTCTGAGGCGCGCTGCCAGGCGCGCCTCAATTCGTCAAGTCGTCGTTCGCCTCAGAGATCCAGCACCAGCCGCGCCGGATCTTCCAGGCTCTCCTTGACGCGCACCAGGAAGGTCACGGCTTCCTTGCCGTCAATGACACGATGGTCGTAGGACAGCGCCAGATACATCATCGGCCGGACCTCTATCTTGCCGCCGACCACCACCGGCCGTTCCTGGATCTTGTGCATGCCGAGAATGCCGGACTGCGGCGCGTTCAGGATCGGGGTCGACATCAGCGAGCCGTAGATGCCGCCATTGGTGATCGTGAAGGTGCCGCCCTGCATCTCGTCGATCTTGAGCTGACCGTCGCGGGCGCGGCGGCCGAAATCGGCGATGCCCTTCTCGATGTCGGCGATCGACTTGTGGTCGCAGTCGCGCACGACCGGGACGACCAGTCCCTTGTCGGTGCCGACGGCGACGCCGATGTGGTAGTAGTTCTTGTAGATGAGATCGCTGCCGTCGATCTCGGCGTTCACGGCCGGGATGTCCTTCAGCGCCTGCACGACGGCCTTGGTGAAGAAGCCCATGAAGCCGAGCTTCGAGCCGTGCTTCTTCTCGAACACATCCTTGTACTGGCTGCGTAGCGCCATGACGTTGGTCATGTCGACCTCGTTGAAGGTCGTCAGCATCGCCGCGGTGTTCTGCACGTCCTTGAGGCGGCGCGCGATGGTCTGGCGCAGCCGGGTCATCTTCACGCGCTCCTCGCGCGCGGCGTCATCCGCCGGCGACGGCGCACGCACTTGCACGGAAGCCGCCGGCTGATTGACCGGGGTCGGGGCGGAGGCGGCGCGCTCGATCGCCGCCAGCATGTCGCCCTTGGTGACGCGGCCATCCTTGCCAGAGCCCGGCACGGTGGTGGCATCGACGCCGCTCTCGGCGGAGAGCTTGCGCACCGACGGGGCCTGCGGCGTATCGGCGGGCAGCGCCTTGGCCGGCGCTGGAGCGGCAGCAGGGGCAGCCGCGGCGGGCTTCGCCGGAGCCGCGGCGGGAGCAGCAGCGGCCGACTTCGCAGCGGCCGCGCCATCGGTGATCTGGCCGAGCAGCGCGCCGACGGCGACGGTCTCGCCATCCTTGGCGATGATCTCACCCAAGGTGCCGGCCGACGGCGCGGGCACCTCGATCGTCACCTTGTCGGTCTCGAGCTCGACGAGGGGCTCGTCGACCGCCACGGCGTCGCCGGCCTTCTTGAACCAGCGGCCGATGGTGGCTTCGGTGACGGATTCACCCAGCGTCGGAACGCGAATTTCAGTCATGGTCTTTGTCCTCAATAACCCGTGCGGTCATAAAGCCGGTCCGCCATCGCCTTGCGGCGGGCAAGCGATGCGGGACGGACGATCAACGCGATGTACTTGCGCCCCGCAGGTTGCGGGGCGCGTCAAAAAGGCAGGTTCAGTTCAAGGCTTCGTCGAGCAGCGCCTTCAGCTGGGCGAGATGCTTCGACATCAGGCCCGTCGCGGTCGCTGCAGAGGCGGCACGGCCGGCATAGCGCGGACGCTTGCTCTTGCCGCCGGTCTGGTTCATCACCCATTCCAGATAGGGCTCGATGAAGTGCCAGGCGCCCATGTTGCGCGGCTCTTCCTGGCACCACACCACTTCGGCGTTCTTGAAGCGGCCGAGCTCGGCGACCAGCGCCTTGAGCGGCACCGGATAGAGCTGCTCGACGCGCATCAGGTAGACGTCGTTCAGCCCGCGCTTCTCGCGCTCGTCATAGAGGTCGTAATAGACCTTGCCCGAGCACAGCACGATGCGGCGGATCTGCTCGTCCGGCACCAGCCTGGTCTTGTCGTCCGCCTGCATCTGCGCGTCATCGTACAGGATGCGGTGGAACGTCGTGCCCTTGGCGAGCTCCTCGAGCCGCGACACCGCGCGCTTGTGGCGCAGCAGCGATTTCGGCGTCATTACGATCAGCGGCTTGCGGATCTCGCGATGCAACTGTCGCCGCAGCACGTGGAAGTAGTTCGCCGGCGTGGTCGGATAGACCACCTGCATGTTGTCCTCGGCGCACATCTGCAGATAGCGCTCGAGGCGTGCCGACGAATGCTCGGGGCCCTGGCCCTCGTAGCCGTGCGGCAGCAGGCAGACCAAGCCGGACATGCGCAACCATTTACGCTCACCCGACGAGATGAACTGGTCGAACAACACCTGGGCGCCGTTGGCGAAGTCGCCGAACTGCGCCTCCCACAGGGTCAGCGCGGTCGGCTCGGCGAGCGAATAGCCGTATTCGAAGCCGAGCACGGCTTCTTCGGACAGCAGTGAGTTGATGACCTCGAAGTGGCCCTGCTCCGGCGCCAGATGGTTGAACGGCGTGTAGCGGCTCTCGTCCTCCTGGTCGATCAGCACCGAATGGCGCTGCGAGAAGGTGCCTCGCTCGCTGTCCTGACCGGAGAGACGAACCTTGTGGCCTTCGAGCAGCAGCGAACAGTACGCCAGCGCTTCGCCGGTCGCCCAGTCGAGCCCGATGCCGCTGTCGATCGCCTTGGCGCGGTTCTCAAGGAAGCGCTGGATCGTCCGGTGCACGCGGAAGCCGTCCGGCACCTTGGTGATCTTGCGGCCGATCTCCTTGAGGCGGTCGATCTCGACGCCGGTAACGCCGCGGCGCGCCTCCTCCTCCTGGTCGGCGGATTTGAAGCCTGCCCACTTGCCGTCGAGCCAGTCGGCCTTGTTCGGACGATAGGACGTACCGGCCTCGAACTCGGCGTCGAGACGGGCGCGCCAGTCGGCCTTGGCCTTCTCGACCTCGCCCTCGGTCATCACGCCTTCGGCGACCAGACGCTTGGAGTAGATCTCCAGGGTCGACGCATGGGCGCCGATCTTCTTGTACATCACCGGCTGGGTGAAGGCCGGCTCGTCGCCCTCGTTGTGGCCATGCCTGCGGTAGCAGAACATGTCGATCACGACCGGCTTGTGGAATTTCTGCCGGAACTCGATCGCGACCTTGGCCGCGAACACCACGGCCTCGGGATCGTCGCCGTTCACGTGGAAGATCGGCGCGTCGATCATCTTGGCAACGTCGGACGGATACGGCGACGACCGCGAATAGCGCGGATAGGTCGTGAAGCCGATCTGGTTGTTGACGATGAAATGAATCGAGCCACCCGTCCGGTAGCCCTTCAGGTCTGATAGCGCGAAGCACTCCGCCACGACGCCCTGGCCGGCGAACGCCGCGTCGCCATGCATCAAGAGCGGCAGCACCGAGATGCGCATGTCCGGCGGATCGCCGTGCTGGTCCTGCTTGGCGCGGACCTTGCCGAGCACCACGGGATCGACGATCTCCAGATGCGACGGATTGGCAGTCAGCGACAGATGGATGCGGTTGCCGTCAAACTCGCGGTCCGAGGAGGCGCCGAGGTGGTACTTGACGTCGCCGGAGCCTTCGACCGCGTCGGGATTGGCCGAGCCGCCCTTGAACTCATGAAACAGCGCGCGATGCGGCTTGCCCATCACCTGAGTCAGCACGTTGAGGCGGCCGCGGTGCGGCATGCCCAGCACGATCTCCTTCACGCCGAGATTGCCGCCGCGCTTGATGATCTGCTCCAGCGCCGGAATCAGCGACTCGCCGCCGTCGAGGCCGAAGCGCTTGGTACCGGTGAACTTGACGTCGCAGAACTTCTCGAAGCCCTCGGCCTCGATCAGCTTGGTCAGGATGGCGCGACGGCCCTCGCGGGTGAACGAGATTTCCTTGTCCGGTCCCTCGATGCGCTCCTGAATCCAGGCCTTCTGCGCGGCGTTCGTGATGTGCATGAACTCGACGCCGAGCGTCTGGCAGTAGGTGCGCTCGCAGATCGCGACGATCTCACGCAGGCTGCCGTATTCGAGGCCGAGCACGTGATCGAGGAAGATCTTGCGGTCGTAGTCGGCCTCGGTGAAGCCGTAGGAGCGCGGATCGAGTTCCTCACGGTTGCGCGGCGCCTCGATGCCGAGGGGATCGAGCTTGGCGTGGAAGTGGCCGCGCATGCGGTAGGCGCGGATCAGCATCAACGCGCGGACAGAGTCGCGGGTGGCCTGATTGACGTCGGCCACCGACAGTTCGACGCCCTTCGTCTGGGCCTTGGCGGCGAGCTTCTCGCCGACCTTCTTTTCGACGACGGCCCAGTTGCCGTCCAGCGCCGAGGTCAATTCGTCGCGGGGGGAGACCGGCCAGTTGCTGCGCGCCCAGGAGGGGCCCGACGCATTCTTCTGCACGTCGGCCGGCGCGTCCTTCAGGCTCTTGAAGAACTCCTGCCACTCCGGGTCGACCGAAGCGGGGTCCTTCTCGTAGCGGGCGTAGATCTCATCGATGTAGGTGGCATTGGTGCCCTGCAGAAAAGACGACAGGGCGAAGGCGGCGTTCGCATCTTGGCGAGACATGGTGGCGTCCTGGTAATTTCGATGCGCCCAATCAAAACGGCGCAATGCCTGACCCGCGGGGGACGCGGATCAGGCTCGGGTTAGGACCGTTTACCTTATTTATTGTAAATATTCGCGCCGAAAAGCACTAAGTCCTGAATCAGGATTTCAACTTTTCGACAAGCGTCTTGCCAAGCCGCGCCGGAGACGGAGAGACTGTAATACCAGCAGCTTCCATCGCAGCGGTCTTCGAGCCGGCATCGCCCTTGCCGCCCGAGATGATCGCGCCGGCATGGCCCATACGGCGGCCGGGAGGGGCGGTGACGCCGGCGATGAATCCGACCATCGGTTTCTTGCGGCCGCGCTTCGCCTCGTCCTTGATGAACTGTGCCGCGTCCTCCTCGGCCGAGCCGCCGATCTCACCGATCATGATGATCGAGGTCGTCTTGGGGTCGGCCAGGAACATCTCGAGCATGTCGATGAACTCGGTGCCCTTGACCGGGTCGCCGCCGATGCCGACCGCCGTGGTCTGGCCCAGGCCCTCGGACGTCGTCTGGAACACCGCTTCATAGGTCAGCGTGCCCGAGCGCGACACGATGCCGACCGAGCCGGGCTTGAAGATGTTGGCCGGCATGATGCCGATCTTGCACTCGCCGGCGGTCATGACGCCCGGGCAGTTCGGCCCGATCAGGCGCGACTTGGATCCCACAAGCGAGCGCTTGACGCGGACCATGTCCAGCACCGGGATGCCCTCGGTGATGCAGACGATCAGCGGGACCTCGGCGTCGATCGCCTCGCAGATCGCGTCGGCCGCGCCCGGCGGCGGCACGTAGATCACGGATGCATCGGCGCCGGTGGCCTCGCGGGCCTCCTTGACGGTGTCGAAGACCGGCAGGCCGAGATGGGTCGAGCCGCCTTTGCCCGGCGAGGTGCCGCCGACCATCTTGGTGCCGTAAGCGATCGCCGCCTCGGAGTGGAAGGTGCCGTTCTTGCCGGTGAAGCCCTGGCAAATGACCTTGGTGTTCTTGTCGATGAGGATGGACATCGTGCTTTCTCTAAAAGCGTTGCGGTGAGGAATGAGCGAGCGCCTGAAACGGCGCTCAGCCTCCCTTGACGGCCTTGACGATCTTCTGCGCGGCGTCGTCGAGATTGTCGGCGGGCAGCACGTTCAGACCGGACTCGCTGATGATCTTCTTGCCGAGATCGACATTGGTGCCCTCGAGGCGCACCACCAGCGGCACCTTCAGGCCCACTTCCTTGACCGCGGCCACGACGCCCTCGGCGATGACATCGCACTTCATGATGCCGCCGAAGATGTTGACCAGGATGCCCTTCACGTTCGGGTCGGCGGTGATGATCTTGAAGGCAGCCGCGACCTTCTCCTTGCTGGCGCCGCCGCCGACGTCGAGGAAGTTGGCGGGCTCCATGCCGTAGAGCTTGATGATGTCCATCGTCGCCATGGCGAGGCCGGCGCCGTTGACCATGCAGCCGATGGTGCCGTCGAGCGCGACGTAGTTGAGGTCGTACTTCGACGCCTCGATCTCCTTGGCGTCCTCCTCGGTCTCGTCGCGCAGCGCGACGACTTCCGGGTGCTTGAACAGCGCATTGGAGTCGAACGAGACCTTCGCGTCCAGGACGCGCAGCTGGCCCTGCTTGGTGACGACCAGCGGGTTGATCTCGAGCATCGCCATGTCCTTGGCGACGAAGGCGTTGTAGAGCTGGGTGGTCAGCTTCTCGGCCTGCTTGGCGAGGTCGCCGGAGAGCTTCAGCGCCTTGGCGACGGCGCGGCCGTGATGGCCCATGACGCCAGTGGCCGGATCGACCGAGAAGGTGATGATCTTCTCAGGCGTGCTGTGGGCGACGTCCTCGATGTTGACGCCACCTTCGGTCGACACCACGAAGGCGACCCTCGAGGTCTCCCGGTCGACCAGCAGCGACAGATAGAATTCCTTGTCGATGTCCGAGCCGTCCTCGATGTAGAGGCGGTTGACCTGCTTGCCGTCCGGACCGGTCTGCACGGTCACCAGCGTGGCGCCCAGCATTTGCTTGGCGAACTCGTTGACCTCCTGGATCGACTTGGCGAGGCGGACGCCGCCCTTGTCGCCGGCCGAGGCCTCCTTGAACTTGCCCTTGCCGCGGCCGCCGGCGTGGATCTGGCTCTTCACGACCCAGACCGGGCCACCGAGCGTCTTCGCCGCCGCATCCGCGTCCTCCGGACGGAGAACCGGCACGCCCTTCGAAATCGGCACGCCGAACTCGTGCAGCAGTGCCTTGGCCTGATATTCGTGAATGTTCATAAGCGCTTGCTCCCCGAACCCGCGATGGGGTGACGACCAGAATTGTTGTTAGGATGTCTGGTATACCATATACCAAACATCCTGCAACTCGATGTGGGCGAGACTACGCCCCGTGAATGACCCCTGATCAGCGGCCGAGCAGGTCGGGCGCGATCTTCTTGCAGGCGTCGACCAGGCCCTGGACGGCGGCGACCGACTTGTCGAACGCCTCGCGGTCCTTCCCGGCCAGCTCGATCTCGACGATGCGCTCGACACCCTTGGAGCCGATCACGACGGGCACGCCGACATACATGTCCTTGACGCCGAACTCGCCGTTGAGATGCGCCGCGCAGGGCAGCACGCGCTTCTTGTCGCGCAGATAGCTCTCGGCCATCGCGATCGCCGAGGCCGCCGGGGCGTAGTAGGCCGAGCCGGTCTTGAGCAGGTTGACGATCTCGGCGCCGCCATTGCGGGTGCGGTCGACGATCTCGTCGATGCGGGCCTGCGAGGTCCAGCCCATCTTGACGAGATCCGGCAGCGGAATGCCGGCGACGGTCGAGTACTTGGTCAGCGGCACCATGGTGTCGCCATGGCCGCCGAGCACGAAGGCAGTGACGTCCTCGACCGAGACGTTGAACTCATCGGCCAGGAAGTAGCGGAAGCGCGCGGAGTCGAGCACGCCGGCCATGCCGACGACCTTCTTCGCCGGAAGGTTCGAGGCCTTCTGCAGCGCCCAGACCATCGCGTCGAGCGGATTGGTGATGCAGATGACGAACGCATCGGGGGCGTACTTCTTGATGCCGGCGCCGACCTGCTCCATCACCTTCAGGTTGATCGACAGCAGATCATCGCGGCTCATGCCCGGCTTGCGCGGCACGCCGGCGGTGACGATGCACACCTTGGCGTTGTCGAGCGCCTCGTAAGAGTTGGCGCCGGTGAAGTGCGCGTCGAAGCCATCGACCGGCGAGGACTGCGCGATGTCGAGCGCCTTGCCCTGCGGAACGCCTTCGGCAATGTCGAACATCACGACGTCGCCGAGCTCCTTGAGGCCGACGAGGTGAGCCAGCGTTCCGCCGATCTGACCGGAGCCAATCAAAGCAATCTTGTCGCGCGCCATGGCAAATTTTCCTTTGAACCCGAAGGGGTGAGGGAGGTTGAAAAGTCGAGTGGGTGGTTATCCCTTTCGCCCGGGCCGTTCAAGTCACGCTATGGCCAATTGGCGGGCGTGCCTTGATTTCGATCAGGACCGGGCGACGGCTGCTGATGATCCTTTCAGCATGATTGGCGTGGCCTTTTCGCGGCTGTGTGCCCGGCGGCAGGCGCTCGCCAAAACTCCGGTATTTGTCAGGTTTCGACCAACCCCGTGGAAGTCCCGGATGCCGCCGAGTCCTTCCGCCCGTGCGGCAGGGCCAGGTAGGAGTCCGAGCCCATCTCGATCAGGCGCGAGGTGGTCCGCTTGAACTCCATGGCCTCGATGCCCTCGGTCGCGACGTAGAGCGAAATCGGGTCGGCTTCGGCGGAGGCGATCAGCTTCACGGCGTTGTCGTAGAGCGTATCGATCAGGGTGATGAACCGCTTGGCGGCATTGCGCTCGGCCAGATCCATGACCGGAACGTGATCGATCAGGATCGTATGATAGTCGTGCGCGAGCCGCAGATAGTCCGAGGCTGCCAGCGGCTTCTCGCAGAGATCGGTAAAACCGAAGCGGGCGACGCCGTTGGCGGAGCACGGGACGTGCAGGATACGCCCCTTGATCGTCATGTCGCGCGGCTTGCACTTGGCATGACCCGTGAGCCGCGCCCAGGCCTTGTCGAGCGCCGCTCGCGCGTCGACATCGGCCGGCACCAGCCACATCTTCACGCCGGCCAGCTTCTCCAGCCGGAAATCGGTGCGCGCATCCAGCCGCATCACGTCCATATGGTCGGCGATCTGCTTGATGAAGGGCAGGAACAGCGCGCGGTTGAGGCCGCCTTTGTACAGGTCTTCGGGCGCGACGTTCGAGGTCGCCACCACCACGGTGCCGAGTTCGAACAGCCTGGCGAACAGACGCCCGAGGATCATCGCGTCGGCGATGTCGGTGACATGGAATTCGTCGAAGCAGAGCAGCCAGGCCTGATCGAAGATCGCCTGTGCCGTGAGCCCGATCACGTCGGCATCGGCGAGCTCGCCGCGCGCGATGTTCTGGCGGTAGCCGTAGATGCGCTCGTGCACCTCGGCCATGAATTCGTGAAAATGCGCGCGGCGCTTGTGCTCGACGGGACAGTTCTGGAAGAACAGGTCCATCAGCATGGTCTTGCCGCGCCCGACCTCGCCGTGGACATAGAGGCCGTTCGGCGGCTCGCTCTTGTCGGCAAAAAGGCGGCCGAACAAGCCTTGCTTGCGTGTCGGCTTGTAGGTCGAGAGGCGGCGCTCCAGCGCCGCCAGGGCGTCGGCGACCTCGGCCTGGGCGAGGTCGGCCTCGATCGCACCGGTATCGACCAAAGACTGATATTGCGCGCGGAACGCGTCTGACGGAGTGGACAGCATGAGCCCACTCTAGGTCACGAGACTTACGGAAAATGCAATCCGCAAATGGTGGAAGCCGCCATGCGTCGGAGCCGTGAGGTCGTGGTATATGGCACGCAAACGCCGCCGTGACCGTTAGTCCCTGGCTAACGACGTTAGTCTTCGCTCCTGGCCTCAGCGAGCGGCTGGCTTGAACGACCGCGCTCCAGACCTCACCCCGGGGAAAGGTCGTAGGCGTCCTCGACCACGTAGGGGCCACCGCCGGTCGAGGCGCGCGACGAGAACAGCACGAAGCGCTCGGCCGTGAACACGCGGCTCGGGAAATAGCCGCGGACGGAGAGATAGTCGGCAACGTCCTGGCTCGACGCATCGTGCAGCCGCGCCAGCGTGACGTGGGGCACGAATTTGCGACCTTCCGGATCGAGCCCGATCCGCTGCATGAGCCGCTCGAGCTCGGCCTGCAGCTCGATCAGGGGGCGGCTCGGCGCGACGTTGGCAACGACGGCGCGCGGCTTGCGGCCGCCGAAGCTGGAGAGACCCTGCACCGTCACTTCGAACGGCTTGCGGTTCACCCGCCACAGCATCGAGGCGATCTCGTTGGCGGAGGCGCCGTCGATGTCACCGATGAAGCGCAACGTCACATGGTAATTTTCGGGATCGATCCAGCGGGCGCCTGGGAGGCCACCCCGCAAACCGGAAAGCGTGTGGCCAACCTCGGCCGGGATTTCCAGTCCAGTAAACAGACGCGGCATCGTTTCAGGACTCCCGATGCTGGAGGCTGATCTCGAAAATTGACGAGATCATGCCTTCGAGAAATGATCGACGACGAATCGCCAATGCATCATTCCTACCGAACTTATATGACTCCGCGACGGAAGGCGGGTTAACGCCGGTAAAAGCTGCGGAAAACCCGGCCCTTAAGGTTATCGCAAATGATCGACGCGGCGCTTCGTTCCGTCATTGCCCACGAAGTGGACGCAGGAATGCTTCCGCCGTAGGCAACATCCGGGACACGATGATGTCGACGCCGGCTGCGGTGGGGTGGATGCCGTCGGCCTGGTTCAGCTTGGGGTCGGCGGCGACACCGTCGAGAAAGAACGGATACAGCGGGACGCCGAATTCCTTGGCCAGATCGGGATAGATCGCGTTGAATTTCGCGGCATAGTCGCTGCCGTAGTTCGGCGGCGCCAGCATGCCGCACAGCATGACGGCGATGCCCCGCGCCTTCAGCCGGGTCACGATCTCGGTCAAGGCCTTGCGCGTCACCGCGGGATCGATGCCGCGCAGCGCATCGTTGGCGCCGAGCTCGACGATGACGGCCTCGGTCCCGTCAGGCACCGACCAGTCGAGCCGATCGCGGCCGCCGGACGAAGTATCCCCGGATACGCCGGCATTGGTGAGGTCGATCGGCAGGCCCTGGGCCTGCAACGCCTTCTGCAGCTTGGCTGGAAACGCATCCGAGGCGGACAGGCCAAGACCCGCGCTCAAGGAATCGCCGAGCACGACCAGCTTGATCGGCTTGACGTCGTCAGCGCCCGCAAACGCGGGCCCGACTGTCATCAAGGCGAGCATCAACACGAGTATGTGCACGAAGATATGTCCGCGCCTCTCGACCCGGCTTGCGGAGTTGCCATATGACCGAGCCATGGACAGTCTCATCGAAACCTCGCGTTTGGCCGGCCTTGCGCCGGACACCATTACCATCTCCAACGTCAACCTCTCGCTCGGCACCGGAGCGGCACGTGTTCATATCCTCAAGGACATCAGCCTGCGGGTGGGACAGGGCGAGACGATCGGCCTGATCGGCCCCTCGGGATCGGGGAAGTCCACGCTGCTGATGGTGATGGCGGGGTTGGAACGTCCTGACAGTGGTGAGGTGGTGGTCGGCGGCACCGCTTTCAATGCCCTGGACGAGGACGCCCTGGCCCGGTTCCGGGGTCGCCAGGTCGGCATCGTCTTCCAGTCCTTCCACCTGATCCCGACCATGACCGCGCTGGAGAATGTGGCAGTGCCGCTCGAGCTGGCCGGCCATGCCGGCGCCGCGGAGCGTGCCGCCCGCGAGCTCGAGCAGGTCGGGCTCGGCCACCGTCTGCATCACTATCCGACGCAGCTCTCCGGCGGTGAGCAGCAGCGCGTGGCATTGGCCCGCGCTCTCGCTCCCGACCCCGCAATTCTCGTGGCCGACGAGCCGACCGGCAATCTCGACGAGACCACCGGCCAGCAGATCGTCGACCTGCTGTTCACCAAGCATGCCGAGCGCGGCATGACGCTGGTGCTGGTGACCCATGACAGCGGCCTCGCGCATCGGTGCGACCGGGTGGTGCGGCTGCGCTCGGGACGGATCGAAGCCGAGAGCGACGCACACGAGCAAGCCGACGCATGAGCACGGTGTCCGAACCGATCGCGGGCGGCCGCATGGCCGCGTTGCCGGTGCGCTACGCGCTGCGCGAGCTGCGCGGCGGCTTGCGCGGCTTCTACGTCTTCATCGCCTGCATCGCGCTCGGCGTGCTCGCCATCGCCGGTGTCGGCTCGGTGGCGGCCAGCCTCAATGACGGGCTGGTCCGCGAGGGCCGGACCTTGCTCGGCGGCGACGTCGCTTTCTCGCTGTTTCAGCGCGAGGCCAAGCCCGAGGAGATCGCCTTCCTGCGGACGCGCGGCCAGGTCTCGCTGGCGGCAACCTTGCGGGCGATGGTGCGCGCCGGTGACGCCAAGCTGGCCTTGGTCGAGCTCAAGGCGGTCGACGGCGCCTATCCGCTGCTGGGCAAGGCCGAGCTGCAGCCCAACCTGCCGCTACCGGACATTCTCGCCGAACGCGACGGCGTGTTCGGCGCGGCGGCCGATCCGGCACTGCTGGCGCGGCTCGACCTCAAGGTCGGCGACACCGTCAGCATCGACACCGTCCGCTTCCAGATCCGCAGCGCGCTCCAGGCCGAGCCAGATAAATTGTCCGGCGGCATCGGCCTTGGGCCGCGTTTCCTGATCAGCGAGGCCGGCCTGCGCGCCACGTCGCTGCTGCAGCCGGGCAGCCTGGTGCGCTGGACCTACCGGGTCCGGCTGCCCGACAATGCCAAGGACGACCACGCCGCAGCGTCCTTCATCGCCGACACCCGCCTGACCTTGCCGTCGGCCGGGTGGGAGATCCGCAGCCGCAGCAATGCCTCGCCGCAGCTCGAGCGGACGATCGGCCGCTTCACCCAGTTCCTCACCCTGGTCGGTCTCGCCGCGCTGCTGGTCGGCGGCGTCGGCGTCGCCAACGCGGTCAAGAGCCATGTCGACCGACGCACCGAGGTGATCGCGGCGTTCAAGGCCCTCGGCGCCACCAGCCGCGACGTGTTCGGCATCTACCTCGTGCAGGTGATGGTGCTCGCCACGATCGGTTCGATCATCGGCCTCTGCGCCGGCGCGGCCCTGCCCTTTGCCATCGTCGGGCTGTTCGGCAACATCCTGCCGCTGCCCGTGATCCCGGCTATTCATTCCGACGAGCTGGCGCTGTCCTTCGTCTATGGCCTGCTCACCGCACTGGCGTTCGGTTTGTGGCCGCTCGGGCGCGTACGCGACGTGCCGGTGGCGGCGTTGTTCCGCGAGGCGGTCATCGCCGAATGGCACCGGCCGCGCTGGAGCTATCTGGTGCTGATCGCGGGCACCGTCGCGCTGCTGATCGCGGTCGTGATCGGCCTGTCCTACGACAAGCGCATCGCCGCGGTGTTCGTCGTCGCCGCCGCGCTGGTGTTCGTGCTGTTGCGCGGCATTGCCGCCGCGGTGATGGCAATTGCGCGCGCCCTGCCGCGCAGCCGCTTCCCGATGCTGCGGCTGGCGGTCAGCAACATCTACCGCCCGGGCGCGCTGACACCGTCCGTGGTGCTGTCGCTCGGACTGGGTCTCGCGGTGCTGGTCACGATCACCCAGATCGACGGCAATCTGCGGCGGCAATTTCTGGCGCAACTGCCGGAGCAGGCGCCGTCGTTTTTCTTCATCGACGTCCCCTCCGGCGAGGCCGACCGCTTCCGCGGCTTCCTCAAGGACCTCGCCCCTCAATCCGCTGTCGAAGACGTGCCGATGCTGCGCGGGCGCATCGTCTCCGCCCGCGGCGTCCGCGCCGAGGACCTCAAGGCGACGACGGACACCGAATGGGTGCTGCAGAGCGATCGCGGCCTGACCTATACCGCCGAGATTCCCAAGGGCTCGAAGGTGGTCGAGGGCGAGTGGTGGAGCGAGACCTACAGCGGACCGCCGCTGGTCTCGATCGAGAAGCGCATCGCCGACGGCCTCGGCCTCAAGCTCGGTGACGACATCGTCGTCAACGTGCTCGGACGCGATATCACGGCGCGGATCGGCAACATGCGCACCATCGACTGGCAGGGGCTCGGCATCAACTTCGTGCTGGTGTTCTCCCCGAATGCCTTCAAGGGCGCGCCGCACACCCATGTCGCGACCCTGACCGAAGCGCGCTCCGATGCCGCCGAGGATGCCCGTGTCATCCGCAAGGTGGCCGACGCCTTCCCGATGGTGACCAGCGTGCGGGTCCGAGAGGTGATGGAGACCGTGGGCTCGGTGGTCTCCAACCTCGCGCTCGCCATCCGCGGCGCCAGCGCGGTGACCTTGATCTCGGCCATCCTGGTGCTCGGCGGCGCACTGGCCGCCGGCCACCGCCACCGGGTCTACGACGCGGTCATCCTGAAGACCCTGGGCGCGACGCGGCTGCGGCTGCTCGGCGCCTACGCGCTCGAATATCTGATGATCGGGTTTGCCACCGCCGCGTTCGGCGTCATCGCCGGCTCGGTCTCCGCTTGGCTGATCGTGACCCGGCTGATGACCTTGAGCTTCGCCTGGCAGGCGGGCAGCGCCGCGCTGGTCGTCTTGGCGGCGCTGATCGTGACCGTCGGCCTCGGACTGGCCGGCACCCTGCTCGCGCTGAACCAGAAGCCGGCGACGGTTCTTCGGAATCTCTAGCGGCTTGATCGAGCGCTTGCGCGCTCATGCCGCACGGTTAACGCGATTTATACGGCTGAGACGCGTTCGGAGCGACATTCAGCCGCGCGTGGAAGCTTGCGGCGGATATGCTAGTTTCCCATCTAGGGAATGGGCTCAGAGACCTGCCAAAGATGGCGAATTTGCCGATGACGCAAATTTAATATCGATGGCAGCGGGTATGAGATAGGGTTTTTCGAGAACCGGCTGAAGGTCCTGCCAGGATCGGGCTGCCGGGCAACCAACGGGAATTCGACCATGTCGGACCTCAACCGCAACTATGCTTCACCCTTTGGCCGGGTGGCCGGGCGCGCCGATGCCGCGACCGTCGACGCCGGTCTGCGCGCCTACATGCTGCGCATCTACAATTACATGAGCATCGGCCTGGCCATCACCGGCCTCGCGGCGCTCGGCGTCTACATGGCGTCGGTGACCGGCGATCCGGCGGCCGGCGTGTTCAAGTTCGGCAACGCCTATCTGACGCAGTTCGGCTACGCGATGTTCGTGAGCCCGTTGAAGTGGCTGTTCATCCTGGCCCCTCTGGTCATGGTGTTCGCGATCTCGGCCGGCATCAACCGCCTCGCGCCGTCGACCGCTCAACTCCTGTTCTGGGTGTTTTCGGCCTTGATGGGCATCTCGCTGTCGTCGATCTTTCTGGTGTACACCCACACCTCGATCGTGCGGGTGTTCTTCATCACCGCGGCGACGTTCGGCGCGCTGAGCCTCTACGGCTACACGACCAAGCGTGACATGACGGGCATGGGCTCGTTCCTGTTCATGGGCCTGATCGGCATCGTGCTGGCGAGCCTGGTGAACCTGTTCCTGGCGAGCTCGATGCTGCAGTTCATCGTCTCGGTGATCGGCGTGTTCGTGTTCGCCGGCCTGACCGCCTGGGATACGCAGCGCCTGAAGAACGAGTACATCTACGGCTACGCCTCCGCGGGCGGCGACATCGCCGAGCGCGCAGCGATCACCGGCGCGCTGTCGCTGTACCTGAACTTCATCAACCTGTTCACGCTGCTGCTGCAGCTGCTCGGACAGCGCGACTGATCCAACCGCTCGAACGAGCGACCTTCGAAGCCCCGGCCTCACCGCCGGGGCTTTTCGTTTGCACAAACCCGATTGCGACCGGCGCAAAGCGGCAGCGACAGCCATGCCGCGAGGCCGGATTGATCGCCGCGTCCGCATGGGTATGCTTGCACCCCATGTCGAACATTGAAATCCGGCCCACCCAGGAGGCCGACCTCCCGGCCATCACCGCCATCTACGGCCAGGCCGTCCGCGAGGGCACGGCCACCTTCGAGCTCGACCCTCCGGATCTGGCGGAGATGACGCGCCGCTTCCGGGCGCTCCGCGACGGCGGCTTCCCCTATTTCGCCGCCCTGCTGGACGGAGAGGTGGTGGGCTATGCCTATGCCGGGCCCTACCGGCCCCGCCCTGCCTATCGCTTCACGGTGGAGAACTCGGTCTATCTCGCTCCCGCCAGCCAGCGTCGCGGCATCGGGATGCGACTGATGCGGCGGCTGATCGACGCCTGTGAGGAGGGAGGCTTTCGCCAGATGATCGCCGTCATCGGCGACTCCGCCAATGCCGGCTCGGTCGGGCTGCATACCGCCTGCGGCTTCCAGATGATCGGCACCCACCCGAGCGTCGGCCTGAAATTCGGCCGCTGGCTCGATACCGTCATGATGCAGCGCCCGCTCGGGGCCGGGAGCAGCGACGTCCCGGCGTAAGCGACGCCGGTCGAAATGTCGTGATCACCCGGCGGGTCGGATCAGACCAGCGCCGGCTTCGGCGCGATCGCCAGCAACACGCGCTCAAGCTCGTGGCCGCGGCGCAGGATCAGCCCGGTGGCCGAGATCACGCTGTACATGCCCTGCTTGCGTGCGAGACGCGGATCCTTCTCGATGCGGTAGATCGGCACCTCGGACGCCCGGCGAAACACGGAGAAGACGGCCCGGTCACGCAGGAAGTCGATCGAATAGTCGCGCCACTCACCGTCGGCGACCATGCGACCGTAGAGGTTCAGGATGCGGTTCAGCTCCAGGCGGTCGAACGTCACCCGGTTCGGCGCTGCGGCCGCACTGCGCGCCGCCGCGCGGTTCTCGCTGGGGTCGGCGTCCTCCGGCGTGAGGTTCATTGGCGTCCTCCTGTCATCTGTGTGACATGATCGCGCCATCCGGCAGAAGCCGCAAGGGGCCGTTTTCGTTGTTGAAGTTCGACCGAGCCTGCGAGGTCATCAGTTCCGCGAACACGCAAGCGTCACGGGATCGTTAGCGGAATCATAATCGCGCCGTCTTTCCGCCCACCGACCGCCCCCGACCTTCGGCATAAGATTCGTGTGCGTTGGCCCGGTCCTTTCGGTTCCGGATTCCTCAGCCCCCAGCCCCCCGGGGTCGTCAGGATCGGGTCTATTCACAAGTAAGGCAAAGGGCCAACGCAAGTTGGTCCTTTTGCTTTTCTGGCGTGAGCTGCCGGAAGATGTCGCGGCGCGCCGTCGCACGGACGTGACGCGCCTCACGCAGGTCAGCGAAAACGAAGATCGGGACGACGGAAAATCAGCGCTCGGGACCACGCGCCGTTGCTGAAGCCCGTCCGCCCAACGGCAACTCGGAAAAGGCGGCGCCGAGCATCGGCCCAGGGCGGTCGCGACTGCCGTCCTGCACATAGACGACGGTGCCATCGACGCCCTCGCGGGCGATCTTCTCCAGCGGCACGCTCCAGCTGACCGGCGACCCGGTCCAGTCACCCAGCTTCTGGAGACCGCGAACGACGTTGTAATAGGTCAGGTCGCGGCCGCTGTTCTCGCCGCGCCCGACCGAGATCGGGACCACACGCGAGATCGAGCAGACCCAGACCTCGCCGTGCCGGCGCGGCGCATGCTCGCTGGCCGCGGCGACCGAGACGGAGAGCTCCTGGCCGTCGACCGACAGCCTCACCGGCACCGACATCACCGCGCCGCCCTGGACGGTTTCCTCGATCGCGCCTTCGATCGCCTCGCGGTCGCTGCCGATCACATGCACAGAGCCGTTGATCACCGCCTGCGGCGTATAGACCTCGCGGTCCCCGCGCGCACGAGAATAGGCCCGCTGCCGGGCCGTGAAGCGGGAGTCGGCCAGCGTGTCCTTCCAGCCGAGATAGTCCCAGTAGTCGATCGGCAGCGACAACGCGATGACCGAAGGATCTCTGGCGAGCTCGCCGAGGATCTTGTCAGCCGGCGGGCAGGACGAACAGCCTTGAGAGGTGAAGAGTTCGATCACCGCACGGGGATCGGATGCGGCTGGCCGGACGAAAGCGATGACCGCACAGACACTCAGCGCTGCGCGCGACCACCACGACATCTGTCCACTCATCGCCACTGTCCCGTCTGGACCACCGTCCGCTGCGCCCTGCGCATCACTGCATCTGCGATGCCGTCCTCGTAGTTAACAAACCGAAAATGCAAAGGAGGCGGCCTTTGTCATAGGCCGCCTCCTTCATCACCCGCTACTCACTTCAGAGTGAGCCAAACTGTCGCATCGCGCTTTGGTTAAGCGGCGAGCTTGCGCAGCACGTAGTGCAGGATGCCGCCGTTGCGGTAGTAGTCGAGCTCGTCGAGCGTATCGATCCGGCAGAGCAGCGGCACCTGCTGCGCCGCACCGTCGGCCGAGACGATCTCGGCGGTCAGGGTTTGGCGCGGCTTCAGGTCGCCCTGCAGGCCCTTGATGGTAACCTTCTCGTCGCCCTTGAGGCCGAGCGAGGACCAGGACGTGCCTTCCTGGAAGGTGAGCGGCAGCACGCCCATACCGACCAGGTTGGAGCGATGGATGCGCTCGAAGCTCTGGCAGATCACGGCGCGGACGCCGAGCAGCCGGGTACCTTTGGCGGCCCAGTCGCGCGATGAGCCGTTGCCGTATTCGGCGCCGGCGAACACCACCAGCGGCACGCCCTCTTCCTGATACTTCATCGCGGCGTCGTAGATCGACATCTGCTCGCCGTCTGGCCAGTGCTTGGTCAGGCCGCCCTCGGGAATGTTGCCGTCGGCACCCTTGAGCATGAAGTTCTTGATGCGGATGTTGGCGAAGGTGCCGCGCATCATGATCTCGTGATTGCCGCGGCGGGTGCCGTACTGGTTGAAGTCGGCCGGGCGGACCTGGTGCTCGCTGAGGAACTTGCCGGCGGGCGAGGTCAGCTTGATCGAACCGGCCGGCGAGATGTGGTCGGTGGTGATCTTGTCGCCGAACAGCGCCAGCACACGGGCCTCGACGATGTCCTTGATCGGCTCCGGCTCCTTCTTCATGCCCTCGAAATACGGCGGGTTCTGCACGTAGGTCGACGACATGTTCCAGCGATAGGTCTCGCTCTCGACGGTCTTGATCTTGCGCCAGTTGGTGTCGCCCTTGAACACGTCGGCGTAGCGCTTCTTGAAGATCGAGGCCTTGACGAACTTCTTGACGAAGTCGTTGACCTCCTTGGTCGTCGGCCAGATGTCCTTCAGGTAGACCGGCTTCTTGTCCTTGCCGATGCCGATCGGCTCGACGGCGAGGTCCTTGGTCACGGTGCCGGCGAGCGCGTAGGCGACGACCAGCGGCGGCGAGGCCAGGTAGTTGGCCTGCACGTCCGGCGAGACGCGGCCTTCGAAGTTGCGGTTGCCCGACAGCACCGCCGCCGCGACGACGCCGTTGTCGTTGATCGACTTCGAGATCTCCTCCGGCAGCGGACCCGAATTGCCGATGCAGGTGGTGCAGCCGAAGCCGACCAGGTTGAAGCCGACCTTGTCGAGGTCCTTCTGCAGGCCCGAATTAGCAAGGTATTCGGCAACCACCTGGCTGCCCGGGGCGAGCGAGGTCTTCACCCACGGCTTGGCCTTGAGGCCCTTGGCGGCGGCGTTGCGGGCCAAGAGGCCGGCGCCGATCAGCACGCTCGGGTTCGAGGTGTTGGTGCAGGAGGTGATGGCGGCGATGACGACGTCGCCATGGCCGATGTCGAAGTCCTTGCCTTCGACCGGGAAGCGCTGCTCGGCGGCATCGGGCTTCTTGTACTCGCCGGCCAGCGCGGTCGCGAAGCCTTCGGCCACTGCGGGGAGCGCGATGCGGCCCTCGGGACGCTTCGGACCGGCCATCGACGGCACGACGTCGGCGAGATCGAGGGTCAGCGTCTGCGTGAACACCGGATCGGGCGACTTGGCGGTGCGGAACAGGCCCTGCGCCTTGGCATAGGCCTCGACCAGCGCAACGCGCGGGGCCTTGCGGCCGGAGGTCTTGAGATAGTCGATGGTGGCGGCGTCGACCGGGAAGAAGCCGCAGGTCGCGCCATACTCAGGAGCCATGTTGGCGATGGTCGACTTGTCGGCGACTGAGAGATGGTCGAGGCCGGGGCCGAAGAACTCGACGAACTTGCCGACAACGCCGAGCTTGCGCAGCATCTGGGTGACGGTCAGCACCAGGTCGGTCGCGGTGACGCCTTCCTTCAGCGCGCCGGTCAGCTTGAAGCCGACGACGTCGGGCAGCAGCATCGACAGCGGCTGGCCCAGCATGCAGGCCTCGGCCTCGATGCCGCCGACGCCCCAGCCGAGCACGGCGAGACCATTGACCATGGTGGTGTGCGAATCGGTGCCGACCAGCGAATCCGGATAGGCGACCTCGAAGGTGCCCTTGGTGCGGCCGATCGTCATCTTCTCCTTCTTGGTCCAGACGGTCTGCGCCAGGTATTCGAGATTGACCTGGTGGCAGATGCCGGTGCCGGGCGGCACCACGGAGAAGTTCGAAAACGCCTTCTGGCCCCACTTCAGGAATTCATAGCGCTCCTGGTTCTGCTTGTACTCCTCGGCGACGTTCTTGCCGAACGCCTTGTTGTCACCGAAGTAGTTCACGATCACCGAATGGTCGATGACGAGATCGACCGGCACCAGCGGGTTGATCTTCTCGGCATCGCCGCCGAGCGCCTGCATCGCGTTGCGCATCGCCGCGAGGTCGACCACGGCCGGAACGCCGGTGAAATCCTGCATCAAGACGCGCGCCGGGCGGAAGGCGATCTCGTGCTCAAGCGACTTCTTGCGCAGCCATTTCGACACCGCGACGATGTCGTCCTTGGTGACGGTGCGGCCATCCTCGTTACGCAGCAGATTCTCGAGCAGCACCTTCATCGAGTACGGCAGCTTCGAGATGTCCTTGAGACCGTTCTTCTCGGCCGTGGGCAAGCTGTAATAAATGTAGCTCTTCGTTCCGACCTTGAGGGTCTTGCGACACTTGAAGCTGTCGAGCGAGGTCATGCGTGGAAATCCCAATTGATCTGTATACCCGGAGGGGGTATTTAAGAACCGTCAGCGCGAGGCGCCGGATGGCTTGCAGCGGGCGATTGTGTGCTGCATCAAGGTCGGGCTTATAGAAGCTTTCCAACTGCGCCGCCACAGAGACAAGCAAGTCCCGACGTGGCATCACCCACAAATTCTCACACGCTAGCCATCAATTTCGTAAGGGCTACGACGGGCCATGCAGGCGACTTCAACACTGCCTCCGAAGCTGTTCGGCCGCGACGTCAGATGCGTGCGTGGCGGCCGCGAGGTGTTCGCAGGACTGGCCTTCGAAGCCGTCGCGGGCGAGGCGCTGGCAGTGACCGGACACAATGGTGCGGGCAAGACATCACTGCTGCGGCTGATTGCCGGCCTGCTGCTGCCGGCGGGCGGCTCCATCGCCATCGAGGGCGGTGAGAGCGAGCTGACGGTGCCCGAGCAGGCGCATTATCTCGGCCACCGCGACGCGCTGAAGCCGGCGCTCAGCGTGCGCGAAAACCTGACCTTCTGGGCCGACTTCCTCGGCGGCGGGGTCACGCGGCCGATCTCCGACTGCCTCGCGGCCGTCGGCATCGCCCACGCCATCGACCTGCCCGCCGCCTATCTGTCGGCCGGCCAGCGCCGCCGTCTGTCGCTGGCCCGCCTGCTCGCGGTGCCCCGCCTGCTGTGGCTGCTCGACGAGCCGACCGCCGCGCTCGACGTCGCCGGACAGGCGATGTTCGCCGGGCTGATGCGGGAGCATCTCGCCGGGGGTGGGCTGATCGTCGCGGCGACGCACGGCCCGCTCGGCATCGACACGCGCGAGTTGCGGATCGGAACGATCGGATGATGCCCCCCTTCTTCACGACGCCCGCCGGCCCCTCCATTCCCTCCCTCCTTGTGGGGGAGGGTCAGGGAGGGCGGTGCCATACGACGTGGCCTATCGAACTGAGCGCAACCCCATCGCTCCACCCATCCTATCGATGCGCGCCCTCCTCCCCCTTGCGGGCAGGGGTCGGGGGTAGGAGTCCCCACCGGCGGTCTCGCCCGGAGCCACCCCCCTCCCCAGCCCTCCCCCACAAGGGGGGAGGGAACGAAGTGTGCCAGCGGTCGGAGCACGGCTCACTCCCGCGCAATGCGCCATCAGCCCAGGCCCTCCCCGCATGACCGCCCTCGGTGCCCTCATCCGCCGCGACATCAAGATCGCGCTGCGCATCGGCGGCGGCGCGTTGATCGGCGTGCTGTTCTTTCTCACCGTCGTGGTGCTGATGCCGTTCGCGGTAGGGCCCGACCTGGCGCTGCTGACCCGGCTCGGCCCCGCCATCCTCTGGCTCGGCGCCCTGCTCTCCAGCCTGCTCACCCTGGACCGGCTGTTCACCGCCGACCACGAGGACGGCTCGCTCGACCTGGTCGTGATGAGCCGGACACCGCTGGAGCTGGCCTGCGCCGCCAAGGCGCTGGCGCACTGGCTCGCCGCCGGCCTGCCGCTGGTGATCGCGACGCCCGTGCTCGGCCTGCTGCTCAACCTCGACGCCACGGCGACTGGCGCCGTCGCGCTGACGTTATTGGCGGGCACGCCTGCCCTGACCTTCATCGGCATGATCGGTGCCGCGCTGGCGGTGACCATGCACCGCGGCGGGCTGCTGCTGGCGGTCTTGGTGCTGCCACTTTCGATCCCCGTGCTGATCTTCGGCGTCGCGGCGTCGCAGGCGGCCATCGTCGGCCCGCTGCCGTTCGGGGCGCCGTTCTCGATCCTGTGCGCATTGTCGCTGGTGAGTTTCGTGATCGGCCCGTTCGCCGCTGCGACAAGCTTGCGGAACGGGCTGGATTGACCCACCGCCCGCCGGGGTTTGACCATGATCAACTCTTACCTAGCGACGCCGTGCTGATTGCCTGCAACCGCGTCCGCCTTTAACAAGGGTCTCATGTCGCTGATCGACCTCGCCAATCCCACTCGGTTCCTTGCGCTGGCGGCGCGGCTGCTGCCGTGGCTGGCGCTGGTCACGGCCGCGCTGCTGGGTGCCGGCCTGTACCTCTCCGCAGTGGCGCCCGACGACTATCAGCAGGGCGCGACCGTCAAGATCATGTTCATCCACGTGCCCAATGCGTGGCTGTCGATGTTCGTCTGGAGCATCATGAGCATCGCCTCGCTCGGCACCCTGGTGTGGCGGCATCCCCTGGCCGACGTCGCCGCCAAGGCCGCCGCCCCGATCGGCGCCAGCTTCACGTTCCTCGCGCTCCTCACCGGGTCGCTGTGGGGCCGGCCGATGTGGGGCACCTATTGGGAATGGGACGCGCGGCTGACCTCGGTGCTGATCCTGTTCTTGATGTATCTCGGCCTGATGGCGCTGTGGCGCGCGGTCGAGGATCCCACGCGCGCGGCACGCGCCGCCGCGGTGCTGACGCTGGTCGGCGCGATCAATCTGCCGATCATCAAGTTCTCGGTCGACTGGTGGAACACGCTGCATCAACCGGCGTCGGTGATGCGGATGGGCGGTCCGGCGCTCGACAAGGCCTTCCTGATCCCGCTGCTGGTGATGGCCGTCGGCTTCACCTTCCTGTTCGTGACGCTGCACGTCGCCGCGATGCGCAACGAGATCCTGCGCCGGCGTGTCCGCAGCCTGCAGATGATGCAGGCCCGCGCCTACACGGCGGCTGCGCCGGCCGCCGATGCCGCAGGCCGGATCGCGGGAGCGGCTTGACATGGACCTTGGCCCCTATACCTCCTTCATCGCCACCTCCTATCTTGCCGCGGCGCTGGTCGTGATGCTGCTGATCGGCTGGATCGTCATCGACTACCGCACCCAGAAGGCGCGCTTGCGCGCGCTCGAGGACAGCGGCATCAGCCGCCGTTCCGGCCGCGCCGCGACGGATATCCAATGACCGAACAGGCTGCGACAGAGCCGGCGCCGCGGCGCCGCTCATTTCTCATGCTGCTGCCGCTGGTGGTGTTCCTCGGGCTGGCGGCGCTGTTCTGGTCGCGCCTCGGCAATGGCGATCCGTCGCAGATTCCCTCCGCGCTGATCGGCCGCCCTGCGCCGGCCACACCGCTGCCGGCGCTGCCAGAGCTGGCGAGGGACGGCACGCCGGTGCCCGGCCTCGACCCGGCTGCGCTCAAGGGCAAGGTCAGCATCGTCAATGTCTGGGCATCGTGGTGCGTGCCCTGCCACGACGAGGCGCCGCTGCTGGTCGAGCTCGGCCGCGACAAGCGCTTCCAGATCATCGGCATCAACTACAAGGACGGCGCCGACAACGCCCGCCGCTTCCTCGGCCGCTACGGAAACCCTTACGACGTCGTCGGCGTCGACGGCAACGGCCGCGCCGGCATCGAATGGGGCGTCTACGGCGTGCCCGAGACCTTTGTCGTCGGCCGCGAAGGCACCATCGTCTACAAGCTGGTCGGCCCGATCACGGCGCAGAACATCGACGCCGTGCTGAAGCCGGAAATCGAGAAGGCGCTGAAGGCAGGGAGTTAGTTCGCGGTCGGCAAGTCGTTAGTTTCTCGTCGTTGCAAGTGGACGTGACTGCCGAGCTCGCGCAACGACCCACGGTGTCGTCCCGGCCTTGAGCCGGGACCCATACTCCGCGGCCGTCGTGGTGGGCAAGATGTTAACGACGCGCCTGCCCCAAACTCAAGCCTGTGGTTCTGGGTCCCGGCTCAAGGCCGGGACGACAGCAGAGTTTGCCGCAACTACCCCTTGCTCACATCCCCTTCCGCGGCGTCGCTGGCTTCCAACGAGGCCGGGTCGAGGTGGTAGCGCTTGATCAGCGGCATCTGGGCGATGGCGAAGATCATGGTCAGCGGCACGACACCGAACGCCTTGAAGCCGACCCAGAAATCGGTGCTCTGCGTGCGCCAGACGATCTCGTTCAGCACCGCCATCGCGGCGAAGAACAGCGCCCAGCGAAACGTCAGGATGCGCCAGCCCGCGGGCGTCAGATTGAACATCTGATCGAACATGATCGCGATGAAGGAGCGATTGAACAAGAGCCCGCCACCGAGCACGGCCGCGAACAGCCCGTAGATGATGGTGGGCTTGACCTTGATGAAGGTCTCGTCGTGCAGCACCAGGGTCAGCGTGCCGAACACGATGACGACGACGGCGGTCACCAGCGCCATCAGCGGGACGTGCCGCGTCACCACGTAGGACGCGATCAGCGCCGCAATGATCGCGACCATGAACGCGCCGGTCGCCGCGAACAGGTTGAACTTGGCATTGACCACGAAGAAGATGATCAGCGGACCGAACTCGGTCGCGAGCTTGAACAGCGGGTGCGGCTGGGTCTTGTCCATTCCATATCCTGTTGGCTGCAGCCACGGCAGCGGTTGATCCGGTCGTCTCGATCTGGCGGTGGGCCGGAGCCCGGGCGTGGCGACGTCAATCCTCGATGCCGGCGATCGCCCGCGCAAAATCTCTCGCGGCGAACGGTGAGAGATCCTCGACCCCCTCGCCGACGCCGATGAAGTGCACCGGCAGCTTGAACTTCTCCGACAGCGCCACGAGGATGCCGCCGCGCGCCGTGCCGTCGAGCTTGGTCATCACGAGGCCGGTGACGCCTGCCGTACGATGAAACGCCTCGACCTGCGACAGCGCATTTTGTCCCACCGTCGCGTCGAGCACGAGCAGCACCGCATGCGGCGCCGAGGTGTCGACCTTGCGAATGACACGCACCACCTTCTCGAGCTCGTTCATCAGCTCGGCCTTGTTCTGCAGCCGGCCGGCGGTGTCGATCAGCAGGATGTCGCGGCCCTGCTCCTTGGCCGCGGTGATGGCGTTGAACGCCAGGCTCGCGGAATCAGAGCCTTGCGCGCCGGCGACGACCGGCGCCCTGGTGCGCTCGCCCCACACCTTGAGCTGCTCGATCGCGGCGGCGCGGAAGGTATCGCCCGCGGCCAGCATCACCTGCTTGCCTTCGGAGGCAAATTTCTGCGCCAGCTTGCCGATCGTGGTCGTCTTGCCGGAGCCGTTGACGCCGACGACGAGAATGACGAACGGCTTGTGGCCAGCGTCGATCGTGAGCGGCTTCGCCACCGGCGACAGCACCTTCTCGACCTCGGTCGCGACCACCGCCTTGACCTCGTCGGCACTGATCGCCTTGTCGTAGCGGCCGGTCCCGACGGCTTCGGCGATCCGCGCCGCCACCTGGGTGCCGAGATCGGCGCGCAGCAGCACGTCCTCGATGTCGTCGAGCATCGCGCGGTCGAGCTTGCGCTTGGTGACGAGATCGGCGACGGCGGTGCCGAGCGCGCCGGAGGTGCGCTTCAGGCCGGCCGACAGACGCCGCCACCACGACAGCTTGGGTGTTTCGGAGGTGGTATCGTTCATGGCGTGGTGTTAGCCCTTTCCATTCGCAAACGAAAGCTCACACCCGCGTTACGGTTTCCATGGACATTAACCAACCCACCGACGAGGAGATGCTCGCCCGCGTGCTCCACCGCGACGGGCTGATGCTGGTGATCGACAAGCCGGCCGGCATTCCCGTGCACAAGGGGCCGAAGGGCGGGCCGAACCTCGAAGCCTCGTTCGACGCGCTGCGCTTCGGCCTGCCGCGCCCGCCGGTGCTCGCGCATCGGCTCGACAAGGAAACCTCCGGATGTCTGGTGCTCGGCCGTCATCGCAAGGCAACGGCGTCGCTCGGGCTTTTGTTCAAGCATGGCAAGATTTCGAAAACCTATTGGGCTGTCGTCGAAGGCGGGCCCGACGCTGACGAGGGCGTGATCGAGCTCCCGCTCGGCAAGCTCAACGCCGAACGCGGCTGGTGGCAGAAACCGGATCCGCAGGGGCAGCCGGCGGTGACGAAATGGCGGGTGTTGGGGAGGTCGTATTCTCTCACTCCCCCACCTCAGATCTCGATCTCGACTTGCGACACCGACTCCCCACCCCCTCGCGGGGAGGGGTCGGGGGCGGGGGTCCCCACGGGCAGTGTCGCCCGGAGCCACCCCCCTCCCCAACCCTCCCCCACAAGGGGGGAGGGAGCGCAGGGTGCCGGGGGAGAGAGCGAACCTCAATCCACCAAGACACCCAAGCTCACTTGGCTCGCCATGGAACCGGTCACCGGCCGCACGCATCAACTGCGCGTGCACTCCGCCGCATCCGGCTGGCCGATCGTCGGCGACAACATCTACGGCAACGGGCCGCGCTTCGGCGAGCCGCGGCTGCATCTGCATGCGCGGGAGATTTCGATCCCGCTGTCGAAGAACAAGCCCCCGGTGCAGGTCGTCGCACCGGCGCCGCTGCACATGCATGAGCGGCTGCGACTGTGCGGGTGGAACGGGGAGTGAGCCCGTCTCTCTCCACTCGTCGTGGCCGGGCTTGTCCCGGCCATCCACGTCTCAGTTGCCCAAGGCGGCGTGGATGTTCGGGCCTTCGCCGCCCCGAAGCGGCTACGGCCGCGCAGGCGGGTCAAGCCCGGGCATGACGGAGTCCTGAACTAACAGCCTCGCGCCATCATGCGCGGCGATCATCAACCGCTGCACCGTCCCCGGCACAGCGCCGCGGACGGCCGCCGGCAGATAGTGCTCCGTCCGCCCCTGCGTCTCGCTCTCGATCAGCACCTCGCGCTCGCTGCCGATCTCGGCATCCAGACGCCGCAGCAACGCCGCCTCTCCCGCGGCCCGCAGCCTCTTGGCGCGATCGCGGATGACGGCGCCATCCACCTGCGGCATGCGCGCCGCCGGCGTGCCCGGGCGCAGCGAATACGGAAACACGTGCAGAAACGTCAGGCCGCATTCCTCGACCAGGTCGATCGAGCGCGAGAACATCTCCTCGGTCTCGGTCGGAAATCCCGCAATCAGATCGGCGCCGAGCGAGATATCCGGACGCAGCCGCCGCACTTGGTCACAGAACGCTATCGCGTCGGCGCGCGAATGTCGCCGCTTCATGCGCTTCAGGAGCAGATCGTCGCCAGCCTGCAGCGACAGATGCAGATGCGGCATCAGCCTGGCATCATCCGCGAGCGCATCGAGCAGGTCGGCATCGGCCTCGATCGAATCGATCGAGGAGATGCGTAGACGCTGCAGCTCGGGCACGTGGCGCAAGATCTGCTTGACCAATCTGCCGAGCTTCGGCGTCGCCGGCAGATCCGCGCCGTAGCTCGTCAGGTCGACGCCGGTGAGCACGATCTCGGCATGGCCGCGCTCGACAAGCGTCCGCACCTGATCCACCACGGCGCCCATCGGCACCGAGCGCGAATTGCCGCGGCCGAACGGGATGATGCAGAAGGTGCAGCGATGGTCGCAGCCGTTCTGCACCTGGACGAACACCCGCGGCAGGCCGCGCTGGAAGCCGTCGACCAGATGCGGCGCCATCTCCGTCACCGCCATGATGTCGGAGACAGCGACCTTCTCGAAAGCCTCGGTGCCGAATCGTGGCGAGGCCAGCGCCTGCGCCGTCGCGCGCCACGCATCGGGCCGCAGCTTGTCGTCATTGCCGATGACGCGGTCGACCTCGGGCATGGCAGCGAACATGCCAGCCTGCGTCTGCGCGGCGCAGCCGGTCACGACGATGCGCGCCGCGGGGCGCTCGCGCTTCAATTTGCGGATCGACTGCCGCGCCTGCGCCACCGCCTCGTTGGTGACGGCGCAGCTGTTGACGACGATGGTGTCGTCGGCGCCGGCCGCTTCGGCATGCTTCGCGATCAGCTCGGATTCGAACGCGTTGAGCCGGCAGCCGAAGGTGACGACATCGACGCTCATGCGACGCTGGCGAACAGCTCTGGCTCGAACCGCCCCTCATATTCGAAGGTCGCGGTCCCGGTCATCAGCACGTGATCGTCGCGCTCGCGCCACTCGATCGTCAGCTCGCCGCCGGGCAGCGTCATCTGCACGATCCGGTTGGCGCGCTTCAGACGGGCCGCCGCGACCGCGGTCGCGCACGCCGCCGAGCCGCAGGCCCTGGTCAGCCCGGCGCCACGCTCCCAGGTCCGCATCGTGATGTGGTCGCGGTCGACGATGTGGGCCAGCGTGATGTTGGCCCGCTCGGGGAAGATCGGGTGGTTTTCCAGCAGCGGCCCGAAGCGCTCCAGATCATAGGCGTTTATGTCCTCGACCCAGAACACCGCGTGCGGGTTGCCCATGTTGACGACCGACGGCGAATGCAGGATCGGGGCGTCGATCGGGCCGATCTGCAGCTCGATGTAGCGGGTGTCGCGGAATTCCTCGGCGAGAGGAATCTCCTGCCAGCCGAACTTCGGCACGCCCATGTCGACGGTGTAGAGGTCGGGCGCCGGGCCCTGCCAGCAGTTCAGCAGTCCGGCGCGGGTCTCGAACGTCGCGCTGGTCTGGCCGGTCTTGCCGAACACCTGGCGCACCACGCAGCGCATGCCGTTGCCGCAGGCGCCAGACTCCGAGCCGTCATTGTTGTAGATGCGGATGAACGCTTCGGTGCCTTCGAGCCGCGGCGGCTGCAGCACCATCAGCTGATCGTACGGCACCCGGGATGCCACCGCCCGCGCCTCGTCCGGCGTGACGACATGCTTCACGTCGCGAAGATCGACCACGACGATCTCGTTGCCGATCCCGTTCATCTTGACGAAGCTGTGGTTGGCCAGCGCGCTCATGAAAATATCCAAATTGTGTCCGCCTTATATGGCGAATGGCGCGGCATTGACCAGCCTGCAGAGCGACATGACGCATCTGTCATGGGACGCCGCGCCGCCGAGCATGTTAGGACCGGTTCATTCGCCGGCACGAACCGGGCAAAGCAGCACGGCCACTGGAGAATAGTCGAATGAATCTCAGCACTTTCCGCCTCGTTCTGGCCGTGAGCTCGGTCGCGCTCCTGCTCGGCGGCACGCCCGCCCGGGCCCAGGCGCCGTCGGCCTCGCCGGCTCCGGCGGCATCGGCCACGCCTGCGCCAGCCCCGAGCGTGCTACCGGCTCCCTCGGCACCGGCCTCTCCTGCACCTGCCGCGTCGGCCAGTCCCGCGCCCGCGACCAGCCCAACGCCGGCCGCCAGCGCGAGCCCCGCGCCGTCGTCATCTCCGACCGCGGCCCAGTCCCCCGCCACGCCGCCGCCGGCCGCGGCGCCGGCCCAGGCGGGCGACGCCTTCGGTGACGAGATCAAGCTCGAGGCGAAGAAGGTTGTCCTCGTCAAGGGCACCGCCAATTGGGACAACGCATTCGATACGCTGATCGACTCCTTCAAGTCGCTGTCGGCCACGCTGGACAAGCAGGGCATCAAGCCCGCCGGCAACGGCATGATCGTCTACACCTCGACCGACGACACCGGCTTCACCTTCCTGGCCGAGATGCCGATCGAGCAGGAGCCGAAGACGCTCGGCAAGGGCATGAGCATCGGCCAGTCGCCCGAGGGCAAGGCGCTGAAGTTCGTCCATCGCGGCTCCTACGACAACATGGACAACACCTACGAGGCGATCACCAACCACCTTGATGAGCGCCGGCTGGAGGCCAAGGACACCTTCATCGAGGAGTATTTGACCGACCCCTTGAAGACGGCCGAGGACAAGCTCGTCATCAACGTCTACGTGCCGCTGAAGTGAGCACCATGATGATCAGATCGATGTTTGTTGCCACACTGGCGGCCGCTACGACACTGCCGGCGCTGGCGGACGACATCGCGCGCCAGGACACCCCGGCAATCACCGTCAGCGGCGAGGCCAGCGTGACGGCGCCGCCGGATCTGGCGCAGATCGACGCCGGGGTGGCGTCGGATGCGAAGACGGCGCGCGAGGCCGCCGAGGCCAACAATGCCGCGATGGCCAAGGTGCTCCAGGCGCTGAAGAGCGCGGGGATCGCCGACAAGGACTATCAGACGTCGCGGCTGTCGATTCAGCCGCAATATGCGCAGAACCGGCCGGGCCAGCCGGCCGTGACCGGCTATCGCGCCTCGAACCGCGTCACCATCAAGGTGCACGATGTCGGCAAGGTCGCCAGCGTCATCGACACGCTGGTCGGCGCCGGCGCCAACGACGTCGGCAACATCTATTTCAGCGTCGCCGAGCCGTCCAAGCTGCTCGACCAGGCGCGCGAGAAGGCCGTCGCCGACGCGCGCCGCAAGGCCGAGATCTACGCCAAGGCCGCTGGCGTGACGCTCGGCCAGCCGCTCAACATCGCCGAGGACGGCGCTCCGGCGCCGGTGTTCCGCGCCAAGACCTTCGCCGCGCCGATGGCCGCGACGCCGACACCGGTGGCACAGGGCGAGGAGACGCTGTCGATCACGGTCAACGTGACCTGGGCGATCAAGCCGGCGCAGTAGGTATAAGTCTGTCTCATACTGTGAGACGCGACGCGGCCACGACAAACTCAGTGTCGTCCCGGCCTTGAGCCGGGACCCATACGCCGCGGCGGATGTTATCGCGCGAGATGGAGCTGCCGGCCTTCGCAAAACTTGATTCGGTGGTTATGGGTCCCGGCTCAAGGCCGGGACGACACCATTGTTGTTGCGGCAGCGGACTAAATCTCCACCACTTGCCCCGGCTTCAACACGCCAAAACGCTCGCGTGGGATGCCGGCCTGGTCGAGCGCCGTGTGCAGCGCGTGCACCGGCGCATCGATCGCCTCATCGGTCAGCTGGAACGTGCCGTGGTGATGCGCCAGCGCGGCTTCCGCGCCGCAATCCTGCAGCGCCTGCACGGCATCCTCCGGGTTCATGTGCTGGTCGCGCATGAACCAGCGCGGCTCGTAGGCGCCGATCGGCAGGATCGCCAGCCTGATCGGCGCGTGCTGCTCCGCAACGCGTCGGAAATGCTTGCCCGTGCCGTAACCGGAATCGCAGACGATGTAGAGCCGGCCGCGCGGCGTCTCCAGCACGAAGCTTGCCCACAATGCCTTGTTGCGGTCGAACAGGCCGCGCGCCGTCCAGTGCCGCGTCGGCACCAGCGTCACCGCGACCTCCTCGTTCAAGGTCACGCGATCGTGCCAGTCATAGGCCTCGGCGCGGATCTTGGAGTCGGCGTCGATCATCGTGAGGTCGTTGCCGAGCGGTGTGACCACCCGCGGCGAAAATCGCGCGGTCAGCTTCGACAAGGTCCGGATATCGAGATGGTCGTAGTGCCCGTGCGAGACCAGCACGACATCGATGTGCGGCAACGCCTCGAAGGCGATGCCGGGATCATTGTGGCGTCGCGGGCCGGCGAAGGACAACGGCGAGACCCGCTCCGACCAGACAGGATCGACCAGGATGTTGAGCCCGCCCGTCTGGACCAGCCAGCTGGCATGGCCGATGAAGGACAGCCGCACCGCCTCGCCGTCGATCCGGTGCGGCGGCGCGTCGGCATGCGGGCTCGGCGCCCAGGCCGGCCAGCGGGAACGCTTGCCGTTGCGGTCGAACTGCCAACGCAGCACCTGGGAGAGGGATTTGGGCGGAACGCCGTCGGGATCGTAGAAGCGCTTGCCGTCGAAATGGTCGGTGACGGGGCCGGAATAGGTCCTGGAACGGCGCAACAAGGTCGTCCTCGCGAAGGCAAAGCTGAACTGGCTGAAGAGGTAAGCGGCCGCACAGGGTCCGGCAACGGGACGGCGCGAAGCAAGTTTCCTTGACTTTTGCGGCTGCGGAGGGTTTAACCCGGCCGAATTTCGGAAAGTTTCGTCTTTTCGAGCCACCGCCCGGCCCTGGAGGCCGGAGGTCACCGCCCGACAGCGCTGTGCGCCCTCGGGCGCAAACGTGTTTGGACTGACGGTTTCGGCCGATCTGCCGAGGCCTATATGGTCGTCATGGGCCGCAGCACGCGGCGATGACGGGCGGCAATGAAGCGAGCGCCCGACAAGGGCAAAGGATACGGCATTGTTCGACAATCTGTCGGAAAGGCTTGGCGGCATTCTCGATCGGCTGACGGGGCGTGGTTCGCTCTCGGAAGCCGATGTCGACGCCGCGATGCGCGAGGTCCGCCGGGCGCTGCTCGAGGCCGACGTCGCACTGGAGGTTGTCCGCAGCTTCACCGAGCGCGTGCGCGAGCAGGCGATCGGCGCCACCGTGGTCAAGTCGGTCACCCCCGGCCAGATGGTCGTGAAGATCGTCCATGACGAGTTGGTCAAGACGCTCGGCGACGACGGCCAGACCATCGACCTCAATGCCGTGCCGCCGGTGCCGATCATGATGGTCGGCCTGCAGGGCTCGGGCAAGACCACCACCACTGCCAAGCTCGCCCGGCGCATGGTTCAGCGCGACAAGCGCAAGGTGCTGATGGCCTCGCTCGACGTCTACCGTCCGGCCGCCATGGAGCAGCTCGCGGTGCTCGGCCGCGACTTGGACATTCCGACCCTGCCGATCGTCGCCGGCCAGATGCCGCCGCAGATCGCACGCCGCGCCATCGAGGCGGCCAAGCTCGGCGGCTATGACGTGGTGCTGCTCGACACCGCCGGCCGCACCACGCTCGACGAGGACATGATGAAGGAGGCCGCCGAGATCAAGGCGGTCGCCAACCCGCACGAGATCCTGCTGGTCGCGGATTCGCTGACCGGCCAGGACGCCGTCAATCTCGCCCGCTCGTTCGACCAGCGCGTCGGCCTCACCGGCATCGCGCTGACCCGTATCGACGGCGACGGCCGCGGCGGCGCCGCGCTGTCGATGCGCGCGGTCACCGGCAAGCCGATCAAGCTGCTCGGCACCGGCGAGAAGACCGACGCGCTGGAGGACTTCTATCCCTCGCGCATCGCCGGCCGCATCCTCGGCATGGGCGACATCGTCTCGCTGGTCGAGAAAGCCGCGGCGAACATCGACGCCGAGAAGGCCGCGCGCGCCGCCGAGAAGATGCGCAAGGGTCAGTTCGACCTCAACGACATGCGCGAGCAGCTCTTGCAGATGTCGCAGATGGGCGGCATCAGCGGGCTCATGGGCATGATGCCCGGCATCTCCAAGATGAAGAACCAGATCGCGGCCGCCGGGATCGACGACAAGATTCTCAAGCGCCAGGTCGCGATCATCGATTCGATGACCCGCGAGGAGCGCAAGCATCCCGACCTGCTGAAGGCGAGCCGCAAGAAGCGCATCGCCGCGGGCTCCGGCCAGAGCGTCGAGCACGTCAACAAGCTCTTGAAGATGCACCGGAACATGGCCGACGTGATGAAGGCTATGGGCTCCGGCAAGCGCGGCCCGCTCGCCGGCATCGCCCAGGCGATGGGTTTTGGCGGCGGTGGCGGCATGCCCTCGCCGGAGCAGCTCAAGGCGATGGCCGAGAAGATGCCGGGCGGCATGCCCGGCGGCTTGCCGAATTTGCCGAAGGATCTTCCCGCTGGCCTGCGCGGCGGCTTGCCCAATCTTCCGGGCCTCACCGGTCTCAGCGGCAAGCCGACCCTGCCGGGTCTCGGCCTGCCTCCGGGGAAGAAGAAATGACCTCACTCCCGTCATTGCGAGGAGCGAAGCGACGAAGCAATACAGAGTCGCGCACGCCGCTCTGGATTGCTTCGCTTCGCTCGCAATGACGACCCATCCAACTTCGTATCAAGACATCGACACCTAAGGAGAACTTTCATGTCCGTCGTCATTCGTCTCGCCCGTGCCGGCACCAAGAAGCGCCCGGTCTATCACGTCGTCGTCGCCGACTCGCGCTTCCCGCGTGACGGCCGTTTCATCGAGCGCCTCGGCTACTTCAATCCGCTGATGCCGAAGGACAACGAGGCGCGCCTCAAGCTCGACATGGAGAAGGTGAAGGGCTGGCTCGCCAAGGGCGCGCAGCCGTCCGACCGCGTCGCCCGCTTCCTCGATGCCGCCGGCGTCAAGAAGCGCGAAGCCCGCCAGAACCCGATCAAGGCCGTGCCGCGCAAGGAGCGCAAGGCCCAGGCCGAAGCCGCCGCAAAGGGCTAAGCCTCTTGCTGCGCGAGGCCTCATGCTTCGAGACGCACGGCTTTCGCCGTGCTCTTCAGCATGAGGTGATCGCTCCTCGTCCTGAGGAGCGCGCCGTTGCGCGCGTCTCGAAGGACGAGGCCCGCTGATGTCCAAGCTCATCTGCGTCGCCAGGATCGGCGCCGCGCACGGCGTGCGCGGCGAGGTCCGCTTATGGACCTTCACCGAGGATCCGCTGGCCGTGCTGCATTTCGGTCCGCTCACGACCAAGGACGGCAGCCGATCGTTCGAGGTCGCGAAGGCGCGCGAGACCAAGGATCATCTGGTCGCCGCGATCAAGGGCGTCACGGACCGCAATGCGGCCGAACGGCTCAACGGGCTCGAGCTCTATGTGCCGCGCGAGCGCCTGCCCGAGACCGATGACGACGAATACTACCACGCCGACCTGATCGGCTTGGCCGCCGAGACCACCTCAGGCGCCCCGCTCGGCCGCGTGCTCGCCATCCATAATTTCGGCGCCGGCGACATCATCGAGATCGCTCCGCCCTCCGGGAGCACGCTGATGCTGCCGTTCACCAATGCTGTGGTGCCGACGGTGGACCTCGCCGGTGGGCGGGTGATCATCGAATTGCCAGGTGAGATTGAGGGCGAGGACAAAGACTCGTCCGATGATTCGGCTTCACAAGAGAGCGACGCTGCCGCCTCAAACTCAGCCCGTCGTCCCCGCGAAAGCGGGGACCCATAGCCACCGCAGCTGATTGGCTTGCGCGGGACTGGCCGCTTGCCTGCTTCGAAAATCACGCGGTATGGGTCCCGGATCGGCGCCGCGACGCGCTGGTGCGCGTCACGGCTTGTCCGGGACGACAGCGGTGTGTGGAGCCGCACCAGCATACATCGCCGATGCAGGGGCTCGATCTCATCGCGCTGGTGCCGTAACAGAACGCCATGACCGCTTCGCCTCCGCCCTCTGCCCCGCTCTGGCAGGCCACCGTGCTGACGCTGTTTCCCGAGATGTTTCCCGGGCCGCTCGGCGTGAGCCTGGCCGGCCGAGCCTTGGCTGGCGGCATTTGGGCGCTGGAGGCGCGCGACATCCGGGCCTCGGCGACCGACAAGCACCGGAGTGTCGATGATACGCCGGCTGGAGGCGGCCCGGGAATGGTGCTGCGCGCGGACGTGCTGGCCGCCGCGATCGATGCCGCCGCCGTTGCACCCGAACGGCCGAAGCTGCTGATGAGCCCGCGCGGTCGGCCCTTGACCCAGGCCTTCGTCCGCGAGCTTGCCGACGGTCCCGGCCCGCTGATCGTTTGCGGCCGTTTCGAAGGCATCGACCAGCGCGTCATCGACGCGCGCGAGCTGATCGAGGTCTCGATCGGAGATTATGTGCTGTCGGGCGGCGAGATCGCCGCGCTGGTGCTGATCGACGCCTGCGTGCGACTGCTGCCCGGTGTGATGGGCAAGCTCGAATCCGGCACTGACGAGAGCTTCTCCGACGGCCTACTGGAGTACCCGCAATACACTCGCCCGCAGCTGTTCGAGGGCCGTCCGATTCCGGATGTGCTCACCTCGGGCGATCACGCCAAGGTCGCGGCGTGGCGCCGCGCGCAGGCCGAGGCGCTCACGCAAGCGCGGCGGCCGGATCTGTGGACCGAATGGCAGGTGCGCCAGACCCTGGAACAAAGCAGGACCAGCCAAAAAGCGCCAAAAAGCACGACAGACGGGTGACAAGCCTCGCGCTTTGGCTTATAGGAGCGCCCAATTCCGCAAGTGACGGCAGGAACAAGCGCAGCCCCCGCGTGACCCGGCTGGGCGCGCCGCCGATGGAGATTTACCCGTGAACCTGATTCAGCAGCTCGAAAAAGAGCAGTTCGACAAGCTGTCCGCCAACAAGACCATTCCGGAGTTCGGCCCGGGCGACACCGTGATCGTCAACGTGAAGGTGGTCGAAGGCGAGCGCACGCGCGTGCAGGCCTATGAAGGCGTCTGCATCGGCCGTTCCGGCGGCGGCATCAACGAGAGCTTCACCGTCCGCAAGATCTCCTACGGCGAAGGCGTGGAGCGCGTGTTCCCGATCCTGTCCCCGATGATCGACTCGATCAAGGTCGTGCGCCGCGGCAAGGTGCGTCGCGCCAAGCTGTATTACCTGCGCCAGCTGCGCGGCAAGTCGGCCCGCATCGTCGAGAAGCAGGACCGCCAGCAGGCCGCGGTGAACGAGTAATCGTTGCTTCCCATGGATTGACGAAAAGCGCGGGCTGGTCCCGCGCTTTTTTGTTTTGGGCACCGTCATTGCGAGGAGCGGAGCGACGAAGCAATCCCGAGTCCTCGCTCAGCCCTGGATTGCTTCGCTTCGCTCGCAATGACGGCGGGCGCAAACGCATCTCGCACTCCCTTGCCCGCGTGCTATATATCGCCCTGAAATGGTTCTAGATCGCACCAGCATGGCCTGCCGCCGCGTCGTCATCGACGATCATAGCCGGCTGCCCGGGCGGTTCTTCGGAAGGTTCGCGACGTCTGCGACGTCCGAGCTTAGGCGCGCGCTGTAAGCCGCAGCGCCTCTTCCTGATTGTTCGCGCGTGCCCGTCACGCGTCGTGTCTCAAACCTTAAATTCCCGGGAGCATTCGCTCATGTCGAAGCCGACCACCCTGTACGACAAGATCTGGAACGACCATCTGGTGCACGAAGCCGAGGACGGTACCTGCCTGCTCTACATCGACCGCCACCTGGTGCACGAGGTGACGTCGCCGCAAGCGTTCGAAGGCCTGCGCGCCACCGGGCGCAAGGTGCATGCGCCGGAGAAGACGCTGGCCGTGGTTGATCACAACGTGCCGACCACCGACCGTTCCAAGCCGAATCCGGATCCGGAGAGCATCGAGCAGATCAAGGCGCTGGCGGAGAACGCCAAGGAATTCGGCATCGAATATTACAACGAATTCGACCGCCGCCAGGGCATCGTCCACGTCATCGGCCCCGAGCAGGGTTTTACGCTGCCCGGCACCACGATCGTCTGCGGTGACAGCCACACCTCGACGCATGGCGCGTTCGGCGCGCTGGCGCACGGCATCGGCACCTCCGAGGTCGAGCACGTGCTGGCGACACAGACGCTGATCCAGAAGAAGGCGAAGAACATGCGCGTCACGGTCGACGGCGTGCTGCCGGACGGCGTGACGGGCAAGGACATCATCCTCGCCATCATCGGCGAGATCGGCACCGCGGGAGGTACCGGCTACGTGCTGGAATACGCTGGCGAGGCGATCCGCGCGCTGTCGATGGAAGGCCGCATGACCGTCTGCAACATGTCGATCGAGGGCGGCGCGCGCGCCGGTCTGGTCGCGCCCGACCAGAAGGCGTTCGACTTCCTGCGCGGCCGTCCCAAGGCGCCGCAGGGCGCCGCCTGGGACGCAGCGATGCGCTACTGGGAGACCCTGCGCTCCGACGACGGCGCGCATTTCGACCACGAGCTCCGGCTCGACGCCGCCAAGCTGCCGCCGATCGTGACCTGGGGCACCTCGCCCGAGGACGTGATCTCGGTGACCGGCGTGGTGCCCGATCCGGACAAGATCGCAGACGAGGCCAAGCGCATCTCCAAGCATCGCGCGCTGAAGTACATGGGCCTGACCGCGGGCACGAAGATCACCGACATCAAGCTCGACCGCGTTTTCATCGGCTCCTGCACCAACGGCCGCATCGAGGATCTCCGCGCCGCAGCCAAGATCGCCGAAGGCAAGACCGTCAGCGGCCACGTCAACGCGATGGTCGTCCCGGGCTCGGGCATCGTCAAGGAGCAGGCCGAGGCCGAGGGTCTCGACAAGATCTTCATCAAGGCGGGCTTCGAATGGCGCGAGCCGGGCTGCTCGATGTGTCTTGCCATGAACCCCGACAAGCTGGCGCCGGAGGAGCGCTGCGCCTCGACCTCGAACCGCAACTTCGAAGGCCGCCAGGGCTTCAAGGGCCGCACCCACCTGGTGTCACCCGCGATGGCCGCGGCGGCTGCGATCGCCGGACACTTCGTCGACGTGCGCGACTGGCGCTGATCAAGCCGCCCGGTCATCGCTTTCTGCGTTGCTCGACTTCAAAAGGCGACGTTCGTGTCAACGAACGTCGCCTTTGTTATGCCTGCCGACGCCTTCAACTTTGCGCCGGAAACGTCGGGATGTCCGGCCATTTATTTCGAACTGATCATCGACCTGCTGCAGTGCGAGCGGTTTACTGACTGCACTCTTCAAGGTTGCAATTCGAAGACAGGTCTCTTATGATTTGATCGGTTAGGCGCCGTCGAGCGGGAGAATCGTATGATTCATCCATTCAATGTCGATCCTCAAAATCCTTACGACGGCCCTGACTTCGACGAGTTCTGCATCGCAGAGAAGAGCTATTTGAGCGCGCGACGGGATCGCAGCGATTGCATCACCTGCGCGCTTTCCAAGCTCTGCCAGGCTGGCTTTGAACATCAAGTCGACCTTGCTGCACAAGGCAAGGACCCCAGCCTTACCAAGGATTGCCAACTCACGGCCGAAGACCTGACCGCCGAACGTCTTTTCGATGGGCTTACGGATGAACAAGTCGACTTCGTAAAAATTCATATCCCCGGACTTGCGAAGGAGCACGACAATGTCTGATCCCGCATCAATGCAACTTGAGGCCAAGAAGCAGCTTGCGAGCAAAGCCGAAGCCGTTGCGAAACATCAGTTGGAAGCCAAGCGCCAACTCAGCGAGAAGGCAGCGCTCGCGAGCAGGACTCAATTGGAAGCCAAGAAGCAGCTGATGGAGAAAGCCGATCTGACCAGCCGGATGCAACTGGCCTCGAAGAAAGCAAAGTCCTGACATTCGCAGTGATCGTGAGGTCGGTTGCTCCTGACGATGCGCTCCGGCGCACGACGTGATGATCGGTACGAATCTTCAGTGAAGTCTTGGCAGTTCGGCAATACTTTCTTAGGACCGCGGGCGCAAAATCCTACCACCGGACGCGCCGCGTCTGCAGAGGAACGTGCCGAGGAGCCTGACATGGCCGACAAGCCGGAATACGTCGACCTCATCCGCGATGCGACGCGCCAGCGCCGCAAGACACCGCCCGCCAAGATCATCGCCCAGCCGGAGGCTCCGAAGGAGGAGCGGCGGTTGTCGAACTGGCCGCCCGGCCGCTTTGCCAAATGGCGCATCGAGACGCTGGTGCCGTGGAAGCTGAGCGTGAAGAACTGGCAGTTCAAGGACTGGCTCTGATTGTCGCGCCTCACTCCATCCCCCTGAAATGAGAGAAGGGCGCCGTTGGGCGCCCTTCCTGTTTTGACGAACTTCAAGCACGATCAGTAGTAGCGCCAATGGTGGCGGTGCCGATGATGCCATCGGTGATGATGGCGCCAATGATGACCCCGCCAATGCCGGTAGTGGCAGATGCGGCGTGGCCCGTAATGGGTCCAGACGACGCGGCAGCGACGGTAGGGATAGTAGTAGCCCGTCGTATAAATCGGCGTGTAGTAGCTGCGGTAGCCGTAGAAATGACGGCGGTGATGGTGGAAGTACGGCCGGTAGGCGTAGTGCGGGCGATAATGATAGCCGCCGCCATGGAACACCGGCCGCGGACCGAATCCGCCGTGGAATGCCGGGCCACCACCGTGGAAGGCCGGACGCGGGCCACCACCGCCGAAGGCATGTCCTCCCCCATGAAACGCGGGACTGCCGCCGCCCCTGAACATGGCGCCGCCGCCATGGAACGCCGGGCCACCGCCTCCGCCGTGGAACGCCGGACCGCCGTGGAAGCCGCCACCGCCCCCACCGTGGAATCCACCACCGCCGGGATGCCCGCCGCCACCGCCACCGGGGCCTCGGACCTGAACGGCCAACACGTCCGAAGGTGTCTGCGTGGCGGAGCCGGCACCGAGACTCACCGGCGACATCGCAAGCGCAGGCCGTCCGGACGCGCCCGCCAAGACAAACAGTGTGGCCGCCGCAAGACTGAGGCGACGAGCAAGACCAGCACGCTGGTCCTTCATCCTCATCATGGTCCCTTCTCCCTGAATGCTGTGCAACGATGGACCCATGCAGCGCCGATGCTGGTCGTCCGATCGGTGGATTCGCGCACCCCCATCATGAACGTAGAGATAGCGACGTGAATGCGGCATGAATGATGCACGTTGCACGCGCATCTGCGGCGTGGCGTCGCGGCGAAGGAGATGCACGGGAGCCTCTACGTCGTCCTGCAACTCAGGATCACGGATGACGGCACAACGGCTCACGTGCTGCTCGTGCGGGGACTTCGCAACTAACCACACGCAGGAAACGCAACGCGCCTTGCGGACACGGCCTCAATCGTAGAACGGCGTGAACAGAACCAAGGGTCCCGGCGGATAGGCTGGCGTGTAGTCCGTGGGACGGTCGAGATAATGCGGCACCTCTGCCGTCGCCACCACAGGCTTCGATCGGCGACCCTGCCGGCGCGGGCCAGCATCCGTGACGGTCTGACGCGCCTGCGTAACGGCGGGAGCTGCGGCGACAGGAGAGGTGGCGGCGGAACTTGCGAGCAGCATCGCCACCGTGACAATGCCGATCCCGAACCAGGTTCTGTCGACTGATGGTTTCACGGCGAATCTCGTTGCCAGCCCCCATCAACATGCAGGCCCGCAAAGCGGGCCTGCATGATTTCGGTCATTGTCTCGATCGGACGGAAAGCGCGACTTACCAGCGGCCGTGATGGCGATGTCCGTAGTGATGCGGCCGCCAGTGATGACGCGGATGGTAGTAATGCCGAGGATAATAGTGGCGCCGGGGATGCCAATGCCGGCGGCCGTGCCAATGCGCCTGAGTGGTCTCCTGCGCCGTGCCCTGCTGCACCGCGGTCGCGGCGCCCGGATTGATCAGCGACAGCGCCTGCGCGCGTTCGGCGGGGGCAGCCATCACGAGAACGGCGCCAACCGCCGCGATGCCCAACAGTTTCATCACAGTCATGAACTTCTCCCTCGATCGCCTGACATCACGTCCGGCTCCGTACATTCCGCCTTGTCAGTTGCCTGAATGGCGGCCGCAGCAGCGCGACGCAGATCAGTCTCGAACGAGCGACGTGAATGGGACATGAAGACCTGCGCAGGAGCAGAATGCCGAATGTCGCGCGTGGTTCCGCCGCAGTGCGCGACATATCGGCACTGTGTCCGGACGGTAACATCAGGGCAACGTCGCGATCGATCGCGACCAGATCATGTGCGCGCCTGCCGAGCCGATCAGTGCGGGGGACCCAGGAGTCAGCCGCGTCGCCAGATGCAACTCATATGCGGGACGATCACGGTGCCGCTCGGCCGATGCTCCGGAACATAGGTGGCATCGCATACCCGAACTGCGTTCGGCCCCGGATTGAAGCGCGGCACCACGTCGGGCTGCCAATGACCCTCGTAGCGCGGATAGATCTGGATTCGTCGTTGCCGGCGCTGCGCGGAGAGATCGGTGCTCACCTCACTCTGCACGGCGCCGCGCGCGCCGGCGGCCTGCTCCGCTTGCGCTGCCGCCGAGATCGAGACCACGACCGCCGCAGCCAGCGCCGCTCCGGCCAGCACCATCGACATCTGCCTCATCTGTCCCCCACCCCCCAGTTCGCGCGTCACGGTCGCCGGTTTCATCCCCTGCGTCAACCAGCTCCGCCACACATGTCATAGAACCAAGATGCAAGATGATCAAAGCCGGGCTAGAAGGCGGCAATGTGGACAGATCTGAAAGCCCCCTCGCTCGCCGACATGGAAGTCATGGCGCACGAGATGTTCGAGCGTCTGCCCGAGCATTTTCGCAGGATGTGCGAGGGCGTCGTCATCCGGGTCGACGACTTTCCGACCGAGGAGGTGCTCGACGAGATGCAGGCCGAAAGCGAGTTCGACCTGCTCGGCCTGTTTCAGGGCACGGGACTGCCGTTTCGCAGCAATGACGACCTGCCGCGCCTGCCCAACATGATCTGGCTCTATCGCCGACCGATCCTCGACTACTGGGCCGAGCACGACGAGAGCCTCGGCCACATCGTCCGCCATGTCCTGATCCACGAGATCGGCCATCATTTCGGAATGTCCGACGACGACATGGAGGCGATCGAGGCGTCCGTCGACTGACGATCCCGCCGATAGCACCGGGATTTTGACTTTATCCGTCCTGCCGTTCGGGCTAAACAGCGGCCTGCCCGTATTCTCGAAGGTGCCCCGATGGACAAGTTCACCACGCTGGAAGGCGTCGCCGCGCCGCTGAAGATCATCAATGTCGACACCGACATGATCATCCCCAAGCAGTACCTGAAGACCATCAAGCGCACCGGCCTCGGCAAGGGCCTGTTCTCGGAGCAGCGCTACAAGGACGACGGCAGCGAGAACCCGGATTTCGTGCTCAACCAGCCGGCGTACCGCAACGCCAAGATCCTGGTCGCCGGCGACAATTTCGGCTGCGGCTCGAGCCGTGAGCACGCCCCCTGGGCGCTGCTCGATTTCGGCATCCGCTGCGTGATCTCGACCTCGTTCGGCGACATCTTCTACAACAACTGCTTCAAGAACGGCATTCTGCCGATCCGCGTGTCGCAGGCCGATCTCGACAAGCTGTTCGACGACGCCGAGCGTGGTGCCAACGCGACCCTGACGGTCGATCTCGCCAAGCAGGAGATCCGCGGCCCCGACGGCGGCACCGTCAAGTTTGACATCGATCCGTTCCGCAAGCATTGCCTGCTCAACGGGCTCGACGACATCGGCCTGACGCTGGAAAAGAAGGCCTCGATCGACAGCTATGAGGCCAAGCTGGCCGAGCGCGCCTGGGCCTGAGCCCCGCCTGACAGCCGAGAGTTCACGGGCCCCGGACCTCGTCCGGGGCCTTGTTTCGAGAGCAGCCCAGCAGGTCCGCCGTTGACGCGTGTAGTGCCCGAGGTCGTGACCTTCTGGCGGGGGCCGCTCGACCGGCTGCGCCAGACCTGCCTGCGGTCGCAGCTCGCGGCCGGCCACAAGGTCACGGTCTACAGCTTCGATCCGCTGCCCGGCCTGCCCGACGGGGTCGGCAATGCCGAGGCCGAGGCGATCCTTCCTTACGCATTCTCCGAACGTCTCAGGCCGCCGCAGCCCGACGGCAGCTGGCGCGATTGGACCACCTTGCAGTTCAGCGACTTCTTCCGGATGCGGCTGATGGCACAACGCGCCGGCCTCTGGCTCGATGCCGACGTGCTGCTGCTCAGGCCGGTCGAGATTGATCCGGCTCTGCCCTACTTCGCCTGGGAGCGGCCGCGGCAGCTCGGCAATTCCGTGCTCTACCTGCCGCCGGAGGATCCGATCGTCGCCGAATTCACCGCGCTGATGGCGCAGGACGAGCTGACGCCGAACTGGCTGTCGCTGCGTCACCGCCTCACCTTTGCGCTGCGCCGCCTGCGCGGCGGCTCCGACCGCCTGTCGGACATCCGCGTCGCCATCTTCGGCCCGGCCGCGCTGACGGCGCTCGGCCGCCGCCATGGCTCGCTGCGCCATGCGCTGCCGAAGCGCAGCTTCTACGCGGTGCATGCCGAGCCGAAGGCGTTCTTCGATCCGTCCGACTTCTCCGGGTTGATCGCTGATCCCCAGATCATCGGCCTGCACATCTCGCCGAAGGGTCGCGGCGGCGAGGCGCCGATCCCCGGCAGCCTCTATGCGTGGGCAGCCGAGCGATTTGCCCCGCGCTGACCGTCGCCGCGCAGCTTTGCGGCCGGCGCAGGGCCGATTTGCTGCTTGATCTACCGCAACGTCCGCGCGTCCACCCGGTGATTGATTGCGGTCAATCATCGGAGACGTGTCATGACCGTAGACGCCAAGCCCTATCCGCGGGTTCAGTTCCTGATCGATACGTTCGCGCAATGGCTCCGGCACCGGCGTGAGCTGAGCGAGCTCCGGCAGCTCGACCGCGACGATTTCGAGCGCATCGCGATGGACCTGCAGGTCACGCCGGCCGATCTCGACGAGCTGGTCCGCCAAGGCGAGCATGCCGCCGACGAGCTGCCGCAGATGCTGAAGGCGCTCGGCATCGACGAGGCCGCGCTGGGGCGCGCCGAGCCGCTGGTGCTGCGCGACATGGAACGCGTCTGCGCCATGTGCAAGGACAAGCCGCGCTGCCATCGCGATCTCGCCGCCGGCACGAGCGCCGAGCACTACGAGGAGTACTGCCTCAACGCCCCGACCATCGACCGTCTGGGCGCCGCCGCGGTCAAGCACTGATCGCCACCTCCCTCCCGCCCAGCGGAGCTACGCGATGAGCCTGCCGAATCTGCACCGCAACACCTGGCTCCATGTCGGCGCGGCGATCCTGCTCGCGCTCGGCGCGATGCTGCTGATCCGGCTGCACAATGCCGGCGGCGTAACGCCGGCCGCCGACAGCGTGCAGGCGGGGCGCAAGCTGGCGGAGGCCTGGTGCAGCACCTGCCACGCCATCGACGCCAGCGGAGCGAGAGCCCAGACCACGACCGCCCCCGATTTCGTGGCGGTCGCCAACATGCCGTCGACGACCGAGCTGTCGCTCAAGGTGTTCCTGCAGAGCAGCCATCCGACGATGCCGAACGTCATCCTGACGGCCGAGCAGCGCGGCGACCTCGTCAACTACATCCTCAGTCTCCGCCGCATCTGACGCCTCACTTCGCCACTGCCGCGATCGCATCGGCGATCGCGATCGTGCGTCGCGCCATCTCGGCATGCAGCCGCTCGACCATACGGCCGTCGATCTGGATGGCGCCGCGCGAGGCATTCTCCGGCAGCGCGAACGCGGCAATGATCTTGCGTGCCGCAGCGACCTCGTCGGCCGGCGGGGTGAAGATCGCGTTGCACGCATCGATCTGGCCGGGATGGATCAGCGTCTTGCCATCGAAGCCGAGATCGCGGGCCTGGATGCATTCCTGCGCGAAGCCGTCGGTGTTGGCGAAATCGCTGTAAGGCCCGTCCAGAATCTCCAGCCCATGGGCGCGCGTCGCCAGGATGCAGTGGCTGATCATCGGCAGCATCGTGGAGCGGCCCGGCAGCATGCGGATGCGGGTCTCGCGCGAGATGTCGTTGGGCCCGAACACGAAGCCAGCGAGCCGCGAGCCGTCCTCGTGCACGGTGGCCGCGAGCAGATCGGCATCGAGCACGGCACGCGCCGTCTCGATCATCGCCCATACCTTCAGCGCCGGATCAGCCCCGACCTCGGCCAGACGATCCGTGACCAGGCGGAGGTCCTGGACGGTCGACACCTTGGGAACCAGGATGCCGTCGGTCGCCGCCTGTCCGGCCATGGCGACGTCGTCGCTCCACCACGCCGTATCCAGGCTGTTGATCCGGATCAGCAGTTCCCGCTTGCCGTAGCCGTCGGCCGCCACCGCTTTGGCGATCTGGTCGCGGGCGGCGGCCTTGGCGTCCGGCGCCACCGAATCCTCGAGATCGAGGATCAGCCCGTCGGCCGGCAGGTTCCGCCCCTTCTCCAGCGCGCGCGCATTGGAGCCGGGCATGAACAAAAGACTGCGGCGCGGGCGGATCATTTCGGCGTTTCCCTTGGTTTATCGGCGCGGCCCGCGATACCATTTCGGGAGCCGGCCCGAAAGGCTTGTTCCCGGAAGCCGCATGTGTTTAGGCAGGATCCATGATCTCGTTTCCGCAACGCCTGCTCGAAGGCTACCGCGCCTTCACCACCCAACGCCTGCCGACCGAACAGAGCCGTTACCTCGAGCTCTCGGAGCGCGGCCAGTCGCCCGAAGTGATGGTGATCGGCTGCTGCGACTCGCGCGTCTCGCCCGAAGTGATTTTCGACGTCGGCCCCGGCGAACTGTTCGTGCTGCGCAACATCGCCAACCTGGTGCCGATCTATCAGCCGGACGCCAACGCGCATGGCGTGTCGGCGGCGCTGGAATATGCCGTCACCGTGCTGAAGGTGAAGCACATCGTCATCCTGGGCCATGCCCAGTGCGGCGGCATCCGCGCCTTCGTCGACAAGGCCGCGCCGCTGTCGCCGGGCGACTTCATCGGCCGCTGGATGTCGATGTTCATCAAGCCCGGCGAGGTCGTCGAGCAGCGCACGCATGAGAGTTTCCAGGACTTCGTCACCCGGATCGAGAAGGCCGCGGTGTTCCGCAGCCTCGAGAACCTGATGACCTTCCCGTTCGTGCGCAGCCGCGTCGAGGCGGGAGACCTTCAGCTCCATGGCGCCTATTTCGGCGTCGCCGAGGGTTCGCTGTTCGTGCTCGACAAGGCCACCAAGGAATTTCGCAGCGCGCGCGCTGGCGAGTAGCGAATAGGGAGTAGCGAATAGATCCGGTCCCAATTCGCTATTCGCCATTCGCTACTCGCCCTTCTCAATGATCGCCCGACCAGCGGTCCGAGAGCGCCAGCATCAGGGTCGACACCACGAAGGTCATGTGCACGCCGACCAGCCAGGCGAGCTTGGTCGAGTCGTAGCCGGCGTCGAGATTCATGAACGCCTTCAACAGCTGGATCGCCGAGATCGCGACGATCGAGGCGAGCAGCTTCTGCTTCAGTGCGGCGAAGTCGACCTTGGTCATCCATTCCGGCCAGTCCGGATGGCCGCCCGGATCGATGCGCGAGACGAAGTTCTCATAGCCGGAGAACACCACGATCAGCACCAGGTTGCCGGTCAGGCAGACGTCGATCAGGCTGAGCACGCCGAGGATGATGTCGCTCTCCTTGGCGGACGGCAGATGAACGATATTCTCCCACAGCAGCAGCACGAACTTGAACAGCAGCACGACGAGGCTGACGACGAGGCCGACATAGAACGGCGCCATCAGCCAGCGGCTCTTGAACAGGAAGCCTTCAAGCCCGCGCTCGAGCGGACCCGGCGCGTGCTTCGCCGTCACGGATGCTTCCGCCGGCTCGGTCTTGCTGCTCTCTGCCAATTACAATCCCCACCCAGAAAGCGCTCGGTCGTCCCACTGGGACTGTCGCAGCGAATGACCCTTCTGATTAGTTATTCCGTCATGCCCGGGCTTGTCCCGGGCATCCACGTCGTTCTCAGTGCGCCGTACCGCGTGGATGGCCGGGACAAGCCCGGCCATGACGACTTGGAGACAGATGATCACAACACTTCGATTGTCATATGCGATGGCCGGACGCTTGCAGGGAAAGGGGGCCCACCGTCAGCCTCTCACGCCGCCTTCTTCTTGGCGGTGATCAGCTTGCGGTTGATCAGCACTTCCGCGATCTGGATCGCGTTCAGCGCCGCGCCCTTGCGCAGATTGTCGGACACGCACCAGAAGGCGAGGCCGTTCTCGACCGTGCCGTCCTCGCGGATGCGGCTGATGTAAGTCGCGTCCTCGCCGGCCGCCTCATAAGGCGTCACGTAGCCGCCCGGCTCGTGCTTGTCGATCACGAGACAGCCCGGCGCGTTGCGCAGGATGTTGCGGGCCTCGTCCGCCGTGATCGGATTCTCGAACTCGACGTTGACGGCTTCGGAGTGGCCGACGAACACCGGCACGCGCACGCAGGTCGCGGTCAGCTTGATCTTCGGATCCAGGATCTTCTTGGTCTCCGCCATCATCTTCCACTCTTCCTTGGTGAAGCCGTCTTCCATGAAGACGTCGATCTGCGGAATGACGTTGAAGGCGATGCGCTTGGGGAACTTGTTGTTGATCAGCTCGTCGTTGGTGTAGACGGCCTTGGTCTGCGAGAACAATTCGTCCATCGCATCCTTGCCGGCGCCGGACACCGACTGATAGGTCGACACCACGACGCGCGTGATCTTCGCCTTGTCATGCAGCGGCTTCAACGCGACCACGAGCTGGGCGGTCGAGCAGTTCGGATTGGCGATGATGTTCTTCTTGTTGAAGCCGGCGGCGGCGTCGGCATTCACCTCCGGCACGATCAGCGGCACGTCGGGATCCATGCGCCAGGCCGACGAGTTGTCGATGACGACCGCGCCGGCGGCGCCGATCTTGGGCGACCACTCCTTCGACACCGAGCCACCGGCCGACATCAGGCAGATGTCGACATCGGCAAAATCGTAGTGCTCGAGCGCTTTGACCTTCAGCGTGCGGTCGCCATAGGACACCTCGACGCCGACGCTGCGGCGTGAGGCCAGCGCCACGACCTCGTCGGCGGGGAATTGGCGCTCGTCGAGAATATTGAGCATTTCCCGTCCGACATTGCCGGTCGCGCCGACCACTGCGACTTTGTAACCCATCGTTCACTCTCCGAAGAAATAAGGCCGGCCGCGTATGTCAGCGGAAACCGAAGCGGCAGCGCTTCTATGCGAGAAACGTCCCTGACACAACGTTACCACGACGTCTCGCATTCGATGCAGTCCAATTCGGCCAGAACAGCCGCAGCGCCCCGATCCGGGTCCGTCCTGCAAGGGCTCAAGAGCTTCGCGGACGAGGTCTGCGGCACGTTTGCGCGCCTGTTCGCCTATGTGGGGGCTCTGGCGCTGATCGCCATGCTCGGCGTGGCCGGCTGGAACCATCTCGACCGCGGCGATGACACGCCCGGCCGCGCCGGCTGGACCTTGGCCGACGCCGCAGTGCCGGCGTTCTCGCTCCGCCTCACCGACCAGCCCGACAGGACCGCCACCTATACCGTGCTCACCCACCCCGAAGGCGGCCGCAAGGACGTGCTGCGCTGGGGCGAGCCCGCCGATCGGCCGACTGCCGAGCTCGAGGTCTACCGGTTCGGATCGGAGCGCGATGCCAGGCGTGATCCGCGGGCCGATCTCGCGGTCCGGATGGGGCGCAGCACCGCCTCCGAACTCGAGACCGCGGGCGTGATCGACAGCCGGTTCGGCCCAGTCGGCCTGGTGCGCCGGGCCGGGGCGCCCGAGGGCGCCGGGGCCTGCCTCGGCTTTCTCAAGACCATCGCCGAGCCGAGCTTGCGGATCTCCGGCTGGTCGTGCCAGGGCGTGACGATGCCGGCGCGCCGCGCCATGGTCGGCTGCATGCTCAACCGGCTGACCCTGCTGGCGCCCGACCGGCACCGGGCCCTGAGCCAGCTGTTCACGGGGTCCGATCAGCGGCGCGGCGGCTGCGACGAACCCGCCGTCGCCACCGGCAGCCCCGATTGGGTGACGTCGACCGCCAATCCGAGGCTGCGCGGCGCGCTGTGAATGTCCGCCTGCGTCCGGATGTTGCTGGGCGTGACCACGCCCCATTCGGGCGTCCGCATCGGCAGCCAAGTGACGGATTTTGATGCAACTTTCCCGCCACAGCGGGAATTTATCTTCGGTGCGGCCGCGGGAATGACCTTGTGATGCCACAGCCGACCCAGATATTGTGCGAGCCAAATCATGCGCATGGCGAGCGCCCGCCCCTTTTGGCGCGAGGAAGAGGACGTGATGATTGAATTTTCTGCTGCGACCCGGGTCAAGGCCTTGGCGGTGATCGCCGCGACCGGTCTTGCCGTCACGTCTCTTGCCGTCACCTCGGCCGATGCCGCTCCCGCCAAGCGCCGCGTCACGACCACCTATAGCAGCGGCAATCCGAACTACTCCTACCAGTCCGGCCCGCGCACCCGCATCTACATCACCCGCCGCTCCTTCCTCGACGGCGGGACCGAGGTTCTCCCCGGCGACCGCAAGTTCTCGGATTACGCCTTCCCACCGGCCGTCGGCTATCCGTCGTTCGCCCGCGAGAACCTGAACCGCCCGATCGACCGCCAGCCGCTGATGGCGCCGTCCGATCTGGGTGGCTACCCGACCCGGATTCCGATCCCCTACTGAGGACGGCAGCATCATCCGATGATCAAGGCCGGGCCCCGCCCGGCCTTTTGCTTGTGAGGAGGTGCCAAGACGCCGGAGCGTGCTGGATGCCCCGGGGCGCGGGACATGGCGATCAGGAAACATGCAGCCACCTTCTCGCGGCGCTGATGCGTCCGAGTGATGCGTCGATGTCCGCCCTCATCGGAAGCGAGGGCGCAGGGAAGGCCGAGCCTCGGCTGAGGCCCGTGGCCCCCGTGCGGAAAGAATGCACGGGGCAGGAACCACAGGTACAGCCGGACCGACCCGGCCTTCCCTGCGCGATGGTTTTCACGTTTACTCTGCGCTCTCCCCGGTGTCCGGCCTGTTAGCCACCGTCGTCGTCGGGATCATCGCCCTTCCGACTTGGCGCCAGCATCGGGGCGCCAGGACCACGCAGCTTCACGTCCGCAAGAGCCTCGTTCGTCCGCATGCCCCAAGGACATGCTGCGGGCCCTCGCGGCCACCGCATCCCCGCCTCACGCCTCGTGACGATCGCGAAACGCCCCTCGCTGGCGAGACGGGATAGGGATGAGAAACCATGGATTCTGGAAAAACGAAAGAAGAATTTTCGGTGCGGTCAGGGCGGCAGAACCCATCGGATTGATTGCGCGGGCGAAATGAGTCTTTCGACGCAGCCGAATCCGGGCTGAAAAATGTGCGCTCAAGCGTGAGAGGCCACGTCGATCGCGCGAACGACAAACTGATTTGCCCGACGAGCAGGCGGGCTACGCCGGGGTGCGACGGCGATTCGAGCCCGCGCTGATGAGTTGATCGAGCTATATCAGCAACGACGGTGCCCTCCCCTCCCCGCGAGGGGGAGGGGAGCAGACTGTCAGCGTGGCGAGAGCCCGGCTGAAATGAGCACTCGCTCCAACTATGCCGCGAGCTTCTCCAGCTCCTTGATGATCGCCTCGCCCATCTGCGTAGTCGAAGCGGGCGTCGAGCCCTCGGCCTTGATGTCGGCGGTGCGCAGACCCGAGGCCAGCACGGCGGCGATGGCGGCGTCGAGCTTGTCGGCGAGCGCGCCCATGTCGAAGGAGTAGCGCAGCGCCATGCCGAACGAGGTCAGCATCGCGATCGGGTTGGCGAGACCCTTGCCGGCGATATCCGGCGCCGAGCCGTGCACCGGCTCGTACAGCGCGCGGCGCTTGTGGGTCTTGGCGTCGACCTCGCCGAGCGAGGCGGACGGCAGCATGCCGAGCGATCCGGTCAGCATCGCCGCGATGTCCGACAGCATGTCGCCGAACAGATTGTCGGTGACGATGACGTCGAACATCTTCGGGTATTTCACCAGGTTCATGCCGCCGGAATCGGCGAGCTGGTGCTCGAGCGTGACGTCCTTGTACTCGCGATTGTGGACCGCGGTGACGACCTCGTTCCAGAGCACGCCCGACTTCATGACGTTGCGCTTCTCCATCGACGTCACCTTGTTCTTGCGCTTGCGCGCGAGGTCGAAGGCGACGCGGGCGATGCGCTCGATTTCATAGGTGTCGTAGACCTGGGTATCGATCGCGCGCTTCTGGCCGTTTCCGAGATCGGTGATGGTCTTTGGCTCGCCGAAATACACGCCGCCGGTGAGCTCGCGCACGATCATGATGTCGAGGCCCTCGACGATCTCGCGCTTCAGGCTGGAGGCATCGGCGAGCGCCGGATAGCACACGGCGGGACGCAGATTGGCGAACAGGCCGAGATCCTTGCGCAGGCGGAGCAGGCCCGCCTCGGGACGCACCTCGTAGGGAACGCCATCCCATTTCGGACCGCCGACGGCGCCGAAGATGATGGCGTCGGCCGCCTTGGCCTTGTCCATGTCGGCTTCGGAGATCGAGGCGCCATGAGCGTCATAGGCGGCGCCGCCGACCAGGCCGTCCTCGGTCTCGAACGAGGCCAGTCCCTTGGCGTTGAGCCAGCCGATCAGGCGCTTCACCTCGGCCATCACTTCGGGGCCGATGCCGTCGCCGGGCAGCAAAAGGAGCTTCTGGGTCGCCATGGTCGTTGTCCTCACGGGGCTTGTCATGCCGGGGCATTGCGCGGGCATCCATCCTTGGGATGGCTGGATTGCCGGTCTGCCTCGAGCGGATCGAAAGCAGGCGCCCGGCAATGACGGGATCTCTCAAAACGGCGGAGTGCTAAAGCCCTCCTGCGCCGTTGGCAAGCCACCATTGCCGGCGCACCACTTCTGTCGCGGCGAGGTGGGCGGTAATGTGCGCGAAAATCGCGGCCGAATAGCATGAATTGCCGGCCGATCGCCGCGCCGGAGCATGTCTTGCCAGCCTCCCCATCCGACCCGACACCGGCCCACCCGGCGTTGACCAACCTCACGCTGTCGCTGGGTCCGATCATCGGTCTCGGCATCGGCCGCTTCGCCTACGCGCTGGTGCTGCCGGACATGCGGGACAGCCTGCATTGGTCATACTCGGCGGCCGGCTTCATGAACACGGTCAACGCCGCCGGCTATCTCATCGGCGCGCTGATCGCCGCGCAGCTGGCCCGGCGCTACGGCGGCCTGGCCGCAGTGCGCGGCGGAACGCTGGCGGCGCTGGCCTCGCTCGTGGTGTGCGCCATGACCGGTGACTTCATCGCGCTCAGCCTGGCGCGGCTCGTGACCGGCATCGGCGCCGGCGTCGCGCTGGTGGCCGGCGGCGCGCTGGCGGCGCGGGTCGCCCTGGCGCGGCCGGCGCAGGCGAGCTTCGTGCTGAGCCTGTTCTATGCCGGGCCGCCGCTCGGCATCGTCATCTCCGGCCTGATCGCGCCTTTCGTGCTGCAGGCCTTCGGGCCCGGCTCATGGTGGATCGTATGGGCCGTGCTCGCCGCGGTCGGCGCGGTGCTGATCGGGCCGCTGCTCGCGATGCGGCTCCCGGCGAACGCCGCCACGGCGGAGACCCGCACCGACCGCGTCTCGCTGCGGCCGATGGCGATCTATCTGTTCGGCTACTTCCTCTACGGCGCCGGCTATATCGCCTATCTCACCTTCATGATCGCGTATGTGCGCGATCTCGGCGGCGGCGCCGCGGCGCAATCAGGCTTCTGGTGTCTCATTGGCCTCGCCGGCTTCACCACGCCCTGGGTGTGGCGGCGCGTGCTGGCGCTCGACCGCGGCGGCTGGCCCACCGCCCTCATCCTCACCATCAACGCGATCGGCGCCGCCCTGCCCTCGCTCAGCCATTCGCCTGTCATGCTGACGCTGTCGGCCGCTGTGTTCGGCATCGCCTTTTCGACCGTGACCACGGCCACCACCGCCTTCGTGCGCTTCAACCTGCCGCAGAGCGCCTGGCCGGGCGCGATCGCCGCGCTGACCATCTCGTTCGGCGTCGGCCAGACGCTCGGACCCTTCGCCGTCGGCGCGATCACCGATGCGATGGGAAGCCTGACCTACGCGTTGAACGTTTCAGCCGCGCTGCTGCTGCTGGGCGCGGTGATGGCGGCGATGCAAGGCAAGCTGAAGCGCTCCGACCGCACCTAGCTCACGGTGTCGTCCCGGCGAACGCCGGGACCCATACCGCGGAAGCTATCGAGGGATGCGGCTGCCAGTTGCCTGCCTCATACCCCCCTGTGGTTATGGGTCCCGGCGTTCGCCGGGACGACAGCGGAGTGTGTCGCGCGCAGCTCGGCCTCAAGCGGACCGACGCTCAGCTCCCGCTGAACGAATTGTACCCCTGGTCCTCCCAATAGCCGCCCTTGTAGTCGTTGGTGATTTCCATCGCGACGACGTATTTCGGGTTCTTGAAGCCGAGCTTGGTGGGCACCCGGATCTTCATCGGGTAGCCGTAGGCGCGCGGCAGGATCTGGTCGGCGAACTTGAAGGTCATCTGGGTCTGCGGATGCAGCGCGGTGCGCATGTCCAAGGGCGAGTTGTAGCCGTCCTTGTCGGCGCAGTTGAACCAGACGTACTTGGCGCGCGTATCGGCGCCGATCAGCTTGAGGAAGTCGCGCAGCGGCGTGCCGGTCCAGGAGCCGATCGCGCTCCAGCCCTCGACGCAGATGTGGCGGGTGATCTGCGTGACCTGCGGCAGCGCATGCAGCTCGTCCAGCGTCCACGACTTCTTGTTGTCGACGAGGCCGCGCACCTCGAGCTTCCAGTCAGCGGCATCGATCTCCGGCGCCTCGTCGAGCGTGTAGTAGGCATTGAACGGGAACGGCTTGGTGATCGCGCTCTCCGGAAAGGTCGGCGCCAGCGCGTCCGGATTGAACATCCAGGCCTGCACGGCGTCGTTGAACTTCGACACCTTCTTGAGCAGCTCCTCGGCCGTGTCGCCGTCGACGACGTCGCAGCCGGTGAGCAGGGTCAGCGCGCCCAGGCTGGCGCCGCCGGTAAGGAAGCGGCGCCGGGTGAGGTCGGGCATCACCTTCAACGAGTCCTTGATCAGGAGCCGCTTGTCGACGCCGGGAATGAGGAACGGACGCTTGGCCATGATACTCTCTCCTCTCAGCGGCCGATGATCATCGCGCGCAGGCTCTTCGGCACCAGCAGCGCGAGCAGGATGTGGATCACCAGGAAGGCGCAGATCAGCGCCATGCAGACGAAATGGACGTAGCGCGCCGCCGGATAGTCGCCGAACAGGCTGACCAGCCAGTGCAGCTGGACCGGCTTCCACATCGACAGGCCGGTGAGCACGACGACGATGCCGACGCCGATGATGCCGAGATAGAGCAGCTTCTGCACCGCGTTGTAGGCGGTGAGGTCGTCATGGGCGAGCTTGAAGGTCAGCGCGGCCTTGAGGTCGGCGATGACGGACGCCGGCGAGACCGGCAGCAGCTTGCGGCGGAACCGGCCGGTGGCGAGACCGGTGACGAGATAAGCGAGCCCGTTCAGCATCAGCAGCCACATCGCCGCGAAGTGCCACAGCAGCGCGCCGCCGAGCCAGCCGCCGAGCGTGAAGCTGCGGTCGAAGCGGAAGTCGAACAGCGGCGAGGCGTTGTAGATCTGCCAGCCCGACATGATCATCATGATCATGGCGGCCGCATTGATCCAGTGCATGACGCGCACCCAGGCCGGCTGAATGACCTTGGCCGCGACTCCAGTTGCAGGTCCCCCGGTCGCCGCGAGGGTCGAGGGGGCGCTGGTGGTGGCGCTCGTCATGGCGGTCGGCTCCGTCGCTTGCATTCGTCACGGTCATTATACGCCGGCTCGGCGGGCCCCGTTACGCTCCGGCGCCGATGAAAACGATACGCAGAAACTATGGCGTTCACAAAAAAGCGAGCCGGGGGTGGGCCCGGCTCGCTCCTGGTCACATCCGCGAGGAGGAGGAAGAAACGGATGTGTCCGGTGTCGCGCCGGGCCTCACGACGCCGGCATCAGCACGGTGTCGACCACGTGGATGACGCCGTTCGACTGGTTGACGTTGGGGATCGTGACCATCGAGGTGCCGCCCTTGGCGTCGACGATCATGACGTTCTTGCCCTCGCGCTTGACCGTGAGCTGCTCGCCCTCGACCGTCTTCAGCATCTGGCCGTCCTTCAGGTCGGACGCCTCGAGCTTGCCGGGCACGACGTGATAGGTGAGGATCTTGGTCAGCGTCGCCTTGTTCTCCGGCTTGACGAGGCTGTCGACGGTGCCGGCCGGCAGCTTGCCGAACGCGGTGTTGGTCGGCGCGAACACCGTGAACGGTCCCTTGCCTTCCAGCGTCTGCACGAGGCCCGCGGCCTTCACCGCGGCGACCAGCGTCGTATGATCCTTCGAGTTGACCGCGTTCTGCACGATGTTCTTCGACGGGTACATCGCCGCGCCTCCGACCATCACGGTCTTCTCTTCGGCGTGCGCGGGTGCGACGACGATCGAGGTCAGCGACAGCGCGCTGAAGGCGGCGGCAGCGAGGAAGGCAATGCGCTTGGACATGGGTAGCTCCCTAATGAAGACGGCGGCAGCGCCGCACGATGAGTTCGACTGCGACATCGATGCGTTGGAGAGCGCTGTTGCTCTCGCGTCGTGTCGGGCCGAGCTACGCCGCGTCCGGAAGCGAGTTTCGGCGCATAATTTAACGTGATCCGTGAAACCTGCGGCGATCGAGATCGTCTCGCCGACTCATTGAACGAGATCTGCGCCGCAATGTCGCAGCCTGCTGCGAACTGATCAGCTCTCTGTCGGTCATTGGCCGAGGCCGATGACCGATCATCGCCGCCATTAACTACAATGCGAGCCGAGCCCGGCCGAACCTGCCGAAAACATTGCGAGTAAGACTTTCTTAAGGTTGATTGGTCGGCACGGCGCCGGCTGCGGGAAGGGGATGTCCCGCACTGTCCGGCGCGATCGGCGGGGGTTTCCTACAGTGAACAGAACGATCTGGATTGCGGGGTTCTGCCTCGTGATAATCTGCTGCTTGCTTGCAACGAAGATGGTGCTCGCCGCGGCGACGCCCGGCGACATGAGCGACACGACCTCGTCGCTGATCCACGAGCCCATTCCGGGCGTTGATACGCTGAGCGAGACGGATCGCAGCTTCGCGACACAGCCGATCGAGTACAACGAGGACGTCTATCTGCCACTGGTCTCGCGGGCCGTGCGGGCGGAAGGGCGTAGCGCGTCGCCGGCGCGCCGGGCGAAGGCCGCCGGCAAAGCCGCTGTGCTGCGGCCGGCCAAGCGCAATCCGCAGCCCGTGAAGACGTCGGCGGCGTCGTGCAAGCAGCTCGACCCGATCGCGCGGTTCCTCGCCTCGGCGAAGATTGGGCCGCGGTGCCAGGCCTGATCGTTTGAAGCGTCAGGCCGAGACCGCTGTCACCACTTGCGCCAGCAATTGCTCGCGCCGCGTCTGCGAGCGCTGGCCCTTCATGGTGGCGGCGAAGCGTTCGAGGATGCCGTCCTCGAACGCCGTGACGATGGTGTCGTGCACGTAGCTCTTGCGGCAGATCGCCGGCGTGTTGGTGAGCTCGTCGGCGGCGGCGCGGATCGCTTCCAGGATCTGCTTCTTGCGGCCGCGCGCGCTCGCCGCGGGCGTGATTCGCGACAAGGTCTCCAGCGCGACGGCCGAGGCCATCAGCGTGCGGAAATCCTTCAGCGAGATCTTGATGCCGGCGATCTCGCGCAAGAAGGCGTTGACCTGCGTGGTCGAGACCGCGCGCACCACGCCCTGGGCGTCGCGGTATTGGAACATGCGGCGGCCAGGCACGCCGCGCAGGATGCCGACGGCCCGCACCAGCTTGGCGGCGTCGCACTCCTTGCGCACCGCCTTGCCGCCCTTGGCCTTGAAGGTCAGCACCAGCGAGTCGTCCTCGAGCGTGACGTTGGATTTCAGCAGCGTGGTGGCGCCACGGGTGCCGTTCAGCCGCGCATAGGATTCGTTGCCGGGACGGATCGCAGTGCGCGCGATCAGCTCGATCACGGCTGACAGCGTGAACTCGCGCGTCGGCTCGTCGCCGGCAAGATGTTTCGACACCGCGCGGCGGATGCGCGGCAGCGCGCCGACCAGCTTGGCGAGACGATGCGCCTTGCGATGCTCGCGCACCTTCTCCCAATCGGCGTGATAGCGGTATTGCAGCCGGCCGGCGGCGTCGACACCCACCGCCTGGAGATGCAGGTTCGGATCGGGGGCGTAGCGCACCTCGCGATAGGCCGGCGGCACCGCCATCGCATGCAGGCGGCGAATGGTGCCGGCGTGGCGGATCGGGGTGCCGTTGGCGCGGATGAAGGTATAGCTCTTGCCCCGCCTGATGCGGCGGATGGTCAGCGCGGTCTGGTCGCCGAGCTTCAGCCCGATACGCTTGGCGAGTTCCTCGACCGAGGTCTTGGCGTTGCCTTGCGCGTCGGCGGTCTTGGCGTGGGCGAGATCCTTCAGGGTCAGCTTGCGGCGCGGCGGCTTGGGCGGCCACTGGCCCAGCGCCTTCGCGAGCGCGACATCGGCATCGGCCGGGCCGACCCGCGGGCTCTCGAAATTCTGCTGGTCCATCATTGCTTTAGACGCCCTGCCGCCGTTTTCATCCGCTCAATGCCCCGGAGTCCGGTTTGGTTCCGGCCGGGTTATCCACAGCTTCAAGGCGATTTAGGGCGTGACGGGCCGGATAGCGAGTCCCTAATTTTGGGCAGAACGGTTGCAAAATACCGGTGCGCGCCCCGATTCCGGGTAACCTTGATGCGGCGGACTGTAATGACCTCCGAGGTGCGACCGGCGCGCGCAACCTCCGCGCACAATTCTTTGATCCTGCGCAGACCGCCTCCCCGCCGAAGGTCCTACTTGTCTTGCCTTGTCGCCGCCGGTTACGCGGACGCATAGTGGGAACAACGATGGCCTGCGCCGGACCACGGCGGGCCGCATGTGGAGGGTGTGAAATGTCCGAGAAGATCTACGACGTTCCGGCCGAATGGGCGAAACGCGCCTTCGTCGACGACGCGAAGTACCAGGAGATGTACGCGCGCTCGATCAAGGACCCCAACGGCTTCTGGGCCGAGCAGGCCAGGCGCGTCGACTGGGTCAAGGCACCGACGAAGATCGAGAACGTCTCCTACGCACCCGGCAACATCTCGATCAAATGGTTCGAGGACGGCGTCCTCAACGCCGCCTATAACTGCGTCGACCGCCATCTCGCCACCCGCGGCGACCAGACCGCGATCATCTGGGAGGGCGACGACCCCTCGCAGTCCAAGCACATCACCTATCGCGAGCTGCACGACGAGGTGTGCAGGATGGCCAACATCCTGCGCAACCGCAACGTCAAGAAGGGCGACCGCGTCACCATCTATCTGCCGATGATCCCGGAGGCGGCCTATGCGATGCTGGCCTGCGCCCGCATCGGCGCCATCCATTCGGTGGTGTTCGCCGGCTTCTCGCCGGACTCGCTCGCCCAGCGCATCAAGGACTGCGATTCCAAGATCATCATCACCGCCGACGAGGGCCTGCGCGGCGGCCGCAAGGTGCCGCTCAAGGCCAATGTCGACGCGGCGCTGAACAAGGTCGACAATGTCGACTGGGTCGTCGTGGTCAAGCGCACCGGCGGCAAGATCGAGATGAATCCGAGCCGCGACCTCTGGTACCACGAGGCTGCGGAGATGGTGACCACCGAATGCCCGTGCGAGCCTGTCAATGCGGAGGATCCGCTGTTCATCCTCTACACCTCGGGCTCGACCGGCCAGCCCAAGGGCGTGCTGCACACCACCGGCGGCTATCTCGTCTACGCCGCGATGACGCATCAATACGTGTTCGACTATCACGAGGGCGACGTCTACTGGTGCACCGCCGACGTCGGCTGGGTCACCGGCCACAGCTACATCCTCTATGGACCGCTGGCCAACGGCGCCATCTCGCTGATGTTCGAAGGCGTGCCGAACTATCCGGACAATTCGCGGTTCTGGAACGTCATCGACAAGCACAAGGTCAACATCTTCTACACCGCGCCGACCGCGATCCGCGCCCTCATGCAGGGCGGCGACGCGCCGGTGAAGAAGACCTCGCGCGCGTCTCTGCGCCTGCTCGGCTCGGTCGGCGAGCCGATCAATCCGGAAGCCTGGGAGTGGTATCACCGCGTCGTCGGCGACGACCGCTGCCCGATCGTCGACACCTGGTGGCAGACCGAGACCGGCGGCATCCTGATCACGCCGCTGCCGGGCGCGACCAAGCTCAAGCCGGGCTCGGCGACGCGGCCGTTCTTCGGCGTCGTGCCCGAGATCGTCGATGCCGATGGCAAGACGCTGGAAGGCGCGACCGAGGGCAATCTCTGCCTCACCCGCTCCTGGCCGGGCCAGATGCGCACCGTGTATGGCGATCACGCCCGGTTCGAGATGACCTACTTCTCGACGTACAAGGGGAAGTACTTCACCGGCGACGGCTGCCGCCGCGACGCCGACGGCTATTACTGGATCACCGGCCGCGTCGACGACGTCATCAACGTTTCCGGCCACCGCATGGGAACGGCCGAGGTGGAGAGCGCGCTGGTGGCCCATCCGAAGGTGTCGGAAGCCGCCGTGGTCGGCTATCCCCACGACATCAAGGGCCAGGGCATCTACGCCTATGTCACCCTGATGGCCGGCGAGACGCCGACCGAGGATCTGCGCAAGGAGCTCGTCGCCTGGGTGCGCAAGGAGATCGGCCCGATCGCCTCGCCCGACCAGATCCAGTTCGCGCCGGGCCTGCCCAAGACCCGCTCCGGCAAGATCATGCGCCGCATCCTGCGCAAGATCGCCGAGGACGAGCCGGGCGCGCTCGGCGACACCTCGACGCTGGCCGATCCCGGCGTGGTCGATGATCTCGTCCAGCACCGGCAGAACCGCAAGGAGAAGCAGGCCTAGCGCATGTCCGCTGGACCTCTCAGGAGACGGTTGGAGAACGCGGCCCGCCTGGGCTGCGTTCTCCTCGCTTTGGCCGGCGGGATCGGTCCTTCGACGGCGCAGCTCATGCCGCAGTCGCCGGAACTGAAGACCTCGGTCGCGTTCTTCTACCGGGATCCGCGCATCGAGGGCCTGGCCCACGTGTTCGCGACCCTGAAGTCGGAAGGTCGGGATTGGACCGCCTACCCGCCGGTGACCGGGCTGTTGGCGCGGTCCTTCGCGCTGCATCCGGACTGGATCGATCGGCTGGCGCCGCCGGAGGGAGACGGCAAGGCGGCTTCGGCCTTCCTGGCCGCGGTCCGGCTCTCGGGACATGTCGCTGAGGCTGGCAGGTTTCGCGGCCGTTTCGGCGCCAGCGCCCTCGACGCCACGCTGGAGGATCAGTTCGGCAGCGCTCCCGCCCGGCTCGAGGACATCACGATCAGGACCCCGACCGACCTGGACCTGCTGTGGGGCGCCTCGTTCGCTGAAGGCGACGGCCGCTATGTGCGCATGATCCTCGACTTCTTCGCCTCCATCACCAATCAGTCCGAGCTCATCGCGCTCGACACCGCCCGTCTCACGGTGGCCATGGTCGGCGGTCCGAAGGACATCTACGACACGCTGGAGCAGCGCTACGACGCGGCCCAGCGCGGCCGGATGGTGGTTGCGGCCGCAGCCCTGTGGGCCATCGGATCGAACGTGCGCCAGCACGACTACGTCCGCCAGGCGACGTCCGACTACATCCACGATCATCCGCGCACATTCGCCGTCCGGGCGCTGTCGGCGATCACCCGCCTCAAATAGATTGCACGTGCCCGGCCGGGTTCGCTCCGCTGGCCCCGCCGGCGAATCCGTGTTGCGGGCCGGATTCCGGCCGAGTGTTGTTTTCAGGTCATTTACTTGCAGAGGAAGTTTTCATTTCCTCCAGCCATCCGAGTGCTCCCGCAAGAGCGGAGGTCGCAGCGATGGGGCGAAGAGGAATGGCAAGGCCGAATGGAGCGATCGGGCCGGCCGTGAAGGCGGCGATGATGGCCGCGTCGGTGGTCGGAGCCACGGTCACGACGGCCGACTCTGCGTCCGCCCGTCCCGAGCTGGTCAGCATCGCCGGCGACTATTCGCCCGGCACGATCGTGGTGAGGACCGGCGAGCGCAAGCTCTACCTCGTGCTCGATGGCAGCCACGCCATGCGCTACACGGTCGGCGTCGGCAAGGCCGGCCGGCAATGGGCCGGCACCACCAAGATCGACGGCAAGTACAAGAATCCGGCCTGGGCGCCGCCGGCCGACGTCAAGCGCGACAAGCCCAACATCCCCGACGTGATCCCCGGCGGCTCGCCGCAGAATCCGATGGGCGTCGCGGCCATGACGCTCGCGGGCGGCGAATATGCCATCCACGGCACCAACGTGCCGAACTCGGTCGGCGGCTACGTCTCCTACGGCTGCATCCGCATGCTCAACAGCGACATCACCGACCTCTACGAGCGCGTGTCGATCGGCACCACGGTGGTCGTGACCCGCTGAAGCCGAAGCGGCCGAACTGATTCTCCGTCACCCGCGCCATCACCATGCCTGACGGCGCGCGCCCGGCGGATGCATCAGAAGTCCGAGATGATTCCCTTTTTCTCCCAGTCGCCGTAACGGGTCGGCTCCGGTCCTTTCGGACCCTGCAGCTCCTTCGGCATCAGCGTCGTCTGCTCCGCCGCGAGACGACGCCGCTCCTCCGCCTCGGCCAGCGCACGCTGCGCGGCCGGAGTGAGCGGCTTGCGCGGATTGTCGTTGCTGGCGACCACCGACAATGCGGGCTTGCGCTCGTTGTTGGGTTCGTTGCTCATCGTACCATTCCACCGTTGCACCGGATCCTTCCCGACATCATCAGATCGTGTGAGCACGCCGGGGAAAACAGGTCTAAAAAAAGCGGAGCCGATTCTTACATTTGGCATATTCCGGTGACAGAGGACCCGCAAGCTGATGGCATGCACCCGATGGTCGCGGAACTGCCTTTCTTCTTTCGCGAGTAATTCCCAGGCATGCCTCCGCCGCGTTTTGCGACCCCTTCCGAAGTCCCAGGCCTGGCGGCACGACGCATCGCCGCCGACGTGGTCGACGGCGTGCTGCACAAGCATCGCACCCTCGACGATCAGCTCGACGGAACCGGCGCGCATCCCGGACTGAAGCATCTCGCCGATCGCGACCGCGCGCTGATGCGCCGGCTGGTCGCCACGACCTTGCGGCGGCTCGGAACGCTCGGCCACGTGCTGTCGCGGCTGCTGGATCGTGGCGTGCCGACCGACGCGCCGCGGGCGCAGAGCGCGCTGCTGATCGGCGCCGCCCAGATCCTCTGGATGGACGTTCCCGACCACGCCGCCGTCGACCTCTCCGTCCGCCTGGTGCAGGCCGACCGTCGCGCCGCGAAATATGCCGGACTCGTCAACGCGGTGCTGCGGCGCTGCGCCCGCGAGGGCGCGAGCCTGCTCGACGATGCCACCGGTCAGCCGCTTGATATCGCGCCCTGGCTGCTCAAGCGCTGGATCGATCATTACGGCGAAGCGACCGCCAGGGACATCGCCGCGGCGCTCGGCCAGGAGCCGTCGCTCGACCTCACGGTGAAGTCGGACCCCGGGCAATGGGCAACGCGACTGCATGGCGAGGTGCTGCCGACCGGCACCGTGCGCACCGTGCTGCATGGCTCGGTGACGGTGCTGCCGGGCTTTGCCGAGGGACAATGGTGGGTCCAGGACGCCGCTGCCGCCCTGCCTGCGCACCTGCTCGGCAACGTCAGCGGCAAGGCCGTCGCCGACCTCTGCGCAGCGCCGGGCGGCAAGACCGCCCAGCTCGCCCATGCCGGCGCCCGCGTCACCGCGGTCGACCGGTCGCCGGCCCGGATGAACCGGCTGAAGGACAACATGACCCGGCTGCAGCTCGCGGCCGAGACGGTCGTGGCCGATGCCGCCGAATGGCAGCCGGCCGAGAGCGGCGGCTTCGACGGCCTGCTGCTCGATGCGCCCTGCACCTCGACCGGCACGATCCGGCGCCATCCCGACGTCGGCTGGTTGCGCAGCGAGGCCGACATCACCGCATTGTCGGGCCTGCAGACGCGGCTGCTGACCAGGGCGGCCAGCCTGCTCAAGCCGGGCGGAACCCTGGTCTACTGCACCTGTTCGCTGGAGCCCGAGGAGGGCGAGCAGGTGGTCGAGCGCGTGCTCGCCGAAACCACCGAGCTGCGCCGCATCCCCGTGACCTCCGGCGAGGTGGCAGGACTGGCCGAGCTGGTCACGCCGGCCGGCGACCTGCGCACCCTGCCCTGTCATTTGCCGCACCAGGACCCCCGGCTTGGCGGTCTCGACGGTTTTTATGCGGCGAGACTGGAGCGGCGGCCGTGAGCGTGTCATCGTGTGCGCTCTGCGCCGGCCCTGCGTCGGCCGCGCTTTGAGGGCGTCGGCGTTGCGTTAGTCCGTTTATATCCTGATTTTGCACCAGATTCTGGTCCCGCGATGGTGCTGCACCGGGGCCAAAAATGGTGTATCGGCGGCAGTTGCGATCTATGAAGGATGCGCAACCGAATCCCCCTCTGAATCCAAGGCTTGGCGTGTCCGCCGCTCAACGCAGACGCATATCGACGCTGGTGATGGGCCGCTTTGCGCGCAGCCTGATGTCCAACGTCAGCGGTGTATCGGTATCCGTGTCCGGGCTGTGGCCAGGACGCGCGGACCGGCTCATCATTGCGCCGCATGACCTGCGCACGTCGGACGCGACGCGGGCGGCCGAGATCTATGCCGGACGCTTCGTCTTCGCCGGCAAGATCGTGACCTGCCACGGCCGTTCGATCTTCGACCTGGAGCCGCCGTCCGAGGACTGGGAGGTGGCCCTGCTCGGCTTCGGCTGGCTGCGACATCTGCGCGCAGCCGATACCGCGCTGACCCGCGCCAACGCCCGCGCTTTGGTCGACGACTGGATCACCAACCAGATCGGCCGCCATCCCTTGAGCCGGCGCGCCGACGTGCTGGCGCGGCGGGTGATCTCGCTGTTGTCGCAGGCCCCGCTGGTGCTGGCCGATTCCGACGGCAAGTTCTACCGCCGCTACCTGCGCGGGCTGACCCGCGAGATCCGCTATCTGCGCTATTCGACCATCGACATTCCCGATGGCGCGCCGCGGCTGCAGGTGCTGATTGCGCTGTGCTACGCGGCGCTATGCCTCGCCAACCAGGCCAAGCACATCCGCAGCGCGACCCGGAAACTCTCGGACGAATTGCAGCGGCAGATCCTGCCCGATGGCGGCCACGTCTCGCGCAATCCGGGCGCGCTGATCGAGCTCTTGATCGACCTGCTGCCGCTGCGGCAGACGTTTGCGGCCCGCAACATCGCCCCGCCGCCGGCGCTGCTCAATGCCATCGACCGCATGATGCCGATGCTGCGCTTCTTCCGGCACGGCGACGGCAACATGGCGCTGTTCAACGGCATGGGCGGCACCCCGTCCGACCTGCTGGCGACCCTGCTCGCCTATGACGACACCCACGGCACGCCGATGGCGAGCATGCCGCATTCCGGCTTCCAGCGGCTCGACGCCGGACCGATGACGGTCATCGTCGACACCGGTCCGCCGCCGCCACCGCATCTGAGCCATGAGGCCCATGCCGGCTGCCTCGCCTTCGAGATGTCCTCCGGACCGTGCCGCATCGTGATCAATTGCGGCATGCCGTCGACTGGCCGCGACAATTGGCGTGCCTTCGCGCGCAGCACGGTGGCGCATTCGACGCTGACCTATCACAACACCTCGTCCTGCACCTTCGTCGAGATGTCGGCGATGAAGCGCCTGCTGCACGGCGCGCCGATCGTGTCGGGTCCGACGCGGGTCGAGAACTTCCGCGAGATCGTGCCCGACGGCACCGTGCTGTCGACCTCGCACAACGGCTACGCGGCGAAATTCGGCCTGATCCATCGCCGCGTGCTGGTGGCGGCCGAGGATGGCTCGCGGCTCGACGGCGAGGACACTGTGACGCCGGCGCAGGGCGCGCGGCTTCGCGGCGGCGGCTCGGACTACGCGCTGCGCTTCCACCTGCACCCGGCCGTCAAGGCCAGCCGGCTCAGCGACGGCCGCGGCGCCATGCTCGTGCTGCCCAATCGCGAGGTCTGGACGTTCGAGACGTTCGACGACCGCGTCGATCTCGAGGACAGCGTGTTTCTCGCCGGCAATGACGGTCCGCGCCGCACCACCCAACTGGTGATCCGGCAGGACGCGCAGCAGGCCCCGTCGATCCGCTGGAGCTTCGTCCGCTCGTCAGTGTCGCCGACCGAGACCAACGGGCGCCGCAACGCGCGGAAAGAGCCGGAACTGCCGCTGTGATCGGTACGGCGCCAAGGAATGAGCCGACGAATCGTGCTGCGAGATGCACGCCATATCTGCACGGACAGTAGGCTCCCTCTCCCCGTTCTTACGGGGAGAGGGTCGGGGTGAGGTGCAGATGCACGGGGAGTGTACGTGGCGAGGCCTGTACCCCCTCACCCGGATTGCATCTGGCGATGCAATCCGACCTCTCCCCGCAAGCGGGGCGAGGTAAGGGCACCGCCTGCGACGCGCGTTCGAGCCAACATGAGCGCTCAATCGAGCCCGAGCACACACACCTCCCCGTTGTCGCCATCGGCAAAAGCTGATATGAGGCCGGCTCTCGCGCGACTGGCGACTTTGGATGGAGCACCATCGGGGAGCGCGGGATCGACCGCCGTGCGCCTGGGCAAATTGAACTCCTGCAACAGGACTCTTTGCCATGACAAACCAGCTTCGTCGCGTTCGCCGTGCTCTGCTCTCTGTTTCCGACAAGACCCGCCTCGCCGACTTCGCGCTGGCGCTCGCCGCGCGCGGCGTCGAACTGATCTCCACCGGCGGCACCGCCAAGGCGATTGCCGAGGCCGGCCTGAAGGTGAAGGACGTCTCCGACCTCACCGGCTTTCCCGAGATGATGGACGGTCGCGTCAAGACGCTGCATCCCAAGGTGCATGGCGGCCTGCTCGCCATCCGCGGCAATGACGAGCACACCGAGGCGATGAAGGCGCACAACATCGCGCCGATCGATCTCCTCGTCGTCAATCTCTATCCGTTCGAGGCCACCGCCGAGCGCGGCGCGTCGTTCAGCGACTGCATCGAGAACATCGATATCGGCGGCCCGGCGATGATCCGCGCGGCCTCGAAGAACCACGAGGATGTCGCGGTCGTCGTCGACGTCAACGACTACGAGGCCGTGCTCGAGGACCTCGCGCGCCACGAGGGCTCGACCACCTTGCTGCTGCGCCGCCGGCTTGCCGCCAAGGCCTATGCGCGCACCGCCGCCTATGATGCTGCGATCTCCAACTGGTTCGCCGCCACCATCCAGAACGACGCGCCCGACTACCGGGCCTTCGGCGGCAAGCTGATCCAGTCGCTGCGCTATGGCGAGAACCCGCACCAGCATGCGGCGTTCTACGCGCTGCCCGGCCGCCGTCCCGGCGTCGCGACCGCGCGCCAGCTCCAAGGCAAGGAGCTGTCCTACAACAACATCAACGACACCGATGCGGCCTATGAGTGCATCGCCGAGTTCGACCCGGCGCGCACCGCGGCCTGCGTCATCGTCAAGCATGCCAATCCCTGCGGCGTCGCCGAAGGCCCCGATCTCGTCACCGCCTATCAGAAGGCGCTGGCCTGCGATTCGACCTCGGCGTTCGGCGGAATCATCGCGATGAACCGCAAGCTCGACGCCGCCACCGCGCGCGCCATCACCGGCATCTTCACCGAGGTGATCATCGCGCCCGACGCCACCGACGAGGCGATCTCGATCATCGCAGCGCGCAAGAACCTGCGGCTGCTGCTCGCCGGCGCCCTGCCCGATCCGCGCGAAGCCGGCCTCACCGCCAAGACCGTGGCCGGCGGCCTGCTGGTGCAGAGCCGCGACAATGCCGTCGTCGATGACATGGAGCTGAAGGTGGTGACCAAGCGCGCCCCCACCGACGCCGAGCTGCGCGACCTGCGCTTCGCCTTCCGCGTCGCCAAGCATGTCAAGTCGAACACGATCGTCTACGCTAAGGATTCGGCGACCGTCGGCATCGGCGCCGGACAGATGAGCCGGGTGGATTCGGCGCGCATCGCCGCACGCAAGGCGCTGGATGCGGCCAGCGCGCTCAAGCTCGCCGAGCCGCTGACCAAGGGCTCGGTGGTCGCCTCCGACGCGTTCTTCCCGTTCGCCGACGGCATGCTCGCCTGCATCGAGGCCGGTGCCACCGCCGTGATCCAGCCGGGCGGATCGGTGCGCGACGACGAGGTCATCAAGGCCGCCGACGAGCACGGCATCGCCATGGTGCTTACTGGCGTCCGGCACTTCCGGCACTGATCGGCCCGACAATCTCCGTCGTCATTCCGGGGCGTCGCGTAGCGACGAGCCCGGAATCCATAACCACGACCGTGAGTATGGATTCCGGGCCTGTGCCTACGCGGCGCATCCCGGAATGACGGCGGAATAAGTTTCAAGCGCCCTGCCCTGCACGACCAACTGCGTCCACTCGCGCCAGCAGCAGCAGCCCCGCCGCGAAGAACAGCACCAGCACCGCCATGCCGGCCTTCTGACTCGCAGTGACCGCGGTGATGGTGCCGATCAGCAATGGCCCGACGAACGACGTCACCTTGCCGGTGAGCGCGAACAGGCCGAAATACTGCGCGACGCGCTCCTTCGGCACCATGCGGATCAGCAGCGAGCGCGAGGCCGCCTGCAGCGGCGCGCCGCAGGCGCCGATGACGCAGCCGAGCAGGAGATAGGCGCGCTCCGGCAGCGAGGCGAACAGCGGGCCGCCCGGCACGGCCGGCGTCACCGGAATGAACAGGACCGAATCACGGCTCACCATGAGAATCGCGACGATCGCGAGCAGCAGCAGCGTCATGCTGCCGGCGATCACACGCTTCGGCCCGAGAAAATCATCCAGCTTGCCGCCGAGCCAGCCACCGAACGTGCCGGCGGCGGCGAGGATGATGCCGAAGGTGCCGATCTGGATCGTGTTCCAGCCGAATGTGCCGGCGGCATAGATGCCGCCGAAAGCGAACAGCGACACCAGCCCATCGGTGTAGATCATGTTGGCGAGGAGAAAGAGCGCAACGTCACGCTGCTGCGGCAGGCTGCGCAGCGTCTGCTTCAGTTGGCCGACGCCCTCGCGCACGGCCGCGCCGAGCCGGTGGCGCGCCGGATAGTCCGGCGTGAACAGGAACATCGGCAGCACGAACACGACGAACCAGAGGCCGGTGAGCGGACCGGAGATGCGGTCGCCTTCATGGCTCACGGGATCGAGCCCGAACAGCGGCTTGAAGCCAAACAGCGTGCGGCCGCTGTCGGGATTGGCGGCGAGAAAGCCGAGCACGATGATGAGCGACAGGATGCCGCCGACATAGCCGGTGGCCCATCCGGTGCCGGACAGCCGGCCGATGCGTTCCGGCGGCACCAGGGTCGGCATCATCGCGTTGTTGAACACGGTGGCGAACTCGACGCCGATGGTGGCGATCACATAGGCCGCGAGCAGCGGCGGGATCAGCTCGGGCGCGCCGGGACGTCCGATCCACATCAGCGCGGCGCCGATCACGAGCAGCGCGCCGAACGCCGCGATCCACGGCTTGCGGCGCCCGGTGGCATCGGCGATGGCGCCGAACACCGGTGACAGCAGCGCGATGACGATGCCGGCCGCGGCGGTCGCAAAGCCCCACAGCGCCTGGCCGCTCGCCGCGTCCGGCGCGACATGCGCCGCGAAATAGGGCGCGAAGACGAAGGTCGTGATCAGCGTGAAATAGGGCTGCGCCGCCCAATCGAACAAGATCCAGCTGACGACGGCCGCGCGCCCGGGATAGATTCGGCCGTCGGCAGAGCCAGAGGTCTCGATCGTGATGACGGCCATTCGAAAATCCTCTGCAATCCCAGCGTCGCGTCTCGCGACGATCACGGCGTTGCGTTTTACGCCGGCGACCCGGCCCTATAACATCTGACGATCCCAGGCGGATGTCAGCAACGGCAGAATTGCGATGACCACGTTCACGATTGATCGACGACGGCTCCTTGCGGGTTTCATGCTGTTGCTGGCCGGCTGCCTGCCCGCACGGGCGCTGGATTCGCAAACCTTCGATATCCCGCAGCCACCCGGTATCACCGCGCCGGCGCAGCCGCCCGCCCACGGCATGGTGGTGGCACAGGAGAGGATCGCAGCCGAAGTCGGCCAGCGCATTCTCGCGCTCGGCGGCAACGCGGTCGATGCCGCCGTTGCCACCGGCTTTGCGATGGCCGTCACCTATCCGGTTGCCGGCAACATCGGCGGCGGCGGCTTCATGGTCATCCACATCGCCAAGTCCAACGAGGATATCGCGATCGACTATCGCGAGACCGGTCCCGCCGCGATCACGCGCGACATCTTCCTCGGCGCCGACGGCAAGCCCGACAACGCCAAGTCGCGCGATTCGGCGCTGTCGATCGGCGTCCCCGGATCGGTGGCGGGTCTCGCGTTGGCGCTGGAGAAATACGGCTCGGGCAAATTCACGCTGGCGCAGGTGCTGCAGCCGGCGATCGTGCTGGCACGCGACGGCATCCCCGTCGCCGACGACGTCGCCGTGACGCTGCCGATGATGGCGCCGCGGCTGGCGAAATGGAAATCGTCGGCCGCGATCTTCATGCGGCCCGATGGCACCGTGCTGAAGGACGGAGACCGGCTGATTCAGCGCGATCTGGCGGCGACGCTCACCGCCGTCGCCGAGCAGGGACCGCGCGGCTTCTATGAAGGCCCCGTTGCCGAGCGACTCGCCAAGGCGATCCAGGATGCCGGCGGCATCATGACGGCGGACGATCTCAAATCCTACCAGCCGGTGCTGCGCACGCCGGTGCGCGGCACCTATCGCGGCTATGATATCGTGTCGATGCCGCTGCCGTCGTCGGGCGGCACCGTGCTGGTCGAGATGCTGAACATCCTCGAGGGCTTTCCGCTCGCTGAGCTGAAGCAGGGCTCGCCCGAATCGCTGCATCTGCTGATCGAGGCGATGAAGCGCGCCTATGCCGACCGTGCGCGCTATCTCGGCGACCCCGCCTTCGTCGACGCGCCGGTGCGCGCGATGCTGTCGAAGGACTATGCCGCGCGCCAGCGCGCCGGCATCGATCCCGCGCACGCCACCAGCGCCGGCGACGTTCTCAACACCAAGCCGCTGCGGGAGGGCAGCAACACCACGCATTTTTCGGTGGTCGACAATGACGGCAATGCCGTCAGCAACACCTACACGCTGAACTTCCCCTATGGCGTCGGCCTCGTCGCCGAGGGCACCGGCGTGCTGCTCAACAACGAGCTCGACGATTTCACCGCCGCGCCCGGCGCCTCCAACGCCTTCGGCCTGGTCGGCTTCGAGGCCAACCTGCCGGGCCCCGGCAAGCGGCCGCTGTCGTCGATGTCGCCGACCATCGTGCTGAAGGATGGCAAGCCCGTGCTCGTCACCGGCTCGCCCGGCGGCAGCCGCATCATCTCGACCGCGCTGCAGGTGATCGTCAACGTGCTCGACTATCGGATGGACGTCCGCCAGGCCGTCACCGCGCCTCGCCTGCATCACCAATGGATGCCCGACGAGGTCCGGATCGAGAAGGGTTTTGCCGATGACGTGCTCGCCGGCCTGCGCGCCCGCGGCCACAAGATCGAGGAGCCGATGGGACGGACCTCGGCCAACTCCATTCTGGTGACGCCGGATGGATTTGTCGGCGCGCCCGATCCGCGCAGCAAGGGCGCCACCGCGGCCGGGCGCTGAGGTGCCCGGTTCCCGGCCGGGAGGAGGAGGTCGTGGCCCGGATGACGATTTGCCGCCGCCCGGCGGGGCCCTGCACCAGCTTCCCTCCGTTGGCGTGGTGACCGAGGCGCGTTAGAAGCATACCAGGGCGCAGCGAGGCTCGCCCGCGAGACGGCGTCGGACGTTCTGGTGCATTTGCGAAGATTCGTGGTCGGTCTGTTGGTGTTTGCGGCCCTGCTGGTGGCGGGGTGGCTCACCTATCGGCCTGACCGGGCGCTGCGCGTCGCGACCACCGTGGTCGCCGAGATGATCTGCGCCAAGACCTACGTCTCCGGCCTCGATCCGCAGACGGTGTTTGCGGAGACCATGGAACGGCCCGGTCTGCGCCGGTTGCGGGCCGTGATGCGCTACCGGGTGGAGCCCGACATGCGCATGGTGGAGGTGTCGCTGCTCGGCCTGCACGCCACCCGGGCCTCGTATCACGACGGTCTCGGTTGCGTGGCGCTTCAGGGTCAGAAGCCGCCTTACGTGCCCCACACCGACGTCGCTGCGCTGCGCGCCGCGGCGCCTGCTCCCGCCTTGCCCGACTTCGCCGAAGACGCTGCGGTGGAGCCCAGCGATCCCGCGCTGAAGGCGGCGCTCGATCACGCCTTCGAGGAGCCGGCCAGCCCGCCATTCCGCCGCACCAAGGCGATCGTCGTCGTCAAGGACGGTCGCCTGATCGCGGAACGCTATGCGCCGAACATCGGCGTCGATACCCCGCTCATGGGGTTCTCGATGACCAAGACGGTCACCAATGCGCTGCTGGGCATCCTCACCCGGCAGGGCAGACTGAGCCCGTCGATCCCGGCGCCGGTCGCGGAATGGCGCGAGCCAAGGGATCCGCGCCACGACATCACCGTCGAGCAGTTGATGCGCATGACATCAGGCCTGGCGCTGGACGAAACCAATTCCGGCTTCGATCCGTCGAGCCAGATGGACATCCACCGCGACATGGCGGCGTTCGCGGTGCATGCGCCGCTGATCGCGCCGCCGGGACAGCGCTGGGCCTATTCGAGCGCGAGCACCCAGATCCTGGCGCGCATCATCCGCGACGCCGCCGGCGGTCCCGAGCAGGCGATCGAATTCGCGTGGCGCGAGCTGTTCCATCCGCTCGGCATGCGCAGCCCGACGCTGCAGTTCGACGGCACCGGCACGCTGCAAGGTTACGGCAACATGCTGGCGAGCGCGCGGGACTGGGCGAAGCTGGGGCTGCTCTATCTCGGCGACGGCGTCGCCGGCGGCAAGCGCATCCTGCCCGAGGGCTGGGTGGCGATGTCGGCGACCGCGACGCTGGACACCGACTATGGCGCGGGATTGTGGACCAACCGCAGCCAGCACGTTCACGCGCAGGGACGGGCGCGCGCCGGCATTCCGGCGGATGCGTTCTTCGCCTTTGGCCTGCTCGGCCAGCGGCTCGTGATTATGCCGAGCCAGCGCATGGTGGTGGCCAGGCTCGGTGATTCCATCGACCCCGACGGCGACATCAAGGGCGTCGCGCGCCTGGTGCGCGAGGTGATCGCGGCGACGGAAGCCACCGCCGCGCAGTCGAAATAGACGCCGGCTTCAGCGGCCGACCTCGTAGGGCCCGCCCTTCTCCAGCGCGATCTTGTAGGCCGGCCGTGCCTCGATGCGGGCGAGGAAATCCATCGCCCGCGGATGGCCCTGCTCCAGACCGCCGCGCGATGCCGCCGCCTGCAGCGGGAAGCTCATCTGGATGTCGGCCGCGGTGAACGAATCGCCCGCAAACCACTCGCTCTTCTGCAGCTCGCTTTCCCAGAACGCCATGTGCTGCTTCAATTGCGGATTGACCAGCGTGCTCAACGCCTGGTTCGACACCTTGCGCACGATCGGACGCAGCAGCGCCGGCGCGCGCTTCGGCATGATGTTGAACAGCAGCTTCAGCAGCAGCAGCGGCATCGCCGAGCCCTCTGCATAGTGCAACCAGTACGAATAGCGCAGCCGCTCCGGCGTCTTCGACGGCGGGATCAGGCGGCCATCGCCATAGGTCTCGATCAGATATTCGACGATCGCGCCGGACTCCGCGACCGTGTTGCCGTTGTCGGTGATCACGGGCGACTTGCCGAGCGGATGAATGGCGCGCAGCTCCTTGGGCGCGCGCATGTCGGGCTGGCGCTCGTAGCGGATGATCTCATAGGGGACGCCGAGCTCCTCGAGCAGCCAGAGCACGCGTTGCGAGCGGGAATTGTTGAGGTGGTGAACGGTGAGCATGGGGTTCCCAGGGACGGATCGAGTGGCGGGCGGCGTTCCGTAGCAGGACGGCACGGGTTCGGCGAGGCGTCCTCGGCACTGGAGGAGAGTCACAATAATTATCCGGGTAATATTGACTTTAATTTCGCCCGGGTCTTATTAAGCGCATCAACGGGACCAAGCCATGGACACTTTCACCGCATTTGCCGGCCAGACCCGGATCGCCGCCGGGCCCCTGCCCAAGGTGGCGCTGGTGCTGAAACACGCCGCGCCGAACATCGAGCCGATCGTGATCTTCAACGACCGCACCGGGCAGCCGATCGACATCGATCTGCGCGGCAGCGACCGGGATATCCTGGCCCGCCTGCCGGTCGACGCCGGCGTGGTCGCAGACCAGCCGCCGACCGGGCCGCGCGGCCGCGGCCGGCCAAAGCTCGGGGTCGTGGCCCGCGAGGTCACGTTGCTGCCGCAGCACTGGGAATGGCTCAATGCGCAGCCGGGCGGCGCCTCGGTCGCCCTGCGCAAGCTGGTCCACGAAGCCCGCCGCGCCAACGGCGACAGCGACCGCGCCCGCGAGGCGCGCGACGCGGCCTATCATTTCATGTCGGGGATCGGCAGCAACCTGCCACAGTTCGAGGAGGCGTCCCGCGCGCTGTTCGCCGGCGATCTCGCCCGCTTCGCCGGCTTGATCGCGGACTGGCCGCCCGACATCCGCGACCATGCAGTGGCGCTCGCGCATCGCCACAGGGCCGAGTGAGATCGGCTGATTTCGACAGTCAACGAGAGCGGCCGCTCGCGGCGGCTCTCGCTTCCATTCCTCGCAACACGGCCGTGCCTCGAACGAAGGGCGGTCGACGGAGAACCACGCCGTGTCGCCGCCAACCGCCTCGCTGCGCAAGCCGTTCCTGATGTTCGTCGTCCCGATGATGCTGAGCAATATCCTGCAATCGCTGTTCGGCACCATCAACAATGTCTATCTCGGCCAGATGATCGGCGTCGATGCGCTCGCCGCGGTCTCGGTGTTCTTCCCGGCGATGTTCTTCTTCGTCTCCTTCGTCATGGGCCTCGGCTCGGGCGCCGGCGTTCTGATCGGACAGGCCTGGGGTGCCGGCGAGCCCGCGAAGGTGAAGCAGATCGCCGGCACGACGCTGAGCATCGCGCTGCTGCTTGGCGGCCTGATCGCGGTGCTGGGTGGCGTCTTCAGCCGCGAACTGCTCACCGCCCTCGCCACGCCCGCCAACATCCTGGATGCGGCCGCGGGCTATGCCCGCATCATGATGATCACAATGCCGCTGACCTTCGCCTACATCCTGCTGTCCTCGCAGATGCGCGGCGTCGGCGACACCGTGACGCCGCTGGCCTCGCTCGCCGCGTCGACCACGCTCGGGCTGGTGCTGACGCCGGTGTTCATCCGCGGCTGGCTCGGCGCGCCCGTTCTCGGCGTCGCCAGTGCGGCCTGGGCCTCGGCAATCTCGACGCTGACGACGCTGGCCTGGCTCCATGTCCATCTGCGCCGGCGCAAGCACCCGTTGGCGATCGATACGGCACTCCTGCGGGGCATGCTGCCGGACGCGAAACTGCTGCGGGCGGTGCTGCGGCTCGGCATCCCCGCCGCGATCGGCATGATCGTGATGTCCCTGGCGGAGATGGTGCTGATCGGCCTAGTCAACGGCTTCGGCTCGGACGCGACGGCGGCCTATGGCGCGGTCAACCAGGTGCTCGGCTATGTGCAGTTTCCGGCGCTGTCGATCGCGATCTCGGTTTCGATCTTCGGCGCCCAGGCGATCGGCCGCGGCCAGGCCAGGCAGATCGGCGACATCGTGCGGACCGGCATCGAGATGAACGTCGTGCTCACAGGCGGCCTCGTCGCGATCGGCTACCTGTTCTCACGGGTGCTGATGGGCCTCTTCATCACCGACCCCGCGGTCATCGAGGTCGCGCAGCGCTCGCTGCACATCGTGCTGTGGAGTTCCGTGCTGTTCGGCATGTCCATCACGTTCTCGTCGGCGATGCGTGCCTCCGGGACGGTGTGGATGCCGCTGGCGATCTCGGCGTTTGCGATCGCCGCGATCGAGGTCCCCGCTGCGACCTGGCTCAGCCGCAGCATCGGGCTCGACGGCGTCTGGCTCGCCTATCCCATCACCTTCGCCGCGATGCTGCTGCTGCAGATGAGCTATTATCTCGTGGTCTGGCGCAAGCGGACGGTGCACAGGATGATCTGATGCACTCCGATGCCTCCCGGCCGCTGGAATATGATGACCGTCATAAAACCCTGGACGGGGCTGCTGCGCTGGACCACAATGTGAAAAACCGAGGAGACCGCCCATGAGCCGTCCAGCGCCAGAATTCATGTTCGACTTCGGCAGTCCCAACGCCTATCTGAGCCACGAGGCGATCCCGGCGATCGTGCAGCGGATCGGCGTCCAGTTCTACTATGTCCCGGTGCTGCTCGGCGGCATCTTCAAGGCGACCAACAACAAGTCGCCCGCCGAGTCGCTCGCCGGCGTCAGGAACAAGCGTGAGTTCCACGAGGTCGAGACGCAGCGTTTCCTCAAGCGCTACCACGTGCAGCCCTGGGTCTGGAATCCATACTTCCCGGTGAATACGCTGAACCTGATGCGCGCGGCCATCGCCGCCCAGCTCGAAGGCGTGTTCGAGACCTATGTCGACGCGGCGTTCCACCACATGTGGCGCGAGCCGAAGAAGATGGACGATCCCGAGATCGCGATCGCTGCGATCACATCCTCCGGGCTCGACGGGGCCAAGCTGTTCGCGCGCGCCCAGGAGCCCGAGGTCAAGGCGAAGCTCGTGGAGAACACGCAAGCCGCCGTCGAGCGCGGCGCATTCGGTTCGCCCACCTTCTTCGTCGGCAACGAGATGTTCTTCGGCAAGGAGCAGTTGCGCGACGTCGAGGAATATATCCTGGGCAAGTGATCGCCATCATCGCGAGCCGACGGGTCCACTCGAAGCACGGCCGACGGGCTCGCCATAGGCGAGACCCGGGGCTCCTCGCAATGACGCTGAAGTGAGATCGGGAGACAAAGCATGCAACAGCGCAACGCCACCGTCGCGGTCGTCGGGGCCGGCGACTACATCGGCGCCGAGATCGTCAAGAAGTTCGCGTCGGAAGGCTTCACGGTGTTCGCCGGCCGCCGCAATGGCGACAAGCTCGCGCCGCTGGTCGCGGAGGTCGAGGCCGCCGGCGGGCGGATCGTGGCGCGCTCGCTCGATGCCCGCAAGGAGGACGAGACCACCGCCTTCCTCAATGACGCCGACAGGCATGCGCCGCTCGAGGTCGTGATCTTCAACGTCGGCGCCAACGTGAACTTCCCGATCCTCGAGACGACGGACCGGGTGTTCCGCAAGGTCTGGGAGATGGCGTGCTGGGCCGGCTTCGTCACCGGGCGCGAGGCCGCCCGGCTGATGCTGCCCCGCGGCGGCGGCAAGATCTTCTTCACCGGCGCGACCGCGTCGCTGCGCGGCGGCTCCGGCTATGCCGCCTTCGCTTCGGCCAAGTTCGGACTGCGCGCCGTGGCGCAGGCGATGGCGCGCGAACTGATGCCGCAGAACATCCATGTCGCCCATCTCATCATCGATTCCGGCGTCGATACCGCCTGGGTCCGCGAGCGCCGCGCCCAGCTCTGGGGTCAGGAGGCGCTGGACAATCCGGACCTGCTGATGCCGCCGGCGTCGGTCGCCGGTGCCTATTGGCAGCTCTACCACCAGCCGAAGAGCGCCTGGACCTTCGAAATGGAGATCCGGCCGTTCGGCGAGAAATGGTAGAGGCGAATGGCGAATAGGGAGTAGCGAATAGGAATGGAGCCTATTCCCATTCGCTGCTCGCCATTCGTCACTCGCTTCTGCATGATGCGGCCCGCTCACAGAGGGATCCACCCATGCGTATTCTCGTCGTCGGCGCCGGTGCCATCGGCGGCTATTTCGGCGGCCGGCTGCTGCAGTCCGGTGCCGATGTCACCTTCCTGGTCCGCCCGCGCCGCGCGGCTGAGCTCGCCAGTGCCGGCCTCGTGATCCGCAGTCCGACCGGTGACGTCACCTTGCCCAATCCGAAGACGGTGCAGGCGGACGGTTTGAAGCAGCACTTCGACGTCGTACTGCTGAGCTGCAAGGCGTTTGATCTCGACGACGCGATCGACTCGTTTGCACCCGCGGTGGGACCTGACACCGCGATCATTCCGATGCTGAACGGCATGAGGCACCTCGACGTGCTCGACGCCAGGTTCGGTCGCGCGCGCGTGCTCGGCGGGCTCTGCGCCATCGCCGCGACCTTGAACGAGAGCCGCGAGGTGGTGCAGCTGCAGCCGATGCAGTCGCTGAGCTTCGGCGAACGCGACGGCGGATCATCAGAGCGCGTCCGCGCGATCTTCGAGATTTTCCAGCGCGGCAATTTCAATGCGTCGGCCAGCGAGAACATCATGCAGGACATGTGGGAGAAGTGGGTTTTCCTGTCCTCGCTCGCGGCGTCGACCACCTTGATGCGCGGGCCGGTCGGCGTGATCCTGACCGCGCCGGGCGGCAAGGATTTCCTGCTCGGCATGCTCGATGAATGCAGCGCCACCGCTGCGGCTGCAGGCTACCCTCCGGCCGGCGCCTTCTTCCAGCGCGTTTCCGGCATGCTCACGGCGGAGGGTTCCCCCATGACCGCCTCGATGTTCCGCGATCTGCGCGCCGGCCTGCCGGTCGAGGCCGATCACGTCATCGGCGATCTCGTCGCCCGCGCCGATGCCGCCAAGGTCCCGGTGCCGCGGCTGCGGATTTCATATACTCAGCTGAAGGTGTACGAGGCGCAGCGGGGCAAGTAGTCCCTGACGTTGCGTGGCCTCAAGGGCGGACGCGTAAGTCAGCTCCGGCGCCACCACACACTCCGCCGTCGTCCCGGCCTTGAGCCGGGACCCATACGCCGCGGCCGTGGTGAGGCAGGCGACTGCCAGCGAACTTCCTCGATAGACTCCGCGGTATGGGTCCCGGATCGGCACCCACCGACGCTTCGCGTCGGCGGGCTTGTCCGGGACGACGGCTGTGGGTGGCGCGAGGCCTCCAGTCGATCACCCGTCACTGCACATGCGCGAGATAATGCGCGAGCGCCGTGATCTCCTCGTCGCTCAGCGGATAGGCAACATCCGTCATCGCGGCCTGGCTGCCGCCGACGCGTTGTCCGCTCTTGTAGTCGTGCAGCGCCTTGACGAGATATTCCTCGCGCTGGCCGGCGAGCCGCGCCACGCCCTTGGTGCCGGCATAGCTGTCGAGATGGCATGAGGCACAGCGGCGACCGGCGGCGGCTTCGGCGCCCTTCTTCGACAGCTCCGGATTATCGTCGGGCGGTGACTTCGCCGGCTGCAGCGAAGCGAAATAGGCGCCGAGGTTGCGGATGTCCTCGTTGTTCAGCTGATCGATGATCGGCTTCATCGCCTCGTTCTTGCGGGTGCCGGCCCGGAAGAACACCAGCTGCCACTGGATGAACTGGTCCTGCTGGCCGGCCAGCGAAGGAATGTTCTCGGTCTGGGAGATGCCGTTCTCGCCATGGCAGCCGACGCAGAGCTCGGCCTTTGCCTTGCCGGCTTCGACATCAGCCGCCTGCGCGGAGGGGCTCATCAACACCAGCGCCAGCACGCATGCCGCAGCGGCAACTCCATGACGCATGTCAAATCCTCCGAATGCCCGGCTTCGCCTGCGCGGCCGGGATCGCCACGCTCAGATCAACGCGCAGCCCCGAAAATAGTTGGGGCTGCGGCCGCCATAAGGCAGCGCGCAGCCCCGCTTTCACGACGAGATCACTTCTTCTCGTAGCTGATGCGATAGATCGCGCCGGCCCAGTCGTCCGCCACCAAGATCGAACCGTCCTTGGCGAGGATGATGTCGTCGGGACGGCCGAGGTAGCCCTGGTCGCCCTCGATGAAGCCGGAAGCGAACACCTCTTGCTTGGCGTCCTTGCCGTCGGGACCGACGATGACGCGCATGATCCGGGCGCCCTGGTACTTGTGCCGGTTCCAGGAGCCGTGCTCGGCGATCAGGATGTTGTTCTTGTACTCCGCCGGGAACTGGTCGCCGGTATAGAACTTCATGCCCAGGGGTGCGACGTGAGCCCCGAGGTTCAGCACCGGAGGCGTGAACTCCGAGCATTTGTGGCCCATCGCGAACTTCGGATCCGGCAGGTCGCCCTGGTGGCAATAGGGATAGCCGAAATGCTCGCCGAGCTTCGAGATCATGTTGAGTTTGTCGCTCGGCAGATCGTCGCTGACCCAGTCGCGCGCATTCTCCGTGAACCAGTATTTGCCGGTGCGCGGATCGACGTCGCCGCCGACGCTGTTGCGCACGCCGAGCGCATAGATCTCGGCATTGCCGGTGCGCGGATCGACGCGGCGGATCTGCGACACCGATGTCGGCGGAATGCCGATGTTGAAGGGCGGTCCGAAGGGAATATAGAACCAGCCGTCCTTGTCGACCGCGATGTATTTCCAGCCATGCGCCGCATAGGACGGCATGTCGTCATAGACGACCTTGCCCTGGCCGAGATTGTCGAGATTGGCCTCGGCGTTCTCATATTTGATCAGCTTGTCGACGGCGATGACGTACAGATTGCCGTCCTGGAAGGCGAGGCCGGTCGGCATGTTCAGGCCCTTGAGGACCGTCTTGACCTCGCGCTTGCCGCCCTTGTCGCTGATCGCATAGACGTTGCCGAGCCCGAACGAGCCGACGAACAGCGTGCCCTTGTCGCCCCAGGCCATCTGCCGCGCGGCAAGCACGCCCGAGGCCCAGACTTCCATCTTGAAGCCGTCGGGCAGCTTCACCTGCTTGACGATCTTGGCGAGCTCGGCATCGGAGGCGCCGGTCGGCGGGCCCGATGGCGGCGCCAACCCCTTCTGCGCCTCGGTCTCGTCGCCGAGGAACCAGTCGTCCGGCGGATGCGTCCAGAATTCCTTGGTGCCCGATTCGTACTTCTTGAGCGGCTTACCCGCGTCGGATTTCTGCTGCGCGCCGGCAATGCTGGTGCCGGCGAGAAGACCGATTGTTGCAAGCGCAAGAATGCTTCGGTGGAAAGCCGATGTCATCGCTTCACTCCCATGAGGCAGCTCGTCTGGCTGCGTCTACTTTTCGGAACGTATCTGAGGACGTCCTTTGGCCGGCCACGTCGAGTGGTCCTGCGCGAAAATGGTAGCACATCCTGAGCGGGTGAGAAGCGGATTGCGGCGAAGTTTGCGCGGCACTCACGAGCCGCCTCTGCACTCAAAGCATGCCAAATGCGCGCTTGATGTGCGCGCTCTTGCGACCCATCGATCGCTTTTGCGCTGACGGCAAGAACGGCCATGCGCTGTATTCATACGCACTGATCGCAGGCGCGACTGGCGGCCGCATCGCCAGTCGCTACTCTGCGGCAGCACGAGCGGGCGCGGGCCGTGCGAGAACCTCCAAGACTCGTGCCGAACAAAACTCGTGCCAAACAGGATGCCCGATGTCGCGACAGTCCGAACTTCAGACGCCGAAGGCCGGTGCAGGTGTTCTCGAGCTGCTGCGCCGGTTCGCCGCCGACCCGGCCGCGGCGGCGGGCTATGGTGAAGAATGTCTGACGAGGACACGGGCGATCGAGCCGCAGTTGAAGGCGTTCGAATATCTGCCGCGCGACGTCACGGCGAAGGCCGGACCGCTGGGCGGAATTCCCGTCGCCATCAAGGACATCATCGCCACCTCGGACATGCCGACCACCAACGGCTCGCAGATCTATCGCGATCACGTCCCGGAGGCGGACGCCTGGGTGGTCGAGCGGCTGCGCGATCTCGGCGCGACGATCTTCGGCAAGACGGTCTCGACCGAATTCGCCTGGCGTCATCCAGGCCCGACCGTCAACCCATGGAACCCCGAGCACACGCCGGGCGGCTCATCGTCCGGATCAGCCGCGGCGGTTGCGGCGGGCCTGGTGCCGCTGGCGCTGGGCACGCAGACGCTCGGCTCGGTGATCCGGCCGGCGGCGTTCAATGGCGTCGTCGGCTTCAAGCCGAGCTTCGGCGCGATTCCCCGCGTCGGCGTGCATCCGCTCAGCCCGTCGCTCGACCATGTCGGCTTCTTCGCCCGCCGCGTCGACGACGTCGCCTTGGCCCTCTCGCTGCTGGCCGGCAGCAGCGCCGACGATCGCCACGGCCGGCCGCTGCCGGGCTTCACGGTGGATGTTGCGCAGGGCGTCGCGCCGCTCTCCAGGCCGCGGCTCGCGGTGGTACGCTTCGCCAAATGGGAGCGCGCGGAGGCGGACCAGAAGGCGGTGTTCGAGTCGGTCGTCGACACGTTGCGCAGCGCCGGCGCAGCGATCACCGAGATCGAACTGAGAGAGCTCGATACGGTGAACGGGAAGGCGGTCACCACCATCATGCTCAGCGAGGCGACCACGATCTTCTCCGATCTGATCGCGCGTTATCCGGATCGCGTCAGCGCAGTCATGAAGGACCATGTCGAGAGCGGCCGCAGCAAGACCGCCATGGAATATCTCGCCGCCAAGGCGGCCCAGGCCCACCGGCAGAGGGCGCTCGCAACCGAGCTCGACGGGTTCGATGCGGTGCTCACCTTGCCGGCCTTCGGCGAAGCGCCGCGCGGCCTGGATTGGACCGGCGATGCCGAATATTGCGCGCCCTGGACCTTCGTCGGAGCGCCTGCAATCTCCCTGCCGGCGGGGTTCGGCCATGACGGCCTTCCACTCGGCGTGCAGATCACCGGCCCCTATCGCAACGACCTCCACGTGCTCCGCGTCGCGAAATGGGCCGAAGCTGTGCTGGCATTCGATCCCGGCGTACCGCTGCTGGCGCGCGAATAGCCCTCAAAGAGTGCGAGCGAGGATGCCGCCGCGCCACAAGGTTCACCTGCGACAAGCCCAGTGGCGGGTTTGCGGCCGGCGCTGTAGAACGATCACATGACAGTCACAGACATCGCGAGCAGGACCTATAATCACGGTTGGCGCCTCGATCCGATCGTGCGCAGCCTGCTCGATACCGATTTTTACAAGCTGTTGATGCTGCAGATGATTCGGGAATTCTACCCGAGTCAGCAGGTGACGTTCTCGGTCATCAACCGGACGAAGCGTGTACGCTTGGCAGACGTCATCGACGAAGGCGAGTTGCGCGCCCAGCTCGATCACGCCCGCACCATCCGCTTCTCCAAGAAGGAGCTGATCTGGCTGGCCGGCAACACGTTCTACGGCAAGACCCACATGTTCTCGCCGGAGTTCATCGCCTGGCTCGCCAATTTCCGCCTGCCCGAATACGAGCTGCGCAAGTCCGAGGGCCAGTACGAGCTGCATTTCCACGGGCCATGGACGCACACCACGATGTGGGAGATCCCGGCGCTCGCCATCGTCAACGAGCTGCGCTCGCGCCAGGCGATGAAGGGCCAGGGCCGGTTCGCGCTCGACGTACTGTTCGCTCGCGCCAAGGCCAAGCTGTGGGCCAAGGTGGAGCGGCTGCGCAAGCTGGACGGCCTGCGGCTGTCGGATTTCGGCACCCGCCGCCGTCACGGCTTCCTGTGGCAGCGCTGGTGCGTCGAGGCCGTGAAGGAAGGTCTCGGCTCGTCGTTCACCGGCACTTCCAACGTGCTGCTGGCGATGGACAATGATCTCGAAGCCATCGGCACCAACGCGCATGAGCTGCCGATGGTCGCGGCGGCGCTTGCCAAGGACGATGACGAGCTTCGCTTCGCGCCCTATCGCATTCTCGACCAGTGGCGGCAGACCTATGCCGGCAACCTCCTGATCGCACTGCCCGACGCATTCGGCACCAAGGCCTTCCTGCGCGACGCACCCGACTGGGTCGCCGACTGGACCGGCTTCCGGCCCGACAGCGCGCCGCCGATCCAGGCCGGCGAGGAGATCATCGCCTGGTGGAAATCGAAGGGGCGCGATCCCAAGCAGAAGCTGCTCGTGTTCTCCGACGCGATGGACGTCGAATCCATCGAGCAGATCCATCATCGCTTCTCCGACCAGGTGCGGCTGTCGTTCGGCTGGGGCACCAACCTGACCAACGATTTCGTCGGCTGCTCGCCGGACGGCTCGGTCGACCTCGATCCGATCTCGCTGGTCTGCAAGGTGACGTCGGCGGACGGCCATCCCGCCGTGAAGCTGTCCGACAACCCGGAGAAGGCGACCGGCGACCCCACCGAGATCGCGCGTTACCTGCGGGTGTTCGGCGACGCCGGGCGGGTGCGCACGCCGGTGGTCGTCTAGGCGGCCAACACCCGGCGGCAATTTTCTCTTTTCTGCCACGATTCTTGTTCCGGTTTTGTTCGACTTGCGGTATTACCACCGCGAGCGTTCGGATCGGATGGCAGGAGATCGTTGGCATGCGTCGGGTGATCGGCCGAGTTGGGCAGCTGCTGTCTGCAATCATCCTTTGGTTCGGCGCGATCCTGATCACCACGGGGCCGGCTGCCGCTGACAAGCGGGTGGCGTTGGTGATCGGCAACTCCATCCACGAGCGCGCGCCGCTGCTGGACGAGCCGGCGGCGGACGCCCGGCTGATCGCCGACAGCCTGTCGCGGCTGGGCTTCACCCTGAGCGGTGGTGCTGCGCAGATCGACCTCGACCGACGCGGCTTCGATCGCGCGCTGGCCGAGTTCAAGGGCCGGATCGCCGACGCCGACGTCGCGCTGGTCTATTACGCCGGCTACGGACTCAACCTGGGCGGCGCCGATTATCTCGTCCCGGTCGACGCGGCGCCGGCGACGCCCGCGGACCTGACCACCGAGCTGCGCGACCTGACTGGCATTCTGCGCGAGCTGAGCGGATCGAGCTCCCGGCAAAACGTGATCATTCTCGACGCCTTCCGCTCCAATCCGTTCGCCGGGCGCGGCATCGCCGGTCTTGCCGCCGGCCTTGTCCCGGTCGACGTTTCCGCACAGACCGTGATCTCCTTTGCCGCACAGGCCGGGACGGCGGGACAGCGCGGTCCGGACGGTCACGGCGTGTTCGCCGCCGCCCTTGCAGAAGCGCTCCAGCAGCCTGGCCAACGCCTGATCGAGACCTTCAACCAGACCAACGCGGCGGTGGAGCGCGCCACCGGCGGAGCGCAGCGCCCGCTCGTGATGTTCACGTCGATCGACGGCAGCGCCCAACTGAACGCCGCTGCGGCGAAGCCAGCGCAGCCCGCTGGCCTGGGCGCCGGACGTAGCAGCGCTCCCCTGCCCAGCCCGGCCGCATCCTCCGACGCGCCGGACGCGCGGACGCCCGGACTCGCGGTGCTGTATGACGAGGATCTCTCCAACCCCAACGGCAAGCGGTATTCCGGCTCGGTGACCTGGCGGACCGAGACGGTCAAGAATGCACAATCAGGACGGCCCACGCCGGTGATCCGCGGCGAGATCGACATTCCCGAGCGCAAGCTGAAGGTCAGCCTGCAGCTGCGCCGTAACGACGATCCCAGCCTGCCGGCCAGCCATGTCGCCGAGCTCACCTTCAGGCCTGCCGCCGATTTCGTCGGTGGCGGCGTCAGCAACGTGCCGGGAATGCTGATGAAGACGGATGAGAAGTCGCGCGGGACGCCGCTCGCCGGGCTCTCCGTCAAGATCACCGAAGGCTCGTTCCTGGTCGGCTTGTCCAACGTCGAGGCCGATCGCGCACGCAATGAGGAGCTTCTCGCGCGGCGCGAGTGGTTCGACATCCCGGTCGTCTATGCGAACCAGCGCCGGGGCATCCTCGCGATCGGCAAAGGTCCAAGTGGGGATCGGATATTTGCCGACGCACTCGCGGCCTGGGACAAATCCCCGGCGACGAAACGATGAGGCATAAAGCGAGAGAGCAACGGAGCGGAATTTTTGGAGCGGGCGAAGGGGTTCGAACCCTCGACCCCGACCTTGGCAAGGTCGTGCTCTACCACTGAGCTACACCCGCATCCGTGACGCCTTGGCGGCGTGGCCGCCAGCGACGGGCAGACCTATGCCAAATGCCGCGGACGAATGCAACAGGTCTGCGACAGGTTTCGTACGCCGGCGACGTTCAAATTTTGGCGGTCGGGACCGGCCGAACCGGGCCAAAACCTGCCCATCACCGGACCCCGAAGGGCGCTGATTGAAATTTCCGGCTGGACCGCCACTTAAAGTGAAAGAAAACGTGTATTGAGGCGCGGCGGCGGCCGGTTCCCGGTCGCCGTCCATCGGAATTTTTTCGGACGAGGGACCCCGTGACCATTGTTGAACAGGGCGGCGGAGCGGCGCCGCAGGTGCCGGATCTGATCAAGGACACCACGACGCAGAGCTTCGTGAAGGACGTCATCGAGGAATCGAAGCGGCAGCCGGTCCTCATCGACTTCTGGGCGCCGTGGTGCGGACCGTGCAAGCAGCTGACGCCCATCCTGGAAAAGGCCGTCAAGGCCGCCAAGGGCAAGGTCAAGCTGGTCAAGATGAACATCGACGAGCATCCGGCCATCCCGGGCCAGATGGGCATCCAGTCGATTCCGGCCGTGATCGCGTTCGTCGGCGGACGGCCCGCCGATGGCTTCATGGGTGCCGTGCCCGAGAGCCAGGTCGCCGCCTTCATCGAAAAGATCACCAAGGGCGTTCCCGGCGCCGGCGAGCCCGACATCGCCGAGATCCTCAAGGAAGCCGAAGCCGTGCTGGCCGAGGGCGATGCGGCCGGCGCGGCCGAGATCTATGCCGAGGTGCTCGCGGTCGACGCCGCCAACATCCCGGCGATCGCCGGGCTTGCCAAGTGCCAGGTCGAGCTCGGCGCGATCGACGAGGCCAAGCAGACGCTGGCGATGGTCCCGGACTCCAAGCGCAGCGATTCGGCGGTCTCCGCCGTGCAGGCCGCGATCGATCTGGCCGAGCAGGCCCAGTCGCTCGGGCCGGTCGGCGAGCTCGAACAGAAGGTCGCCGCCAATCCGCTCGACCACCAGGCGCGTTTCGACCTGGCGACCGCGCTGAACGCCGCGGGCAAGCGGAAGGAAGCCACCGACCAGTTGCTCGAGATCGTGAAGCGTGACCGCAAATGGAACGAGGACGGCGCGCGCAAGCAGCTCGTGCAGTTCTTCGAAGCCTGGGGCGGCGCCGACGAGGCCACCATCGAGGGCCGCAAGCGGCTGTCGACGATCCTGTTTTCGTAACCCGGCTGGGCGGGACGCGCGCTCGTTCCAGCGGACACGAGGTATCGCATGCCGATCAATGCCGAATATCGCGGTCCCGCCGAGCTGCCGGAGATCGTTCCGGTGTTTCCGTTGGCGGGAGCCTTGCTGCTGCCGCGCGGCCAAATGCCGCTCAACATCTTCGAGCCGCGTTATCTCGCGATGGTCGACGATGCGCTTCGTGACGGCCATCGGCTCATCGGCATGATCCAGCCCGATGTCACGCATTCCTCGAGCGAGGAGCGGCCGGTGCTGTTCAAGGTCGGCTGCGTCGGCCGGATCACGCAGCTCGCCGAGTCCGGCGATGGCCGCTACATCCTCGAGCTCACCGGCGTGTCCCGCTTCAAGGTGGTCGAGGAAATGACGGTGCTGACGCCCTATCGGCAGTGCAAGGTCGATTATTTCCCGTTCGTCGATGATTTCACGGCGCGCAAGGGTGAGGACGCGGTCGACCGCGAGGCGCTGCTCGCGGTGCTCACCGACTTCCTCAAGGCCAACAATCTGAAGGTCGACTGGGCCGGCATCGAAGCGGCGCCGAACGAGGCGCTCGTGAACGCGCTGGCGATGATGTCGCCCTACGGACCGGCGGAGAAGCAGGCGATGCTCGAGGCGCCGGACCTGAAGACCCGCGCCGAAATCCTCATCGCCGTGACCGAGATGGATCTCGCCAAGAAGCGGACCTCGGGCGATCCGCCGCTGCAATGATCATTCGGCGGGAGCCGCACGCGGCGCTGGCGGAGCCGCCGTCAGACGCATCAGCGCGATGGTGGCGACGATCACCCCGATGTAGACTGCGAGCTGCATCGCGGTAGGCTGATCAGTATAGCCGATCAGAGCCTTGAGCGTCCGCCCGGCGACGCCACGCTCGGGCAGAACCGCGCTCGAATCCCACACCACCTGGTCGAATGACGTCAGCCAGTTGGCGCGGGCGAGAAAGAACACCGCCTGCGCGGCCATTCCCGCCGACAACAGGGTGATCAGCACGGTGGTGGTCTTGAACAGCGCGCGCGGCGGGATGCGCATCAGACCGAGATAGGTCGCGAGACAGACGGCGACGCCGAGCAGCAGGCCAAGAACGCCGCCACCGAGCAGCGCCCGCCCGCCGCCGTCGCCGGAGGCCGCCACGCCATAGAGAAACAGCGCGACCTCACTGCCCTCGCGCAACACGGCGATGGCGATCACGGTCGCCAGCGCGACCAGCGGCTTGGCGCCTTCGGCCACCGCCTGGCCCATCGTCCGCAGCTCGTTGCTCATCTCGCGGCCGTGCCGGGCCATCCAGACATTGTGCCAGGTCAGCATGATCACGGCAGCCGACAGTATCCCCGCATTGAACAATTCCTGTCCCATGCCTTCAAAGAGCTGAGTCAGCGTTCCCGCGAACGCCGCGACGATGCATGCGCCGACCAGGCCGGCAAACAGCCCCGCGCCGATCCAGCGCAGGCGATGCGGGACCGCGCTGGTGACGGCAAGCACGATGCCGACGATCAGGCCGGCTTCGAACACTTCGCGGAAGACGATGATCAGGGCGGCGAGCATGGGATCTGGACCTATTGGACGTTGACGAAGCCGCGGGCCTTTTCGTTGAAGTCGTTATAGAACTCGTAGCGCCCGGACTTCATCGCGCGGACGTTGAGAACCGCCTCGCTGTTGGCCGCGATCACCTTCTCGACCTTCAGGGTCTCGCTCTCGAACTCGATCGCCTTGCCCTCCATGTTCCTGACGCGGATGGTCAGCGGCGCGTCCGCAGGAACGGTCGGCTCCTTGGGCTCGAATTGACCATTGGCATAGGTGAGGCAGATCTCGTTCGATCCGCCGGCGTGCGCCTGCGCTGCCATCACGAGCATGCCGACGCTTCCACCTACGACGACCAACTTCCGCACCACGTCGACCAACATCGATCCGTCCCCTCTCCTATCCAGACAAGCAAATCGGAGAACGGTTGCGCGCCCCGGATCGATGTCGACACCGGGCACCCGTTCGCGACGACGAACAACTAAGCGGCTCGTCGCCGTGTCTGCAAAGAGACTCCTTCTAAGTTGGAACCATTCTTGGCGAATGTGTCGTGGCAGTGGCCTCGCGGTGAACGGAGTGCGGCCGAACGGCAGTTGAGGCAATGCGGCGGTGACGGAGCGTCGCGATGCCTTCTTCTCGCCGGGTACGTGGCGGCGCTGCGGTCGACCGGAATTCCCCGCATCAGTAGCCGGCGATGGCGAGGCTGACCACGCCGACGAGCATGACCCAGCCGAAATGCCGCCCGCGCGTCGCCAGCGCATTGGCGCCTGCAGCGAAAACGAACACGACGATGACCGTGGCCACCGTCCAATGCCGCGCCGGCTCCGACGCCATTTGCGGGGCGACGGCGAGCAGCACGCCACAGCCGATCCACGCCACCGTGCCAGTCTGCCAGACCAGCCGCAGCAGGGTTCGCAGCCGCTCCGGCGAGATGGCGGCACGCGCGAAGACCATCGTCTCGCCGAGCACGCCATGGATCACGGCGACGGTGATCGCCAGCAGCCCCGCGCATACCAGCAGCACATCACGCATGGCACACCCTCCATACAGTTCTGTATGGAGGATGCACGACGTCCTGGCGGCCGTCAATACAGTTGTGTATGGTCGTCTCATGGAGACGACATGACCGATCAGCTCTCGGCCGACGATTGGCTGGACCAGGGATTGAAGGTGCTGGCCAGCCAAGGCTTCACCGCGCTGAAGGCGGAACCGCTGGCAAAAGCCCTGGGCGTGTCACGCGGCAGCTTCTACTGGCATTTCGCCGACGTGGCTGCGTTTCACGCCGCCCTCCTCAAGACGTGGCGGGAGATTGCGGCCGAGCAGATCATCACCGGGGTGGAGGCGAGCGCCGGCGACCAGCCGGCGATTGCCGTGCTCCTCCGGCGCACGTTCACGGTCAAGCTCGTCCTGGAGCGCGCCGTGCGCAACTGGGCCGGATCCGACCCCGCCGCGCGCCAGGCGGTGCAGGCCATCGATAGGCGCCGGCTGGGCTATGTCGAGAGCCTGCTTGCAGCCGAGGGACTGACGCCGACGATCGCACACGCACGCGCCCAGGTGCTGTACTGGGCTTTTCTCGGCCATGCGCTGTCGGATCGGCCGTTGCCGGCCCAGCAACTGGACACGGTCATCGACGAACTGATCCGGATCGCCCTGCACAGGCCTTGATGGACGACAAGCAGGCGCGCGATATGCTACAGAGGCGCCCGCCGGAGACCCTTGCCATGAACGCCCCGCTCGAACGCCCCGCCAATTCCGTCGATCCCAAGCTGCTCGAGATCCTGGTCTGTCCGATGACCAAGGGCCCGCTGGAATACGACGCGGCGAAGCAGGAGCTGGTCTCCCGGTCGGCGAAGCTCGCCTACCCGATCCGCGACGGCATCCCGATCATGCTGCCCGAGGAAGCGCGGAAGATCGACTGACCGATGCGGTCCGTCGTGATCCGCTGCGCGCTCGCTTTGGCGCTGATGGCCCTCGCTTCGGCGGTCTCGGCCGAGGAGAGCGCCGTCCGCATTGGCCCACTCGACGCCGTCTTGACGACGCCAGCGGGTGTCGCGCGCCCGCCGGTGGCGCTGTTGATCGCCGGCTCGGGGTCGACGGACCGGGACGGCAACGGGCCGCAGCTCAAGCCGGCGACCTTGAAGAAGCTCGCCGAGCAGCTCGCCCTCCAGGGCATCGCCAGCCTGCGCTACGACAAGCGCGGCGCGCGCGGCTGGAAGGCGGAGTTCGGCAAGCCTGAGGACTTCCGCTTCAAGGACTATGTCGACGACGCCGCTTCGCTGGTCGACTTCCTGCGCGGCAAGTTCGCCCGCATCGTTCTCGTCGGCCACAGCGAGGGCGGCCTGGTCGCCATCCTCACCGCCCGCCGCACCCCGGTCGACCGCCTCGTGCTGCTCACGACGTCGGCGCGGCGGCAGGGCGATCTGCTCAAGGCGCAGCTCGAGAAGAAGCTGCCGGCGGCGAAGATGGAGCCGGTCGCCAAGGCGATCGACGCCATCATGGCCGGGCAGGTCGTGGACCCGCCACCGCCCGAGCTGCCGGTCGCGCCGAGCATGCAGCCCAGCATCGGCTCCGCCTTCGCAGAGGACCCGATCGATCCGCTGAAGCAGCTCACGATCCCGATCCTGATCGTCGGCGGCGCCCGCGATCACCAGATCGCACGCCTCGACATGGTCGCGCTCGCCGCCGCCGCACCGGCCGCCAAGTCGCTGTGGCTGCCGGAGATGAACCACGTCCTGGTCGACGTCGCCAACGAGGACGAGAACCTCGCCTCCTACAACGACACGGAGCGTCCGCTCGACCCCGACATGGTCGAGGCCGTCGCCGGTTTCATCACGGCCGCAGGCCCGCGCTAGCTCTTTGTTTGAGCATGATCTTTTCGGAGAACCGGTCCCCACTTTTCCGGATCATGCTTTATAACGCTTCCCCCTTCAACAGCCGCGGCATCTCTCCGGTAAGGCCCGCGGCCTGCTTGATGAACAACTCCTTCAGCGGCGGCGCGCGATCGACGATCCCAAGGCCGATGTCGCGCACGGCGCGCAGCAAGGTCGACTTGTTCGAGAACAGGAAGTTCAGCGAGTTGGTGGCGACGCCCATCGCCATCGTGTCGAAGCGGCGCCAGCGCTGGTAGCGCTCGAGGACATCGACCTGCCCCGGATCGATCCCCATGCGCGCAGCATCGACCACGACCTCGGCCAGCGCGGCGACGTCCTTCAGCCCCATATTGAGGCCCTGCCCCGCGATCGGATGGATCACATGGGCGGCGTCGCCGACCAGCGCCAGCCGCGGCGCGATGAAGGAGCGGGCAACGAAATAGGACAGCGGAAACGCCCGGGGCTGGTCGAGCACCTTGATCTCGCCGAGATGCAGGCCGGCGCGCTTTTCCAGCTCGGCGTGGAATTCGTCCGCGCTCAGCTCCACGAGGCGCTTCGCTTCCTTGCGCCGCTCGGTCCACACCAGCGAGGAGCGCTTGCCGGTCAGCGGCAGGATCGCGAATGGGCCGGGCGGCAGGAAATGCTCTTCGGCGCGGCCGCCATGGTCGCGCTCATGACCGATGGTGACGACGATGCCGGACTGATCATAGTCCCAGCCATGGGTCTGGATGCCCGCGCGCTCGCGCAGCTTCGAACGCGCGCCGTCGGCGGCAACCAGCAGGCTGGCTTCGCAGCGGCTGCCATCGCCCAGGGTTACTGCAACGCTGTCGCCGCGCGTCTCAAAACCGGTCACAGGCATCGCCTTGAGCTCGACGCCCGCCGCCTCCGCATGCTTGACCAGCGCGTCGATCAGGTGCCGGTTCTCGACCATGTGCGCGAACGGCTCGCCGGCCTCGACCTGGCCCGCAAAGGTCAGGAACGACGGCCGCGTCGCATCCTCGAGCTTGGAATCGGTGATGACCATGTCGAGGATCGGCTGCGCCTGCGGCGCCACGTCCGCCCAGACGCCGATCGCGTCGAACAGCTTGCGGCAGGCCGCGACGATGGCGCTGGCGCGTGGATCGCGGCTTGGCCGGTTGGCGAGCGCCGGATCGGCCACGATGACGGGCACCTCGGGGCCGAGCCCCTGCCGGAGCGCCAGCGCAAGCGCCAGGCCGGCAAAGGCGCCGCCACAAATGACAATGCTTCGCTGTGTCGTCATGGCACCCTGCTCACGGTTACTCTTGCGGGGCGATTATAGCTGGGCGAAACAGGGGCGTGAACCAAGGGCTGCCACCCCAGGCCGTCATTTCCGGATGCCTGATCCCGCCCGAACGGGGCCGGAGCGGACGGCCGAGCCAGCGAAAGCAACACGCCATGTCCAAGGGACTGATCGACCTGATCTCGATCCTCGATCTCGAGCCGATCGAGGTGAACCTGTTCCGCGGCAACAGCCCGAAGACCAGCTGGCAGCGCGTGTTCGGCGGCCAGGTGATCGGCCAGGCGATGATGGCGGCGTGCCGCACCGTCGAGGGCCGGCTGCCGCATTCGCTGCACTGCTATTTCATCCTGCCGGGCGACCCGCAGGTGCCGATCATCTACCAGGTGGAGCGCCTCCGCGACGGCAAGAGCTACGCGACGCGCCGCGTCACCGCGATCCAGCACGGCAACGCTATCTTCTCCATCATGGTCTCGTTCCACAGCGACGAGGAGAGCGCGTTCAACCATCAGGACAGGATGCCGGACGTGCCGCCGCCGGAGAAGCTGACGGCCGAGGAGATCTCCAAGCAGCCGATGTTCCAGGAGGTCTTCCAGCGGATGCCGGACTTCATCCGCCGCTATTACGAATCCGATCGTCCGATCGAATTGCGCCCGGTCGAGCTCAGCCGCTATTTCGGCCAGAAGATCGACGACGGGCGCATCCATGTCTGGATCAGGACGGCGGCGAAGCTGCCCGATGATCCGGCGCTGCACATGTGCGCGCTGGCCTATGCGTCGGACTTCTCGCTGCTTGACGCCGTGATGGCGCGCTACGGCCGCACGCTGTTCGACAAGCGCATGATGCCGGCCTCGCTGGATCATGCGATGTGGTTTCACCGCCCGTTCCGCGCCGACGAATGGCTGCTCTATGCGCAGGATTCGCCGAGCGCGCAGGGCGGCCGCGGGCTCACCCGCGGCTCGATCTTCAAGCCCGACGGCACGCTGGTCGCCTCCGTCGCGCAGGAGGGATCGATCCGCGAGCGCCGGGCCTAGCCGCATCACATCGGCTGCGCGGTGCGCGGCACGACCGCGAATTGCGACACGTACCAGGCGCTGTACCAGCGCAGCAGCCACGGGATCGGAATGATCACCGAGCTGCCGAGCACGAACGCGAAGGTGCGCCACAGCACCTGCAGGCCCGAGCCGGTGAACACGACCTCGCGCCGCGTCCCCTGGATGTTGCGGCACACCCAGCGCATCCAGGCGGTCAGCACCCAGGCCCAGCCGATGACGGTGATGCCCGACACGATCATCAGCAGGTACCAGCCGGCATAGACGACGGGGCTGCCTTCAAAATGGATCGGCAACCGCTCGCCATTCGAGGCGAGGTTGCTCAGCAGCCAGCGCAGCACCATCCAGCCCAGGAACGCCGGGGCAACCAGCGAGATGAGGTTGAGGATCGGCCGGTCGCTGAGGCTGACATAGGCCAGCACGCCCATCGCGACGAAGACGTACCAGATGTCGAGCGGCTGACCGGTGAAGGTGAGGTTCGGCCGGCCGGGCACCCTCATCCGCTCGATCACGTAGCGGTAGAGATAGACAGCGGTCCAGGGCGTGATGACGATCAGGAACTGGCCGACGACATACAGCAGCGTCCAGCCGAGATAGGACCAGGTGTCGAGCTTGACCGAGAGCGCGCCGCCCGACGCGGCGGTGCCGGCGTCGAACGCGGGCGGCGTGGCCGGCGACATGCTCGGCACGCCCGACATCAGGCCGGGAATGCGCCCGGCCTTCTCCCAGCCGGCCATGCCGTCGCTCCACAGCAGCGTCTCGGCGGTCACGACGCCCCGGGCGATCAGGTCGCGCAGTTCGTCTTCCGAAATGGGACCCTGTTGCTGGCCTTGCGCCGCGTAATACCAGGAACGATTCGACATGGGATGTCCTTGAATAGAGGATGGCAGGAACACGTCTTCAGTCTGTCGGGCGATGTCGCGTTCCGTTCAGTGATATCCGTCACTCCTTGACGTTTTCGCTTAACGCTGCGCTGATTTTGTGCCATTTGCCTAGGAACAGGCCAAAACGGCCGTCCCAAGCCTGCCTCCGAAACAGGCTGCTTCGCTCCGAGGAAACCAAGGCCCGCCCATGAAGCTCGTCGTCGCGATCATCAAACCCTTCAAGCTCGACGAGGTGCGCCAGGCCCTCACCGCGATCGGCGTCCACGGCATGACCGTGACCGAGGTCAAGGGCTACGGCCGCCAGAAGGGCCACACGGAGATCTACCGGGGCGCCGAATACATCGTGAACTTCCTGCCCAAGCTGCGCATCGAGATCGCGGTCAACTCCGAGATGGCCGACAAGGCGGTCGAGGTGATCACCACGCATGCGCGCACCGGCCAGATCGGCGACGGCAAGATCTTCGTGACGCCGATCGATCATGCCCGCCGCATCCGCACCGGCGAGACCGACACCGACGCTCTGTAAACCGTTCAAGCAGCCGCGACGGCTGCACGCCCGCCGCAACGGCGCGGCGGAGCGAACATTCTCAACCTGATCCGACATGCCGGGGGGACTGTCATGGGGACCTGCGCGTCTCGTTGCCTGCGCGCGCCTGCTGCTTTGGCTGCGGCGGCCGCGATCATCTTCGTTACACCCGCACGGGCGGCAGCGCCGTCCACGATCGATCCGGCCGACACCGCCTGGATGATCGTCGCCACCGCGCTGGTGCTGATGATGACCATTCCCGGTCTGGCGCTGTTCTACTCGGGCATGGTGCGCAAGAAGAACGTGCTGGCGACCATGGCGCAGAGCCTCGCGGCGGTGATGCTGATCTCGATCCTGTGGGTCGCGTTCGGCTATTCGCTGGCGTTCGTCGGCGACGGCACCTGGATCGGCTCGCTCGACCGCGCGTTCCTCGCCGGCATGGGCATGGACAGCGTCCATCCTGGCGCCAAGACCATCCCCGAGTCGCTGTTCATGCTGTACCAGATGACGTTTGCGATCATCACGGTGGCGCTGGTGGCGGGCTCGGTCGCCGACCGCATGCGATTCTCGGCCTATCTGCTGTTCAGCATCGCCTGGTTCATCTTCGTCTATGTCCCGCTGGCGCATTGGATCTGGGGCGGCGGCTTCCTTGCGCAGGCCGGCGTGGTCGATTTCGCCGGCGGCCTCGTCGTGCATCTCTCCGCCGGCACTGCCGGGCTGGTCGCCGCGCTGGTGATGGGACGGCGCCAGGGCTATGGCAGCGAGAACCTCTCGCCGTTCGACCTGTCGCTCGCGGTGGTCGGCACCGGCCTGCTCTGGGTCGGCTGGTTCGGCTTCAATGGCGGCTCGGCGCTTGGGGCCAATGCACATGCGGTGATGGCGATCCTGACCACGCATCTCGCCGCCTGCGCCGGCGCCGTCACCTGGGGCGCGCTGGAATGGTCGACCCGGCGCAAGCCCTCGGTGCTCGGCATGATCTCCGGCGCGGTCGCCGGCCTCGGCACCATCACGCCCGCGTCCGGCTTCGTCGCGCCGTGGCACGGCCTGGTGATCGGCGCGCTCGCCGGTGTCATCTGCTACTGGGCCTGCACCTCGCTGAAGCACCGCTTCAACTATGACGATTCGCTCGACGTGTTCGGCGTCCACGGCATCGGCGGCCTGACCGGGACCCTGCTGGCCGGCGTGTTCGCGACGGCCGCGATCGGCGGCACTACCGGGCTGATCGAGGGCAACCCAAAGCAGCTTGCGGCCCAGCTCTACGGCGTCGCCGTCACACTGGTGTGGTCGGGCGGCGTGACCTGGGGTCTCCTGAAGCTGGTCAGCGCCTTCGTACCGCTGCGGGTGTCGCGCGAGCACGAGCTGGAAGGGCTCGACATCTCCCAGCATGGCGAGGCGCTGCAATAGCTGCAGCAAACGGCGCCAATTGACCTGTTCGGCGTCGCGGGATTCTGCCCGCGCCGTGGGCAGCATTGTGTCTTGAGCCTGACATGCGCAACTTTTGCGCATGCCTGCCCATTCCTTGAGCGCGGCGGAATGGCGCAGCCCCTGATGCCCCCCCTGAGGGCTGAAAAGGTCAGGATTCACCGCTCGTTAGCCCTGACCAGCCGTCTGGCACGGCATTTGATTCTATCGCCCCCGGCTGTGCCCGCGTCGTGAAGATTTTCTCCGCGTGGTGAACCTCAGTCGACAGGAAGCGCTCGGTAGTGTCCGTACCGGGCCCAAGCGGGGATTGGACCCATGAAAATTGTTATGGCGATCATTAAGCCATTCAAGCTCGAAGAAGTCCGGGACGCCCTGACCGCCATCGGCGTTCATGGTCTCACGGTGACGGAAGTGAAGGGGTACGGCCGTCAGAAAGGTCATACGGAAATCTACCGCGGCGCTGAATATGCGGTGAGCTTCCTGCCCAAGATCAAGATCGAGGTCGCGATCCCCTCCGACCAGGTCGACAAGACCATCGATGCCATCTCTTCGGCCGCCAAGACCGGCCAGATCGGCGACGGCAAGATCTTCGTCATCAGCCTCGACCACGCCGTGCGCATCCGCACCGGCGAAGCGGACGCTGCGGCCCTTTGATTTCGCGCTCAAACCAGAACACTTACGGAGTAGAATAAAATGACGTTCAAACGTCCAACCAGCGCGGGATGGATCACGCTCGCCATCGCCGGGCTCTGCGTCGCAGGCCTCGCCGACGTGGCGTTCGCCGAGGACGCGCCGGCCGCCGCTGCCGCAGCCGCCCCCGTTCCCAATAAGGGCGACGTCGCCTGGATGCTCGTGTCCAGCGCCCTCGTGCTGATGATGTCCATCCCCGGCCTCGCGCTGTTCTATGGCGGTCTCGTCCGCACCAAGAACATGGCCTCGGTCCTCACCCAGGTGTTCGCGATCGTCGCCATGGTCGGCGTGATCTGGACGCTCTACGGCTACTCGATGGCCTTCACCGACGGCGGCAGCATGACCTCGTGGGTCGGCGGCTTCTCCAAGGCCTTCCTGCACGGCGTCGACGCCAACTCGACCGTTCCGACCTTCTCGAACGGCGTGGTGATCCCGGAGCTGGCCTACTTCGTGTTCCAGATGACCTTCGCGATGATCACCCCGGCCCTGATCGTCGGCGCCTTCGCCGAACGCATCAAGTTCTCGGCGGTGATGCTGTTCATCCTGCTCTGGGTGACCTTCATCTACTTCCCGATCGCGCACTGGGTCTGGTACATCGCGGCTCCCGATGACGTGGCCGCCGCTGCCAAGGCTCTCGCCGCCGCCGGCGACGCCGCTGCCAAGACCGCCGCCCAGGCCAAGCTCGACGAAGTCACCGGCGCGGTCGGCTGGCTCGCCGGCGCTGGCGCTCTCGACTTCGCGGGCGGCACCGTCGTTCACATCAATGCCGGCATCGCCGGTCTGGTGGGCGCGGTTCTGATCGGCAAGCGCACCGGCTACGGCAAGGAGCTGATGGCTCCGCACTCGCTGACCATGACCATGATCGGCGCCGCGCTGCTGTGGGTCGGCTGGTTCGGCTTCAATGCCGGCTCCAACCTGGAGTCGAACGGCGTCACCGCGCTGGCCTTCGTCAACACCATGGTTGCCACCGCTGGTGCGGCGCTGTCCTGGCTGCTGTGCGAATGGGCCGTCAAGGGCAAGCCCTCGCTGCTCGGCATCTGCTCGGGTGCGGTCGCCGGCCTCGTCGCCGTCACGCCGGCCTCCGGCTTCGCCGGCCCGATCGGCGCGCTGGTGCTCGGCCTGATCGTCTCCCCGATCTGCCTGTTCTTCGTCTCCACCGTGAAGAACGCGCTGGGTTATGACGACGCCCTCGACGTGTTCGGCGTGCACTGCATCGGCGGCATCGTCGGCGCTCTCGCCACCGGCATCCTGGTCAACCCGGCACTGGGCGGCGTCGGCATCACCGACTACACCAACATCACCGGCAACAACGCCGGCACCTACGACTTCGCCACGCAGATGCTGGCGCAGATCAAGGCTGTCGTCGCCACGCTGGTGTGGTCGGGTGTCGGCTCGGCGATCCTCTACAAGGTCGTCGACGTGATCATCGGCCTGCGCCCGACCGTCGAGCAGGAGCGCGAGGGTCTGGACATCACCGACCACGGCGAGCGCGCCTACAACTACTGAGTTCTCCCGGGACTTGGTCGTAAGCGACCAGGTCCGCAACTTCGGTTCGGGCAAATACCCGGCAATGCCCTGACCGTTGAGGGGCTCCAGCGCAAGCTGGGGCCCCTTTCTTTTTTGGCCTTTCGACTGGGCTTGTCTTTTGTCCGAGATGGGCAGCCGCAGCGCTGCGGACAGGTCGTAGAGGCCGATCGCGTGCCACACCGCCGGTGTCGTCCCCGCGAACGCGGACCCATACCGCGTGATCTTTGTAAGGGGCAGGCGGCAGGTACCACAGGTCTGGCCGAACGCACCCGGCCCTCCCTGCGCAACGATTTTAACGGCTGCTTCGCGTTCTCCCTGGTGCGCCGGGCTGTCTGGCCACCATCACGAGCGCGACACTCCAGGGCATCGCCACCCGCTTGATATCAGCGTCGGGATATCAGGACCGCGCGACTTGACCGTGCGTGCATCGATCGTTCGTCCGCGCAACTAAGTCACGCTGCGTTGACACACGCCCATCGCATCCCACTGCCAACGATCCGTGACGGTCGCGAAACGACCCTCATGCGGCAGCAGGGACGCCGCGGAAATGTGATTTGCCCGACGGTGCAAGGGGAAATGCTGCGGCAAACTAAAACGACGGGCAGTTTGCCAATGGCAGGCTTGCGGTCACGTCCATCCCGCTCGGCTTTACGGTGAGCCCGGCCATCCCCGTCCTTGTTTGCTCAAAAGGAAGACGTGGATGCCCGGGACAAGCCCGGGCATGACGGAGTAGTTAGTTCGCGATCACCACGCCCTGATGACGGGTGTGACGCCGAATAGCACGTCCGCCGTTGCTCTGGCCGATGGGCGCTGCGAGCAATGCAAGCCGATGGACAGCTCATGCACCTTCGAACTTGAACGACACGTTGAGCTTGGCCCGATAGGCTTCCACTTTCCCCTTCGCGTCGAGCTGCATGTCCAGCTTGACGACTTCCGCGACGCGGAGGTCTCGGAGTGTTTTCGCCGCCTGTTCGACCGCATTCGCGGCCGCCTTTTCCCAGGATTCACCGCTGGTACCGATCAGCTCGATGACTTTGTAGACGCTGTCAGACATGTCGTTCTCCTGTTCGGTATGAAGCAGGAAGCAGGAGCTTCCTGCCACAACCGAGCGTAGCATCACGACATCAACACGGGAAGCGCTCGGCAGAGTATTGATCCCGAAGTTCACCCAGCCTTTCAGGGCAGGATTTCCTATTCTCAGATGCGATCGCGGCCCTCTACGCCGGGAACTTCTCGACTGACGACCTGAGGGCCATGGGCAGGCGCTCGGCGAAGAGATCGCAACCAGATGGTCGACGAGCCGCGCAAGAAAGGTCTGGATCTCTGAGCTGCGCCAGAGCCGGGCGCTGCTGAGCCGGCATCTTACGCCGTTCGATCGGTTATACTCCGCCCAACTTGCAGATGTGCTTCCATTCCTCCGGCGTCACCGGCTGCACCGACAGGCGCGACTGCTTGACCAGGGCCATCTCACTGAGCGTCTTGTCGGTCTTGATCGCGGCGAGCGTCACCGGGGTCTTGAACGCCTTGTGCGCCTTGATGTCGACGCAGACGAATTTGCCGGTCTTGTCGGTCGGGTCGGGATAGGCTTCCTTGATGATCTCGGCGATGCCGACGATCTCCTTCCCCTCGTTGGAATGATAGTAGAAGGCGAGGTCGCCCTTCTTCATCGCCACGAGGTTCTGCCGCGCCGTGTAGTTGCGCACGCCGGTCCAGGCCTCCCCCTTCGCGCCCTTCTCCACCTGCTGGTCCCACGACCATACCGAGGGTTCGGATTTCACCAGCCAGTAGTTCATGATGCAGTTCTCTTTTCTCTTTCCATTCATCGTGGCCGGGCAAAAGTGCGAAGCACGTCTGTCAAAGGCCCCGGCCATCCACGTCTCACCGCCAGCTCTATTATCTTAGACGTGGATGCCCGCGACAAGCGCGGGCATGACGGCGGAGGTGGCTGCGCGACCGGTAGCGCCGCGCCTACACCGCTCACTCCTCCGCCTTGAACGGGCGCAGCATCAGCGCCTCGATCGCAGCGTCGATCGTGACGCTGCCGGCGAGAATGGCGGCCACGGCCAGCGCGACCGGCATCTCGACGCCGCGCGAGGTGGCGAGCTCGACCAGCACGGGCGCGGTGTATTGTCCCTCGGCGAGCTTGCCCGCCGGCAGCGGCTCGCCGTGGCCGAGCGCGAGGCCGGCGGCGAAGTTGCGCGACTGCGGGCCGGCGCAGGTGAGGATGAGGTCGCCGAGGCCGGACAGGCCGGTCAAGGTCTCGCTGCGCGCGCCATAGGCGCGGCCGAGCCGGACCAGCTCGGCGAAACCGCGCGTGGTCAGCGCCGCCAGGGCCGAGGCGCCGAGCTGCCGTCCGGCGACGATGCCGGCGGCGATCGCCAGCACGTTCTTGGCGGCGCCGCCGATCTCGACGCCGCGCACGTCGGTCGCGTGATAGGGCCGGAAGGTCGGCGAGCCCAGTGCCTGCACCAGCGCCGCCGCAAGCGGCTCGTCGCGGGCGGCGAGCGTCACCGCCGTGGGCAGGCCGCGCGCGACATCGTCGGCGAAGCTCGGGCCGGACAGGATGGCGGGGATCGCATTCGGCGCCGCCTCGGCGATGACCTCGGTCATGAATTTGTGGGTGCCGTGCTCGATGCCCTTGGCGCAGGCGATGAGCGGTGTGCCAGGCCGAAGCAGCGGCGCGAGGTGCATGACCGCGCCGCGCAGGTGCTGCGCGGGAACGACGATGAGAACGGCGTCGGCGCGGGCGGCCCGGGCGAGATCGGCGGTGACGGCGATGCTGTCGGCGAGCGGAATGCCGGGCAGGCGCGGATTCTCGCGCGCGCTGGCGATGCGCGCGGCGTGGTCGGCATCGCGGGCGTACAGCGTGACGTCACGGCCGGCGCGTGCCGCGACGGCGGCGAGCGCGGTGCCCCACGCCCCGGCGCCGATGATGCTGATGGTTTGGAAACTGATCATGCGCGGCAACCGCCGCTGCGCTCCCTCTCCCCTTGTGGGGGAGGGCTGGGGAGGGGAGTGCCACGGGCGAGAGCGTTCGTGGGGCTACGCCCACCCCCGACCCCTCCCCGCCTAGCGAAGCTCCGCTTCGCGCGGGGGTAGGGGGGCGCACCGAGTTTGCCGCGCCAGCTTGCGCTATGGCGTACAAGAGAACGAGCCAATGGATGGCGCGTGCTCGGCGCAGCCAGCGAGTCTGCCACGGTCAAAACCCCGCGCGCGTATTCGCGAACTTGCCCGGCACGCTGGCATTGGCATCCAGCAGCCAGCGGGCGCGCGGGGCGGCGTCCATGCCGTCGACCATGCCGAGCGCGAGCCGCTCCAGTCCGGCCCAGGCAATCATCGCACCGTTGTCGGTACACAGCGCCGGCGGCGGCATGATCAGGCGGGTGCCGCCGGCTTGCGCGACATCGTCGAGCGCGCCACGGATCGCCTGGTTGGCGGCGACGCCGCCGGCGGCGACCAGCGCGGTTGGCGCGCCGAAGCGCTGCTTGAACAGATCGAGGCCGACGCGCAGACGGTCGGCGGTCGACTCCAGCACCGCCGCCTGGAAGCTGGCGCAGAGGTCGGCGACATCCTGGTCGGCGATGCTCTCCAGTCGGCCGATCTCGTTGCGCACCGCGGTCTTCAATCCCGACAGCGAGAAATTCGCATCGCGGCGGCCTAGCATCGGACGCGGAAACGCAAAGCGCTGACCGTCGCCGTTGCGCGCGGCCTGCTCGACTTCAGGTCCGCCGGGATAGGGCAGGCCCAGCATCTTCGCGACCTTGTCGAACGCCTCGCCCATGGCGTCGTCGACGGTGGTGCCGAGCCTGATGTAGTCGCCGACGCCGGCGACCGCGACGATCTGGGTATGGCCGCCGGAGGCCAGGAACAGGCAATAGGGGAAGTCGATTGCATCGGTGAGGCGCGGCGTCAGCGCATGCGCCTCGAGATGGTTGACCGCGATCAGCGGGGTATTGTGGACGAGAGCAATCGCCTTGGCGGTGGTGAGGCCGACGATGACGCCGCCGATCAGTCCTGGGCCGGCCGCCGCGGCGACGCCACCGAGCGCGGCATAGTCGATGCCGGCTTCGCGCATCGCTGCGTCGATGAGATGGTCGAGCATGTCGACATGGGCGCGCGCCGCGATCTCGGGAACCACGCCGCCATAGATGGCGTGCTCGTCGGTCTGCGAGCGCACGACGTTGGACAGGATCTGCCCCTTGCCGTCCGAATCACGCGCCACCACGGCGGCGGCGGTCTCGTCGCAGGTGGTTTCGATGCCCAGCACGAGCGTTTGCGATTCGTTACCCAATCTCAACCCTTTTGGTCATTATGAGTGCGCAGAACCGCCTAACACCACGAGGTCGCCAGGTGCAATCACCCGTCCGTTGCAGCCCGGCCGATCCGTATTCGACGGGAGCATAGCACATGGCCGTGCTGGTGACCCGTCCCGCCCCCGACAATGAGCGCACCGCCGCGGCTTTGCGCGCGCGCGGCTTCGACGTGCTGCTGGCGCCGATGCTGCGCTTCGAGCCGGTCGCGCTGCCGCCTGACGCCGGCCGCGACGCCGCCGGACTGATCGTGACGTCATCGAACGCGCTGCGCGCGGCCGCGCCGCAGCTCGGAGCGTCCGCCTTGCTGCGCCTGCCGCTGTTCGCGGTCGGCGACCAGACCGCGGCGGCCGCACGCGACGCCGGCTTCACGCAAGTGATCTCGGCCGCGGGCGATGCGACGGCGTTGCGCGACCTGATCGCCAATGGCGGCGGCGTCGACGCCGGGGCCACCCTGCTCTATCTTGCGGGCGCCGACATCTCGCGCGATCTCGCCTCCGAGCTCGCCGCGCGCGGCTACGACGTGGTCACGCAGACCGTCTATCGGATGGCACAGGTGACCAGCCTGCCACGCGAGGTCTGCGACGCGTTCGCGGCAAACGCGATTCGTGCGGTGCTGCATTATTCGCGGCGGAGCGCGGCGGCGTTCGTGGCGGCGATCCGGGCCGACGGCGTCGAAATCTCGGCGCTGGCGGTGCCGCATGCCTGCCTGTCGGCCAATGTCGCCGAGGTTCTTCGAGAGGCTGGCGCGACCCAGGTCACAATCGCGGCGCATCCGGATGAAAACGACATGCTGGAGGGCCTGACCCGTGCGCTACGGTCGTGAATGGCGTAAGAGGGCCTGCTCAATCTTGCCTCAGCCAGGGAACTTCCACCATGGTCGATGAACCCGACACCGCTGCACCGGCCTCCGACACCGGGCGGCCGAAACGGCCACCGCCGACCATCGACCTGGAGCCGACCTCGCGCGAGGAGCGCCCGTCGGCCAGCGAGAGCGCGGCCGAGCGGCCGACTGCCTCGCCATGGTCCGCGCCGGCCGAAGCCTTGGCCGAGGGGTCGTCGGGCGCGGCGAGCCAGTCGCATCCGCATGCCGCCGGTGACACCGAACCGGAATCTGCTGCCAGCGAGACGCCCGAGGAGACCGTCGCCGCGGCCGAGCCGCCGCGCGCCGAGCTTCCTCCGCTCCCGCCGCCCCGCCCGGTCTCGCCCTGGATCATCGCGCCATTCTCCGGCGCGGCCGCGGCCGCGCTGGTGATCGGCGTCGGCTGGATGCTGGGCTGGCCGCAGGTCGTATCGCCGTCGGCCGTCTCACCGCAGGCGTCCGCCGTCGACGCGCTCGCCACCCGCGTCGCTGGGCTGGAGCAGCGGATCGGCAAGCCGGATGGCGCCGTGACCGGGCGGCTCGATGCCGCCGACAAGGCGATTGCAGCGCTGCGCAACGATATCGCCGGCCTGCGCGCGCAGTCCGACAAGACGGTGGCCGCGCTCAACGACGTCAGGGCGCAGCCGCGCGACGGCTCCGCGCCGGCCCCCGCACCCGAGCCGGTCGATCTCTCCGGCCTGACCGCCCGCATCGATGCGCTGGAGCAGGCGAGCAAGAGCCAGAGCGCGGCGCTGGCGCAGGAGAGCCGCAAGATCACCGAGGCCGCGGCTGCCAAGCCCACCGACGACGCGCCGCTGCGCCGTGTGGTCGCCGCGACCCTGCTCGACGTCGCCGTGCGTCACGGCGATCCCTACGGGCCGGCGCTGTCGACGGCGAAGTCGCTGGCGCCCGATCCGGCCGCGCTGAAGCCGCTGGAGGTCTTCGCCACCAGCGGCGTGCCGAGCCCCGCGGCGCTCAGCCGCGAGCTGCTCACCATCGTGCCGAAGCTCTCGCCGCCGGCACCGGAGAGCACCACGGGAACCTCGATCCTCAGCAAGCTCTCGGCCGGCGCCTCGAGCCTGGTCAAGGTCGAGCGCACCGACGGCGCCGGCACCGATCGCGGCGCGGTGGTGGCACGGATCACCGCGGCGGCGCTGCGCAACGACTTCGCCGAGGCGCGCCGCGAGCTGAAGGGTCTCTCGCCGGAGGATCGCGCCCCCGCCAATGACTGGCTCGCACGTGCCGACGCCCGCGACGCCGCGCTGTCGACCGCCCGCAAATTCGCCGACGACGCGATGACCGCGCTCGCCAAACCCGCGCAATAGGACGCCCAAGGACGCACATGTTCCGGATCGTCATTTTCCTCATCCTGGTCGGGCTCGCCGCGGCGGGCTCGGCCTGGGTCGCCGAGCAGACCGGCGACGTCGTCTTGAATTGGGGTCCGTGGCGGATCGCCATGACCTTGCCGGTGTTCGTGCTTGCGCTCGGCCTGACCATCGCCGCCTGCGTGCTGGTCTGGAACCTGATCAGCGCGCTGCTGCGGGCGCCCGGCCGGATCCGCAAGGCGCATCGCGCCCGCCGGCATCAGCGCGGCCGGCACGCCATCACCCACGGCCTGCTCGCGATCGGCCATGGCGATTCGACCGCGGCGCGCCAGCACGCCGACACCGCCAGGCGGCTGGCCGGCGACGACCCGCTGACGCTTCTCCTGCACGCCCAGGCGGCGCAGCTCGAAGGCGACCGCGACGGCGCCCGGCGCGCCTTCCGCGCCATGGCCGAACGCCACGATACCCGCCTGCTCGGCCTGCGCGGCCTGTTCATCGAGGCGCAGCGCGCCGACGACGCCTATGCCGCCGTCATGATCGCCGACGAGGCGCTCAAGCTGGCGCCCAACGCCACCTGGGCCTCGCATGCCGTGCTCGGCTTCCGTTGCGCCGAGGCCGATTGGGACGGTGCGCTGGCGATCCTCGACAGCAACTACACCGCGGGGATGATCGACAAGCCGACCTACCGCCGCCAGCGCGGCGTGCTGCTGACGGCGCGCGCGCTGGCGCTGGAGACCGCGGATCGCGACCTGTCGCGCACGAGCGCGATGGAGGCGGTGAAGCTGGCGCCGAGCCTGGTGCCGGCCGCGGTGCTGGCGGCGAAGTTCGAGAGCGAGGCGCACCAGGTGCGGCGCGCGATGAAGATCATCGAGGCGGCCTGGGCCGCCGGCCCGCATCCGGAGCTCGCCGACGCCTACGCCCATGTGCGGCTCGGCGATTCCGCAACCCAGCGGCTGGCGCGGGTCGAGAACCTCGCCGCGCGCACGCCCGGCCATGTCGAGGGCGCGCTGGCGGTGGCGCGCGCGGCGATCGACGCCGCCGAGTTCGGCCGCGCCCGCGCGGCGCTGGCGCCGTTCACCGACGATCCGACCCAGCGCGTGGCAATGCTGATGGCGGAGCTGGAGCGCACCGAGCATGGCGATGCCGGCAAGGCGCGGGAATGGGCGCTGCGCGCGGTGCGCGCCCGCCACGACCCGGCCTGGACCGCGGACGGCTATGTCAGCGACCGCTGGCAGCCGATCTCGCCGGTCACCGGCCGGCTCGACGCCTTCCAGTGGCAGACGCCGGTCGCGAGCCTGCCCTCGGAGCGCAGCGTGATCGAGAGCACGGCCTTCGCCGAGGCCGTGCTGGCCCCGCCGGCCCGTCCGGCCGCCGCCGAAGCCGTGATCGAACCGCCAAGCGAACCCGCGAGCGAGCCGGTGGTCATCACGCCGGCCGTGCAGGACAACGAGCCGCCTCGCCCGGCGGCGGCCGCCGAGCCCGAACAGGCCGAAAAGCCGGTCGAGGAGGCCGTGGACAAGCCTGTCGACAAGCCGGTGGATATCCCTGTGGACACGGCTGAGGACGGCAAGCTGATCGAAGCCACCGCCGTCGCGGTTGAGCCGGCGCCGCCGCTGCAGGCCGCGGGACCCGCCGAGACCGAAGCCGGGCCGGACACGGAGGCCGAGCCGGACGCGGTGGCCGCCAAGCCGGCCGAGACCGCGGCGGCCGCACCGACGCCGCTGTTCCGCACCCGCAACGATCTCGCCAGGCCGGCGGAGACGCCAATCCAGGCGATCGTCCCGATCATGCGGCCGCCGGACGATCCGGGCGTCGACGACGACGACCAGCCCCGCGACGAGTTCGCCGAGCAGATCGCCCCCAAGGCGCAGGCCGGCGGCTGGCGCGGGTTCTGGTCGCGGTTCGGCGGCTGAGGGCCGTCAGGCCGTCCGGCTGTTCCCGGCCACACCGGTTCGATTCCGGGCCGCGGCGGCGCGCGTTGTCCTTGCCAACGGGCCGTCCGCCCGATATCAGGAGCGCGTCCGCGTCGTCCGGCCCGTGCCGGGCGCTCGCCGCTATGGTTCGCCGCAATAGCTCAGCTGGTAGAGCACGTCATTCGTAATGACGGGGTCGGGGGTTCGAGTCCCTCTTGCGGCACCACGCTTCGCCCTTCGGGCTACGCGTGGCGCAGCCAGGCCGTGGCCCGTAGGGCGAAGCGTGCCCGGCGTAGCCCCTTGGCGCAGCCGGGCGTTTGAGCCCCCCAAGTTTCGCTTGAGCCAAGCTCTTTGATCCCATTCCACCCTGTCAAACAGCCTGCCGCTGGTCGCAGCCTTGCTCATAGCCATGCCGCCGCGATCTCGCGGACTAAATAGCCCCGAGTTCTGCTGCAGATGGCGTCCTCGTCAATCGAGAGGGCGCAGGGAAGGCCGAGTGCCGACTGGCACCCATGGCCCCCGTGCGAAAGAAGTGCACGGGGCAGGAACCACAGGCTCAGCCGGAAACAACCCGGCCTTCCCTGCGCAATGGTTTGAACGGCTGCTCCGTGCTCTCCCAGGGGACCGGGCTTGCTTGCCCCCGTCATCGACATCGTCGCCGACCAAGACACCAGCGTCGGGGTGTCGGGACCACACGGCTTGACCGTCCGCAAAACGACGTTCGTCCGCACCTCCAGGAGATGCTGCGTCGCCCCGCGGCCACCGCTCCCCGCCGCAACGTCCCGTGACGATCGCGATACGCCCCTCTCAGTGCGGGCGGGATGGCGAGATCAAACCACTGATTTGGGGACCGTGTCAATAAGATTTCTGGTATTCGGAATCGCGCCCTGCGCTGCTCCGTTGCTGCGGCACACCGTCAATGGTTCCGTGTTGACCGCCATCAAACTCGATGGCGAGGCGACATTAACTCCCGAGCAGGACGACGAGAAAGGTGCAGCGTCACCGTATCCCGCCAGCCTTCCTAGCAAGTCAGTTGCGCCCCACCTCGCTAGCCTGCGTTAACGGCAGCTGCCGGACTGCTGTCCGCCCTGCGGCCGGTCATCTCGCCGATATCTTTTTGTACACTCTCGATCAGGATCGTTCGCGTCCTGCCGCTATCGCCAAATTCAACTTCCGTGCCTTCCTCTGCCCCGCAGATGGCCTGTCCAAGCGGGGAAGTGACTGAAAGTCGACCCTTCTCGATATCCGTCGAATCATTCGTCAGGCGGACGGAAATGCGCGCTTTGGTGTCTGCATAGATCAGAACCACGCGGTCGCCGACACTAATTCCGTCGGTGAAACTGGCGTCATCTTCCGCCAGACCACGCAGGTCGCGGCTGATATCTTCAAGCGCAACCGGGATGAGAGGCTCTTCCTGAGGCGGCGTTATGACCCGGTACTCAGTCAGTTTTCGGCCGTGATGCGTTGCTGCGTCATTGCCGACCGGTTCAATGCCGAGACGTGCCAGCTGCTCGAACAGGTCGTTCATGACACCGTTCTGGTCTCGATAAAAACTCGAAGCAAAACAGCGCCAAAACCGCCAGCCAACGCGCTCAAGAACCCGTTGACGGCGCATATCGTTCCGCCATTGCTGCGGGCCGTGGTACGCGTCCCCGTCGCATTCAATCGCAAGGCGCCTGTGATCGGCCCCCTCGACGACCATGTCGATGCGGTAGCCCAACGATCCCACCTGGCCCTGAACCCGATATCCGCGGGAAATTAGATGCTGCATCACATCGCGTTCGAATTGAGATTCGCAGGTCGCCAGCGCATCACCAGCCGCCTCTTCGCCCGGCATGGGGTTCTCAAAATGCGCGATGAGGCGCGCCTTCAGATCATCCTCCTTAAGCTCCTCGCGCCGAACGGACCGGACAAGGACGACACGATCGCGAGCGCGGGAGATGGCGACGTTGAAGCGCTGTTCGTAGCGTTGCATTGTCAGTGCGGTCTTATTTCGGGGATCAGCCACCATCGACAGAAAAACAATATCGCGCTCACTTCCCTGAAAGGTCGCGCTGTCGCCGCAAAGAATTGCGTGCCGCTGCATGATCTCCTCGCCGATACGCTCTGACAGGCGCGAGCGGATAAACTCAGACTGGTCGGAGCCAACCAGCGAGATCACGCCGATCGTACGGTCCTTCATGTCGGGTTTGCCGGTCAGCAAGGCGATCTCATCGACGATCACATCGGCCTCCGGAATATTGACCTTCTTCCGGCGTTCGCGGCTGCCGTGCGGCACGTAGATGTCGATCAAGGGCGGATCAAGCCGTTCATGGGCCGCCGGGATACGCAGAGGTAACATCTTCTCGGGATAGAACTGCATCGAAAACCGGATGATCGGCTCAACACAGCGGAAGTGTTCCTTCAGCATCAGGCGCTGGTCCGGAAAAACCGCGCGCATCAGGTCGTAAATGCTTTCGCCGGGCTCCATCAAGCTGCCGTAGGGCGAGTCACCTAGAAAATGATGCTTGAGCTGAACGATTTTTTCCTGAGTGACGAAAGGCGCGGTGGGGCTCACCTGGCGGTCATCGCCGACCACCAGGATCTTCTTGCCTCGCATCAGGGCCGGCAATTCGGTTACGTCCGACTGCGAGGCCTCATCGATGATGACTAGCTCAACGGCGCCGAGCTCCGCCGGAAGTTGCTCGGCCACACGCCAGGTCGGCATGATCCAGCATGGGACGGCGCCGTAACATTTGGCCATTTCCTGACGGGCAGTATGGCGGTGGGTGCCGGCGGATTTCCCCGTGCCCTTGCCGATGCGCGTCAGTGCGCGGACAAAGGTGACAAGAGCCGCCTTGATCGCCGCCGATAGGCGTTGCTCCAGCTGATAGAAGGTCCGTTCGCGGACGATCTGCCCGAACAGCTCGCGGCAACGCCGTTCGCATATGTCACGTTGTTCGGACAGCTGCATCAGCTTCTGCCGCGCGTCGATCCGATGAAGATGCGCATCGGCGGCGGCATGATCCCACGCATCCCTCCATGCAGGCGATGTGCGCGGATCGTCCGCCACTGGCTTTTCAGACCGAAGAGTCGTTGCCCACTGAGGAGCTCCGGCAGCCGCGATCTGGTCGGTTACGCGACGAATGGTCTGGAAATCGCTTTGAAGCGATTTGAGCCTTTCCAAACGCTTGAGTAGCGCTTCCCAGGTTCCGCCTATCTTGTCCATGGGAGCCGATGGCTTTCCGACGACGTCCTGCAGGAGTTGCCGGACGATGACCGAAGTGCGGTCATCGGTGTCAAAGCGCTGCAACAGCTGCTGGCGCGCCTGCTCGACCGTCGCAAGCTGCACCGAACTCGCGAGCGCGCGAATCTGCCCGGCCAGAGCGCGGCAAAGCTGAGGATCGGTTGCCACCCTGTCGACGGTGAATTCATTCGATGTGAGACCTGAGAGGTAGCGCGCGGCGATGCGCGCATTGTCACCGCAATGCAGAATCCGGGATGCAAGATTCAAGGCGGGACGGGTGTCCTTACCCGCTGGCGCGCCAATCTGCTCGGCAAAACCGTCCCAGCGCGCCTGAAACTCGCGCTGTTGGTCGGCCGCCCCCAACGCCACCTCGACATAGCGCCAGCCATCGGCATCGTCGTCGCGGACCGGAGCCCCGTCGAGACGAACGGCTGCAACCAGAGCCTTGGCCGGGCTCTTGCCAAAGGCAACAAGCGACCAGAGCCTCTCTCCCTTTGCTCCACGCCGGATCGCCTCGCGGGCATCAAGGTTGTCCAGCAGCACTTCGGGCAGGACGACGGAGCGGCGGCTCAGATGAACGCGTTCCGCATCGAGCTTGGCGGATGTCGCGATCATTTCGCGTAAGCGCTCGCTCCACGGATCCTGCTGCCCTTGAAGTGCAGCCTGCCGGAACGGCTCGAGCCAGGTGGCGCGGGAGCAGGCTTCATGCGCCAGGGCGAGTTCTTCCAGTATCTTGGCCAGTTGCATGGACTGCGGCAGCCTGTCTCGCGTGAGGTGCATCGTCCGCGACGGACCTGTATCCGCCGCCTGCTTCTGCTCGCGCGCCCCAATCAGGTCGTGATGCCACTGCAGAAGCGTTGCCGCGTCTGGCAGATCGAGCGGTGAGGGCAATCTGGCGTCAAGATGGTCAATCAAGTCCCCGCAATGAATGCGGGCCTGAAACAGGTCACCAACCACGGCATCGGTCAGTCCCGTCTCGGAGACAAAGCGGGCGGGGCGGTCCCCGAACCAGCGATAGGCCTCGCGCTCGGTAACAATGCGTTGCGCCAGTTCGGCAGGCGTCTCATCTCGCGGACCAACTTTCGTAAAGTGCTGCTCGGCAATACCATCGAGCTCCCGGTCGATCTGATCGATGCGCTTGCGGTTCCGGTCAAGATCGGTCTCGAGACGCAAGATCAGGTCGCGGCGTTTACCCGGCTGAGTCTCTTCAATAACGCTCTGAATATTGCGGATGGTACTCTCGATCTGCCGCAGACCCTCGCGTTCGTTCGAGAGAACGGCGATCGCGAGAGGCTGTACCTCTTTGGGCAGTTGCTCCTTCAATACGGTCAATGCCGCTTCGCCACGCGAAACCACCAGTACGCGCTGACCGGTCGCCATCGCATGACAGATCAGGTTTGCGATGGTGTGTGTCTTGCCCGTTCCCGGCGGCCCCTGGACGACAAGCCCGTCCGATTTGTTGAGGCGCCGCACGATTTCGAGCTGATCGTCATTGAAGGGCTTAGGAAAGAAAACGTCGAACGTTTCATCACGCACCGCTTCGCTAGCGGGTGCGCTTGGGGCGGACGCTCCAATGCGGGAGCTCAACGGCGTCCAGTTCGACCCCGCCGCCTGATTTGATGGCGCCGTCACCAGACGTTCCGAAAATCCCTTCAGCGGGTGCGTTAAATCTTCGGTCGACCGGCGCATCCGGTCGATATCCTGCAGAATGATGTGTTGAGAGCGTGGTCTCGCGAACAAAACCCATTTATCCGTGATGATGAGCTTGGCGGAGCGGGCTTCCTGGGCCGCTCCATCCATTTGAGGCTTATAGTTTCCTTCCGCATCGATGCGCGAGCTCGCCATCATCAGAATGAATTCGAAGCTGTCCTTTACGAATGGCAAAATCCCGTCATTTTCGGCGGCAGTTTGAATCTCCCGCTTCATCAGCTCAGCGAGACTTGGCAGATTACTACAGCCAAGCTCTTCATAGGGCTTCAGGTCGAACGAGGCGTCGGCAGCAGTCGGCCGAATTCTGATAACCCCGCCGCGCTTCTCGTCGAGTTCGATGTCGACGCGCCGCTCCAGAAGCGGCCGATCGACGATCCGCCCGTCCTTCTGCCAGTTGACGGCGCCGATCCCCCAGATCACTTCAACGGGGCTTTCCGCTCCGCCGACTTCCACCAGCTGAAAGACCTTATAGAGGGACTGGTAAAGCGCGATTGTCCTGCGGCGTGGGTTCTCGAGTTTCGACCACTCCGACCAGGCTCCCCCGATCCAGCCTTCAATCTCATTCCGTACCAGAGGCCGATCTTCAAGCCTCAGCGTGAGGTCATAACGTGTGGGGGCATCTGAAGACTCTCCACGCTTCTTTGGCGCCACCATTATATCGTCAGGTCGAACCTCGCCCTTGGCGATCGCTTCGTCGCGTTCAGGCGCGGAGACCGTCACGATCCGCGTCTGGTGTATCTCCGGCGCTTGGGTCGGATCACTCGATACGGCGATCCAGGGACGAATGGAGTCCGGACGGGGTGGCGGGTCCTTCCGAACAAGGCGATCAACCTCAAGCCAGCTCGCGCCTTCATCGTCCTGAAGGTCATGCCGCACGCCCGGCAGATCACGCGTGTTGTCCGCCGAAATGGCGAATGTACTGCCGTCCGGCAACCGGTACTCAGAAAGCCGAAACGCCACGCGCTCGTCGAGCCGGATGACTTGCTCGACATAATCCAACAGTCCAACCAGTCTCTGGCGCGCATCGGCCATGTAGAATTGAATCCCTCGCCCTCAGATTGTCTCCCCATCACAGCGCGCAATCGGCTGCAGCGCAACTGCCAAAGGCGTAACCCTGGCCGATTCTGCTGCTTGCCAGGCCTAGATGGGATTGTCGCTCGACTCTGGTCGCTGAACCCCAAGGCTGCCGTGAAGCTCCAGTTTCGATTGGTTGCAATGATCGTACGCGAGTCTCTGTACCTATCTGAGCCGAGGCGCGGGCTAGTCTGACTTCCCAGGAACAGTCCAGGCATCGAGTGCGAGGCCAACGCATGTACCACAAAAGCAAGTGTGAGAGGATCACGTGGCCCCGAACAGCGTAACACGCCACGGCTCTCGAGCTGGATACGATTGGCCGTGCATGCCGTCCGTTTGGCCAAGCGAGCCAACCTCCTATTGCGGCACAAGCCTTCGCTCCCTCCGCCCCGCGGCGGCCATTCGAGAATTGGTAGTGTGAGGTTGAGCCGAAAGCCTGGCAGCTGCGATCTTGCTTTTGATTCCAGGCGCCGTTCAAACGGACTACCTTGATACCGTCAATGACCTACGGGCCGCCTGCACGGACGGATATTGCGCGGCGCACGCTCGCGGCACCAGCATTGTTTCCAAACATTTCCGCCCGTGTCCCTGGTTAAGAATTGCTTAACCCAAATCGCGCCATCGTCGGGCGCGAGCCGCGGGAAAAGTTCCCGCAGAGGCGGCGTTTCGGACCCCGCGTTTCCTGGTGTTCGATCCGAGACTTGCCGGCCGCGCTCGGGCGTACGTCAGCGGCCAGGCCGGTGACGATCAGTATTCAGAGGTCATGGTCGGAAGGAAGCGCCCGCAGCGTCTGAATTGCGCGCGTGGCGATTCGACCGGCACTGGCGATGCACCGGTTGCCGGCTACGGCACCGGACCAACGGCCGAAGACGCAACGCGAGACAAAGGCGAACCCGCGACATGAGCACCACTGCCCTCGACAGCCACACGCAGTTTCAATCCATCGTCGGCCAGATCCGGACGCTCGCCTACAAATATATCGAGGACAAGGACTTCGTCAGCGCGCAGCTCGCGTTCCAGAAGCTGCTCGAGCTCGACCCCAAGGACATCAACGCGCGCTTCATCTATGCGCAGCTGATCGACGACGGCTCGCACAAGAAGCGCGCCGAGGCGCGCGACATGATGCTGGCGATCCTCGACGAGAACCCCGAGATCTTCGAGCAGGCCACCGAAGGCAATCTGCACCTGATCCGCAGCGCCGCCGTGCGCTGCAGCCATGTCGGCCCGTTCACGCGCTCGATGGAGCTGTTCCGCAAGCTCGCGGCAGCCTCCAACGAGGCCGCCGACTATTTCTCGCTCAGCGAGATCCTGACCCAGAACAACGAGTTCGAGGAGGCGGTCGCCGCGCTCGAAAAGGCGATCAAGCTGAACCCGGCCTACGACAACCCGCTCAACCGCGAGACGCTGGAGCTTTCGCGCACCAACGCCAAGAAGGGCAAGGTCAAGGACGCCAAGGCAGGCCGCGCCAAGGTCGGCCGCTATCCGGAGACCAAGGACTTCCTCGGCGACCTGCAGACGCTGATCACCAGCCACATCGCCGTCAACCTCGCCGCCGCGCCAAAGTTTCTCGACAAGAGCACGCGCTTCTTCACCATGGGCTCGTGCTTCGCGCGCAACCTCTCCAAGAGCCTCAATGACAGCGGCTACAACAGCCACCACATGGAGATCTCGGAGTACATCAACACGACCTTCGCCAACCGCGTGTTCGTCGACTGGCTGCGCGGCGCCAAGATCGATCCCGAGATCCGCGAGCGCATCGTCGAGCTGCTGCCGCCGGGATCGAGCCCGGAGAATACGCTGGGGGTCATCAAGCAGGCCGACGTGTTCATCCTGACGCTTGGCGTCGCCGCGGCGTTCTTCGACCGCGAGACCGGCGCCTTCGTGCTGCCGCGGCCGACCGCGCTGAACTCGCGGGCGCTGGCGGAGAAGTACAAGTTCCGCACCGCCAGCGTGCAGGAGAACGTCGACAACGTCCTCTACCTGATCGAGTTCATCCGCAGCATCCGGCCGGACATCAAGGTGATCGTCACCGTGTCGCCGGTGCCGCTGTTGACCTCGTTCGAATATGAATCGGTGGTGCAGGCCGACTGCCTGTCGAAGAGCACGATGCGGCTGGTCGCGCACGAGGTCGTCAACAATTCGAACCTCGCGGACATCTGGTACTGGCCGTCGTTCGAGGTGTTCCGCTGGGCCGGCTCGAACGCGTCGAGCTTCTTCGCCGCCGACGACGGCGCTGCCTGGCACGTCTCGGAGGACAAGGTGTCCGCGACCGTCCGCGCCTTCGTGCAGACCTTCTCGCCGGCCTGAGCGCTGGTCGGGACGGCGATCGAAGGCGGCTGCCTCAGGGCAGTCGCTTCTTCCACAGGCGGATGATCAGGATGCCGGCCTGGGCGTAGCCTGGCGGCGAACTTTCCGTGCCGAACGGCGTCTTCGAATACAGCGAGCTCGAGACCAGGAAGCCGCCGACATACGGCTCAGGCAAGCCCGACAGCGCCAGGAAGCAGCGGTGGGTGAGCAGGCCGTCCTCCGGCAGATTGCCGCGCACCAGCCGGCAATCGCCGATGCCGGTGAATGCGATGCCGTTGAGCTGGCCTTCGGTGTAGGTGCCGAGCAGGGTCGGATCCATCGCCTGACCGATACAGACCCGCATCTCGCCAATGCTCTTGTCGCCGGTCTCGGTCATGCGGCCGTCAGCCGGCCGGACCCCGACGGAGCGGATCGAGAGCTGATCCTCCAGCGCCGGCGCGAAGCCGGTCTTGGTCGGCGCGCAGAAATCCGACGGCACGACACGGCCCTGGCGCACGCTCCGCGCGATGTAGATCTCCTCGACGTCGTCGCCGGACTGCGCCCGGCCCTGCCCGCTGGCGGCCAGCAGGGTCACGGCCGCCAAGAACACTGCAACGATCACCCGGCGCATGCGCGCATCCTTCCTCCGAATCGATCGCTCTCCCTATCGGATTCGGCGAATCTTCTGAACAGCACCAACGAACAGTACATAGGCATACAATCATACCTCAAGTCCAGCATCTCACCGGTATCATGGGAGCACCTCGTCATGACGGTAATTTGGTAGCCACAGCCGGGTGTGCCGGATCGCCGCGGTGCCCACCGCCCAAGGGCTGCGGCCGGTGGATGTCCGGATGGGCTCGTCCCGAGCTCCCCTCGTCCTGAACGGACGTCGGCGCGACGGCGGAAAGGTTTCGAGAAAGATGGTGCGCCGATCCGCACTGCCGTGTGCCGGCACCCGGCTCCATTCGCGCGCAATGCCGACTGTGACGGGGGTCACATCGGACCGCCACGCCGGCGCCTAAACGTTCCCGCAGTCAACAAAGGGGAGCTTACTCGATGCGCAAGATGATCCTGATCGGAGCCATGGTGCTCGCCTCCGCCACGGTCGCGCAGGCCGAGGGAACACGCAGCCTGTCGCTGTCGTCGAACGACGCCGCCGCGCGGGCGCCGCGTCCGACCTACGTTCAGCAGGCCGGCGAGGTCACCGTCACCCCGGCGCCCGTTCCGGCCGTCGCGGCCCAGACCCAGCCCATCGACCCGCCCGCCGCGCCACCGGTTGCGCCAGCGGCCCCGGCCGCCGCACCGTCGCCGCCGCAGCCCGCCGCCACCGCGGCGCCGGCACCGCAGCCGGGCTCGGTGCAGCGATCATCGCGGCGGTCGACATCGGCGCGCTCGGACCGGACGCGCCGCAACAAGTGGACCGAAGCCCGCATCGTCCGCGAGCTGCATCGCCACGGCATCTATTGGTGAGCGGCCGGCAACAGAGGACAAACGAACAAGGCCGGGCGAACGCCCGGCCTTTCGCGCGCAGAGGTCATGCAGCCATCACTGCGAGATGGTCTGGATCACGCTCGAGATCGGCCGCGCATTGGTCATCGTGGTCGGCAGCTTCGGATCCTGGCCGATCATCGCGTCATATTCCGGCAGCGTGTCGAGCGTGCCCTTCGGCTTCATCGCGACCACCTTGTAGCCGCCAGCCTTGAGTCGCCGCAGCAAGGTCGGCAATGCGAGCGCGGTGTTCTTCTGGAAGTCGTGCATCAGGATGATGCCCTTGCCCTTCTTGTCGAGCCCGGTCATCACGGTGTTGACGACCTGGTCGGCGTCCTTGGAGCGGAAGTCGAAGCTGTCGACGTCGCAGGAGAACATCGCGATGTTGCGGCTGCCGAGATAGGCCACCGCCGACGGCCGGTGCTGCAACTGCGGGAAGCGGAAGAACGGCGCGGGGTTGGTGCCCAGCGCAAATTTCACCGCGCTGAAGCCCTTCTCCAGCTCCTCCTTCGCCATCTCGTCGGTCATCTTCTTGCCGTTGAGATTGGCGTGCGACCAGGTGTGCACGCCGACCACGTGACCGGCGGCCAGCACCTGACGCAGGATCTCCGGATGATAGGTCGCGTGCTTGCCGATCGAGAAGAAGATGCCGGTGGTGCATTCGTCGGCCAGCGCCTTCAGCACGGCCGGCGTGTTGACCGGCCACGGGCCGTCATCGAAGGTCAGCACCACCTCGCGGTCGGCGAGGAAGTCGAACTGCTTGAAATGGTCGAGGCCGAAGCCGGGGCCACCTGACGTGTCGACCATGACGGTGCGGGAGATGCCGAGCGCGTCCGGATTGGCGCAGGTCGATCTGGGCTGCACCGGCGCCGGCACGCTTGCGGCCGTACGCGTGGGAATGGTGCCGGTGGTCTCGACATCATCCTTCGCGCTGGCCTTGGCGGCGACGCGCGCCGGAGGCGGCGCCGGCTCGGACGGCTTCGCCGCTGCGCTCTGCGCGGCGGCCTTGGCGGCGCTGGGCTTCGATACGTAGTACCAGACACCGGTGATCGCCAACGCCGCGACGACGGTGGCCAGCAGCAAGCCTAACGCATGACGCATGGTTACTCTTCCCGAAAACGCGAGACACTCGATGGCGGACGCAACGCTGTCCGCCTGCTTCGATTAGCTTCCATTAGTGCCAACGAATCCTTAACGCGGTGCCAACACGGGCAGGATCAGCCAAGATTTCCAGGATGATGCCGGCGCGAGACCGGCAGTTGACCGGAGCGACATGTCGCCGCGGCCATCGGCCTGCCGAACCTGCCGGGCAGGGTTGAGCCGCCGGATCTGGCGTGACCGGCATCACGGTTGCTCGAGCGGGATCGGACCATGATGGGCGCATTGAAACGCGGCCCGCGACATGCGGCGCCAATGGGAGCCAGCCATGACGAATTCGACCAACCTGCTGCGCAAGGCCGTCCTGACGGTCGTCAGCCTTGCCGCCGTCTCGACCTTGTCCTCGACCGCGAGCTTCGCCTTCAGCGCCGAGGCGCAGCAGATGTGCACCGGCGACGCCTTCCGGCTGTGCAGCAGCGAGATCCCTAACATCCCGGCGATCACCGCCTGCATGATCAAGAACCGCTCGTCGCTGAGCTCCGGCTGCCGCGTCGTGCTCGACCGCGAGCTGTCCAGGCGCAACGGCAAGGTCGCCGAGGCGGGCGACGCCAATTGAGAACGCTTCCGGCTCCCGCCTGCGCGCCCCGGCTGCGACCGGGGCGCTTGCGAGGCCCGGTTGTGAGCACTAAAAGCGCCGCCAAACCTTCAATGCCGGGAGCGAGGCGCCAGTCATGAACAAACTCACACTGATCATCCCCCTGGTGCTGATCGCGTCGACCGCCTCGGCCCAGCAGCAGCCCGGTCAGGACGCGTGCGCGCGCGACGTGTCACGGCATTGCCGCGCCGTGATGAACAACGGCGACCAGGCGGTGCTGGCCTGTCTCAAGGAACACCGCGCCAAGCTGTCCAAGGCCTGCGACAAGGTGCTGACCGAGCACGGGCAGTAAGCGCCCAACTAAGGCCCGCTGCGAGCCCCGGTCGCCACGGCCGGCGCCTGCTCGGCGGTGCGGTCGATGTCCTCCTTGGCGCGGACCGAGCCGAATGGCCGCTCCAGCATGCGGCGGATGCGCACCGGGTCGGCCCCGATGTGGAAATCGATCGCGCGCTTGTGCAGCTCGCGCTCGGCGCGGGTCGAGCGGTTGCGCTGGCGCAGATAGTCGATCCAGGTCGGACAGTGATAGCGCTCGGTCCAGAGCTCGGGATCGGCGATGTCGCGCGCGATCGACCAGCCATAGGCGCCGTTGCGCTGGCGGCTGAGCTGGACGTCCTGCATCAGGTCGTGGAAGGCGCGGGCATTGTCCTCGGCGACGCGGTACTCGATCTCGACCACCAGCGGGCCCGAGCGCGGCGTCAGCTCGAGCTGCACCTCCGGATCGGCCAGGGTCTCGCCGTCCTCATTGCGGGCGCCGATCGGCGGCATCCGCAGCCACAGGCCGAGCAGCGGCGACACCATCATCAGCGCTCCCGACGCCAGCAGCGCGACCTCGACGCCGGCGGCGTCGGTGAGACGTCCCCAGCCCCAACTGCCGATCGCGATGCCGCCGGAGATCGCCGCCTGGAATGCCGCCAGCGCGCGGCCCGCGACCCAGCGCGGCGCCGACAACTGCACGCCGATGTTGAACAGCGCCACCGCGAGCATCCACACCGCGCCGGCGATGACGAGCGCCGCCGCCGTCAGCACCGGCGCGGTGCTGAGCGCGACGGCCGCGGTGGCCGCGCCCAAGGTGAGCGCGCAGGTGCGGATCGCGGCCTCGCCCGACAGCCGCTTCCTGATCTCGCCGATGTTGAGCGCGCCGACCACCGCGCCCATGCCGAAGGCGCCGAGCATGATGCCGTAGGTCTGCGCGCCGCCATGCAGCAGGTCGCGCGCGACCAGCGGCATCAGCGCCGAGATCGAGCCGCCGATGATGCCGGTGACCAGCGTGCGGATCAGCACGATCCGGATCGACGGCGAATGGACGATGTAGCGGACGCCGGAGACAATGGCACGGTTGAGCGGCTCGCGCGGCAGCCGGCTCGGCTCCACCACGCGCCGCCACAGGAACAGCGCCGCGAGCAGCGGCAGATACAGCAGCGCATTGGCCGCGAACGCCGCGACCGCGCCGGCGGCCGCGACCACGACGCCGCCGATCGCCGGTCCAAAGCTGCGCGCGATGTTGTAGCTGATGCCGTTCAGCGCGACCGCGGCCGGCAGCGTCTCCGGCGGCACCTGTTCGCTGACCGAGGATTGCCAGGCCGGCCCCATCAGCGCCATGCCGCTGCCGATGACGAAGCACAGCGCCAGCAGGCGCTCGGGCGTCACCAGCCCGTACCATGCCAGCACCGTCAGGGTGGTGGCGCCGCCGAGCGCCACCACGAGCGCGACCAGCGCGACGATGCGCCGGTCATACATGTCGGCGATCGCGCCGGCGGGCATCGAGATGAACATCACCGGCAGCATCAAGGCGGTCTGCACCAGCGCCACCTTGTCGGCCGACGACGTCATCTGCGTCATCGCCCAGGCGGCGCCCACCGCCTGGATCAGCAGGCCCAGGTTCGACAGCAGGCTCGCCAGCCAGATGCGGCGGAACACCGCGTGCCGGAGCGGCGCGGCGATGCTCTCGGCCGCGAACAGCTCACGTTTCTGCGGCGCATTCATGCGGGTCCGTCCACGTCGCCAGGTCGCCTCCGATAAGATCGCATCGAACTATCGCTTGATTCCGGCCGGACCTATGTGATGCCTGCGAATGTCTGCCGCTGTCCAGTGCCCAGAGCGCTCGCATCAGGGACCGCGGCCAACGAACACGACATGAACAAGACCAAAGGGAGACCGCCGATGAATCTGACGCGCCGCACCATTTTGAAGAGCATGGGAACCTTGCCCCTGCTCACGAGCGGCCTGACCTTACCAGCGCGCGCGCAAACGGCGGCAGCCGCGGCCGGCGAGATGCCGCCTGTGCTGTTCGTCCACGGCAATGGCGATCACGCGGCGCTATGGATGACCACGCTGTGGCGGATGGAATCCGACGGCGTGCCGCGCACGCGCCTCGCTGCGCTGGACTTCACCGACCCGCTGGCGCGCAACGACGATTCCGTGGCGCAGCCGAGCCGCTCGTCGACCGAGGATCAGCGCCGCGAGCTGACCGAAGCGATCAAGGCGCTCAAGGAGCGCACGGGCGCGGCGCGCATCGCATTGGTCGGCAGCTCGCGCGGCGGCAACGCGATCCGCAACGTGGTGAAGAACGGCGGCGGCGCCGATGTCAGTCATGCCGTGCTGTGCGGCACGCCCAATCATGGCGTGTTCGACTGGGAGGATAGCCCCGGCAGCGAGTTCAACGGCCGCGGCCCGTTCCTGCGCGGATTGAATGCCGGCGACAGCGAGGTGACGGAGGGCACCGCCTTCCTGACGCTGCGCAGCGATGGCCTCGACAAATATGCCCAGGCTGACGGCCGCCTCGTCGGCAAGCCCGGTGTCCCCACCGGCATCACCGCCGAGGGGCCGGCGCTGAAAGGCGCGACCAATCTGGTGATCGGCGCGCTCGACCATCGCGAGGTGGCGTTCCATCCGCGCGCGTTCCGGGAGATCTATAAGTTCATCGCCGGCCGAGAGCCGACGCAGATCGCGATCCAGCCGGAGCCGCAGGTGCGGATCAGCGGCCTCGTGACGGCAACGCCGGGCGGCGCGCCGACCAATCGCCCGGTGGCGGGCGCAAGCGTGGAGGTCTATCGCGTCTCGAGCGAGACCGGCGCACGCAATGGCGAGCCGGTGTATCGCGGCCAGACCGGCGCCGACGGACGCTGGGGTCCCGCGGAGGTCGATCCGACGTCCTATCTCGAGATCGTGCTGACTTCGCCGGGCGCGCCGATCACGCATTTCTACCGCTCGCCATTCCCGCGTTCGTCCGACGTCGTGCATCTGCGCGCGGCGCGGCCGCTCGGCAAGGCCGATGCCGGCGCTGGAGCGATCCTCATCATGATCAGGCCGCGCGGCTATTTCGGCCTGCCCCGCGACATCGTGCTGCTCGACGGCAAGGAACCTGCCGACATACAGAAGGGAATACCGACCGATGCCGCAACGACATTGCGGCTGCCGGCGGGCGACGTCGGACGCAGCGTCACTGGACTGTTCAACGAGGAACGCATCGCCGCCCGTCTTTGGCCAGCATCGGAGAGCAGGATTGCGATGATCGAGCTGACTAATTAGTTGCCGGAGTATGATGGTACATCACAGCCTCGAAGAGCGCGGAATCGCGCTCTCCCTCTCGCATTGCGAGCGAGATGACAGCGTTACCTCTGGCAGAAGACCGTCCCTGCGCGGCGGCCCGGCGCGGCCTGCAGCCGGGGGCTCGGTTGGTCGCAATGCAGCCGATCGATGGTTCCAGGCTCGTGACAGCGTCAAGAGGCCGTGAATGAGTACCGCCGACGTCCATTATCTGCCGCAGGCACGATTGCCGCTGATACCGCCAACACCGCCGCGGGCGCCGGACAGCATGGGCGCGCTGCGCCGCGTGCTGATGATGGGCGACAACGCGATCGCGACCTGGAGCCAGCGCGCCTATGAGGACGACATCATTCGCGGCCGCTTCTTCGGCAGCTCCAGCTACATTCTCAATACGCCCGATACGATCAAGCATGTGCTGGTCGACAATTGGGAGAACTACGGCCGCACCGTCGGCGCCATCCGCGTGCTGCGTCCGGTGCTCGGCGAGGGGCTGCTGATCGCCGAAGGCAAGGCGTGGAAGCACCAGCGCCGGACGCTCGCGCCGGCTTTCACGCCACGCGCCGTTTCCGGCCTCATCCCGCACATGGTCGCGGTGAGCGACGAGACCGTCACCAGGCTGAGGCAGCAGTGCGGGCAGCCGCTCGACCTGCGCGAGATCATGCAGCGCATGACGCTCGACATCGCCGGCCGCACGATGTTCTCGTTCGAGATGGGCCGCCACGGCGCCACCCTGCGCGATTTCGTCTACGAATATGGCGCGCGGCTGGCCAGCCCGCATCTGCTCGACATCGTGCTGCCGCTGTCCTGGCCGACACCGCGCGATGTCGCGCGCCGGCGGTTCCGCAAGCGCTGGACCGCCTTCGTCGCCATGCTGATGGCGGAGCGCCGCGCCGCCGGCAAGCTGGAGGACGCACCGCCGCGCGACCTGTTCGACCTGATGGGCGCGGCACGCGATCCCGAGACCGGCGCGGCGTTCACCGACGCACAACTCGCCGACGAGGTCGCGACCATGATCCTCGCCGGCCATGAGACCACGGCAACGGCACTGTTCTGGGCGCTGTATCTGATCGCGCTCGATCCAGCCAATCAGGACAGGCTGGCGCAGGAGGCGCGCGCCGCGACCGATCTCAGCGACCCCGATCAACTGCCGTTCACGCGCGCCGTGCTGGACGAGACATTGCGGCTCTATCCGCCCGCGTTCCTGATCGCGCGCGCGGCCGGCGGCCCGGACCGGATCGCCGCGTTCCCCGTGAAGCGCGGCGACGTCGTGCTGATCTCGCCGTGGCTGCTGCACCGGCACGAGAAGCTGTGGGATGCCCCCAACGCCTTCAAGCCCGAGCGATTCGTGCCGGGCGCGCCGCCGCCGGAGCGCTTCGCCTATCTGCCGTTCGGGGCCGGCGCGCGGGTCTGCATCGGGGCGCATTTCGCGCTCGTCGAAGCCGTGCTGGCGCTGGCGCGGCTGGTCGGCGCCTTCAGGATCGAGCTCGTCGACCGCGCGCCGGTGCTGCCGGTGGGCGTGGTGACGACGCAGCCGGACCGGTCGCCGCTGTTCAAGATCACGCCCAGGATGGAGGTCTGACCGCCACGCGGCAGCCACGCTCGGCACTTGCTTGCGGGTTTGCCAAGTCCCATCTTAGCCGGGCATGAGCGACATCCAGGCCCAGCTTTCGGTTCTGAAGCAGACCGCCCATCCGGCCGTCGCCGACGCGATCATACGGCTGATCGAGTCGGGCGAAGATCACGAGCTCAACCGTATCAACGCCCTCGAGTTCTCCGCGCGCGCAGGTCTCGACGAGGAGCAGGTCATCTCCGGCTTCCTCCATGCGGCACGGATCGGCTTGTTCGATCTCACCTGGAACGTCCTGTGTCCCGGCTGCAGCGGCGTGCTCGATGCGCACGCCACGCTGAAATCCCTCCGCCATGACGATTACCATTGCGGATTATGCGCGTGCGGCTACGAGCCCTCCGTCGACGAGCAGGTCGAGGTTGCCTTCACCGTGACCTCCAAGGTCAGGCGCATCGCAGCCCACGATCCCAACACGCTGACGCTCTGGGAGTATTACAAGCAGATCTTCTGGAGCTCCGGCATCGACCTCGATCGGGAGTCCTTTGCTTCGCTGAGCGAGCAAGTGACCCTCGATGCCCTCGAGCTGCCGGCCGGCGAGAAGGCGGTGCTATCGCTGCAGCTCCCGTCGGATTTCATCATCATCTTCGAGCCGGTGACGCATTCTGCGCATTTCATCGACGTTCAGGGCGAGCCGACCAGGGAGCGCCAGCAACTCGGGCTGCTGTTCAACAAGACGCATCCTCCGACCGGTTCGGTCACCTTGCGTCCAGGCCCGCTGCGGCTGGCGCTCGACAATCAGGCCGGCGTCCGGACGCTGCCGACGGTGTTCATCGCCGGCGATGCGCTCCACCATCTCCTCGGCAAGCGCCGGCCGTTCCTGACCGCCAAGCGCATCCTGTCCAACCAGACCTTCCGCGACGTGTTCAAGGCCGACAATCTCAACATCGACCAGCGGCTGAAGATCACCTCGCTGACCTTCCTGTTCACCGACCTCAAGAGCTCGACCGCGCTGTATGAGCGCGTCGGCGACCTCGCGGCGTTCGACCTGGTGCGCGCCCATTTCCGCGCGCTGCTGGAGATCATCAACGCCGAGAAGGGCGCGGTGGTGAAGACGATCGGCGACGCCGTGATGGCGACCTTCATCAAGCCCGAGCATGCGCTCGCCGCGGGCCTGCGCATGCGCGCGGCGATGCAGCGGCTGAACGCCGAGCGGGGCACCGAGGACCTCGTGGTCAAGATCGGCATCCATGAGGGGCCGTGCCTCGCGGTGATGCTGAACGACCGCCAGGACTATTTCGGCCAGACCGTCAACATCGCCGCCCGCGTGCAGAGCCTGTCGACCGCGCAGGAGATCCACCTCACCGCGCCGGTGATCGAGAGCCCGGGCGTCGCCGACATCCTGCGCAGCGCAAAGATCGCGCCGATCCAGAAGCACGCGGCGCTGCGCGGCATCGCCGACCGGATGATGGTGTACGAAATCCCCTGAGGCCTTACCGAAATGTCATGCGCTGCGCAGGCCGCGGCGGATTGCCGGCGGCGCGTGGCATTTGCATATAATGAGCAGTTGCCGACCGGCTTGCGGCCGCCAAGGGATCCAACAGCGAAGGACGTCATGCTCGAAGGACTGCGCCAATTCATCGCCGACGTGGTTTCGCCGCACGAAACCCCGGCCTTCGACGACAACAGCTATCAGCTGGCGGCAACCGCGCTGCTGATCCACGTGATCTCGCTGGACGGCGAGCCGAGCGAGATCGAGCGGCGCAAGCTGCACGGCCTGATCGAGCTGCGCTTCGGGCTCGACCACGGCTCCGCCGACCGGCTGATCGCCCAGGCCATGCTGGCCGAGGGCGAAGCGGTCGATCTCTATCGCTTCACCAGCGTGATCATGCGCGAGGTCGATGAAGCCGGCCGCCTGCGCATCGTCGAGATGATGTGGGAGCTGGTGTTCGCCGACGGCAAGGTGACCGAGTTCGAGGACAATGTGGTCTGGCGCGCCTCGGAGCTGCTCGGCATCTCCACGCATGACCGCATCGACATCAAGCACCGGGTCGCGGCGCGCAAGTCCGGCGCTCCCGCGTGAACCGCTCTGTCTCGGCCGGAACCGGCGTGATCCGGAGATGAACAAACTTTAATTTTGTTCCGGACCTCGCCCCTGCATTTAAACCTATGTGAATCCGAAACTATTACTGCAATCTGGTGCAGGACTGCCGATCGCGGCGTCTTGCATGTTCCCGTCCGCCTATGCTCTCGTCCGCCGCTATTGGATGATGTGTGGATTGTGATCGAAGAGCAGGATTGTGGGTGAACGTGTCACGCTGGTAACGGGTGCGTCGGCCGGGATCGGCAGCGAATTGGCGCGCGTGTTTGCCGCGAACGGGCACCGGCTCGCATTGACGGCCCGGCGCGAAGACCGGCTCGCCGCGCTGGCGCAGGAGATCGCGGCCAAAGGCGGCCCGGCGCCGCTGGTGATCCCCTGTGATCTCACCTCCGCCGACGCCGGGGCGACCATCGAGGCCGCGCTGGCCGCCGCCGGCGTGGAGCTGGAATATCTGGTCAACAATGCCGGCTTCGGCCTGTTCGGCAAGGCGGTGCAGCTCGACCGCGCCGAGCAGCTGGACATGATCTCGGTGAATGTCCGCGCCCTGACCGAGCTGTCGCTGCGCTTTTCCGAGCAGTTGATCCGCAACAAGGGCGGCATTCTCAATCTGGGCTCGGTGGCCGGGTTCCTGCCGGGGCCCGGCATGGCGGTCTATTACGCCTCCAAGGCCTATGTGATCTCGTTCACCGAGGCGCTGCGCAAGGAGATGGCGCCGCATGGCGTCCGGGTCACCGTGCTGTGCCCCGGTCCGGTGCCGTCGGAATTCCAGGATCGCGCCGGGTTCAAACCGGGCGTGGATTCGGTGATCCTCAACGTCTCGCCCAAGGCGGTGGCAGAGGCCGGCTACCGCGGCCTGATGGCCGACAAGCGCGTGGTGCTGCCCGGGCTCGGCATCAAGATCGTACCGTTCCTGCTGCGCTGGTTCCCGCGGGGCTTCATCCTCGATGCGGTCGGGCGGCTGCAATTGAAGCGGAGCTGATCGCGCTGGCCCGGCCCTTGCTTTGCAATGTGCGCTCGCTCACGCGCCGTTAACCTTTGCTTAGCTATGATCGCCAGGTGATGCTCAGGCAAGACCCTTCGTTCCATCCGAACGGGCCCCAGGCGGACGTTCGGCAGCTCCATCCGAAGCCGGCCATGGCGGCTACGCCGCATCGGCCGGTCCTCATCATCCTGCACCAGGAAACCTCGAGCCCCGGCCGGGTCGGCAATGCGCTGCGCGCCCGCGGCTATCCGCTCGACATCCGCCGGCCGCGGTTCGGCGATCCGCTGCCGGAGACGCTCGATGGGCATTCGGGTGCCGTTATTTTCGGCGGTCCGATGAGCGCGAACGATCCGGATGATTTCGTCCGCCGCGAGATCGACTGGATCGAGGTGCCGCTGCGGGAGCAGCGTCCGTTTCTCGGGATCTGCCTGGGCGCGCAGATGCTGGCGATCCAGCTCGGCGCCGAGGTGGCGCCGCATCCGCAGGGGCGCGCCGAGATCGGCTATTATCCGATTCGCCCGACCCGGGCCGGACGCAAGCTGTGCCCGCATTGGCCCGACCATGTCTATCATTGGCACCGCGAAGGCTTCGACCTGCCCGACGGCGCCGAGCTGCTCGCCGAGGGCGGCGATTTTCCGGTCCAGGCCTATCAATACCAGAACGCCACCGGGCTGCAGTTCCACCCCGACGTGACCTACGCGATGATGTGCCGCTGGACCACCCGCGGCCATGCCCGGCTGGACACGCCCGGCGCCCGCCTGCGCCACCATCATTTCGAGGGCCGCGCCGTGCATGACGCCGCCGAGCGGGCCTGGCTGGCGCATTTTCTGGATGGCTGGCTGGCACGCGAGCCGGTGGCAGCGATGGCGGAGGCTGCGGAGTAGGACCGGTGATTTGAGCGGATTGGCTTGGGCGATGCTGAAACAGCCCGGCTTCGCCCTTCAGGCTACTTGCGCGGCTGCGGACGACGGCCCGCCGCCGCCCTTCGGGCTATGGCGTGGCAACCTTCGCTATCGAATTGTTGAAATCGGCTTGCCGAGCCGAAGCTCGCGAAGCGAGCGAAGGTTGGTGGAGCCAGGCGGGATCGAACCGCCGACCTCGTCATTGCGAACGACGCGCTCTCCCAGCTGAGCTATGGCCCCGTAACACGACCGCTTCGATGTTGGGAAAAGGCGGCCGGCAGATCGGGCGCCATTTACAGTGGGTGCCGAGGTCAAGTCAAGAACGGTCACATCGGCCGTTAGCCTTGACGGGCACCTTCCCTTGTTTGCGCCGGGGGGAACCGATATCTAGCGGTCGTCACAGGTCGAATTCGCGACCTCGCCCCCGAGTGGACCCGCATGCGTGCCGTTCTCGACATCGTTCTGATCGTTCTCGACCTCTATGTCTGGCTGCTGATCGCCTCGGCGATTCTGTCGTGGCTGATCGCGTTCAACGTCGTCAACACGCGCAATCAGTTCGTCTCCGCCGTGGCCGAGTTCCTGTACCGAATCACCGAGCCGGTGCTGGCGCCGATCCGCCGCATGCTGCCCAATCTCGGCGGCCTCGACATCTCGCCGATCATCCTGATCCTCATCATCATGCTGATCCAGCGCGTGATCACCTACTACATCTATCCATTCGTGTTCTGATCGGCCTGGCCGCCCGCCATGGAGCCCTGGCGCGCCGCCGCTGACGGTCTCACCGTCGCGCTGCGCGTCACGCCGCGCGGCGGCCGCGACGCGATTGACGGCGTCGAAACGCTGTCCGACGGCCGCAGCGTGCTCAAGGTCCGCGTCCGGGCCATCGCCGACGGCGGCGAGGCGAATCGCGCGGTGACCGAGCTGCTCGCCAAGGCGATCGGCGTCACCAAGGCCTCGGTGCGAATCACCTCGGGCACCACCTCGCGGCTGAAGCAGGTTGCCATCGATGGCGATCCCGCCAAGCTCGATCAGGCCTTGCGCGACCTCATTGCAGCCCATAAGCCGACCGGGAAATCCTAGAGCGGGCCGCGCTCGTGCGACCAGCGGCGAACGACGAGGCAGAGAGCAGACATGACGGCGCGCATCATCGATGGAAAAGTGATTGCGGCGGATCTGCGCGCGCAAGTCGCCCGTGAGGTCGAGCGGGTCAAGCGCGAACATGGCCTGACGCCAGGGCTGGCCGTGGTGCTGGTCGGCAACGACCCGGCGTCCGAGGTCTATGTCCGCAGCAAGCACACCCAGACCCAGGCGGCCGGCATGGCCTCGTTCGAGCACAGACTGCCGGCCGACGTGTCGCAGGACGCGCTGCTGGCCTTGATCGGCAAGCTCAACCGCGATCCCGCCGTGCACGGCATCCTGGTGCAGCTGCCGCTGCCGAAGGGGCTGGAGACCGAGGTCGTGATCAATGCGATCGATCCGGCGAAGGACGTCGACGGGCTGCATCCGCACAATGCCGGCCGCCTCGCCGGCGGGCAGCCGGCGCTGGCGCCATGCACGCCGCTCGGCTGCATCATCCTCAGCAAGACCATTCACGCCTCGCTGGAGGGCCTGAACGCGATCGTGATCGGCCGCTCCAACCTGGTCGGCCGTCCGCTGGTGCAGTTGCTGCTCAACGAGAACGCCACGGTGACCATCGCGCATTCCCGTTCGCGCGACCTGCCGGCGCTGACCGCGCGCGCCGATCTGGTCTACGCCGCCGTCGGCCGCCCGGAGATGGTGAAGCGCGACTGGATCAAGCCGGGCGCGACCGTGATCGACGTCGGCATCAACCGCATCCCGACGGCCGAGGGCAAGACGCGGCTGGTCGGCGATGTCGCCTATGCAGAGGTGTCGGAGGTCGCCGGCGCGATCACGCCGGTGCCGGGCGGCGTCGGCCAGATGACCGTGGCCTGCCTGCTGGTGAACACGCTGCGCGCCGCCTGCGCCATTGCCGGGCTGCCGAAGCCGGCGGTCTGAGCTCACCGTCATTCCGGGGCGATGCGCAGCATCGAGCTGAGGTGCGCAGTTGCGCACCTGAGAATCTCGAGATTCCGGGTTCAGCCGCTGCGCGGCTGCCCCGGGATGACGTCAATCGTTTTACTTCTTCGCCGCCTTGGCGCGCGCGATGCCCTCGGCGATCAGCTGGTGGGCGTCGTCGGCATTGCCCCAGCGCAGCACCTTCACCCATTTGCCGGGCTCGAGATCCTTGTAGTGCTCGTAGAAGTGCTGGATCTGCTGCAGCGTGATGTCCGGCAGGTCGCTGTAGGTGCGGACCTTGTCGTAACGCTGGGTCAGCTTCGAGGACGGCACAGCGATGATCTTCTCGTCGCCGCCGGCCTCGTCCTCCATCAGCAGCACGCCGACCGGACGCACGCTCATCACCGCGCCCGGCACGATCGCGCGGGTGTTGGCGACCAGCACGTCGCAGGGATCGCCGTCATTGGACAGCGTGTGCGGGATAAAGCCGTAATTGCCGGGATAGCGCATCGCCGTATAGAGGAAGCGGTCGACGAACAGCGTGCCGGCTTCCTTGTCGAGCTCGTACTTGATCGGCTCGCCGCCGACCGGCACTTCGATGACGACGTTGACCTCGCGCGGCGGATCTTTCCCGATCGGGATGGCGTCGATGCGCATGGATGCTCCGTAGAACTTGAACGTTTCAGGGTCGGACGCCCGAGGAATGAGCGCTGGCATTCGCAGTCGCAAAAAAATCGCGGCTGCGCAACAGCTACCTCAAGCCAACACTTTCAGTTCAATTCACCGGCGCGTTAACGCTTAACGCGCCCAGAGCACAGCCGGTCCAGGCTCAGTTGGTCCAGGCAAAGGCAACCTTGTCGAGCGACTTCGGCCCGAAGCGCTCCGACGACCGCGCGACCATCCGGCCGCCCAAGGCGCGGTAGAACTCGGTGGCGGGATCGTTGTCGGACAACGCCCACACCACCATGCTCTTCAGGCCGCTCTGCGCGAGGTCGCGCTTGGCGGACTGAAAGAGCCGGCGACCGAACCCCAGCCCCTGAAATTCCGGTCGCAGATAAAGCTCGTAGACTTCGCCGTCAAAATGCAGGCTGCGGGCGCGATTGCGGCCGTAATTCGCGTAGCCTGCGACCTTGTCGTTGAACACCAGCACGCTGACGCGGCTGCCTTTGCGGATCGCGCTGTCCCACCATTGGGGGCCGCGCCGGTTGATCAGCTTCTCCAGCTCTGCGCCAGGGATGATCCCCTGGTAGGCGGAACGCCAGGCTTCATCATGGGCTGACGCCACCGCAGCCGCATCTGCAGCCTTGGCCGGACGGACTTCGATCAGGGTTGTGCTCATGAGTGGATCAAAGCAAGTCGGCGGTCCGCCTTCAAGGTGCCACGTTAAAGATCGGTTAACCTGTGGACTTTCGGCATCACCGTGGCGGAAAGCTGTGCCGAAAAGGGACAATTTCGCAACATTGTTGAGGGTCGGCGGTGCCCTGTCACCGCGCGTTCATACGTCGAACGAGAAATCGCATCCGACGGGCCGCGGCCTCGGCTAGTGTGGCGCGGGCTCAACATCTTCCCGTTCGGCTGAATGGTGCTGCTTCGCTGCGTCTCATGGTTGCTCGCGCTGGTCGTCCTGTCAGTAGCAGCCGGCGCAACGGCACAGCCGTTCGGTCCCGCGTCGCCCGAAACCGAGCCGGCGCGCCGGCAGCAATGGCTGATTCCGTCGATCGAGCCAGAAATTCCCGCGCATGCGATCCTCTATCGGCCTGCTGGCGATGGACCGTTTCCGCTGGCGGTGATCGCGCATGCCTCGACGCAGAATCCGCTGTGGCGGGCACAGCTGCCGCAGCCCACCTACACGGCGCTGGCGCGTCTCCTGGTCGGCCGGGGCTATGCCGTGCTGGTCCCGGAGCGGCTCGGGCACGGCCGCACCGGCGGTCCCTATGTCGAAGACCAGGGCGGCTGCGCCGACGCGGACTACGAGAAGGCAGGACGCGCGACGGCGGCGCAGATTTCGCGCGCGCTCGCCTACATGCGCGAGCAGCCGTTCGCGGCGAAGGGCGGCGCCGTCGTCATCGGCCATTCGGCCGGCGGCTGGGGCGCACTGGCACTCGCCGATCAGCCGCCGCAGATCGTCTCGGCAATCATCGTGTTCGCACCCGGCCGTGGCGGCCATGCCGACGACGTGCCAGGGCGCGTCTGTGCAGAGGCGCGCCTGCTCGATACGGCCCGCGTGTTCGGACTCGGCGCGCGTGCTCCGGTCACGTGGCTGGTCGCGACCAATGACAGCTACTTTCCACCAGCGCTTTCGCGTCGGCTCGCGGAGGCCTTCAATTCGGCCGGAGGCCGGGCGGGCTTCAAGCTGTTGCCAGCTTCCGGCGCGGAGGGGCATTGGATGATCGAGCACGACGACGGCGTGGCACTGGCGGCGAATTTGTTGTTGAAGGCGCTGACAACGACTCGTCGGTCGACGCATCCGATGCCGCCGAACTAGCAGGACACGATGACGCTGTATTTCCTGGTCAAATATCTCCACGTGCTCGGCGCCATCGTCATTCTCGGCACCGGCACGGGGATCGCATTCTTCATGCTGATGGCGCATCTCAGCGGCGAGGCCGCGTTCATCGCGCGCACCGCCGGCGTCGTGGTGATCGCCGACATGCTGTTCACGCTGTCGGCCGTGCTGCTGCAGCCGATCACCGGCGGCACGCTTATGTGGCTGTCGTCGACGGCCGTCACCGACGGCTGGCTGCTCACCTCGCTCGCGCTCTACGCCGTTGCCGGCCTGTTCTGGGTGCCGGTGATCTTCATGCAGATCGAGCTGCGCGACCTGGCGCGCCTCGCGGACATCGGCGCCGAGAAGCTGCCGCCGCGCTATTTCATCGTCTTCCGCCGCTGGTTCCTGTGTGGCATCCCCGGTTTCGGCGCGGTCATGGCCATCCTGTGGCTGATGATCGCAAAGCCGTTCTGAGGACAGGCGCATGATCCGTTCGGTCAACTCCCGCATCCTCGTGCTCGGCGCCTCCGGCCTGATCGGACGCTTCATCACCGACGATCTGCGCCAGCGTGGCTGTACGACGGTCGGTGTCGCGCGCGCGTTCTCGCCCTCGCAACGCGCGTCGCCGTTCGACATCGAGCTGCCGATCATGGCGCTCGATGCGCCGGCCTTGGCGAGCCTGATCCGCGCTCACGAGAGCGACGTCGTCGTCAATTGCCTCGGCGTGCTGCAGGATGGTCCGGGGAGCGATACCGCTGCCGTGCATCGCGACTTCGTCGCGCGCCTGCTCGCGGCGATCACGGCGTGCGGCCGTCGCGTGCGCTTCATCCACATCTCGATCCCCGGCATGGCCGACCAGGATCACACCGCCTTCGCCACCACCAAGCGCGAGGCGGAGCGGCTGATTGCATCCTCAGGCATTGCCCACGCCATCCTGCGCCCGGGCTTCGTGATCGCACCGTCGGCCTATGGCGGCAGCGCGATGGTGCGCGCGCTGGCAGCGCTGCCGGTCGACCTGCCGGCGAAGGATGCGGCGACGCCGTTCCAGCCGGTGGCGGTCGCGGACATCGCCACGACCATCGCCTGGCTCGCGACGCAGCCGACCGATGACGAGGCGACGCGCGCGGTGAGCTGGGACCTGATGCAGCCCGAGGCGGTGACGCTCGGCGACGTCGTCGGCGCGTTTCGGCGTAGTTTGGGCACAATGGATTGGCCGCGCGTTGCCGTGCCCACGACCCTGATCAATCTCGGCGCCTTCGCCGGTGACCTCTGCAGCAGGCTCGGCTGGATGCCGCCGATGCGCACCACCGCGATCGCCGAGCTTCGCCGCGGGGTGCAAGGCGATCCCGCACCGTGGATCGCGGCAACCGGCATCACACCCGCGACGCTGGACCGCGCCGTCGGCGCGCATGGCGCCACCATTCAGGACAAATGGTTCGCGCGGCTCTTCCTGATCAAGGCGCTGATCATCGCGAGCCTCGTGCTGTTCTGGGTCGCATCGGGGTCGATTGCGCTGTTCATCTCGTTTCCCGCGACCACGGCGATCCTAACCACGCGCGGCTGGCCCGACTGGTTCGCCGTTCCGTTCGCGGCGATCACCAGCATGATGGACATCTCGGTCGGCGTGTTGATCGCGTTCCGCAAAACGGCGACTTTCGGCCTCGCTACCGGCATCTTCGTCTCGCTCGGCTACATGGCGGGCTGCGCGGTGCTGACGCCTGATCTCTGGCTCGAACCGCTCGGCGCATTGGTGAAGACGGGACCGGCGATCGTGCTGATGCTGGTCGCGCTGCTCATGATGGACAATCGCTGATGACCAACTGGCCCGACGACGACGTGATTCTCTACGACGGCGTCTGTGTGTTCTGCTCCCGCTGGGTGCAGTTCGTGATCGCGCGCGACACCGCCAAGCGCTTCCGCTTCACGCCGATCCAGTCGCCTTACGGCACCCGGCTGGCGCAGGCCTTCGGCATCGATCCCCGGGATCCCGACACCAACGCCGTCGTGCATGGCGGCACGGCGCATCTGAAATCCGATGCTGCGCTGACCGTCTTGTCGAACCTGCCGGGCTGGGGCTGGACGCGCGCGCTACTCGCCATTCCGAAGCCGCTGCGCGATGCGGTCTACAGCGTGGTCGCGCGCAACCGCTACCACATCTTCGGTAAATATCAATCCTGCTTCGTGCCGGATGCCGAGCTGCGCAATCGAGTGCTGGAGTCGTGATCGGGTCGGCGGAGAGATGCGGCAGCGAGCCAATTAATCGATTGAAACGAATGATACATACAATATAATCTGTTGGATCGATTGATAACAGCATGAAATTCTTCTCCCCAGACTTGGTTTGGGAGAGATTTCCATGACTGCCCCTTCGCATGATCTGATCGCCGATGCGCCCATTGCCGTTCATCATCGACCTGCGCACGCGCCGGCGGCATCGGCGCTGCTGCCCGGGCTCGCGCTGTCAGCCGCGCTCGCGGCCGGCGCCTTCGGGCTGCGGCTGCTGCCGGGCCTCGGCCTGTTCAGCCCGATGATCCTGGCGATCGTGGCAGGGATGGCGCTGCACAACGTGGTCGGCACCCCGGCGCGCGCCAAGCCCGGCGTCGCCTTCTCGATGCGCCGCGTCCTGCGGCTGGCGATCATCCTGCTCGGCCTGCAGCTGACGGCGGCCCAGATCGTCGAGGTCGGCGCGCGTGGTCTCGCCGTGATCGCGCTGAGCCTCACCGGCACCTTCCTGTTCACGGTGTGGATGGGACGGCTGCTCGGCGTCAACCGCAAGCTGGCGGAGCTGATCGCCGCGGGGACCTCGATCTGCGGCGCGTCCGCCGTGATCGCGACCAACACGGTCACGCGCGCCCATGACGAGGACGTCGCCTATGCGGTGGCCTGCGTCACGGTGTTCGGCTCGATCGCGATGTTCATCTATCCGCTGCTTCCGGCGCTGCTGCATCTCGACGCGCACGCCTTCGGCCTGTGGAGTGGCGCCTCCATTCACGAGATCGCCCAGGTGGTCGCGGCCGCGTTTCAGCAGGGCCAGCAGGCCGGCGAGTTCGGCACCATCGCCAAGCTGGCCCGCGTGATGCTGCTGGCGCCGGTCGTGCTCACGCTCGGCCTGCTGGCAACGCGGCGTGTGCGCCATGGCGGCGAGACCCGGGGCAATGCGCAGCCGCCACTGCCCTGGTTCGTGTTCGGCTTCATCGCGCTGGTCGGCCTCAACAGCGTGATCAGCATTCCCGCCGAGATGAAGACGGTGATCGTGACGACGACCACATTCCTGCTGTCGATGGCGCTGGCCGCGATGGGACTGGAAACCGATTTCGCCAAGCTCAAGGCAAAGGGCCTGCGGCCGCTGGCGCTGGGCCTGCTCGCCTTCCTGTTCATCGCAGGCTTCAGCCTGGCCCTGGTGAAGCTGACCACGTAGGACGCATGTGACGCTCGAACAGCTCAGGATTTTCGTTGCGGTCGCGAACCGCGAGCACGTCACCCAGGCGGCCCGCGACCTCAATCTGACCCAGTCGGCGACATCGGCGGCCGTGGCCGCGCTCGAAGCCCGCTACGAGACCAAGCTGTTCGATCGTGTCGGACGCCGCATCGTGCTCACGGCGACCGGGAAGGCGTTTCTCGTCGAAGCAAAGGCGGTGCTGGCGCGCGCGGCCGCAGCCGAGACCGTGCTGAACGATCTCGCCGGCCTGAAGCGGGGGCAGCTGGCGCTGGCCGCGAGCCAGACCATCGCCGGCTATTGGCTGCCGGCCTTCATTCACCGTTTCAAGACGGCGCATCCCGCCATCAAGCTGCAACTGTCGATCGGCAATACGGAGCAGGTGGCGGACCGGGTGCGCGAAGGCTCCGCCGATCTCGGCTTCGTCGAGGGCGACGTCGACGATCCCGCGCTCGCGGCCCAGCCGGTCGCCGAGGACGAGATGGTGCTGGTCGGGCCGATCGATCATCCGTTGTGCCGCGGCGCGTCTGTCACAACCAGAGACCTGAAGACGGCACGCTGGGTGCTGCGCGAGCAGGGCTCCGGCACGCGCGCCGTGCTCGAATCAGCGCTCGGCGGGTTCGGGATCGCGCCAGCCGAGCTCGACGTGGCGTTCGATCTGCCGTCCAACGAAGCCGTGCGCGGCGCCGTCGAGGCCGGCGCCGGCGTCACGGTGCTGTCGCGCCTCGTCGTGATGCGCGCGGTCAAGGCGGGCCTGCTTGCTGTCGCCAATATCGAACTGCCCAAGCGCCGCTTCTACAGCCTGCGCCACAAGGAGCACCATCAGACCCAGGCTGCGCGGGAGTTCCTGCGAATCGCAGGGGAGACCGCGGCTGTCGACACTCATCGGTGACGGCTGAACCGCGAAAATCACAGAGAGAATCGAATCTGGATCAACGAATTCCGTCATCGCGAGCGCAGCGAAGCGATCCAGAACTGCGACCACCTGCGTGACCCTGGATTGCTTCGCTGCGCTCGCAATGACGAAGGAAGGACTAGGGCTTACGTAACGATGCCAACGCTTCCCGCGCCGCCCGCTCGCCCGAGTCTCGCGCGCCATGGGCGGTGGAGAAGAAGTCCGATGGCGTCGCTTCCCCAGCGAAGAACAGGCGGTCATCGACCGGCGCGGCGAGCACCGCGCGCTTGTCGGCATGGCCCGGCAGCGCATGCGAATAGGCGCCGCGCGCGAACGGGTCGGCACCCCAGCGCGACTCGGCGAGCGGCTTGAGACTTTTGCGGATGTCGCCGCCGAGCAGCGCGACGACGTCATCGATCGCCTGGGCCGCGAGCGCGCCCTCGCCGGCCGCTTCGATGTCGCGGGCGAAGCTGCCGCCGTAGAAGCCTTCGATGCAAGGCTGGCCGAACGGGCGCAGCTGGAAGCTGCCGACCCGCGCGGTGCTGCTGCGGCCGCGCATCCCGGAATCTTTTGGCAGGTGCTCCCAGCCGTCGAGCGCCAGCGTCACCTTGTTGTCGAGGCCGAGCGGCAGACCAGCGGCGGCTTCGACCTTGGCCGGCAATGCGGGCGTAAAGCGGATCGCCTCGTCCGCGATGAGATTGGTCGGCACGGTGACGATCACCTTGTCGGCGGTCAGCGTGCCCTGTGATGTCGTCAGACGGATAGGCTTGTCGCTGTGATCGATCCGCGTGACGTCGCAGTTCAGCGCGATTGGCAGGCCGGCACCGTAGGCGGCAACCAGCGCGCCATAGCCGCGGCGGATCCGCCAGTTCAGCTCGGTGTCCTCATAGGCCTCGAAGTCGAGCAGCGACATCTGCTCGAGCTCGCAGCCGTTGAGATAGGTGCAGATCGCATCGATCATGCCGTTCCAGCGATTGCCGGGCTCGAGGCAGATGCTCGCAGGCGCATCGCGGCCGCTCTTGGCAGCATCTGCCGTGCGGGTGAAGAACGACTCCAGCGCGCCAAGGAAATCCTCGCGCACAGGCTGCGGGAATGCCGCGTCATAGGCCTGGTCGCGCCACGGCGGACGTGACTTGTCGATGGCGAAAGCGAGCTTCTCGGCGATGGCGACGAACGAATTGCGATCGGCCGAATGCAGCCAGCCGCAGCCGAGATCGAAGGTCACCTCGGGCGAGGCCATGATGGTGTGGGCTCGCCCGCCGATGCGGTCGCGCGCCTCCAGCACGATGAAGGAGACGCCCGCGTTCTTCAGTGCGTGCGCGGCGCCGAGGCCGGCCGCGCCGGCCCCGATGATGGCGATGTCGGTGGAGAGTGGAAAGGACATTGGCTCATCCAACTCCGTCGTCATGCCCGGGCTTGACCCGCCTGCGCGGCCGAAGCCGCTTCGGCGCGGCGAAGGCCCGGGCATCCACGCCGTCGCTTCCACGGCGCCAGACCGTGGATGGCCGGGTCAAGCCCGGCCATGACGAAGGAAAGAGCAAAGGCTGGCCTTACGCCACCGCTTCCTTCTGCTTCTCCGCGCGCTTGCGCTCGTTCGGGTCGAGGTGCTTCTTGCGCAGGCGGATCGACTTCGGCGTGATCTCCACCAACTCGTCGTCCTCGATATAGGCCAGCGCCTTTTCCAGCGTCATCCGGATCGGCGGAGTCAGACGGACGGCCTCATCCTTCGAGGTGGTGCGGATGTTGGTGAGCTGCTTGCCCTTGAGGACGTTGATCTCGAGATCGTTGTCACGGGTGTGCTCGCCGACGATCATGCCCTTGTAGACCTTCCAGCCCGGCTCGATCATCATCGGGCCGCGGTCCTCCAGCTTGAACATCGCGTAGGCCACGGCCTCGCCCTGGTCGTTCGAGATCAGGACGCCGTTGCGGCGGCCCTGGATCGCGCCCTTGTACGGCAGGTAGTTGTGGAACAGGCGGTTCATGATCGCCGTGCCCTTGGTGTCGGTCATCAGCTCGCCCTGATAGCCGATCAGGCCGCGGGTCGGCGCGTAGAACACCAGCCGCAGACGGTTGCCGCCGGACGGCCGCATCTCGATCAGCTCGGCCTTGCGCTCGCTCATCTTCTGCACGACGACGCCGGAATGCTCCTCGTCGACGTCGATCACGACTTCCTCGATGGGCTCCAGGGTCTGGCCGGTGGCCGGGTCCTTCTCGAACACGACGCGCGGACGGGACACGGAGAGCTCGAAGCCTTCGCGGCGCATGGTCTCGATCAGGATCGCGAGTTGCAATTCGCCGCGGCCGGACACTTCCATCGCGTCCTTGTCCTGCGATTCCACCACACGCAGCGCGACATTGCCCTCGGCCTCGCGCAGCAGGCGGTCGCGGATCAGGCGGCTGGTGACCTTGTCGCCTTCGGTGCCGGCGAGCGGCGAATTGTTGACGATGAACGACATCGACACGGTCGGCGGATCGATCGGCTGCGCCTGCAGCGGGCTCTCGACGACCGGATCGCAGAACGTATCGGCCACGGTGCCCTTGGTGAGGCCCGCGATGGCGACGATGTCGCCGGCTTCGGCGAAGTCCACCGGCTGGCGCTCGAGACCCCGGAACGCCAGGATCTTGGTGATGCGGCCGGTCTCGATCAGCTTGCCTTCACGCGACAGCACCTTGACCGCCTGGTTCGGCTTCACGGTGCCGGAGGCGATGCGGCCGGTGATGATGCGGCCGAGATAGGGGTTGGCCTCGAGAATGGTGCCGAGCAGCCGGAACGGGCCCTCTTCGACCACCGGCGGCGCCACATGCTTGATGACGAGATCGAACAGCGGCTGCATGCCGTCCTCGTGCGAGGCATCGGGCGAGGTGCCCATCCAGCCGTTCTTGCCCGACCCGTACAGGATCGGAAAATCGAGCTGCTCATCGGTGGCATCGAGGGCGGCGAACAGGTCGAACACCTCGTTGACGACTTCGGTGATGCGCGCGTCGGGCCGGTCGACCTTGTTGATGGCGACGATCGGCTTCAGGCCGAGCTTGAGCGCCTTGCCGACCACGAACTTGGTCTGCGGCATCGGGCCTTCGGCGGCATCGACCAGCACGATCACGCCGTCGACCATCGACAGGATGCGCTCGACCTCACCGCCGAAATCGGCGTGGCCGGGGGTGTCGACGATGTTGATCTGGGTATCCTTCCACTGCACCGAGGTGCACTTGGCCAGAATGGTGATGCCGCGCTCGCGTTCCAGATCGTTCGAATCCATCGCGCGCTCAACCTGACGCTGGTTTTCGCGATAGGTACCGGATTGCTGCAGCAGCTTGTCGACCAGGGTCGTCTTGCCGTGGTCAACGTGGGCGATGATAGCGATGTTACGGAGGTTCATGGTCGGTGTCTTCTAAGCTTTCTCAAGAGCCCGTGCTCTGTCCCCGGCGGGGCGCGCGCTTTATGATAGTCGAATCAAGCTGTTAGCTTTGCGACGCGCGCTCGCGAAACTCGTTCGGCGGCAGGGGCCGGCAGCCCCAAATAGGAAGCCCGGCCAATCGACCGGGCAGACCTCGCGCGTTGCGGCGCAATATAGGCAGAAAATGCCAAAAAACAATGACTGCTTTCAGGAGCGAGGAGCAGTTTCCGGGCGGCTGGCTAATGCCTCCGCCGCCACGCGCCTCCGGCCGCGCGGGAGAAAACGCTGACGGCCGACGCGGCCGCTGCGCCCATGCGCGGAAAGTCAATGGCGCCTGCGGGCTCAGCCCGCCTCGGCCTGCTCGGTCGGATAGACACCGCGCAGGACCTCCTCGAAATGGGTCTTCACGGCCTCGTTGCACAGGCAGGAACGGCGCTTCAGCGCGTCGAAGTCCCGCACCATGAAGGCGCCGCGGCGGGTTTCGAGAATGCCCTCGGCCCTGAAGGTCTGGACAACCCGGCTGACGTAGCTGCGGCCGACGCCCAGCAGCGTCGCCAGCTGCTCATGCGTCAGTGGCACGATCGGCTCGCCATCGGTGCGGTCCATCGCGGCCACGATCCACTTCGCCGTGCGCTGCTCGATCGAATGGATCGCGTTGCAGGCGGTCGACTGGAACATCTGCGCCAGCATGCAATCGGCGTAGCGCGCGAACACGTGGCGCAGCGTCTTGGATTGCAGCTTGGCGGCCGCCAGGCGGGACAGCGGCAGCCGGGCGAACGGGCCGCCGAACTTGACGACGATCCGCGTATAGGCCGGCAGGAAGCCCTCGCTGACGATGCCGCCGACGGCACCCTCGCGGCCGACCAGGATGGTCTCGACGTCGCGACCGTCCTCATTGGGAACGAGATAGGACGTCAGCGCCGGCCCGCAGGGAAAATGCACGATCTGCACGTCGTCGCCCGGACTGTAGAGCAGCTCGTTCGGCGTTGCCGTGTCCTCGACCAGATTCGGCGAGATCAGCGCGTAGTCGGCCGGACTGAGCCGCCGCAGCAGGTTGTTGTAGGGCCGTTCCCGGCTCAACGTGGTCACACCCTGGCTCAGCATCGTCATCCCCCGTGCGCAACGCATGTGCGTGATCCGTGCTCCTTGTGTTCACAAGTGCACCGACAGAGGAACTCTGATATGCTGCCTTGGTTCCAGGAACCCGCCAGCGCGCTCGAGAGGAGGCGCCGGCCGCGGGGTCCGTCCCTCCTCCTGGAACCCGCAGATCCCATGACCAGCTCGCAATCAGGCGTGCCCGAGTTCTATCAGCATGTGCTGGTCGTCGAAGACGACCCCATCATTGCGCTCGGATTGGAAGACACGATCACCGACCTCGGCGTTCCCGACATCAGGATCGCAGCCGACGTCGCCACCGCGCTCGCCATGATCGCCGAGCGCGTCCCGCAATTCGCACTCCTCGATGTCGGCCTGGTCCGCGAGAAGAGCTTTGCGATTGCCGAGCGGCTGGCGGCGCTCGGCATTCCCTTCGCATTCTCGACCGGTTATGGCGCCGACCGCGTGCCGGCCGCATTCGCCGACCGGCCGCGGCTGCCGAAGCCGTGCCCGACCGAGGCGCTGGAGGCCGTGCTGCGGCGACGCGATTAGTTGCCGTCGCAGCACGCGATCGTGTTGCCGCCGAGCAACAAGACCTCAGCCGAGCTTCGGATCGAGCGTGGTCGACCACAGCGCGACGTCGGCGCGATCTCGCAGGGTCACGGTCATCTGGCCCGTTGCGCCTTCGATCTTGACGTGGCCGAAGAACTGCATCCCGGCCGATGGCGGCAGGTTCTGCTTGTCGAGGCCGGGCGCCTTGATGAAGCGCACCTCGGGGCCGAAGGTGTTGTCGAGTTCGTTCGGACCGAACGTGCCGGCATGCAACGGACCGGAGACGAACTCCCAGAACGGCTCGAAGTCCTGGAACTGCGCCTTGTTCGGATCGTAATAATGCGCGGCCGCGTAGTGCACGTCCGCCGTCAGCCACACCGTGTTCTGGATCGGCGCCGTCTTGATGAAGCGCAGGATCTCGGCAATCTCGAGCTCGCGGCCGCGCGCCGGGCCGTCACCCTGGGCGATGGCTTCCGAGCCCTTCTTGTTGGCCGCGTCGTCATAGACGATGATGCTGAGCGGCATGTCGGAGGCGATCACCTTCCAGGTCGCGCGCGAATTGAGCAGCGCCTGCTTCAGCCAGCGCATCTGCTCCGGCCCGATGAAGTAGGACGCCGGGCCATATTTGTCCTCGAGATTGGGACCGTTGGCGCCGCGGTAGCTGCGCTCGTCGAGCACGAACACGTCGAGATGCGGACCGTAGTTGATGGTGCGATAGACGCGGCCCGGCTCGATGATGCTCTCGCGCATCGGATACATCTCGTGGAAGGCGCGCGCCGCGCGGGCCGCGAGCAGCTGGATGTTGCGCTCCTTGTAGCTCGCCGGCAGCTCCTTGGAAGCCGACCAGTTGTTGGTGACCTCATGATCGTCCCACTGCACGAAGATCGGCACCTCGGCATTGAAGGCGCGAACGTTCTCGTCGAGGAAATTGTATTTGTGGGCGGCTCGGAATTCGTCGAGCGTCTCGGCGACCTTGGCCTTCTCTTCCACGGTGAGGTTCTTCCACACCTTGTTGTCCGGCAGCTTTACCTCGGACTTGATCGGGCCGTCGGCATAGATGGTGTCGCCGGAATGCAGGAAGAAATCCGGGCGGTGCTTCTTCATCGTCGCAAAGGTGAACATGCCGCCATCATCGGGATTGATGCCCCAGCCCTGCCCCGCCACATCCCCGCCCCAGACGAACGAGACGTCGCGCTTGTTGCCGGGCGCGGTGCGGAAGCGGCCGGCCACGGCCTCGCTTTCGACCGCGGTATGCGACAGGTCGCGGAACTTGACGCGGTAGAAGATGTCCTGGCCGCTCGGCAGGCCTTCGATCAGCATCTTGGCCGTGAAGTCGCTCTCCGGAAGCGCGGCGATCGCTGGCAGCGCCCGCGCGTCCTTGAACGATTCGGTGGTCGCCACCTCGACCAGCATCTGCGACGGCCGGTCGGCGCGCGCCCAGACCACGCCGCCATCCATGCCGACGTCGCCGGACTGCACGCCATGCGTGATCTGCGGCCGGTCGGCGGCGCGGCTCAGATAGGGCATCGCCAGCGTAGAGACGCCGGCGGCGGCGGCCGTCGACAGGAAGCGGCGGCGGGACAGGGCTGTGTGCGGTCGAGGAATGCGAAGCGTCATGCGGATCTCCTGGTCGGATCGCGCGCGGGAGCAGGCGCGAGCCACGGCCCGGCAGACCTAGGAAAGATTGATGACGCTGGAATTACAATCGCGCCCCGGCCGGCGCGTGACACGGCCGCAGCGCAAGCGTGATCCGACCTCAGGTCCCGGCGGCCCGCAACTGCGCGCCGGTTCGCTGCAGATTGGCGGGCATGCTCATCAGGATGAGCTTGCGATCGGCGACCGCGTTGTGGAACTGCTCGAGCGCGATGTTGAATGCGGTCAACGCCGCGTGCTCGATAGCACCGTCCTCGAAGCAGGTCAGCGTGTTGCGCAGGATCTCGTCGGCCTCGCTCTGCAGCAGGTCGAGCTCCTCCGTCGAATCGCTCTTGCGCGCGATGGTGATCATTTCGAGCAGGCGATCGCGCAGCGAGCTGTTGATGGTGCGTTCGTCGCGCTTGAGATAGCCGGCGAACCAGGCGCCGGCCGAGCCCATCGCCGACAGCGCCATCAGGCTCCACCAGATGTAGTCGCTGTAGCGGTCGAGGAAGGTCTTCTCCTCGCCGTCGACGAACGCCGCCGCGCCGGGATGAGCGGGGATCGCCGCGTCCTTGTCGGTGTCCGGCGTCTCGATCTTGGCGGCAAGCGGAAATTCCGACAGCAATTGTTGGCGCACCGAGAACAGCTGATGCGTAAACGTCGAGACCGTCGATTCGGCGAGGCCCTTGCGTGCCACGATGTGGTGATTGAAGCTGATCGTCTTCACTTCATCTTCGGGGCGATCGGGCGCCCCGCCGAACGCGCCGGCCGGAATCTCGGTAGCCTCGTATTCAGGATGGTTCTGTGCGATGGCGGCGGCGGAATCGATGGCCAGGAAGGTCGGAGGCCCGCCTTCCTTGGTGGCGGCGGCGATCGCATCCGTCGTGATCTTGCTGTTGATGGGACCGGCCGCCAGATAGACATCCGCCCTCTGGCTTCGGACCGCTTCGGCGGCCTCGGTTATCGGGAACTGGACGATCTCGACCTTGCTGGCGTCGACGCCATACTGGCGCAGGATGACCTTCAGCAGGTTCGCGTTCGCCGGCGTCCGGCCGATGATGCCGACCTTGTGGCCCGCGAGCTGCGAGATCTTCGTGATCTTGGCGCCGCCTTTGCGGTTCTTGCCCTTGCCGGACGAGGGCACCCAGAGGACGACGACGTTCTTGCGCAGCGTCGCCACCGCCTGTGCGTTCTTTGGGACCTCCAGGTCACCCCGCACGATGGCAAGATCCACCTTGGTGGCGGCCAGCGCCTGCGCGCTCTCGGCGGCGCCCTCGGTCGGAACCGGCCGCAGCCTGACGGAGGCGTGCGACTGGGAAAAGGCCTGGGTCAGGGCCTGGACGACCTTCAGGTCGTCGCTGTTGGGCGGACCGACCGCGATCTTGAGCACCACGGGACGCATCGCAAAATAGTAGGCACCCGTCAAAGCGCCGACGACCGCGAGGATCCCGGCGATGACGATGAACACGGCAGGGCGCATCCGTGAGCGCTGCGCTGGCGTGGTCTGAGTATCGACCAGATCCCGTCCTCCGGTGGTCCCAGGCCCGGGCGATGCCACAGGCGGCTTCGTCTGGCCACGTCGTCCTTCGATAGAGCTGAACTGTAGCAAATTTCTTGTCCGCCCGGGGTGACATCTGCGTCATGGTTACCATCGCACCAGCCACCGGGGGATCGGGACAGGTCCGAGCCCCTCCGGCAACGGCCTGTGACAAGGCTCTGATCGGGCGGACCCCGGCGCGATCCGGCTGGAGGTAGACCCCGCAATCGCCCGGATGTTGCCACGTGTCCGGTCGATTGCACCACGAGAGGAGATCGAGATGCCGCAACGATTGTCGGCGGAGGCACGCGCCACTGCCTTGCGGGAGCTTCCCGGCTGGTCCGAGGCGGTGGGCCGTGAGGCCATCGCCCGCACGTTCACATTCACAGACTTCAACGAAGCCTTCGGCTTCATGACCCGCGTCGCCCTGGTCGCCGAAAAGGCTGACCATCATCCCGAGTGGCGCAACGTCTACCGCACCGTCGAGGTGGTCCTCACGACCCATGACGCCGGCGGCGTGACCCTGCGCGACATCGAGCTCGCCAAGGCGATGAACGCGATCGCCGCGACGATGCGCGGCTGAGGCCTTGGCGACGACGGCACGCGCCTTGCGGCCGGCGTCGCCATCACCACATCCGAGGGCGAGGACCGCGCCCCCGGCGCCGTCTGGAACCGGAGATCGGACATCATGTCGGATGCGACCGACTACAGCGTTGGCTTCGAGCCCGCGGAGCGGCTGGCCCGGGATCGCGAGACCCTTCGCCGTCGTTTCTGGATCAAGTTCAAGAAGGTTGTCGCGCGGTTGCCATTCGCCGAGGAGCTGCTTGCGGCGTATTACTGCGCCTTCGACAAGGAGACACCCCGGCACGTACAGGTCGCCCTGCTCGGCGCCATCGCCTACTTCGTCGTGCCGTTCGACTTCATGCCTGACGTGCTGCCCATCCTCGGCTTCACCGACGACGCGGCGGTGCTCGCCACCGCCATCCGCATGGTCGCCTCGAACATCACGCCCGACCATCATGCCGCCGCCCGCGCCGTACTCGCGCGGCTGGCGGCAGACAAGAACGCTGACGTCGCGAAGGACGGCGAGACGATCGGCTGACGACGGCTCCGGCCGGGCAAGCCGGGCGCCCGCAGTCAGCGCCTCGGAAGGGCGCAAAAGCAAAAAGCCCCGCATCCGCGGGGCTTTTCTCTTGATGGGACGTCGTCGAACGCTCCGAGCTCAGCGCTGGCCGCGCGCCTGGGCGCGGGCGCTGCCGGTCTTCTCGGCCTCCCAGGCCTGGTACTGCTTGAACAGCGCCTCGCGGTCGGCCTGGCTGGGCATCGCCCTGCCGGCGCTGCTCTGCTTCAGGAAGTCGTCGAAGCGGTCGCGTTGCGCGCCTTCCATGGCATGGCTCTCCAGCCATTTGCTGGCGGACGGCAGCCGCTGCCAGCCGGCGAGCGGGGCCGACAGCGAAACCTCCTTCCACTTCGGATGGAACGGCGGATTCTGGAATGCCGGGAATTTGGTGAAGAAGGCGTCGACGAAGGTTGCGAGCTTGCGATAGCGGTCGGTGTTCGGCGCCCAATTGTAGGCGGCGAGCACGGCCGGCACCGCGATCGTGTCGACCTTCTCGCCCTCGGCGATCAGGTTCGGGTAGTCCTTCGCCGTCAGGGTCGCGGGCAGATAGTCGGTCTGCAGCGGTCGATCGTAATCGACGTTGACGAGATGGAAGCGGCCGTCGTTCACGAAGGTCGAGACCGACTTGTAGGGCTTGCCGCCGACCACGATGACGGCATCGAGCTCGCCGCGCTTCAGCTTCTCCATCGCGATGCGCTGCTCGATGTAGGCGAAGTTGGCGCGCAGGCCAAGCCGCTCGAACACCGTCAGCGCCGTGACGAAGGTGCCGCCATTCGGCAGGTCGACGCTGACGCGGCGGCCCTCGAGGTCACGCAGGTTGCGCACCGCGCGCGGCGCGATCACCTGCATCTCTTCATTGTAGAGCTTGGTGACGTAGGTGAACTGCCGCTTGATGTCCTTGGCGAAACCCTTGCGCTCGAGATAGTCGAGCGTATCGGCGCGGACGATGCCGAGATCGACGCCCTGCAGGAACAGAATGTCGGCCACGCTCTGCACCGAGCCGCGGCCGACGATCGGCAGGACGCGCAGATTGTTGCCGTCGTCGAGCAGCGAGGCCAGGTCGGCGCCGAACTGCACATAGGTGCCGCCGATCGTGCCGGTGATGAGCGTCACCGTGTTGGCGTTCAGCGCCTGCTTGGTCTGCACCGAGCCGAACTGGAAGATCGCCTTGAGGCTGTCGCTCACCTTGGCCGGGTCGAACTCGCCTTCCTCGGCGTGGGCAGCAAAACCGCACGCTATCATCATTGCGGCTAGGGCCGCTCCAACAAGACGTCGCATCTGTCCCCCTTGATGTAAGGCTGGCACATGGTTGCGAGCCGGACGCGGGCAGCGCCAAGTCTCGGCTGGCGTCGCCCCTGAACGGACCCGAAAATCATGCGTGAAACAAAAAAATGAAACGGGGCGGCATCGCTGCCGTCACGAGCGTTCAGTTCTGCAGCTGATCGAGCCTGCGCTGCGCCTCTGACGAGCCGAGTTGGGCGGCGCGGCGGTACCAGTTGCGAGCCGCAGCCGGATCGGCATTGATATTGCGGATGTCCTTCGTTCCCAGCACGTGGGGATCGTAGGTCTGCGCCAGCATCAGCGCCGCGGCCGGTTCTTGCGCCTCGGCGGCGCGCTCCAGCAGCAGTCGCGCCGGCGGGATGTCACCCGCGGCCAGCAGACTCTTGGCGCGTTTCATGATGCCCGCGAGTTCGTCGGGATCGAGCCGGCGGACCTGCGCGGGCGGCGGAGCGGCGGTCACGGCGCCGAGGCCGGGTGCGACGATTGCCGATCCCGCGCCAGGCGAATTGATCGAGGACGGCTCCATCGCGCTCGGGGCCGGCGCGGCCGGTGCCGTGGCGAAGCTCGGCGGTGCTGCAACCGGCGCAGGCTGCGTCACGCTGCGATTCTGCAGCGCTGTCTGGTAGGCGTTGGCGATGTCGTCACGCGTCGGGGCGACGGCTGCCGTCTGCACCGGCGCCGCAGCGGCAGCCGGCGGCTCGGGCGGCAGTCGCGCCGGCTCGTTCAGCTGCATGTCGCGCGCGGTGAGCTGCGTGTTGGTGGCCTGCGGCGGGGCCGTCGGATCCGGCGTGGCGCCGATGATGGAAGCCTTGGCACTGGCGATCAGGTCGCGCGTCGCATCCGAGGTGACAAGCGCGAAGAGCACCGCGACGCCGGCCGCAGCCACCACGGCGAGAAGGATCCGGGACGAGATCGAGACGCGGCGGGTCCGCGCCGGCCACTGGTCCTCGAAATGCGTGCTGTCGATCTGATTGCCGCTCTCATACTCAGAGAGGAACATCGGCATCGATTCGTCGTTTGGATAATTGTCCTGGGTCGACCGGCCGAAACGATAGTTCGGTGGGCGCTCCTGAGGGAGTTCGTCGGGGAAAGGCCTGAAGTCAGGCTCCGAAGGAGTTCTGTTGTTGAAACGTCCGCGCGTCGTCCGCTCAGCCATGGCCTTCATCCCCATCTCAACTTCACGCAACATACTTTTGGTCCCAAGCCCGTCAGAAGCTCGAGACACGTCACGATTGCCAGAGGCACCCCACTGCCGACAACTAATTGACTAATTGAATCCGACTAAAAGTGGACGAGAGCCGGCATGATTCTGGAAATATTTTGATCTGATTGTGGCGACGCACGTGCGACATCGCACGGCACCAAATCCAGAAACGTCGAGATAACAACGGCAAAGCCCTACAATTAACTATGCCATAATGTGGCGAGGTTGCGTTAACCAAGAAATGCTCGTTTTCGGATTTTCTGCTTCCGGTTGCGAATCCGTGACGCCGGCGCGGCAGCCCGCCGAACAAATTTGCGACCGCCGCGCATCGCGCGGATGTCACAGCGACCTCGGGCCGGCTCGGCTCGAGCCTTGCGCCCGCAGAACAGACAGGGCTCTGCCCGGTTTGGTTGCGCGGATCAGGGCGAGGCCACCCCGGGGGAATACAGCAACCCCGGGGGCCTTCATTGCGCGACGTCCTCAGGGGTGCAGGATCACCTTGCCCATCGCCTGGCGGCCGGCCAGCACCTTCAAGGCATCGGCGGTCTGCGCCAGCGGGAAGGTGCGGTCGACATGCGACGACAGCTTGCCCTCCGCGGTCCACCGCACCAGCTTTTCGAGGTTCGCGCGGTTCTTGGCGGGGTTGAGTCGGGTCCAGGCGCCCCAGAACACGCCGCGGATATCACAGCCCTTCAGCAGCGCGAGGTTCAGCGGCATCTTCGGGATGTCGCCGGCGGCGAAGCCGATCACCAGGAACCGGCCTTCCCAAGCGATCGAGCGCAGCGCGGCCTCGGCGTAGGTGCCACCGACGGGATCGAAGATGATGTCGGCGCCCTTGCCGTCGGTGAGCCGCCGCAGCCCCTCCTTGAGATCCTCCTTGGCGTAGTTCAACGTCAGCGTCGCGCCGTGCTGCCTGGCGAATTCGAGCTTCTCGTCCGAAGAGGCACAGGCGATGACCTTCAGCCCCATCAGCTTGCCCAGCTCGCAAGCGGCAAGGCCGGTGCCGCCGGCGGCACCAAGCACGGCCAGCGTCTCGCCCGGCTTCGGACTGGCACGATCCTCCAGCGCATGCAGCGCGGTGCCGTAGATGATGATGATGCCGGCGGCGCGATCGAAATCGAGATTGTCCGGAATCTTGACGATCGACGCGGCCGGCAGCGCGATCTTTTCGCGCGCGCCGTTGTGGCCGCAGGAGGCGACGACACGGTCGCCGACCTTCAGGTCGGTGACGCCATCGCCAACGCTCTCGATGACACCTGCGACCTCTGCGCCCGGCGAGAACGGGAACGGCGGCTTGATCTGGTACTTACCCTGGATCATCAGGATGTCGAAGAAGTTCAGCGCCGCCGCCTTGATCGCAATCACGGCCTCGCCGGGACCGGCCACCGGATCTGGCACCTCGGTGAGGACGAGATCGTCGGGCTGACAGAATTGCGAGCAGAGAATGGCTTTCATGGGCGCTCCTTGGTCGTTGCCGCCGGATCGAGGTCCGGCTTTGGGAACGTCATGCCGGATTTGCCGCCGCGCCACAATCATCATCGGGCCGCGGCATGGGCGCGGCGCCGGCCCGAGGACGCGAAGCGCCGGACAATCCGGCTCTGCGGCCTTTGCAAGCGGTGCATTTAGCCGCTATCCATCGCGACCACGGTCAGCGATTCCGGGCCATTTTCCAGTCACAATATTGGTGGAACGAAGTCGCGGGGGAACTCAACGTATCATGTTGTTCGGGCGATTGTTGACAACGCTGGTCGGCGGCGTGCTGCTGTTCGGAGCTCCGAGCCTCGTCGTGGCACAGAGCGCCGCGCCAAAGGCCGCAGCTCCGCATCCGAAGGCCGCACCGAAATCGGAATCGAAGCCGGCCGTTCCCAGCATCGGCGGCGCGGAACCGACGCTGATCGGACAGTTCGGCGGCTGGGGCGCCTACACCGCGATGCCCGGCGGCAAGAAGGTCTGCTTCGCGCTGGCCAAGCCGACAACCTCCAAGACCAATCCGCCCAACCGTCCGCGCGATCCCGCCTATGCCTTCGTGTCGACCCGGCCCTCCGAGAAGGTCTTCAACGAGGTTTCGATCATGATCGGCTATGCGCTGAAGCCCGGATCCGACGCCGCGGTGGAGGTCGGCGGTGCCTCCTATGCCATGTATACCCAGGGTGACGGGCTCTGGATCAAGAACGCCGCCGAGGAAGAGCGGATGGTCGAGTCCATGCGCAAGGCGCCCGAGGCGGTGGTCAAGGGCGTTTCGGCCAAGGGCACGGAGACCACCGACGTGTTCTCGCTGAAGGGGCTCGCCCAGGCGCTCGACCGCATCGCGCAGGATTGCCGCCGGTAGACGGCGGCCGCCGGTACCGCTCGTCAGGCGGGTCGCATTTGCCGGCCGGATCGTTATATAAACCCGCTGAACGCCTTCGGCCGCCGCGGCCGGGCAGCACTTTGGGCTCCTCGACATGGCAACGACTGCCGGGCTGCGCGACTTATCTGCGCCCCTCGAAAAGACTCCGCTCGAAACCTACGTCCCGCCGGCGAAGCCCTCGCTGATCGGCCTGTCGCGCGCGGAGCTGGCCGCGAGACTGGGCGAGGTCGGAGTACCCGAGCGCCAGCAGAAGATGCGGGTGCAGCAGTTGTGGCACTGGATCTATTTCCGCGGCGCCAGCTCGTTCGACGAGATGACGTCGGTGTCGAAGGACACACGCACCGCGCTGGCCGAGCATTTCACCGTCGACCGTCCCGAGGTCGTGGCCGAGCAGATCTCCAACGACGGTACCCGCAAATGGCTGCTGCGGCTGCCGAGCGGCGACAATCTGCAGAAGGCGCACGAGGTCGAGTGCGTCTACATCCCCGAGACCGACCGCGGCACGCTCTGCGTCTCGTCGCAGGTCGGCTGCACGCTGAACTGTTCGTTCTGCCACACCGGCACGCAGCGGCTGGTCCGCAACCTGACGGCCGGCGAGATCGTCGGCCAGGTGATGGTGGCGCGCGACCGGTTGAACGACTGGGCCGACCGCGAGACCCCGCTCGGCAACCGGCTCATCACCAACATCGTCATGATGGGGATGGGCGAGCCGCTGTACAATTTCGACGCGGTGCGCGACGCGCTGCTGATCGTCTCGGACAACGAGGGCATCGGCATCTCCCGCCGCCGGATCACGCTGTCGACGTCCGGCGTCGTGCCGAACATCAAGCGCGCCGGCGAGGAGATCGGCGTCATGCTGGCGATCTCGCTGCACGCCGTGCGCGACGAGCTGCGCAACGAACTGGTGCCGCTCAATCGCAAATATCCGATTGCCGAGCTGCTGCAGGCCTGCCGCGACTACCCCGGCGCCTCCAACGCGCGCCGCATCACCTTCGAATATGTGATGCTCAAGGGCGTCAACGATTCGCTCGATGACGCCCGGCTGCTGGTGAAGCTGCTGAAAGGAATCCCGGCCAAGATCAACCTGATTCCGTTCAATCCCTGGCCCGGCTCGGCATATGAATGCTCGGATTGGGAGCAGATCGAGAAGTTCTCCGAATACGTCTTCAACGCCGGCTATTCGTCCCCGGTGCGCACGCCGCGCGGCCGCGACATCCTCGCCGCCTGCGGCCAGTTGAAGTCGGAGACGGAGAAGTTGTCCGCACGGGAGCGTCAGGCGCTGCGCGCGATGGCGATGACGGATTGATTCTTCTAATCCTCGGCGACTTCAAGCAACTCGTCATGCCCGGGCTTGACCCGGCCATCCATCCGCCAGCATGACGCGATCTTGATCGAGTGATGGATGGCCGGGTCAAGCCCGGCCATGACGAGCGAAGAAAACGGAGCCTTGCTTGTCTAACGCGGGTCTAGAGCCATGGCGCTGATCGGCCGTCTCGTCGTGATCGCGTTCGCCTTTCTCGCCGCGTGCTTCCTGGCCGGGCTGATCGTCGTGACCGCGATCCTGTTCCCGGAGTTCTCCGATCTCGGCAACGGCCCGATCGACCAGGGCGCGTTCGAGGTCATCATCGGCTTCGGCTTCATCTTCGTGTCGGGGTTCGCGCTGATCCCGGCGCTGCTGATCGCGCTGATCACCGAGGCGTTCTCGATCCGCAGCGTGCTCGCCTATGCGATCGGCGGCGGCGTGGTCGGCGCCGCCTGCTATCTTGGCCTGGTCCCGTTCGATCCCGAGACCTTCCGGTTCGAGGGCATCGTGCGCCGCCATCTCGAGATCCTGACCGGCGCCGGCATCGTCGGAGGGCTGGCCTATTGGCTGATCGCCGGTCGCAACGCCGGCCGCTGGCGCGAGCCGTCGCCGCCTCTGCCGCCGCCCCCTCCGCTTCCGTCGGGGTCGCCGCGGTGAGCGCGCGGCCTTTCCATCGCCACCCGCTTTCGCTAAACCGCGCGCCATGAACCGCACTGGACTCTTCATCGCATTGTCGCTCGCGCTCGTCATCGGCGTGCTGTTCGGCGTCTATCCCGAGCTCGACCTCAAGCTCGCCGCGCTGTTCTACGATTCCCACACGCGCAGCTTCCCCGTGAAGCTCGACGGCTATGCCGCGTTCGCGCGCGATGCCGCGATGTGGGTTGCCTGGGGCATCGCGCTGCCGTCCATCGTTGCGCTGGTGGTGAAGCTCATCCGTCCCGACCGGCCGCTGCTGGTGAAGGGCCGCGCCATGGCGTTCCTGCTGCTGACCTTGTCGCTTTCGGCCGGCGTGCTCACCAACTTCACCTTCAAATCCTATTGGGGCCGTCCGCGCCCGGTTGTCGTGACCGAGTTCGGCGGCGACATGCAGTTCGTGCCGTGGTGGGATCCGCGCGGCGGCTGCGGCCGCAACTGCTCGTTCTTCTCCGGCGAGGGCGCCACCGCATTCTGGACGCTGGCGCCGGCCGCGCTGACGCCGCCCGCGATCCGGCCCGTCGCCTACGGCGCCGCCGTCCTGTTCGGCATCGCCACCTCGGTGTTGCGGATGGCGTTCGGCGGACATTTCTTCACCGACATCGCCGCCGCCGGCCTCGTCACCTTCGTCGTGATCTGGCTGCTGCACGGCTACATTTACCGCTGGCCGTCCACCCGCCTGACCGACGCCGGGATCGACGCCGCCCTGACCCGTTTTGCCTGGCCGGGCTACCGCCTGATGCGACGGATATTCGGCCGCCGCCAGCCAGACACCAGCCCCGCGGCCTGAGCGCAGCGAGAAGCCGATTAATCGCGTGCCGATCGGGGCGAAATCTGCTATCCGCGCCCGAATTTCTGAACGATACGGCCATCAACACCGGTTGGACTCTCCCATGACCACGATCCTGAAAAGCCTGCCCAAGGGCGAGAAAGTCGGCATCGCCTTTTCCGGCGGCCTCGACACCAGCGCCGCGCTGCTCTGGATGAAGCAGAAGGGCGCGCGCTGCTTCGCCTACACCGCCAATCTCGGGCAGCCCGACGAGTCCGACTATGACGAGATCCCGCGCAAGGCGCTGAGCTTCGGCGCCGAGAAGGCGCGCTTGGTCGATTGCCGCACCCAGCTGGTGCATGAGGGCATCGCCGCGATCCAGTCCGGCGCCTTCCACATCTCGACCGGCGGCATCACCTATTTCAACACCACCCCGCTCGGCCGCGCGGTGACGGGCACCATGCTGGTCGCCGCGATGAAGGAGGACGGCGTCAACATTTGGGGCGACGGCTCGACCTACAAGGGCAACGACATCGAGCGGTTCTATCGCTACGGCCTGCTCACCAATCCAAACCTCAAGATCTACAAGCCCTGGCTCGACCAGCAGTTCATCGACGAGCTCGGCGGCCGCGCCGAGATGTCGGCGTTCCTGACCGCCAACGGCTTCAATTACAAGATGAGCGCCGAGAAGGCGTACTCGACCGACAGCAACCTGCTCGGCGCCACCCACGAGGCCAAAGATCTCGAGAGCCTCGACAGCGGCATCCGCATCGTCAACCCGATCATGGGCGTGCCGTTCTGGCGCGAGGACTGTGTGGTCAAGCCGGAAACCGTCGTCGTCCGCTTTGAGGAGGGCCAGCCGGTCGCGCTGAACGGCCAGACTTTCGGCGACGCCGTGGCGCTGTTCCTGGAGGCGAACGCGATCGGCGGTCGCCATGGTCTCGGGATGAGCGACCAGATCGAGAACCGCATCATCGAGGCCAAGAGCCGCGGCATCTACGAGGCGCCGGGCATGGCGCTGCTGCACATCGCCTATGAGCGGCTCGTCACCGGCATCCACAACGAGGATACGATCGAACAGTACCGCATCAGCGGCATGCGCCTGGGACGCCTGCTCTACCAGGGCCGGTGGTTCGATTCGCAGGCTTTGATGCTGCGCGAGACGGCGCAGCGCTGGGTGGCGCGCGCCGTCACCGGCGAGGTGACGCTGGAGCTGCGCCGCGGCAACGACTACTCGATCCTCAACACCGAGAGCCCCAACCTGACCTACCAGCCGGAGCGGCTGAGCATGGAGAAGGTCGAGGACGCCGCCTTCACTCCGGCCGACCGCATCGGCCAGCTGACGATGCGCAATCTCGACATCACCGACACCCGCTCCAAGCTGAAGCTCTATTCGGACACCGGGCTGCTGTCGGGTTCGGACGGCGCGGAGATCTTCCAGCTCGGCCACGACAAGGGTTGAGCGCCGTCTCCACCGGCGTCGTCCCTGCGAACGCAGGAGCCATAACCACCGGCTGACGTGGTGAGAGCTGGCTGTAGCTCCAACCATCGCAAAACTGGATCCTGGGAGTATGGGTCCGCGCGTTCGCGGGGACGACATCGAGTTGGCCGCGACAGATTGCCTCCAACGAAAAATGGCCGGGATTGCTCCCGGCCATTTTCTTTACTGAGTCGCAGCGCCTCAGCGCGGCGGCGCGACGCCCGGAGGCGGCGGCGGCAGCGCGGCCTGGCCGCCATTCAGCAGCGGCGTGATGCGGCGGACCGTGACGCGCCGGTTGATGCGGCTCGGCCCCTGCGTCTGCTCCTTCAGGTACTGCTCGCCATAGCCCTGCGAGGTCAGGTTCTCGGCCGGCACGCCGAACTGCTGCGTCAGCAGCGTCGCCACCGACTCGGCGCGGCGATCCGACAGCGACAGATTGTCGGTCTCGTTGCCGACCGCGTCGGTGTGGCCCTCGATCAGGTAGACCTCGCGCGGATTGCGCTGGATCGCCTGGTTGAGGCCGTCGGCGATGACCTGCAGCTTCGCCGCCTGCTCCGGTCCGATCTCCCACGATCCGGTATCGAAAGTGATCGTGTTGAGATCGATCGACGGCATCAGCTGGCGCACCGACGGCGAGTAGCGGACCTCGTCGAGCGAGTAACGGCGCTGCACGCGCTCGACAGGCGGGGCCATCAGCGTGTCGTAGATGACATCCGGCGGCGCCTCTTCGGCGTCGACGATGTAGCGGTTGTAGGGGATGCGGATCTCCGGCGGCGGCAACTCGACATAGAAGCCGCCGACCGCAGCCGGATCGCGATAGGTGTTGTCGATGATGATGATCTCGCGGCCGCCGATGTCGCGGCGGATGCGCCGCAACAGCCGGCCGTCGGGCGTGGTGACCGTCACGATCTGGCTGCCGTCGGGACGGATCACGACGGTGCGGGTCTCGCCACGCTCCTGCTGGACGCGGATGTCCCGCGCGCCGTAGCGGAAGCGCTCGAGCTCATCGTGGCGCACGAACTCTTGTCCGCTCGGGTCGCGGACAATGACGCGGCCGGGCTCGTAGATCACCGTGCGACCACCCTCCTGAACCTCGCGGCGCTGGCCGCGGAAGTCTTCCAGCCGCTGCGGCCCGGGCATCGGAGCGCCCGGTGCGATCGGCGTGAGCTGCTGGGGCGTCGGCGGGGGCGGCGCCGGAAGTGGCGCGGCGACCTGCGGCGGCGGCCGATTGGACATGGCCGGGGGACCGGCAGGCGGCACGGCGCCCGGCCCGGCCTGCGGCGCGCCGGCGGGTCCCGGTCCGGGTCCAGCAGCACCGGGACCTGCCCCCGGGGCACCCGGGGCCGTTCCCGGACGTCCGCCGGGCGGGCTGCCAGCGACGGGCGGCGTGCCTTGCTGTGTTGGCGTCTGGGCGGCCGGAGGCGCGGGTGGCGCCGGCGGAGTTCCCGGAGCAGGCGCGACGGTGCCGGCGGGCGGGATCGGAGCCCCTCGCGGCGGGGGTCCGCCTTGCGGGGAACCGGGCGGCGGGCCGCCGGCGCCCGGACGGCCTCCCGGTCCACCGGACGGTGGAGTAGGCGCGGCCGAGGGTTGCGGCGACGGGCCCGCGGCGGGTGGCGGCGAATGGGGCGGTGTTGCGCCAGCCGGAGGCGGCGGGGTTCCTGGCCGCTGATTCGGCGCAGCACTCGGCGGCGGGGGCGGAGCAACCACGGGCGGCGCAGGCGGCGTTGGCCGCGATGGTGCCGCCGCGGGCGGCGGCGGAGCGGGCGGAGTTGCTGGACGCGGAGGCTCGCGCACCACGGGCGGCGGGGCCGGCGGATGCGCCGGAGGCGCTGCGACCGGGGGCGGGGGCGTTGTCGGACGCGGGGGAGCCGCCGGCGGCGGGGGCGCGGGGCGCGGTGGCTCCGCACGGGGTGGCGGCGGGGGAGGCGGCGGCGCGGGACGCGGTGCCGCAGCCGGGGGAGGCGGTGGGGGAGCAGGACGCGGCGGAGCCGCCGCGGGCGGCGGCGCAGGCGGTGCCTGATGGGGCGGTGCAGCGGCCGGCGGCGGGCCAGCCGGCCGCTGAGGCGGGCCTGGCGGTTGACCATGCGGCGGCTGCTTGGGCCGACCGTCCGGGCCGACCTCGCCGCCGGGGCCGCCTGGACCTTGCGCCATGATCATCGGCGCGCTCCGCGCGTGGGAGCCGGAGCTCATCAGTTGCATCGCCGACAGCGCAGTCGTCGCCAGCAGCAGGACGCGAAGTTTGCTCATGTGTCTTGTTTTCCCGGAACGATCTTTTTCAAGCACGGAGAGATCAACGAGTATGGGTTAGGCCGGATTGTGGCGCAGTTCAAATCCGCAGGCGGATTTATTTCGACGCGAAGCCACCACCGCGGGGCCGCCATTCAGGTTTCATTCAGCCTTGATTTTCAAGGGCTTGGCGTAACCGCAGAGATGCGGACCGGCTCGCGGCCAAGCCCTTGGCAGGCGATCATCATGACCGTCCAATCGCGGTCAATCCGTGGCCGGATTCGGTGTGGTGGGACCGAGCGGCCCTCGGCCGGGGATTTCGTCCGGCGTCGGCCCTGGCAGCTCGCGCGGCGGCGCCGGCGCATCAGGCTCGTACACCGGCGGCGGAATGTCGGGCTGCGGATTGCCGACCGGGTCTTCCTGCGGCGGTTCAACCGGATGGCCCGGCGTCGCCGGCGGAATCTCTGGCGGTTCGATCGGCATCACATCGCGACCTTGCGGTTGTCGCCGAGGTCGGGACGCGTGCCGGTCACCGCGGCCGCCGCCATCTTGACGTAGCTCACGACCGTGCCGGGCGAATCCCAGAACTCGGCGTCATCAGGCGTGATCTTCAACAGGCGGATGTTCGGATCCTCGGCGCTGTCCCACCAGGCCTTAGCCGGCGTCGAGAAGAGCTCCCGGATCTTGCCGCGATCGTTGGAGACGGCTGCCGTGCCCGTCAGCGAGACGTATTTCTGGGCTCCGGCGTCCGCAAACGACAGATTGATCTGCGGCGACCGCGCGATCTCCTCGTCCTTGTGACGCCGCGCGTCGGTGAGGAAATAGATCATGTTCTCGTCGCGCGCGAGATAGGCGCTCATCGGCCGTGCTCGAAGCCTGTCACCGTCGCGGGTGACCAGCATCGCAAATCCGATCTTCTTCATCAGGTCCCAAACGCGATCCTGATCGCGCGCGTCGTCATTGCTCATGGCCGGCTCCCTTGATGTCAGGGCCGACAACGCAGCGTGGGGCGCCGCGTTCCGGACGTAGCAAGGAAAGCGGACGGATGCGCGGTTCAGCCGCGCAGCAGCAGCGTGTTGCTGCGGGTGCGGCCGCTCTCGCGGTAACCGCGGCCGAGCATGTCGGCGAGGCAGTCGTTCTGCCATTCGTCGCGCGACAGATGTTCGATGACCACCGCCCGCGGCCACAAGGCGGCAGGCGCGTCACGGAAGAAGCAGGTCAGCACGCGGTCCTCGAAACCTTCCACGTCGATCTTCAGCGCGTCGACCTTGGTCGCTCCGGCCTGTTCGAGGATGGTCTGCAGCCGCAACGATGGGACCTTGAATGCCTCCGCTCCGGCCTCGCCGATCACGATATGGCTGGCGCCGAGATTGTCACCGTCCGTCTCGATCATCACCTCGCCGTCGCTGTCGCCTGCGGCCGCTGCCACCAGCCTGACCTGGGACAGCGCGGACGCAGCACGGTTGAAGCTCAGCCGCGCATGCGTGACCGGATGCGGCTCCACCGCGATCACGAGGCCGTCGGGCCCGACGTGACGGGCCAGCGGCAAGGCGAACGTTCCGACATTGGCGCCGATATCCACCACCACGCCGCCCTGCGGAACGTGGCTGCGCAGGAAATCCAGCTCCTCGCGATTGTAGTCGGGATTGAACAGCGCGCCGCGCTCGGTCGCACTGAGCTGATGGTAGAAGCGGAAACTGGCGCCCTGATAGCCGACGTCAACGGGGCCCGCCCCGAGCACATTGACGACGCGCGTCAACATCGGCCGGAACGCGCCGCGCTTGAGCCCGGAGCCGTGCGCCAGCCGGATCACCAGCGCCTGGGCGGCGTTGGGAGCGAAGGCACCAAAGGGAGGCGGAGAAGGATCGTTGTCGGGCGTCAAGGTCGCGTCCTGGGCTGAAGGCGACGTGTGATAGCCGGTTTCGCTGCGATCTCCAATGCAGGCGGCGTGTCCGCATTGTGTCGTCACCGGGACAGCGCTGCGGCAGGGGCGCGAGGCGCTCAGGCCGCCTTGCGCTGGCGCAGGAAACGTCCGATGAGGCGACGCTTCCCCTTGCGCGGAATGAGGTCGATGTCGCTGACGAGCTTGGCGCCGCCCTTGCGCCGCTCGAGCACGATCTTGCGGCTATGGAAGGCCTCCAGCTCCACCCGGTGCGCCACGCTCACGATGGTCGCCTTCGGCAGCTCGCTCGTCACCATCTCCATCATCTTGTCCTGGCTCTTCTCGTCGAGCGCGGAGGTGGCTTCGTCGAGCACGACGATGTCGGGGCTGTGCAGCAGCAGGCGCGCGAAAGCGAGGCGCTGCTTCTCGCCGCCGGAGAGCGTCTGGTCCCACGGCGCCTCCTCCTCGATCTTGTCCTTGAGATGATCGAGCCCGACCTTGTGCAGGGCTTCGCCGACCTGCGCCACGCTCCAGTCCTCGGCGGCGCCGGGATAGGCGACGGCCCGGCGCAGGCTGCCCGAGGGCACGTAGGGGCGCTGCGGCAGCATGAACAGCCGCCGGTCGGGATGGAAGTCGATGCTGCCGCCGCCCCACGGCCACAGGCCGGCAATGGCGCGCACCAGCGTGCTCTTGCCGGTGCCGGATTCGCCGGCGACCAGGAGTCGCTCGCCGGGATCGACGACGACCTCGGTTTCGCCGACCACGGCGGTGCCGTCGTCGAGCGTCACCTGCAGATCATTCAGACTGAGCATCGCTTCGCCGGCGGTCTCGCCGCGCTTGATACGGCCAATGCCGTCGCCCCGCTCTGCACGCTCCAGCGCGTCGAGCGACATCATCAGCGAGGCGATGCGGCGGGCACAGGCGTTCCAATCCGCGAGACGCGGATAATTGTCGACCAGCCAGCCGAACGCAGTCTGCACGATCGTGAATGCGCTCGCGGCCTGCATCACCTGCCCGAGCGTCATGCTGCCGTCGAGAAATTTCGGCGCGCACAACAGCAGCGGCACGACCGGAGCGATGAGGCTGGAGCCCTGCGACACCAGCGTGGTGCGCATATGCTGGCCGGCGAGCCGCGCCCATTGCTGCAGCACGTTACCGAACGTCCGGTCGATGCCGGCGCGCTCCTCGGTCTCGCCGCCGAGCAGGGCGATGCTCTCGCCGTTTTCGCGGACGCGGGTCAGGGTATAACGGAAATCGGCCTCGGCCTGGTTCTTGTCCTCGGACACCTGCACGAAGCGGCGGCCGATCGTCATGATCGAGCCCGAGGCGATGGCGGCGTACACGATCGCAGCAATGACCAGAAAACCGGGAATGGTGATCTCGGTCGCGCCGAGATGCAACGTCAGCGCGCCGCCGATGGTCCAGAGCACGACGATGAACGTCGCGGCCGACAGCAGCGCAGAGGTCACGCCGGCGATGAAGTCGACCGGCGAATCGGTTGCGACGCGCAGGTCCTCGGCGATCCGGTATTCCGGATTCTTGTGGTCGCCGCTGACGAGATTGAGCTGATAGTAGCGCCCGCTGGTCAGCCAGCGGGTGATGACGCTGTTGGTCAGCCACGCGCGCCAACGCCGCTGGATCGCCATCCGCGCATAGACCTGGGCGACGCCGAGGATGACGCTGCCGATCGCGAGCGGAAAGAAGATCGCGGTGAGATGAAAGACGGTCGCGGAATCGCGTTTCTCGATCGCGTCGAAGATCGACCGATTCCAGACGTTGATGCCGTACTGAAATCCGACAGTCGCAACGATCAGGACCAGCAGCCCGATCGTGAACGCCCACGCCAGACGTTCGCCGCTCCGGCCCCAATAACCGCGGGCGCTGATCCAGAACCGGGTCAGCAGATAGCGCTTGCGCAGTTGCTCGGCCTCTTCGGGCGACAGCTCCGGATCAGGCTCCACCAATTCGGGCGGCGGCGGCTCGACCTCAGCGCCATTCTCGGCCGCGATCTCGATGATCGGCGCCTTCTCGGGCGCCTGTGCCCCCGGCCGCGCGATGTCCTGAACCTGTCCCATGGCGCGATAACAGCAACGCAACCAGAAGGTTCCCGTCCGGGTTCCCGCGCAATGCGTGCCGGTCTCACGGCACCTGCGTGTTCGGCGCCATGGGTGGGGCGCGATACAGCGGCACCGGAACGACCTTGTGCAGCACGCGCGACAATTCCTCGATCGAATAGGGCTTGCGCAACAGCTCGAAGCCATGCGTGCCCTGCTGCACCAGCACATGGCTGTAACCGCTCGCGAGCACGACCGGCACGTTGAGCTCGAGCCGCCTGATTTCCTCGGCAAGTTCCAGCCCGGTCATGCCGGGCATCACGACATCGGTGAAGACGACGTCGAATCGGCTGGTGCCGCCGATCAGCTCCTCCAGCGCGTCCCGGGCGTTGTCGACCAGCGTGGTCCGATAGCCGAGCTCGGCCAGCGCTTCGGTCGCCGACCTGCCGACGTCGATGTTGTCCTCGACCACCAGCACCGACATGCCTCGACCGCCGATCGGCTCGGCATGGCTACCGTCCTCGCCGCGCTGCACCTGGGCTGGAGCGACGCGCGGCAGATAGAGCGTGAACGTCGCGCCGCGGCCCTTCTCGCTCGTGACCCCGACTTCGCCGCCAGACTGCTTGGCGAAGCCGAACACCTGCGAGAGGCCGAGGCCGGTGCCCTGGCCGATGGTCTTGGTCGTGAAGAACGGCTCGAAGATGCGTCCGAAATGCTCCGACGGGATGCCGACGCCGGTGTCCTGGACGTTGATGGCGACATAGCCCAGCGGCGGACGGTCGTGCGGCGCCGCCGGAGTCGGCAGCGCCGCTGCGGGGGCGACGGTGATGCTGAGACGTCCCTGGCCGGCCATTGCGTCGCGGGCATTGACGGCCAGGTTGATCAGCGCCGTCTCGAACTGGCCAGCGTCGGAATTGACGTAGCACGGCTCGTCGGGAACGGAGATCACGACCTCGACGCGTGACCCGACCAGGGTCTTGGTCATGTCGCGCAGGGCGATGACGCTGCGGCCGATGTCGAACACCTCGGGCTTCAGCGTCTGGCGCCGGGCGAACGCGAGGAGCTGCGACGTGAGCTTCGATGCGCGCGCCACCGTATCCGAGATCGCGTCGATATAGCGCTGCCGCCGTTCGTCAGCCAGATCCGGCCGGCGCAACAGGTCGGCCGAGGCCCGGATCACGGTCAGCAGATTGTTGAAGTCGTGCGCGACGCCGCCGGTCAGTTGTCCCAGCGCCTCCATGCGCTGACCGTGCTTGAGCGCATCCTCGGCCTCGAGGCGGCGGGCGGCCTCGACATGCAGGCGCTCGGTCCGCCGCTGGGCAAGGGTCAGGAAGACGATGAGCAGCGCGGTGGCCGGGATGCCGAAGATGAGGTGCCGGCCGATCGTGCCGAGCCAGCGGTTGCGGATGATCGACGTCGCCAGCCCCGCCGAGACGTAGACCGGATAGCCGCCGAGCCGCTGATACCCGACGAGACGCTCGACGCCATCGACCGGCGAGATCTCGGTGACGAGCTGCTCCGCATCTGCGGCCCCGGCGGGAATGTCGCTGGGCCCTGCAGCCGCGCCTCTCCCGCCGCCCGGGAAGCGCGCCAGGATGAGACCATCGAAGCGGCGCAGCGCGAAGTAGCTGCCGGGTGCCCGGCCGATCCGGGCGTAGAAGTGCTCGAAATAATCCGGCAGCACCGAGGCCTGGATGATACCGGTGAAGCTGCCGTCGTCGCTCTGGCGGCGGCGGCTGATGCTGAAGAACGGCGCGCCCTGATAGGGCGGCCGCGGCGTCAACCGCGCGCCGATGAAGGTGCCGATGCTGTCCTTGACGTGGGCGCTGAAGTAGTCGCGGTCGAGGAACGTCATGTCCGGCGCCGGATAGATCATGCTGTTGACCAGCGGCCGGCCATTGGCGTCGAACACCCAGGCGGACTTCATCTGCGGCAGCGCGTCCGACAATTGTCGCAACCGGGCGTGCAGCGCCTGCTCGCGCGCCTTGATGTCGGCATCCGACAGGTCGCGGACGACCTCGTCGATCTCCGAGAGGCTGCGCTCGATGGTCTCGAACACCTTCAGCGCGTGCTCGTGGACGATTTCGAGCGAGCGGCTGATCTCGCGATCGGCCTCCTCATATGTCGTGCCGTGGGAGACGTAGGCCGCGATCACGAACAGAGCGACAGGAAGCGCAAGTGACGCGACCATCATCCAGCGCAGCATCGTCAGCGATTTGCGTTGTGCGGTCTGCACGGTCGCTCCGGCCTCAAAGGGCCACGAGCTTAACGCAATCGACGGCGGCTACAAACTCGCTGCGCCCGGAACTTGTGCCGGTTCCGGGCGCATGATCGGTAAAGCTGTCCGCCCGGCTAGATCTGCCGCTCGACCAGCTTGAACTTGAGTTCCGCGATCGCCTCGGCGGGGTTCAGCCCCTTCGGGCAGGCCTTGGCGCAGTTCATGATGGTGTGGCAGCGGTACAGCCGGAACGGGTCCTCGAGATTGTCGAGCCGCTCGCCGGTGGCTTCGTCGCGGCTGTCCTTGACCCAGCGCGTCGCCTGCAGCAGCGCGGCGGGTCCGAGATAACGCTCGCTGTTCCACCAGTAGCTCGGGCACGAGGTCGAGCAGCAGGCGCACAGGATGCACTCGTAAAGGCCGTCGAGCTTCTCGCGATCCTCGTGGCTCTGCCGCCATTCCTTCTGCGGCGTCGGCGAGGTCGTCTTCAGCCAGGGCTCGATCGAGGCGTATTGCGCGTAGAAATTGGTGAGGTCGGGCACCAGGTCCTTCACGACGGGCTGATGCGGCAGCGGATTGATCTTGACCGCGCCGTCCTTCACGTCGTGCATCGAGCGGGTGCAGGCCAGGGTGTTCTGGCCGTCGATGTTCATCGCGCAGGAGCCGCACACACCCTCGCGGCAGGAGCGGCGGAAGGTCAGCGACGGATCGATGTGGTTCTTGATCCAGATGAGGCCGTCGAGCACCATCGGGCCGCAATCGTTGACGTCGACGTAGTAGGTGTCGACGCTCGGATTCTTGCCGTCGTCCGGATTCCAGCGATAGACCTTGAACTCGCGAACCTCGGTGGCACCGGCCGGCTTGGGCCAGGTCTTGCCACCGGTGATCTGAGAATTCTTTGGAAGTGCGAACTCAGCCATTTCGGAAGGCCTTCTTGGGTTTGACGGTCGGGCTCAGGTCACACGCGATCAGTACACGCGCGCCTTCGGCGGAATGTACTGCACGTCGTTGGTCATGGTGTAGTTGTGCACCGGGCGGTAATCGATCGTCGTCTTGCCGTCCTTGCTGTCGATCCACGCCAGCGTGTGCTTCATCCAGTTCGTGTCGTCGCGATCCGGAAAATCCTCGCGCGCATGGGCGCCGCGGCTCTCGGTGCGATTGACGGCCGAGTCCATCGTCACGACCGCCTGCGCGATCAGATTGTCGAACTCGAGCGTCTCGATCAGGTCGGAATTCCACACCAGCGAGCGGTCAGACACGGCGATGTCGCCGATGCCGCCATACACCTTGTGGATCAGGTTATGGCCTTCCTGCAGCACCTCGCCGGTGCGGAACACGGCGCAGTTGGTCTGCATCACGTTCTGCATGCTCTCGCGCAGCTTCGCGGTCGGCGTGCCGCCGGAGGCATGGCGATAATGGTCGAGCCGGCCGAGCGCCTTGTCGGCGGAGTCCTTCGGCAGGTCCGGCTGCTTGCCGTTCGGCGTCAGCTTCTCCGCCAGTCGCAGCGCCGCCGCGCGGCCGAACACCACGAGGTCGATCAGGGAGTTCGAGCCGAGCCGGTTGGCGCCGTGCACGGAGACGCAGGCGGCCTCGCCCACCGCCATCAGGCCGGGGACGATCGCGTTGTCGTCGCCGTCCTTCTTGGTCAGCACCTCGGCGTGATAGTTGGTCGGGATGCCGCCCATGTTGTAGTGCACCGTCGGCACGATCGGGATCGGCTCGCGGGTGACGTCGACATTGGCGAAGATCTTGGCCGATTCGGAGATGCCGGGCAGACGCTCGGCCAGCACCTTCGGATCGAGATGGTCGAGATGCAGGAAGATGTGGTCCTTCTTCCGGCCGACGCCGCGGCCTTCGCGGATCTCGATGGTCATCGCGCGGGAGACGACGTCGCGCGAGGCGAGGTCCTTGGCGGATGGCGCGTAGCGCTCCATGAAGCGTTCGCCCTCGGCGTTGACGAGATAGCCGCCTTCGCCGCGCGCGCCTTCGGTGACCAGACAGCCGGAGCCGTAGATGCCGGTCGGGTGGAACTGCACGAACTCCATGTCCTGCAGCGGCAGGCCGGCGCGCAGCGCCATGCCGCCACCGTCACCGGTGCAGGTGTGCGCCGAGGTGCAGGAGGCAAAGGCGCGTCCATAGCCGCCCGTCGCCAGGATCGTGGTCTGTGCGCGGAAGCGGTGCAGCGTGCCGTCGTCGAGCTTCAGCGCGATGACGCCACGGCAGACGCCCTGGTCGTCCATGATCAGGTCGATGGCGAAGAACTCGATGAAGAACTCCGCGGCGTGCCGCAGCGACTGGCCGTACATCGTGTGGAGCATCGCGTGGCCGGTGCGGTCGGCGGCGGCGCAAGTGCGCTGCGCCTGGCCCTTGCCGTAGTCCAGGGTCATGCCGCCGAACGGCCGCTGGTAGATCTTGCCGTCCTCGGTGCGCGAGAACGGCACGCCCCAATGCTCGAGCTCATAGACGGCCTCGGGCGCGTTGCGCACCATGTATTCGATCGCGTCCTGGTCGCCGAGCCAATCCGACCCCTTGACGGTGTCGTACATGTGCCAGCGCCAGTCGTCCTGGTGCATGTTGCCGAGCGAGGCCGAGATGCCGCCCTGCGCCGCCACGGTGTGCGAGCGGGTCGGAAACACCTTGGTGATGCAGGCGGTGCGCAGGCCCGCCTCGCTGCAGCCGACGACGGCGCGCAGGCCCGCGCCACCGGCGCCGACCACGACGACGTCGTAGGTGTGGTCCTCGATCGGATAGGCTTTTCCGTTCGTCGCGGGCGCGCCGTTCGCGCTGCCATTTGCTCCGCCGGCCATGGGCTAGACTCCAGTGGACAGTTTGATGAGGGCGTAGATCGAGGCGAGCGCCACGGTCACCGCAAAGAAGTTATTGGCCATGATCGCAACGAGCTTGAGCGGCTCGCTGTGGACGTAGTCCTCGATCACGACCTGCATGCCGATCTTCATGTGCCAGCAGCTCGCGATCACGAACAGCAGCATGATCACGGCGATCGGAATCGAGCCCAGGATCTGGACCGCGCCGGCCTGGTTGCGGCCGAGCAGCATGATCACGACCACGACGACCGGCACGATCAGCAGGGTCATGGCGACGGCGGTGATGCGCTGGCGCCAGAAGTCGCCGGTGCCGGAATGCGCTGCGCCGAGGTTGCGGACGCGGCCGAGCGGGGTCCGCATCGATTTCGCGCGTGCGTTGCTCATCGGCCGCCTCCCACCGCGTAAGCCACGATCCACACCAGGACGGTCAAGGTGATGCCGCCGATCAGGGCACCCCAGGTCAGCGCCTCGCGCTCATTGGGCTTGAAGCCGTAGCCGAGGTCCCAGACGAAGTGGCGGATGCCGGACAGCAGGTGGTGCAGCAGCGCCCAGGTGTAGCCGAACACGATCAGGCGGCCGAGGAAGCTGCCCATGAAGCCCTGGACGTAGGAGTAGGCGCTGGGACCAGACGCGGCGGCGATCAACCACCAGGCCAGCAGCAGCGTCCCGAAATATAGTGCAACCCCGGTGGCGCGATGGACGATCGAGAGGATCATCGTCAGCGTCCAGCGGTAGGTTTGCAGATGCGGCGAAAGCGGTCGTTCGATCCTGGCTGTCATTGGTTGCTTTGATGATTTCTTGTGGGCCGTGAACGCGGGGGGCTTGCGGCCGTGTGGATCGGCAAGGCGGCCTTTATTTACGGAGAAGGAACAGGCGTTGCAACGAACAAATCGCTCAAAATAGAACGCGGATTCAGTACTAGGCGGCCCGAAGGAAAAGGATCAATCGCCGCCGTGGTATACCAGAAACCGATCGCGGCTGGATGCAGCGAACCATTATTCATTGCTACCTCCTCTCCCCGGCCGTTGCCAACGTGGCGGAACAGCTGAATAGCGCCGATCGCCGAGCACTGATTCACCGCTTAACGATGGTCCTGAGCGAGCGGTTTCGCGACAACAGCCAGCGCCATCTGATGATTCTGCAAACCTGCCCGGAGCGATACGCGGAGCAACAACCTGTCTCGGCGCCGGCCCGCGCGGCAGCAAAAGCGCCTCGATCTCCCGCGTTCCTCGCCGCGCACATGGCCCTCCGCCGGTCGATTTTGCCGCATGTCGCCACCCGGCGAAGCAGCCTAGTCTCAACGAGGTGCAACAGACGCGGTGCAGGGAGCCTCGATGCCGCTGCCGACGGTGCGACCGACAGCCACTGAACGCCCGGCGGAACTGCCGGCGCGCAAGGTGTCGTCGCACGAGCCCGTCGAGGAGCCCCTGACCTGCGTGCTCGGCTTCGCCGCCGCCGGCCTGTTCGCCGCCTGTCTCGCGCTGGCCATCCAGCATGAGATTGCCTCGCTCGCCGTGCTCGAATTCGTGCTGATCTGCGCCGCGCCGCCGCTGGCCGCGCTCGCCGGCCTTGCGATCGGACGACGGCGCTAGGCCGTCGTCACTTCGTATAAATGTCCTTGTACTGATCACGCAGCACGTTCTTCTGCACCTTGCTCATCGCATTGCGCGGCAGCTCGTCGACCACGAATACGCGCTTGGGCATCTTGAATTTCGCCAGTCGGCCGTCGAGACCCTCGAGCACCCCGGCCTCGCTGACATCGGCGCCGGGATGGCGCACCACGACCGCGGTGACACCTTCGCCGAAATCGGGATGCGGCACGCCGATGACGGCGGACTCGACCACGCCGGGCATGGCGTCGATCTCGCTCTCGATCTCCTTCGGATAGACGTTGAAGCCGCCGGAGATCACGAGATCCTTGCCGCGCCCGACGATATGGACGTAGCCCTGTTTGTCGATCTTGCCGAGATCACCGGTGATGAAGAAGCCGTCGTCGCGGAATTCCGACTTGGTCTTCTCCGGCATCCGCCAATAGCCCTTGAACACGTTCGGGCCCTTCACCTCGATCATGCCGATGTCGTCGCGCGCGAGCTCCTTGCCCGTCTCGGGATCGGTGACGCGCACCGAGACTCCGGGCAGCGGGAAGCCGACCGCGCCGGGCACGCGCTCGCCCTCGTAAGGATTTGACGTGTTCATGTTGGTCTCGGTCATGCCGTAGCGCTCGAGCACGGCATGGCCGGTGCGCGCGAACCACTCGCGATGCGTATCGGCGAGCAGCGGCGCCGAGCCCGAGATGAAGAGCCGCATGTGGCTGGTCGTCTCCTTCGACAGCCGCGGGTTCTGCAACAGCCGCGTGTAGAACGTCGGCACGCCCATCAGCACGGTGGCGCGCGCCATCAGGTTGATGATCAGGTCAGGATCGAGCTTGGGCAGGAAGATCATCGACGCCCGCGCGAACAGCGTAACGTTGCTGGCCACGAACAGGCCGTGGGTGTGATAGATCGGCAGCGCGTGGATCAGCACGTCGTCCTGGGTGAAGCGCCAGTAGTCGATCAGGGTCAGCGAGTTCGAGGCGAGATTGTCATGAGACAGCATCGCGCCCTTGGAGCGGCCGGTCGTGCCGGACGTGTAGAGGATCGCGGCCAGGTCATCCGCGCCGCGCGGCGCGGTGGTGAACGCTGCATCGGCCTTGTCGGCCGCCTCGGTCAGCGAGCCCTTGCCGGACGCGTCGAGCGTTTCCACCTTGGCGCCGACCTTGGCCGCCAGCGCGCCGATGCCCTCGGCCTTGGCCGGATCGCAGACGACGACCGTTGGCTCGGCGTCGCCGATGAAATAGTCGAGCTCGTTGAGCGTATAGGCGGTGTTGAGCGGCAGATAGACGCCTCCGGCACGCACCGTGGCGAGATAGAGCACGAGGCCGGACACCGACTTCTCGGTCTGCGCCGCCACGCGATCGCCGGGCTTGACGCCACGGGCCACCAGCACGTTCGCCATCTGGCCCGCGCGCGCGATCAGATCGCCGTAGGTGATGCGCTGGCCGTCATGGGTCTCGATCGCGAGACGGCTGGGATCGTCGAGACCGTCGAACAGGCGGGAGAACAGATTGGCGTTGGCGGCTTGGTTCATGCGACATTCCCCTGGAGCGGTGGCCCGCCGGCAGTGCCAGCCTGCGGAACATGATGCTCGACGAAGACGAAAAGGGCTGGGACGGCGGATGGCACCGGCGATGTCGCCAGGGTTGCCGTCTCTGATCGAGGCTGCCTTAGCAAAAACGCCCTTTCAAAGGCAACGGGAGACGCCAAGATATGACCAAAGGGAAACGGATCGCGTGGATCACGGGCGGCGGCACCGGAATCGGCGAGGCCGGCGCGCTGGCGCTGGCGTCCGATGGCTGGACGGTCGTGGTGTCGGGCCGTCGCAAGGCGGCGCTCGACTCCGTGGTGGCGCGAGTCGCGGCGAGCGGCGGCACAGCCGAGGCTGTCGTGCTCGACGTCGCCAAGGCGGCGGACGTGCAGGCCGCCGCCGATGCCATCCTGATGCGGCACGGCCGCATCGATCTCCTCGTGAACTCCGCCGGCGTGAACGTACCGAGGCGGCGCTGGGACGACATGACGCTCGACGGCTGGAACCAGCTCGTCGAGATCAATCTCAACGGCGTGCTGTATTGCATGAAGGCAGTGCTGCCGGCGATGCGCGCGCAAGCGGACGGCACCATCATCAACGTCTCGTCCTGGGCCGGGCGCCACGTCTCGAAGATGCCGGGGCCGGCCTACACCTCGACCAAGCACGCGGTGCTGGCGCTGACGCACTCCTTCAACATGGAAGAATGTGTGAATGGCTTGCGCGCGTGCTGCCTGATGCCGGGCGAAGTCGCGACGCCGATCCTGGAGCAGCGCCCTGTGGTGCCGAGCGCGGAGGAGCAGGCGCGGATGCTGCATCCGGAGGATCTCGGCCGCACCATTGCTTTCGTCGCCAACATGCCGCCGCGCGTGTGCATCAACGAGATCCTCATCAGCCCGACTTGGAATCGTGGGTTCATCCAGACGCCGGGCTACAGGGATTGAGGGGGCTTGCATATCAAACATGCCGAACGTTCCCTACAACGACAGAGGACCTCGGGCCTGGTCTCACGGGATAACCACTGTCGGGCGGGCCTATCACGCGCGACCCCACCGGTGTCGTCCCCGCGAACGCGGGGACCCATACCGCGTGATGTCTGAAACAGGCAGGCGGCCAGTATCGAGCACGACAATTTAGCCCTGTGGTTATGGGTCCCGGATCTGCGCGCTTCGCGCTTGTCCGGGACGACAGTGGAGGTTGGCGCATCGAGCGCCGCCTCCGAAAAGCAGATTGAAATCGTGCGGTCTCATCCTCGCGACACGGTGCGCCCGAGCTGTGCTGAAACTCATCGCCCTCAAACAAACAGAGGGCGCAGGGAAGGCCGGGCGCTGGCCGCGCCCGTGGCCCGCCTGCGAAAGAAAATGCAGGCGGCAGGTACCACAGGTCTGGCCGAACACACCCGGCCCTCCCTGCGCAACGGTTTTAACGGCTGCTTCGCGTTCTCCCTGGTGCGCCGGCTTGCTGGCCACCATCACGAGCGCGACACGCCAGGGCATCGCCACCCGCTTGATATCAGCGTCGGGATATCAGGACCGCGCGACTTGACCGTGCGTGCATCGCCGTTCGTCCGCGCAGACGGATCCACGCTGCAGCCACACACGCCCATCGCATCCCACTGCCAACGTCTCGTGACGGTCGCGACACGCCCCTCATGCGGCAGCAGGGACGCGCGGAAATGTGCAGGTGATTTGCCCGACGGCGCAAGGCCGAATATCGCGACAAACTAACACGACGGGCAGTTTGCGCATGGGAGGGATGCGAGCGACGTCAGGCGATCTCGCATGAGCGATCATGTAGCCGAAGACTGTGCCGCCCGGACGGTCGGCTTCCCTCCCCCTTGCGGGGAGGGGAGCGCACCGTCGTTGCGGCAAGGGCGGCGTCACCGACGGAAAGCGACGTCATAACTGCCCAGAGTTCGTCACGCCCGCCCTCAGAACGACGTGCCGCCGCCGAACCGGAATTCCTGGGTGACGTCGTATTTGCCCTTGGACAGCGGCACCGCGTAGTCGAAGCGGAGCGGGCCGAACGGGGAGGCCCAGATCAGGCCGACGCCGACGGAGGAGCGCACGACCTTGCTGTCGTCATACAGCATGCCGCATTTGCAGGCGGCCGAGTTGACCTCGCCGGTGGCGGCCCAGGAGGTCGGGCCCTGATAGCCCCACAGCGAGCCGGCGTCGGCATAGACGGCGCCCTTGAGGCCGACTTCCTTGGGCAGGAACCAGAACGGCATCTGCAGCTCGGCGGAGGCGCCCCAATATTTGGTGCCGCCCAGCGAATCGCCGGTGGCGCCGAGGCTGCGATAGGTGATGTCGCGCGGCCCGATGCCGTTGGACGCGAAGCCGCGCACCAGCGTCGGGCCCATCTGGTAGTGGTCGAGCATGCGCAGGTCCTTGTCGCCGATCTTGTTCAGCATGCCGCCCTGCAGATGGATGACGCTGACGATATCGGCGACCAGCGGGGTGTAATATTTCGCGTCCACCGCCGACTTCAGATAGCTGACATTGCCGCCGACGCCGGCGAAATCCTGCCGCCAGTCGATCAGCAGGCCGTCGGTCGGGTTCTTGGTGTTGTCGAGCGTGTTGTAGGTAAGAGTGTAGCCGAGCGCCGAGGTCAGCGCGGCGCCGTCATTCAGCTCCTTGCGCACCGCCAGGCTGGATTCGCCGTCGCCGTAGCAGCCATAGCCATAGACGCCGGAGCTGGTCGCGTTGGTCGGATCGACGCCGCCGAGCACGCTCTGGATATAGGCCGGGGTCGGATTGAAGGCGAGCAGGCCGTTGGCGTTGTTGTTGTTGCAGTTCGCCAGATAGGACGGCAGCGTGATCTCCTGCCGGTACAGCGAGTAGCGCAGCTGCAGCGACAGGTCCTCGCGCAGCTGGAAGCCGAGCCGCGGGCTGAAGCCGATCGTGCGCGTGCCGTAGCTCGTATAGCTGTTGGCGAGCTGCTGACGATAGGAGACGTCCAGCCCGAGCGCCACGCGGTAGTCCAGCAGATAGGGCTCGACAAAGGACAGCGACACGCCGCGGGTATATTGTCCGTAGGTGACCGCCGCCTTGGCGTACAGGCCGCGGCCGAGGAAATTGCGCTCGGAGATCGAGACCTCGGCCAGGGCGCCGTCGGTGGTGGAATAGCCGCCCGAGATCGAGAAATCGCCGGTCGACTTCTCCTCCAGATTGACCACGAGGATGACGCGGTCGCTCGACGAGCCCGGCTCGGCGGTGATCTTCACGTCCTTGAAGAAATCCAGGTTCTTCAGCCGGCGCTCGGCACGGTCGACCAGCGCGCGGTTGTAGGCGTCGCCCTCGGACAGATCGAACTCGCGCCGGATCACGTAGTCGCGGGTGCGGGTGTTGCCGCGGATGGTGATGCGCTCGATATAGGTGCGCGGGCCCTCGTCGACCTGGAACACGATCGCCACCGTATGGGCTTCCAGATTGCGGTCGCCGCGCGGACGCACGACGGCAAAGGCGAAGCCGCGGCGCGACGCCTCGATCTGCATCTCCTCGACCGACTTCTCGAGCTGCTCGACGTTGTAGAGCGCGCCGACATTGACGCGCGAATAGCCGCGCAGCGTGTTGGCGTCGAGCGCCGCGACGCTCGACTGGAACTGCACCGAGCTGACGCGGTATTGCTGGCCTTCCTCGATCTGGAACGTGACCAGGAAGCCCTTCTGCCCAGGGTCGTATTCGCTGAGCGCCGCGACGACCTGAACGTCGGCATAGCCGTTCTTCAGATAGAACCGGCGAATCAGGTCTCGATCGGCCTCGACGCGATCGGGGTCGTAGACGTCGTTGTTGCCGAGAAAGCTGAGCCAGTTCGATTCGTGGGTCTTGATCACGTCGCGCAGGCGCGCGGCGGAATAGGCGTTGTTGCCGACGAAGCTGATCGACTTCACGCCGGTCTTGACGCCCTCTTCGATGGTGAAGACGAGATCGACGCGGTTGTTGGGCTGCTCGATGATCTCGGGCGTGACGCGGACGTCGTAGCGGCCGGAGCGGCGATAGATCTCGGCGATGCGCTGCGCGTCGGACTGCACCATCGGACGGGACAGCGTGCCGCGCGGCTTCGACTGCACTTCCGCCGTGAGCTGCTCGTCCTTGACCTTCTTGTTGCCCTCGAAGGCGACGCGGCCGATCACGGGATTCTCGACCACGCGCACGATCAGCCGGCCGCCCTGCCGGTCGATCTTCACGTCGGCGAACAGGCCGGTCTCGACCAGCGCCTTGAGACCGTCGTCGACCTGGCCGGCATCGAGCGTGCCGGCGGGACCCGGCTTAAAGTAGGAGCGGATGGTGTCGGATTCGACGCGCCTGTTACCCTCGACGGTGATCGCGCTGGCGACGGCGGGTGCCGCCGCGGCCATGCGGGGCAGCGAGGAAACGGGCATGGCCAGCAGCATCAGGGCAAGCACGCCCAGCAGTCTCAGACGCATCATCGACGCTCTTTCGAAAGTCAGAGTCCTCGGCGCGCAGACGTTCGTCGGCACGCCACCGGAATCGCTGATGCCCGTCAAAGATGGTCGCGATGCGCCGATCACGTTTCGTGAAATGTCTGATGATGCTGGATGTGACTGAGTGTTTCCGGTCAGACAAGATTCTCGGGCCAACCGAGCGGCAGAGGGCATGAGCAGCTAATAAGTGCGTCGCCCGCGCTGCGACCGGAAAGCCACGGCTGAGACGGACATCTCCGTTAAGCAATTGGTCCATCCACGCCGCACTCGGTGGCTTCCGAAATCAAATTCTACAAATCTTCGGAAGTTGGCAATACAAGGGAAAAACCAGGGTGCTAATTGACCATCACCCGAACTAAGCCCCCAAGTAGTTCGGCCAAGGCCCGGTGCGCGCAGATTCCCATTGATATTCCGGCGCACCGGGCCGCCCGTTTTTGTCATCTGCGGCGGTGCTTATGAATGCGCCCTCTCCCCTTGTGGGAGAGGGCATGTATGAGCGTGCGGCAGGCGCGGTTGAGTGAGGGGTATCTCTTCACAAGTTCAGCCCGCGGAGAGAACCCACCCAACCGCGCTCGCGGATGGGCCAGCGATGCCCTCTCCCACAAGGGACGAGGGCACCGTATCGCACAGCGCGCTGGCGGCCGCTTGGGCCTAGCCAAATGAGACGGTTCCCCGCCGCCCCACCCGAATCACCACAATGTCCGCCGCTGTTGCGAAATTGCCTCTGGATCGGGGCGGGAAAACCGATCAAAACGGGCCGCAGCGCCGATGGTTAATCGCGTCTTAACCTCGCCCCACCTATGGTGACCACACAGGCACCGGTTCATGGGCGATCGGCGGCTTCCACTGGTTTGGCGCGCGTTTTACGTATGGCAATGACCGCTTCATCCCCCGCGCCCGCTGGCGCCAGCCATTCGGAGAGCGAACGCTCGCCGTTTGCGCGGCTGAACGAGCTGCTCGCCCCGTACAAGCCGGGCAAGCCGATGATCACACTCGCCGTTGGCGAGCCGCAGCATCCGGTGCCGGACTTCGTCGGACCTGTATTGGCCCAGCACATCGCCGAGTTCGGCCGCTACCCCGCGGCCAAGGGCATCGAGCCGTTCCGCAAGGCGGCCGCCGGCTGGCTGTCGCGCCGATTCGCGCTGCCGCGCGCTGTTGATCCCGAGCACGAGATTCTGGTCCTGAACGGCAGCCGCGAGGGCCTGTTCTTCGCCGCCCATGCGGCGCTCCGCCATGTCGGCCCGCGCCGCGGACGGCCCGCGATCCTGATGCCGAACCCGTTCTATCCGGTGTATGGCGTCGGCGCCCGCACCGCCGGCTGCGAGTCCATCTATCTGCCGACCACGCGCGACAACGGCTTCCTGCCCGATCTCGATGCGATCGACGAGGCGACCCTGGCGCGCACGATCGCGTTCTACCTCGCGACGCCGGCCAACCCGCAAGGCTCCGTGGCATCAGCGGACTATATGCGCAAGCTGGTCCGGCTCGCCAACGCCTACGGCTTCCTGATCTTCAGCGACGAATGCTATTCGGAGATCTACACGAAGGCGGCGCCCGGCAGCATGCTGGAGCATGCCGGGCCCGACTACACCAATGTGGTCGCGTTCCAGTCACTGTCGAAGCGCTCCAACGTGCCGGGCATGCGGATCGGCTTCGCCGCCGGCGACCGCCGATTCCTCGCGGGCTTTCACGAGCTGCGCAATGTCGCCGCGCCGCAGGTGCCGGTGCCGCTGCAGCACGTGGCGGTCGCCGCCTATGCCGACGAGGCCCATGTCGAGGAGAACCGGCGGCTGTACCGCGCCAAGTTCGATCTCGCCGACCAGATCATCGGCAACCGCTATGGCTACAGGCGGCCCGATGGCGGCTTCTGCGTCTGGCTCGACGTCGCGGACCACGGCGGCGACGAGGAGGTGACGTTGCGGCTGTATCGCGACGCCGGCGTGCGCGTGGTGCCCGGCAGCTACCTGGCGCGGCCGCAGGCCGACGGCTTCAATCCGGGCCTCGGCTACATCAGGCTGGCGCTGGTGGCCGATGCCGAATCCACCGGTGAGGCGTTGCACCGGCTGGTCGAGGTCCTGGGATAATCGCGGGGCTGATGCAGATGCCGGCGATCGAACGAGTCATTCCCCTGGTCAACCACCTGCCGACGTCGCTGCGCGACGCGCTGGTGCGGCGGCTGCGCGAGCTCGCGGGCCTCTGCCTGATCGCGCTGTGCGGCGTGGCCGCGGCGGCGCTGATGACGTGGTCGGTGCAGGATCCCAGCCTGAGCCACGCCACCTCGCGCGCGATCCGCAACATCGTCGGCTATCCCGGCGCGATCAGTGCCGATCTCCTGATGCAGATCCTCGGTCTCGGCTCGATCATGGCGATCCTGCCGCTTTCGATCCGCGGCTGGCGGATGATGACGCACCGGCCGTTCGACCGCGAGGCGCTGCGCTTCGGCGCCTGGATTCTCGGCGCCGTCATCGCCGCCGGCTTTGCCAGCTGCTGGCCACGCTCCCATGCCTGGCCGCTGCCGACCGGTCTCGGCGGTGTCGTCGGCGATGCCCTGGTGCGCGCACCGGCCGTGGTGTTCGGACCGCCCGGCGTGATCTATCGGCTGGTGCTCGGCGCCCTTCTTCTGGTGGCGATGATCGGCTGCCTGCTGGTGGCCGGCGGCATGGGCGCGAAGGAAGCCGACCCGAGCCTGCTCGCCGACGAGGACGACGACACGCCGCTGGCCGACCCGGAGGATGACGACGACCGCAAGGCGATCCGGCTCGGCTGGGTGTTCCATGCCATCATGAGCGCCAAGGCCCAGGTCGTCTGGTTCCTGAGCACGGCCTACCGCGCGCTGGTGTCGTCAGGACCGCAGCCGCGCGCCGCCGCCGCAGGCCGGCAGGAGCCGAGCCTCGGCCGCGGCCAGGGCAAGCCGACGCTCGCGCCCGAGATGGACGAGGACGGCGGCGACGAGGAAGAAGCCGAGGAGGGCGAGGACGAAGAAGAGGAGGAGGAGCCCGCTCCGAAGTCGCGCAAGAAGCCGGCGCCGAAGACTCCTGCGAAAAAGTCCAACGACAAATACGACCTGCCGTCGGTCTCGATGCTGGCGGCGCCGAAATCGTCCGACCGCCAGCCGCTGTCGAAGAGCGAGCTGGAGGCCAATTCGCGCGCGCTGGAAGGCGTGCTGCAGGATTTCGGCGTGCGCGGCGAGATCGTCAAGGCGCATCCCGGCCCGGTCGTCACGCTGTACGAGCTGGAGCCGGCGCCCGGCATCAAATCGTCCCGCGTGATCGGCCTCGCCGACGACATCGCCCGCTCGATGAGCGCGCTGTCGGCGCGCGTCGCCGTCGTGCCCGGCCGCAACGCCATCGGCATCGAGCTGCCCAATGTGCACCGCGAGAAGGTCTACTTGCGCGAGCTGCTGGTCGCCAAGGAGGCGACCGAGAGCGTCGCCAAGCTGCCGCTCTGCCTCGGCAAGAACATCGGCGGCGAATCCATCATCATCGATCTCGCCCGCACCCCGCACATGCTGATCGCCGGCACCACCGGCTCGGGCAAGTCGGTCGCGATCAACACCATGATCCTGAGCCTGGTGTATCGGCTGCGCCCCGATCAGTGCCGCCTCATCATGGTCGACCCGAAGATGCTCGAGCTTTCCGTCTATGACGGCATCCCGCATCTCCTCACGCCCGTCGTGACCGACCCGAAGAAGGCCGTGGTCGCGCTGAAATGGGCCGTGCGCGAGATGGAGGAGCGCTACAAGAAGATGGCCAAGCTCGGCGTGCGCAACATCGACGGCTACAACGCCCGTCTCGGCGAAGCGCGCGCCAAGGGCGAGGAGCTGACCCGCACCGTCCATACCGGCTTCGACAAGGAGAGCGGCAAGGCGATCTACGAGGAAGAGAAGCTCGACCTCGATCCCCTGCCCTACATCGTCATCATCGTCGACGAGATGGCCGACCTGATGATGGTCGCCGGCAAGGACATCGAGGGCACGGTGCAGCGCCTCGCCCAGATGGCGCGCGCCGCCGGCCTGCACGTCATCCTGGCGACGCAGCGTCCGTCGGTCGACGTCATCACCGGCACCATCAAGGCCAACTTCCCGACCCGCATCTCCTTCCAGGTGACGTCGAAGATCGACAGCCGCACCATCCTGGGCGAGATGGGCGCCGAGCAGCTGCTCGGCCAGGGCGACATGCTCTACATGGCCGGCGGCGGCCGCATCAGCCGCGTGCACGGCCCGTTCTGCTCCGACGAGGAGGTCGAGAAGGTGGTCAAGCATCTCAAGGCCCAGGGCTCGCCGGAATATCTCGAGGCGGTCACCGCCGAGGAGCCGAGCGAGGAGGATGGCGCCGTGTTCGACGCCACCGGCATGGGCGGCGGTGGCGGCGGCGACGACCTGTTCTCGCAGGCGGTCGCCGTGGTCAAGCGCGACCGCAAGGCCTCCACCAGCTACATTCAACGGCGGCTGCAGATCGGCTATAACAAGGCCGCTTCGCTGATGGAGCGGATGGAACAGGAAGGCATCGTCGGCCAGGCCAACCACGCCGGCAAGCGCGAGATCCTGGTGCCCGAGGAGGAAGGCGGGTTCTGACGGCCCGATGGCCGCAGAAACGCCGCTTCGGTGCCCGATCTTCACGCGATTACGATCACGCTGCCCGGCCGAACCGGGATAGAACGCGTAAAACCTCAGGACGTCGTTTTGAAAAGCTCCTTGTTGAACAGCACGTTTTCGTATCACGCAGCCTGGCGCGGGCGCCGGATCGGCGCCTGGCTGGTCGCCTGCGCCGTGACGACATGCTCCATCGCCGGAGCGTCCGGTCACGCCGCCGCGCAAGGCACGCCGGCTCCGAAATCAGGCCCGAAGAGCGGCTCCCAGCTCAGCGCCTCCGACCAGCAGCGGGCCGGCCAGAGCCCCTCGACCACCCAGACGGCCCCGCCCAATCCGGTCATTCCCGATCCCCGGCGCAACGTGCCGGCCAGCATCTTCACCTCGTTCGACGCCAACCAGAAGGCGCAGGCGGCCAAGGTCAGCGCCTATCTGTCGTCGCTGCAGACGCTGGTCGGGAATTTCGTCCAGGTCGGCCCGGACGGCAGCAAGACCAAGGGTGATTTCTACATCCAGAAGCCCGGCAAGGTCCGCTTCGAATATGACCCGCCGACCCCGATCGACATCATCGCCGACGGCTCCTCGCTGGTGGTGCGCGACCGCAAGCTCGCCACCCAGGACGTCTATCCGCTGTCGCAGACGCCGCTGCGCTATCTCTTGTCCGACCGCATCGACCTGTTGAAGGACACCAACGTGATCGCGGTCGCCGCCGACGACCTCTACGTCACGATCACGATCGAGGAGAAGCAGGCCCTGATCGGCACCAGCCGGCTGATGCTGATGCTCGGCGCCAAGGACGGCCAGCTCAAGCAGTGGACCGTGACCGATCCGCAGGGCTACGACACCACGATTGCCGTCTACAATCTCGATACGACCAAGAAGCTCGACCCGGCGATGTTCAAGATCGACTTCACGGCCTACCCGTCGACCCCGCCGGGCTGACGCCGCTTCCCGCGCTCGCTCAGCGCGATTCGAGCCCGCGCACCTTCCACTGCGCTTCGGACAGCGCAAGCTTCTCGAAGCGCTTGCGCGCCTCCTCGAGGTCATCGGCTGGAAGCGCGTCGCAGCCGGGCCGGTCGCGCAGGATCATCGACGTCGTCGCCCAGCTCAGCCGTGCCGCCTTGCAGGCCAGCAGCAGATCCGTGAGGCGATCCTCCTCCAGCAGCGTTTCGATCGTCTCGATGGTGACGACGCAGAGCAGCGCCAGCGCCGCGATCACGGCAGGGAAATCGCCGGTGGCACAGAAGCGGTTGACGGCGGAGTCGCCGAGCTTGCCGGTGCGGCTGAGGGCGGCGACCTCAGCCTTGACCTGCTGATAGTCCCAGATCGCGCGCATCGCCGCGCCGGGCGAGCGGGTCGGCGTCGCCTGAAGGGTCGCGCGGGTCGCCGGCGGTGCGGCCTTGATGAAGCGGGCGCGGGCGCCCTCGCTGGCCGCGGCGACGAAGGCCCGCGACAGCTTGGCCGGCAGGTCGGTGCGCAGCGCGAGCTTCTCGGCGAGATCCTCATCGCGCTCGGCGATCTTGAACAGGCTGCGATAGCCATCCTCGGACAGCTTTGCTGTGAGGTTCTGCGCCAGCGCCATGCGCACCGCCGGAAAGCCGCGCGCGATCAGCTGCGTCGTGAGGTTGTCGCCGATGCCCCTGCGGCTGGCGAGCGCGACGAGATGCGCCGGGCTGCCGGTGCGGATGAACTCGGCGAGGTCGCGCTCGGTCAACACCGCCGCCTTGGCCAGCATCGGCCCGGCGACGCGCAATTCGGGGTGAACGGCGAGCATCCGCGCCGTCGCGTAAGGCGCGCGCTCGACGCCGGCGAGCGCCATGCTCAGCTCGGCCAGCAGTTCGGTCGCGACCTGCGGCATCAGCCGGGCGAACATCTGATCGTAGAGATCGAGCTGCTCGGCGGACGCCGGCCGCGGACCGGCCAGGAACAGGCTGGTGGTCCGGCGCAGCATGTCGGTGGCGAGCTCGGACACCGTCCGCGCATCACCGGCGGGCGTCTTGGCGGTCGGAGCTGCCGCGGGCGCTGGAGGCATCACACGTCCCTCGTTGGGCGCCTCTCGGCCGTGACGGAGGCGCGGGTCGATCATCGATTGCGGAAGAATGCGAAGGCCGGACTAAAGGGGCGTTAAGCCCAGCGGCCGGAGCTGCAACCTCACGCGGCTGTCGTTAATGGATTGCAGCAGAGCGCGGCAACGACAATGTTCCCGTATTGTTCTTGCGAACAATGCCTGCTTCCGCTAGCCTCCCTGCCCGGGAGGGGCATCATGGTCCAGCGCGTTTCCACCGTCGCCTTTGAGGGGATCGAGGCCCGCGCGGTCGACGTGCAGGTCCAGGTCGCGCCTGGCCTGCCGGCGTTCGCGATCGTTGGCCTGCCGGACAAGGCGGTGTCGGAGGCGCGCGAGCGGGTGCGCTCGGCGCTGATCGCCTCGGGGCTGGCGCTGCCGGCGCGGCGCATCACCGTCAACCTGGCGCCGGCCGACGTGCCGAAGGAAGGCAGCCATTACGACCTGCCGATCGCGCTCGGCCTGATGGCCGCGATCGGCGCCATTCCACCGGATGCGCTCGGCGGATTCACCGTGCTCGGCGAGCTCGGCCTCGACGGCTCGATCGCGCCGGTCGCCGGCGTGCTGCCCGCCGCCATCGGCGCCAATGGCCGCGAGGAAGGCCTGATCTGCCCGGCCGCCTGCGGCGCCGAGGCGGCGTGGGCGAGCCCCGATCTGCAGATCATCGCGGCGACATCGCTGATCCAGATCGCCAACCACTTCAAGGGCACGCAGGTGCTGTCGCGGCCGCAGCCGAAGATCCAGGAGGCGCCGGCCAGCCTGCTCGACCTGCGCGACATCAAGGGCCAGGAGAGCGGCAAGCGCGCGCTCGAGATCGCCGCCGCCGGCGGGCATCATCTCTTGATGATCGGCTCGCCGGGCGCCGGCAAGTCGATGCTGGCGGCGCGGCTGCCCTCGATCCTGCCGCCGCTGTCGCCGGCCGAGCTCTTGGAAGTGTCGATGATCGCCTCGGTCGCCGGCGAGATCGAGGGCGGCGCGCTGACCAACCGGCGGCCGTTCCGCAGCCCGCATCATTCCGCCAGCATGGCGGCGCTGACCGGCGGCGGCCTGCGCGCCCGCCCCGGCGAGATCTCGCTGGCGCATCAGGGCGTGCTGTTCCTCGACGAGTTGCCGGAGTTCGATCCGCGCGTGCTGGATTCGCTGCGGCAGCCGCTGGAGAACGGCGAGGTCTCGATCTCGCGCGCCAACCACCGCGTCACCTACCCTGCCCGCTTCATGCTGGTCGCGGCGATGAATCCATGCCGCTGCGGCAACGCCTTCGAGCCCGGCTATGCCTGCAAGCGCGGCCGCATCGACCGCTGCACGGCCGACTACCAGACGCGCATCTCCGGCCCGCTGATGGACCGCATCGATCTGCGCATCGAGGTCCCCGCCGTCACCGCCGCCGACCTGATCCTGCCGCCGTCCAAGGAAGGCTCGGCCGAGGTCGCTGCCCGCGTCGCCGCCGCGCGCGACCTGCAGCGCGAACGCTATGCCAAAGCGGGCCTGCCGCAGGTCAGGACCAATGCCGAAGCGCCCGCCGCCGTGCTCGACGAGATCGCCAAGCTCGACGCCCCCGGCCAGAAGCTGCTGCGCGAGGCCGCCGAGACGATGCGGCTGTCGGCGCGCGGCTATCACCGCGTGCTGCGCGTGGCGCGGACGCTCGCCGATCTCGATCACGCCGAGGCGATCGGCCGGCTGCATCTGGCCGAAGCGCTGTCGTATCGCGCGCTGGCGGAGGACAATCGTCACGCGGCGTGACTGCCCGCCCCTTCAACACTCTGGTAACGACTTCTCTTTACGCTCCGACAACCATAAGGCCCGCGTTTCGTCCTCGGGCCTGCCGCGTCGGTGCGTATCATGTTGCGTTTCAAGGTCATCGTTTCGGCCGTGCCGCTGATCGCGGCCGTGGTCTTCGCCAAGATCGAATTGGCGCCCTCCCCCCAGCCCTGCATTGCCGTCGGCGCCGACTCCGTCGCGCTCGGCTCGGCGCCGTTCCACGCCGATCTGCATGTCGATTTCACCGATGATCCGGGGCTGGCGACGGTGCGCGTGGCGCTGGCCGACAGTCCGGAGACGGCCGATGTCGTCGTGGTCGACGATGCGCCCGTGACGGAGGACCAGGGTTGCGGCATCACGGCAGCCACCCAGCTCGTCGCCATCGCTGCCGACCCGCGTCCCGGCACGTCCCTGATCTATCTCGCCCGTGATGATGCCGATGGCCGCGCCGACTATCGCATCTACGTCCGCTCCAGCCACACGACGGCCGGGGACGCTGCCGCATTGATCGTCGCGGCCCGTAATCATTTCTCATCGCCGGCCAACCCGGTTCTGTGACTCGGGCTAACGCCCGGTTCACCATCTCTGCACCGCCGGCTGGCGTGGGCATGACCTTTCAAAGTCTCAGCAATACCGACGCCGCATGGTGCGGGGTCGGCGAGGACATTGGGATCGGAAGCTGGGGGTGATCGAGATGGGACCGATTTTTCACGTCAGGCTGCGCCTGCGCCGGTTCATGCGCCGTCACCGCACCATCTTCGCGATCCTGCGCTCGCTGATGATCTTCTCCGCCGGCTTCGGCGGCGCCTACGGCTTCATCAAGGCCAGCGTCTCCCCGAACTCCGGCTACAATCCGCACGCCTTCGCGATCGGCGCCAGCTTCCTGTTCGCGCTCGCCTGCGTCGGCCTGGCCACGCTCAGCATGCGGCTGCGCTTCGTCGCCAGGAAGCTGCACAAGATCGCGCTTCACAACGAGGTGCTGGCCGACCGGAACTGGGAGCTCCAGGAAGCCGAGCAGCGCGCCCGCAATCTGTTCGAGCAGCAGGGCGACCTCATCGTCATGCGTGCGCGCGACGGCAGCATCATCTTCGTCAACGACGCCTATTGCCGGATGGCGGGTCTCGACCGCGACAAGCTGCTCGGCAGCGCGTTCACCTTCCAGCTGATCGAGCAGGGCGACAGCGCGCTGGAGCCGAGCGGCACCCGCGTCCACGACCAGCGCATCGAGAGCGCGATCGGGCCGCGCTGGATCGCGTGGCGCGAGGCGCTGGTGCGCTCCGACGCCGGCCAGCCCGCCGTGCTGCAATGCGTAGGCCGCGACGTCACCGACCGCACCGAAACCGAGCGCGCGCTGGCGGAGGCGCGCGACCAGGCCAACGCCGCGAACCGCGCCAAGTCGCGCTTCCTGGCGATGGCGAGCCACGAGATCCGCACGCCGCTGAACGGCATCCTCGGCATGAGCGGCCTGTTGCTCGACACGCAGCTCACGCCGGAGCAGACGACCTACGCCAAGGCGGTCCGCACCTCGGGTGAGGCCTTGATGTCGCTGATCAACGAGCTGCTCGACTATTCCAAGATCGAGGCCGGCAAGCTGGCGCTCGAGGCGCAGCCGTTCTCGCTGGCGGCGCTGATCGAGGAGATCGCCGAATTGCTGGCGCCGCGCGCGCAGGCCAAGCAGTTGGAGATCGCGGCCTATCTCGACGAGCGGCTGCCGACCTGGGTGACGGGCGACGCCGCGCGGCTGCGCCAGGTGCTGCTCAACCTCGCCGGCAACGCCATCAAGTTCACCGCGACGGGCGGCGTTGCGCTGATCGCCGAGCCCGGCATCTGGCCGAACGAGATCAGCTTCCAGGTGCGCGACACCGGCATCGGCATCGCAGCCGACGCGCAGGAGCGCATCTTCCGCGAATTCGAGCAGGCCGACGACAGCGTGGCGCGCAGCTTCGGCGGCACCGGGCTCGGGCTCGCGATCTCCGACCGGATCGTCAAGCGCATGGGCGGGCGCATTTCGCTGCAAAGCCAGCTCGGCGCCGGCTCGACCTTCGAGGTGGCGGTGCCGCTGCCGCCGGCGCTGGAGCGCGGCGAGCAGAACAGCTTCCGCGGCCCCGACCTCGCCGGACAGTCGATCATGCTGGTCGCGCCGGCCGGGCTGCAGGCCGAGCTGATCGAACGGCGCCTGCAGAACTGGGGCGCGCAGACCTGCCTGGTCGCGGAGGCCGAGGTGGCGGAGGCCCTGCTGCCCGAACGCGCTTGGCATGCCGTGCTGGTCGACGATGCCATCGGCAGCGATGAATCGCTGCGTCTGGGCCGGGTCGCGCACCACCATACGACACGGCTGATCGTGCTGGTGACGCCGGCGAGCCGCCACGAGCTGGCACCGGCGGCGCCATTCCACGGCTATCTCGTCAAGCCGCTGCGCGCCGCTTCGCTCGCCGCGCGCGTGAGCTTCGACACCGACGGCACGGTCCTCGCCGACGATCCAGTCCCGACGATCGCGCCGCCGATCGCGGCTCAGGCCGGCGCGGGCCTGTCGATCCTCGTCGCCGAGGACAACGACATCAACGCGCTCCTGATGCGCTCGCTGCTGACCAAGCTCGGCCATCACGCCGACATCGCCGTGCATGGCGAAGCGGCGCTGGACTCCTGGCTCGCGGCACGCTCGGCCGGCGCGCCGTACGATCTGATCCTGATGGATGTGCAGATGCCGAAGCTCGACGGCATCGCTGCCGCCAGGCGCATCCGCGCCATCGAGGCCAGCGAGCCCGGCGGGCGCACCCCGATCCTGGCGCTGACGGCCAACGCGCTGGTCGAGGACCGCTACGCCTGCTTCGAGGCGGGCATGGATGGGTTCCTGGTCAAGCCGATCGATCGCGACAAGCTCGACGAGGCGCTGGCGAATCTGGCGGCGGCGCGACAGGTGCCAGCGTAAGGAATTAGTTGGGGCGGATCAGCCCGGCGCCGCGCCCGCCGGCCCCGTTTACAACCGCCTCAGCGCCACCGTCTCGATCTCGTGATCCGCGCCCTTCTTCAGGATCAGGGTCGCGCGCGGCCGTGTCGGGAGGATGTTGTCCTCGAGATTGGCCAAGTTGGTGCGCTCCCAGATCGCGATCGCGGTGGCGATGGCCTCCTCGTCCGACAGCAGCGCGTAGCGGTTGAAGTAGGACCTGGGATCATGGAACGCCGTGTCGCGCAGCGACAGGAAGCGCTTGACGTACCATTTGCGCAGGATCGCCTCGTCGGCATCGATATAGACCGAGAAGTCGAAGAAGTCGGAGACGACCGGCACGGCCTTGCCGTCGCGCGGCAGCGGACCGGTCTGCAGCACGTTGACGCCTTCGACGATGAGGATGTCCGGCTGGTCGATCTCGGTCCACTGATTGGGGACGATGTCGTAGCTCAGATGGGAATACACCGGCGCGCGCACCGGATGGCGGCCGGCCTTGATGTCGGAGAGAAAGCCGAGCAGCCGCGGCAGGTCATAGCTTTCCGGAAAGCCCTTCTTCTGCATCAGGCCCTGCCGCTCCAGCACCGCGTTCGGATACAGGAAGCCGTCGGTGGTGATGAGATCGACCTTGGGCCGCGGCGACCAGCGGGTCAGCAACGCCTGCAGCACGCGCGCGGTGGTCGACTTGCCGACCGCCACCGAGCCGGCGACGCCGATGATGTAGGGCATCTTGCGGTCGCGGATGCCGAGGAACTGGCGCTGCGCGTAGTACAGCCGCTGCGCCGCGTCGACATACATCGACAGCAGTCGCGACAGCGGGAGGTAGATGTCCTCGACCTCCTGAAGGTCGAGACGATCGTGCATCGACCGCAGCTTGGAGAACTCGCCGGGCTCCAAGGTCATCGGCGTGTCGTTGCGCAGCTCGGCCCATTGTTCGCGGGTGAAGACGCGGTACGGATTATATTGTTGTTCGGTGGTGCGCATATCCATGACGCTGCCCTTCGTTTCCCCGCCGTCGCGCCCTACTCCGTCTTGCGCGACGCCTTTTCTTCCAGTCCCGATTGACCGGTGCGCTTGCCGAGCGCCGCCTCGACCTCCTCGAGCCGGACGTCGCGCGACTTCAACAACACCAACAGATGAAAAAGCAGATCGGCGCTTTCGGAGATCAGATGCTCGCGGTCGGTGCCAACAGCGGCAATGACGGTCTCGACCGCCTCCTCGCCCATCTTCTTGGCGCATTGCGGCGGCCCCTTGTCGAGCAGCTTGCGCGTATAGGACGCCTCGCCGCCCGCCGCGGCGCGCGCGTCGATGATGGCAGCGAGATCGTGAAGCGTGAAGCGGGACATCAGCCGGTACTCGGAACGCCTGCCCGACCACGGCGGCCGGACCAGCGTTCATCTAACATTTTTGCGACGCAATGTCGTCAGGGATCGAGCCGCATCGGCAGGCCCTGGCGCACCATGTGCTCCTTGGCCTGCCGGATGGTAAATTCCCCGAAATGGAAGATCGACGCCGCCAGCACCGCGGTCGCGCGGCCCTCGCGGATGCCGTCCACCAGATGATCGAGGTTACCGACACCCCCGGAGGCGATCACCGGCACCGGGACGCTGTCGGCGACCGCCCGGGTCAGCGGCAGGTCGAAGCCTTGGCGGGTGCCGTCGCGGTCCATCGAGGTCAACAGGATCTCCCCTGCCCCCAGCGATACCACCTCCTGGGCGTATTCCAGCGCGTCGATGCCGGTCGATTTGCGGCCGCCATGGGTGAAGATCTCCCAGCGGCTGCCGCCGCCAGGGCGCGACACGGACTTGGCGTCGATCGCGACCACGATGCACTGCTCGCCGAACTTCTCGGCCGCCTCCTTGACGAATTCGCGCCTGCTCACCGCGGCCGAATTGATCGAGACCTTGTCGGCGCCGGAACGCAGCAGGGTCTTGATGTCGTCGATGGTGCGCACGCCACCGCCGACCGTGACCGGCATGAAGCAGGCCTCCGCCGTGCGCCGGACGACGTCCAGCATGATGCCGCGGTTCTCATGGGTGGCGGTGATGTCGAGGAAGCAGAGCTCGTCGGCGCCTGCGGCGTCATAGGCGATCGCCGCCTCCACCGGATCGCCGGCATCGCGCAGGTTGACGAAGTTGACGCCCTTGACGACCCGTCCGTCCTTGACGTCGAGGCAGGGAATGACGCGGACCTTGAACATCCTGTTTCCTCCTACGCACGCGCCGCGCGGATCAGCGCCAGTGCTTCCGCGGGATCGAGGCGGCCGTCATAGAGCGCGCGGCCAGCGATGGCGCCTTCGAGCTTTTTCGCCCGTGGTGTCAGCATCGCCTTGACGTCCTCGATCGAGGCCAGGCCGCCGGAGGCAATCACGGGGATCGAGATGGCGTCACCGAGCGCGATCGTCGCCTCGAGATTGAGGCCCTTGAGCAGGCCGTCGCGCGCGATGTCGGTGAAGATGATCGCGGCGACGCCGGCGTCCTCGAAACGCCTGGCGATGTCGAGCGCCGTGACCTCGGAGGTCTCGGCCCAGCCTTCGACCGCGACCTTGCCGTCGCGGGCATCGAGTCCGACGGCGACGCGGCCAGGGAAGGCCTTGGCTGCGGTCTTCACCAGCTCGGGATCGCGCACCGCCGCGGTGCCGATGATGACACGGGTGATGCCTTTGCTGAGCCAGGCCTCCACCGTCTTGAGATCGCGGATGCCGCCGCCGAGCTGCACCGGCATCTTGACGACTTTCAACATCGCCTCGACCGCATGCGCATTCATCGGCTTGCCGGCGAAGGCGCCGTCGAGATCGACGACGTGGAGATAGTCGAAGCCCTGGTCGGCGAAGCTCTTGGCTTGCGCAGCGGGATCGAGATTGAACACGGTGGCGCGCTCCATGTCACCCTGCTCCAGGCGCACGCATTGGCCGTTCTTCAGATCGATGGCAGGAAAAAGGATCATCGGAGCTGTCTTTCAGGCAAGCGCCCTGCCCGCCTCCTGGACGGACAGGCGCGCTGCGCTCACGGCTTCCACTTCAGGAAGTTGGAAATGAGGGCGAGACCGAAACGCTGGCTCTTCTCGGGATGGAATTGCGTGCCGATCGCGGTGTCCTTGCCGACGATCGCGGTGACCGGACCGCCGTAGTCCGCGCGCGCCAGCACGTCGTTCTCGTTGACGGCATTCAAGTGATAGGAGTGCACGAAGTAGGCGTGCAGGCCCTTCGGCCCGAGCGGCAGCCGCTCCAGCACCGGATGCTCTTGCAGCACATCGAGCGTGTTCCATCCCATGTGCGGGATCTTCAGGCTCTCGTCGCGAGGCGTGATCTTCTCGACGTCGCCGGAGACCCAGTCGAAGCCGTCGGTGGTGACGTGCTCCTTGCCGCGCGTCGCCATCAGCTGCATGCCGACGCAGATGCCGAAGAACGGCCGCGCCTTGTGGCGCACGGCTTCGGTCATCGCCTCCAGCATGCCGTCGACGGAGTCGAGACCGCGGCGGCAGTCGGCGAAGGCGCCGACGCCGGGCAGCACGATGCGGTCGGCGCGATACACCGTATCCGGATCGCGGGTCACCACGACCTTCTGCGGATCCGCCATGCCGCGCGCGGCGCGCTCGAACGCCTTGGCGGCGGAATGCAGATTGCCGGAGCCGTAATCGATGATCGCGACACTCATCGTCCACCTCCGGGTTCTGGGAACAAGCCAATGATGCTGGCATGCGGCAGCGGCGGCGGGTGCTGCCCATTGCCATTGTCACGCGAGGGCGGCGGTGCGCCGCGATCGACGGTGTAGTTGCTGTAGCCGAGATCGCTGCGCCGGGCGGCCCAGCGCTCGAAGAAGCGGCGCTCGGCGGCATCGAGATCGTCGGCCACGACGACGTCGAGCTGGCGCCAATTGCCGCGCGAATAGCTCCAGCGCTTCAGGCTCGAGGCTTCGAGCCCGAGCAGGATCGCAAGCAACAGATCGATCCCGGCAATCGCGGCACCGCTGACGCCGACGCGCACCAGGACGACGTCGAGCGCGATCATCAGCAGGGCCCAGACCAGCATCGCAAGCCAGAGGCGATGCCAGGCCAGCCAGACGGCGCCGAGCACGGCGGCCCAGAAATGGAAGCCATCGCGGATGAAGACGAAGCGATCGGTCGAGCGCAGATCGGCTCCGGCGGCGAGGGGAGCGTGAACCGTATAAACGGGCATGTCGAAATTCCCTTGGGAGGAGGGAGGTCAGCCGCCGAGCTGACCCTTGGTGGATGGCACTTCGCCCTTGTTGCGCGGGTCGATCGCGAGCGCAGTTCGCAGCGCCCGGGCCAGACCCTTGAAGCAGGATTCGGCGATATGATGGGCATTCTCGCCGTACAGCGTTTCGACATGCAAGGTGATGCCGGCGTTCATGGCGAACGCGTTGAACCACTCACGCACCAGCTCGGTGTCGAACTCGCCGATCTTGTCGCGCGCGAAGGTCGTGCGGAACACCAGCATCGGCCGGCCCGACACGTCGATCACGACGCGCGTCAGCGTCTCGTCCATCGGCATGTGGATCGAGGCGTAGCGGGTGATGCCGGCCATGTCGCCGAGCGCCTGACGCACGGCCTGGCCGAGGGCGATGCCGACATCCTCGGTGGTGTGGTGGAAATCGATATGCAGGTCGCCGGCCGCCTTGACGGTCATGTCGATGCGGGAATGCCGGGCCAGCAGATCCAGCATGTGATCGAAGAAGCCGATCCCGGTCGCGATGTTCACGACGCCGGTGCCGTCGAGGTTCACGGACACCTCGATCTCGGTCTCTTTGGTCTTGCGCTTGATGGTCGCGCTACGCATGGGGTCAGCTTTCCCTTGAAAACGCGGCCCTTTTATCAGGCGGATGACACCTTAGCTACTGCGGGATGACGCCCCTCGGCCCTGATCTCGGGCCATGGTGAGCGGATTTCAAGGCCCGCCAGGGCAGGGCAGGGACCCGGTAATTGTATCCCGACGCCTGAGCGCCTAAATCAGGGCATCAACCAGGGATCCCCCATGCACGCATCCTCGAACGAGCCCTCCGTCTGGCACGGCACCACGATCCTGACCGTCCGCAAGGGGGGCAGGGTGGTGATCGGCGGCGACGGCCAGGTCTCGATCGGCCAGACCGTGATCAAGTCCAACGCCCGCAAGGTGCGCAAGCTCGGCAAGGGCGACGTCATCGGCGGCTTCGCCGGCGCCACGGCCGACGCGTTCACCCTGTTCGAGCGGCTGGAGAGCAAGCTGGAGCAATATCCGGGGCAGCTGACCCGGGCCGCGGTCGAGCTCGCCAAGGACTGGCGCACCGACCGCTACCTGCGGCGGCTGGAGGCGATGATGATCGTGGCCGACAAGGAGGTCTCGCTGGTGCTGACCGGGACGGGCGACGTCCTGGAACCGGAGGCCGGCGTGATGGCGATCGGCTCCGGCGGCAACTATGCGCTGGCGGCCGCGCGGGCGCTGATCGACACCGACAAGGACGCCGAGAGCATCGTGCGCCGCTCACTCGACATCGCCGCCGACATCTGCGTCTACACCAACCGCAACATCACCATCGAAGCGCTGTCGGCCGAGTAGACGATGACCGCGGACGAGATCGGCGCCCCGTCCCGGCCTTGGTCCGGACCCTGGCTCATCCTGGCGCTCGGTCTGCTGGTGCTGCAGGCCGCACTGTTGTTCGCGCTGGGCCGGCTGCCGATCTGCGCCTGCGGCACCGTGAAGCTGTGGCACGGCGTGGTGCAGAGCTCGGAGAACTCCCAGCATCTCACCGACTGGTACACGTTCTCCCATGTCATTCACGGCTTCCTGTTCTATGCGCTGACCGCGCTGGTTCTGCCGTTTCTGCCGTGGCAGGGGCGGCTGATCATCGCGATGCTGATCGAGGGCGCCTGGGAGCTGGTCGAGAACTCCAGCTTCATCATCGAGCGCTATCGCGCCGCCACGATCTCGCTGGACTATTTCGGCGACAGCATCGTGAACTCCGTCGGCGACACCTTGGCGATGATGACCGGCTTCCTGCTGGCGCGGGTGCTGCCGGTCTGGCTGACCGTCGTGATCGCAATCGCGTTCGAGATCGGGGTCGGCCTGCACATCCGTGACAACCTGACCCTCAACATCCTGATGCTGATCCATCCAACCGAGGCGATCCGGCAGTGGCAGGCCGGGCCGCCGCTCCTGTGACGGCGGAAATCCGGCTTGCCCTCATCCCCGTCCGACCCTAGCTAGAGCCCATGACCGACTTTTCCCCCCGCGAAATCGTCTCCGAACTCGACCGCTACATCGTCGGCCAGGCCGACGCCAAGCGCGCCGTCTCCATCGCCCTGCGCAACCGCTGGCGCCGGCTGCAGCTCGATGCCGGCCTGCGCGAGGAGGTGCTGCCGAAGAACATCCTGATGATCGGCCCGACCGGCGTCGGCAAGACCGAGATCGCGCGGCGGCTGGCCAAGCTCGCGGGCGCGCCGTTCCTCAAGGTCGAGGCGACCAAGTTCACCGAGGTCGGCTATGTCGGCCGCGACGTCGAGCAGATCATTCGCGACCTCGTCGAGGTCGCGATCGTCCAGGTGCGCGAGCGCAAGCGCAAGGATGTCGCCGCCCGCGCCCAGCTCGCCGCCGAGGAGCGCGTGCTGGATGCGCTGGTCGGCGCCAATGCGAGTGCTGCGACGCGCGACTCGTTCCGCCGCAAGCTGCGCGCCGGCGAGCTGAACGACAAGGAAATCGAAATCGAGACGCAGTCCTCGGGCGGCGGCATGCCGATGTTCGAAATCCCAGGCATGCCGGGCGCGCAGATGGGTGCGATCTCGATCGGCGACATCTTCGGCAAGCTCGGCGGCCGAACCAAGACGCGGTGCGTGACGGTCGAGGCCTCGCACGACATCCTGATCGCGGAGGAATCCGACAAGCTGCTCGACAGCGACCAGCTGGTGCAGGAGGCGATCGGCGTGGTCGAGAACAACGGCATCGTGTTCCTCGACGAGATCGACAAGATCTGCGTGCGCGAGAACCGCGCCGGCGGCGACGTCTCGCGCGAGGGCGTGCAGCGCGACCTGCTGCCGCTGATCGAGGGCACGACGGTCTCGACCAAGCATGGCGCGGTCAAGACCGATCACGTCCTGTTCATTGCCTCGGGCGCGTTCCACATCGCCAAGCCCTCGGACCTCTTGCCGGAGCTGCAGGGACGATTGCCGATCCGGGTCGAGCTGCAGGCGCTGACGCGCGACGACATGCGGCGCATCCTGACCGAGCCGGAGGCATCGCTGATCAAGCAATATGTCGCGCTGATGCAGACCGAGGGCGTGACGCTCGACATCACCGACGATGCGATCGACGCGCTCGCCGACATCGCGGTTGCGGTGAATTCCACGGTCGAGAACATCGGCGCGCGCCGGCTGCAGACGGTGATGGAACGCGTGCTGGACGAGATCTCCTTCAACGCCTCCGACCGCGGCGGCGAGACGATGCGTGTCGACGCCGCCTATGTGCAGCAGCATATCGGCGACCTCGCCAAGAACACGGATCTCAGCCGGTTCATTTTGTAAGAGGCGTCGCCCTTCAGCCTCTGCGCTCTTTCGCACAGGCGTAGCGTCACCCTCCGCTGTCGTCCCCGCGAAGGCGGGGACCCATAACCACCGAAGCTGATTGTCACTCAAGATGGCGGCTCCAGCCCTGCCTCATCACGTACAGCGGTGGTTACGGGTCCCGGCTCAAGGCCGGGACGACAGCGGTGGGTGTGGCGGCGAGCTTGCCTCCATCTCTCACCGCTCGGACATCGCATGACGGCCGCCTACAGCCGGCACTGGCGCACGATGCTCGCCGTCAACGCCGCGGTCATGCTCGGCGTGTTCCTGCACAAGCTCACGCTGCCGCCCTACATTCCCTACATCCACCTGCTTGTCGACTATCACCACGGCTTCATCAAGCGCGCGCTGATCGGGGCCATCGTCGGGTTGTTCACGACGAAGGTGCCGGTGTGGCTGGTGTTCGCGTTGGCAGGCCTCGTCTGGCTGATCACGTTCGGATTGTTCGTCCAGCTATTCCGCCGAACATTCGGATTGAACAGCGCACAGCTCCCGCTGTTCGTCTTCACCGCTGGCTCGCCGTTCGTGTTCAAGAACTTCCTGTTCACGCTCGGGCACTTCGACGTCTATGGCTGTCTTGGTGCCATCATCCTGATGGTGGTGCCGGCGGGCTCGCTCGGCTACGTCCTGCTCGCTGCGCTGACCTCGGCGGTGCTGGTGCTGATCCATCACATCCATCTGCTGATGTACGTGCCCACCATCGCCGCCATCGTCGTGCTGCGCTACTACTTGCCGCGCAGGACGACGCGCCTCGACATGGCCGTCGGCGGAGCCGCACTGATCGGACTCGGCGCGCTGTTCCTAACGGCGCAGTTCCTCGGCACGATGCCGCTGCCGGAAGCGGACTTCACAGCATATCTGCGGACCCGCATGGCCGATCCGACACGCACCGAGCTCTTGCAGTTCGCTTACGTGTGGTACCAGCCACTGACGAAGGAGGTGCAGGACACCTGGGCAAGACTGCCGTCGAACCTGCTCGGCGTTCCCGTGTATGCGCTGCTGCTCTGGCTTCACGCGCCGCTCTGGCGCACTTTCAGGGACCTGATTGGCGCGCTGGAAGAGCAGCGCCATCGCCAGATCGTCATCGCCGCGCTGGTTGTCATCACTCTCGCTTACCTCGTGATGTTCGCGATGGTGTTCGACTATTCGCGCTGGATCTCGAGCTGGGTGGTCTGCATGGTGCTGATGCTGCACGCGGTGAAGACGCTGCCCACCACAAAGCCTGTGGCCCTCATCGACGCCGGCGACCGCACGACCACGATCCTGGGCTGGATCGTCACCGCCATCCCGCGCGTCGGCATCATCCGGCCGTTCTGAGGCTCAGCCCCGGGCGCGCCTGATCCGGACATAGAGCGCGCCGGCACCGCCATGTCCCACATGAGCCTCCTCGAAGCCGACAATCAGCGAGCGGAATTCCGGCAGGCTCAGCCAATGCGGCACCTGGCGCCGGAGCACGCCGCGTTCGGGATCCGCACCGATCGTACCCTTGCCGGTGATGACGAGCACGAAGGTGAGCCCGTCATGCTGGGCGCGATGCAGGAAATGATGCAGCGCCTGGTGCGCCCGGCTCTGGGTCATGCCGTGTAGATCGAGCCGCGCATCGATCTCGCTGCGGCCGCGCGACAGTTTCGAGCGCTCCTTGCGGCCGAGCGAGACCAGAGGCGGGATGGCCGGCCGGGCCGGCTTCGGCACGACCACCGGCGCGACCGGCCGCGGCGTCATCATCGGCTTGTCCGGCTGCGGCTCGGCCGTCACCATCGGAGGATGCGGCCGCACCGGACGCGGTGTCTTGCGCAGCGGCTTGACCTGGCGCGCCACCGTCTCCCACAGCGTACGCTCGTCCTCGGAGAGGCCACGCTTGCGACGGCCGCGGGGCGGCTCGGGATCTTCAGACATGGAGACGGCTTGTCATCGGCGGTTGCGGTGGCGCCTGCCATAACGCAATCGGCGGATATTGCGATCACTTTCGATACGGGGGCGGGCCTCGGGCAGGGGCACGGGCTGTGGTGCCACGACGTTCTGCGCCACCGTGGTCGCCGGGCTTGCGCTCGCGGCGGGAGCAGGGGCTTTCGCGTCGTTGACCGGAGAGGCGGCGGCTTTGTTGGCCTGGTTGGCCTGCCCCTGATCCTTCCCTTGATCCTTGACCTGATCCTTGGCTGCCTCCTTCGGCAGCACCTGCGGAAACAGTTTTGCGATCTTCTCCGACGGCCGTGCATCCGGCAGCGGCATCTTGCGGCCACGCGCAACCGGATCGAGGCTCTTCGGCACCAGCATCACGAACTGGATGCTGTGCTTGAGACGGCCGGAAACCTTGCCGGCGTCCTGGCCGGCGCCGAAATAGAGATCGGCCCGCGCAGGTCCGACGATCGCCGAGCCCGTATCCTGCGCGATCATCAGCCGGTGGAACGCCGTCTTCGACTTCTCGGATTCGATCGGCAGCTCGCCGGTGATGAAGAACGGCGTGCCATAGACGTGCAGCGACTTGTCGACCGCGATCGAGCGGCCCGGGGTCAGCGGAATGCCCTGCGCGCCGACCGCCTCGTCCTTCTCCGACAGCTGCACCTCGCGGAAGAAGATGTAGGAGCGGTTCATCCGCCGCAGCTCGTTGGCACCTTCCGGATTCTGCTCCATCCAGTCGCGGATGCGCTGCATCGACATCTGCTCGCGTGGAATGATGCCGCGCTCGATCAGGATGCGGCCGACCGGTGTGTAGGGAAGGCCATTATAGGCATCGTAGTTGATGCGAATGGTCGAGCCGTCGTCGAGACTGATGCGCGCCGATCCCTGGATCTGGGCAAACAGCAGGTCGGTCTGGTTCCTGAGCCACGCGATCTCCAGGCCGCGCCCCTCGATCGCACCGTCCTCGATCTCGGCGCGGTCGTAGTAGGGGACCAGCTTGCGCCGTCCGATCTTGCGATAGACGGGGCCCTTGTTGGGCAGACTCGTCGCATCCTGCTTGAAACCACGGACAAACAAATTGGAGGGCCGGCGATAGACTGGAACGTTGTAGACCTCATTCTGGGTCCGCGAGCCCTCGATGACGGGTTCGTAGTAGCCGGTGACGAAACCGTCGGCATCGCCGAGCTTGGAGATCCTCAGCGGCTCGAAGTGCCGTTCGAAAAAAGCCCTTGCCGCAGCATTGTCGGCGAGATCGGTGGCCCGAGCATCGCGACAGGGGTGGCGCAGGGAATCACCCAGCGCCTTACCATCCACCCTGCCATCCGGCGCTGCATCCGTCTTCGCGGCGATCGGCTTGCAGCTGGCGCGGAACGTCCGATAGGCCGCGAGCTGATCGTCGTCGTTCCAGCCGGGCACGTCGGTCCAATCCATCGGCAGGTACTGGCTGTTGCTGATCTCGAGCGGCCAGTCGAGCTGCGGGTAGGGCAGGTGGCGCATCGGCGGCGTCGCCGCCCGATGGCGCGCGCGAACCGCCTCGGCTGCATAGGGGGCGAGCGCCACGGCAGCGACGCTCAGGGCGAGCGCCGGCGTCCAGTAGGTCAGGCGGCGAGCGGTGAAACCCCGCTTCCAAATTTCGCGAACCATGCTTGCACCATCAAAGTACCACTCAACGCGAAATTCAGAGAAAACGGGATGCTGAAAAGATCCGTGTCAAAAATCGAGGATGCGCCTCTTCACGCGCCTCACGCAGCCGGTCGACAACGGGAGCAGGCGATCTCCCAATGTAACGCCAGCGGCGGCAGCCTATTCCATCAATGGCTGCCGGTTCCGACCAGCTTCCAGTTCGGATCGCGCGAGCCGGTGTCGCGGGCGAAAGTCCAGATGTCGGTGATGTCGGCGACCTTGTCCGGATTGCCGTCGACGATGTTGCCGCCCTTGTCACGTGTCACCGAGATCATCTGCGAGACGAAGCGCACGGTGACCTGCGCGGTGCGGTCGCGCAGCTCGGCGCCGACCAGTTCGGCGGTATCGATGGAGACGAAGCGGGTTTCGGTCTTCTGCTCCTGCTTCTCACGCTCCTTGATGACGGCGTCGAAACTCTCATAGACCTCGGACGACAACAGGTCGCGCAACGCGCGGCGATCGCCATTGGCAAACGCCAGCACGATCATCTCGTAGGCGCTGCGCGCGCCGGTCAGGAAATGGCGCGGATCGAACGAGGAGTCGTCGGCGACGATCGCATCGAGGCCACGGGCGAGCGGCGTGCCCGGCTCGGCCAAGCCACGCCAACGATCGCCCGGCGCCGGCATCTCGCCGCCGGGAACCGCAGCCGAGGGGTCGATGGGCTTGTTGGGAACCGGCATGACGTGGTTGTCCTGCGCGCCCTGGACCGCGTTTCGGGCGGCATGATCGAACGGCGTCCGCTCGCTCCCGGTGCGCTGCCCGAGCACGGCGCGCAGGCGGATGAAGATGAAGACCGCCAGCGCCAGGAAGATGATGGTATAAATGTCCACGTCGTGTTCGCTTTCTGACTTGTCGAGCCGAACGCGGAGCCCGGCCACCGGGCACCTGTTCTACAGGATCCAGGTAAAGACCCGTGAATCCCTGGTCGTCCCGGATGTAGTCATCGAATTGGGCCCGGCCAATGGCACATTGTGGCGCGCCGATCCTAACCCTTTTCCCCCTCTAGGGGAAATCCGATCGGCCCGGATTGGAACAGGGAACGCCCGTCGCTGGTTCCACCCGGCGGTCGATGCGACAAATAGAGGCATGCCGGCCGGATCGAGCGGTTGCCTCGGCCCTTGACGGCGTCGGTGGCTCGTCCTTGTGGAACAAGCCGGCCCTATGGTAGCCACGCGCCGCAACGACCCGCCCTTTTTGCCTGGAGAACACTGCGATGACCAACGGTAACGGCGCCACTCCCGACGCGGCTCCTCCTCCTCAACTGAACGTGCTGGCGCAATACATCAAGGATCTCTCGTTCGAGAATCCGAACGCTCCGCAGTCCCTGGCGCCGCAGGGTCAGCCGCCGCAGATCAACATCCAGATCAATGTCGGTGCCAATGCGCTGAATGACACCGAATACGAGGTGACGCTGACGATCGAGGGCAAGGCCGAGAGCGGCAGCCAGGTGATGTTCAGCTTCGAGCTGGTCTATGGCGGCGTGTTCCGGCTGGTCAACATCCCGCGCGAGAACCTGTCGCCGATGCTGCTGATCGAATGCCCGCGCCTGCTGTTCCCGTTCGCCCGCGAGATCGTCGCCAACTCGGTGCGCGACGGCGGCTTCCCGCCCCTGATGCTGGACCCGGTCGATTTCGTCGGCCTGTACCGCCAGAACATGGAGCGCCAGGCCGCGGCCCAGGGCGGCCAGGTGCTGTCGAGCTGATCGTTTCGCTCTTTAAAAATTTGATGTTTGCAGGGCGTGATCCGCCGCCGATCGGGCGGATCACTTGCCGGCGAGAAACTCCATCCAGATCGGCTTGTCGCCGAGGGTAGCGATGAAGGCGCGATGCGCCTCTCGCTCCGCCTCCGTGACCCGCGGCGACAGCGGCTGCTCTCGCTGACGGCGCGGCGTCTCGCCGGCGGACCCGATGCGGATCTCCTGGCTGTCCTGGGTCAGGATCAGCTGCGACTGCCGCGCCCCGACCAGATCGACATAGACCTCCGCCAGCAGCTCGGCGTCGAGCAACGCGCCGTGCTTGGTACGTCGTGAGTTGTCGATCGCATAGCGCGAGCAGAGGTCGTCGAGACGGTTCGACACGCCAGGATGCTTGCGACGCGCGAGCAGCAGCGTATCGACCAGACGATCCCTGGGAATGGCCGCGCGCTTGACCCGGTCGAGCTCGGCATTGATGAAGCCGATATCGAACGAGGCGTTGTGGATCACCAGCGGGGCATCGCCGATGAACTCCAGGAACTCCTCGACGACCTCGTGAAACAGCGGCTTGTCGGCCAGGAACTCGCTCGACAGGCCGTGAACCGCGAACGCTTCCGCCGGCATGTCGCGTTCGGGATTGATGTAGCGATGGTAGACTTGGCCGGTGGGCATGCGGTTGATGATTTCGACACAGCCGATCTCGACGAGGCGGTCGCCGCGCAGGGCGTCGAGGCCGGTGGTTTCGGTGTCGAGAACGATCTCACGCATCTGATTTGATCCGTCTGACTTGATCCGTCGAAATTCCGCGCGGCCGGATTTGCGAATCAGCCCCGGCGCTGCGGCATTCTAACGACCTCCGCCAGGATGTCGCGGATGCGTGCCCGCACCGGATCGAGCCCGTGCGAGGTATCCACGACGAAATCGGCGCGCTTGCGCTTCTCGGCATCCGGCATCTGCCGTGCGAGCAGCGCATCGAGCGCTTCGTCCGTCATCGTGCCGCGCGCCAGGATGCGCTGACGCTGGATCTCGGGCGAGGTCGACACCACCACCACGGCATCGACGCGCTTGTCGCCGCCGGTCTCGAACAGCAAGGGGACATCAACAACGGCAACGGGCACGCCGGACTGCTCGGCGTCATCGAGAAACTTCTGATGATAGGAGCGCAGCATCGGGTGCACGATCGCTTCGAGCCGGCGGATTGCGGCGGGATCGCCGACGACCTTGGCCGAGAGCCTGGCCCGATCCACCTTGCCGTCCACCGTGGTCCCGGGAAATTCGGCTTCGATCGCCGGCGCGGCTTCGGCTTCATAGACCTTATGAACGGTCGCGTCGGCGTCGTAGACCGGGACGCCGGCTTCGGCGAACAGCTTCGCGGTCGTCGACTTGCCCATGCCCATCGAGCCGGTCAGACCCAGCACTCTCATCCGCGGTCACTCCCCTTACGCGTGGCTGCGGTCGGCATCAGATCCTGAGCAGCTTCGCTTCGCGAAAATAGGCGAGCAGCGGCAACAGCGGCAGGCCGAGGATGGTGAAGTGATCGCCGTCGATCCGGTCGAACAGGTGCACCCCGAGCCCCTCCAATTGATAGGCGCCGACGCTGGATGTGACGGCGTCGCCGGCGGCATCGAGATAGGCGGCGATCTCGGCCTCAGAGAGGGCGCGCATCGTCATCCAGGCGACGGCGACGTGCGAGAACAGCACCTCGCCGTTGCGGACCACCGCGATGGCCGAGTGCAGCGCATGGGTGCGCCCGCCCAGCGCCAACAATTGCTGCATGGCATGCTGGCGGCCGGCCGGCTTGTTGAACATGCGCTCACCCAATGCGAGCGTCTGATCCGCGCCGACCACATAGGAATTGGGCCTGCTTGCCGAGACCGCAGCGGCCTTCGCATTGGCGAGGTGTAGCGCAATCTCGTAGGGCGCGACCAGGCCGGCTTCGGCCTGGACCGCGCGTTCGTCGATATCGGCCGGAAGCGCCTCACACGCGAGTCCTGCGTTCGCGAGCAGCATCCGCCGCGCGCGGCTCTGCGATGCCAGAATGAGAGGCTCGTCACTGCACCAGATGGACATTGATCCGCTCACTAGTCCGGAAGCCGCTGCCGCTGCCGGTCGGTATAGAGTTTCAGGATCGCGGCGGCCGTCTCCTCGATCGAGCGCCGCGTCACGTCGAGCATGACCCAGTTGAACTTCGCACTGAGCTTGCGTGCATAGGCGACCTCGTCCGTCACCGACTGCTTGTCGACATAGTTCTCATTGCCGGATTCCGCACCCATGCTGAGCAGGCGATTCTGCCGCACCTGGATCAGCCGCTCCGGGGTCGCATGCAGGCTGACGACCAGCGGTTTCTTCAATGTCTCGAGCTGGTGCGGGATTGGAATGCCCGGGACCAGCGGCACGTTGGCTGTGCGCACGCCGCGGTTGGCGAGATAGATCGAGGTCGGAGTCTTCGAGGTCCGGCTGACGCCCACCAGCACCACCTCGGCGTCTTCGAGGCCGTCGACCATTTGCCCGTCATCGTGGAGCATCGTGTAGTTCAGCGCATCGATGCGGGCGAAATATTCGGCATTGAGCACGTGCTGCGCACCGACGCGGCCGGCGGTCGACGCGCCGAGATAGGCCTCGAACAGCTGCATCACCGGACCGATGATCGACAGGCTCGGAATGTTGATCTGCTGGCACTTGCCTTCGAGCCGGCTGACCAGGTCCTTCTCGAGCAGGGTGAACAGCACGATGCCCGGCGCTTCCTCGATCTCGTCGAGCACGCGGTCGAGCTGCTTCTGGCTCCGCACCAGCGGGTACACGTGCTCGACCGGGGTCACGTTGGTGTATTGCGCGGCGACTGCTCGCGCGACCGTGATCAGGGTTTCGCCCGTCGAGTCGGAAACCAGATGCAGGTGAAAATAGTTGCCGGTGCTGGGCATCAAATCCTTAACGATCTGTGAATCCCTGTGAAGGATGGGACCAAAAAGCAGCCGCCGACCGCGCCCCTTTGGATAACCCCGATTCTTCTGCACATGGTCGCCGTCCGGGACAACGCCAAGCCGCAGGCCGATGATATCGGGACGACGTTCGTTTGTCTCTGGATAAGCTGTCGACGGATTTCGGCAAGCGTTTGAATCGCATTGAACTCTGGAGCGATCCGGCGGGCGCGGCTCGCATGTTGAGGAATGTGAACAAGCTGCGGGCAAACTGCGGATGACATTTCATGAGTCCAATCCACCGCTACCTAGACTCAAACCTTAAGATTCTAAAATTATTTGGTTTGGAGGGGACTGAGCGAGCGGATATGTCTCAGCACGCAAGCTTATCGCTGCCTGAGAGGACCGCGCGTTTCCGATGTATGAGTGGATCAAGGCCCTTCACGTCATCGCTGTCATCGCGTGGATGGCCGGCATGCTGTATCTGCCGCGGCTGTTCGTCTATCATTGCGAGGCCGAGATCGGCTCGAAGCAGTCCGAGACGTTCAAGGTTATGGAGCGGCGCCTGCTGAAGGCGATCATCAATCCGGCGATCACCGTGACTTGGCTTGCCGGACTCTATCTGGTCTGGGCCGGCCACTGGTATACCAGCGGTTGGTTTCATGCAAAATTTCTCCTGGTGCTGATCATGTCGGGAGTCCACGGACTGTTCACCCGCTGGGTCAGGGAATTCGGCGCCGACAAGAACACCCGGAGCCAGAAATTCTACCGCTATGTCAATGAGGTACCGACGGTGCTGATGATCGGCATCGTGATTCTCGTGATCGTCAAGCCGTTCTGACCGTTTCCCAGGGAATACCGCTCCGCTGCAGATGCCTTGCAGACGACGGCGCGATTTTCTATATTATGGATATCCCACCCCACGCAGGCGGATGTGGTTGCGTTCCGGCTTGACCGGCCGCCGCATCAGGTCTGGTGCCTCATCGGCGCCAACCTTGCTCAGACCTGCGGACCTCATTTTCGTCCGCCTTCCCACAGCCACCTCGCATCCCTCCCAAGTCGCTTCCACAGGACCACCCCAATGCGGGAAATCAAACTACAGGACCTCAAGTCAAAGACGCCGGCCGAGCTCGTCTCCTTCGCGGAGGAAAACGGGGTCGAGAACGCCAGCACGATGCGCAAGCAGGAGCTGATGTTCGCCATCCTCAAGCAGCTCGCCATCCAGGAAATCGACATCATCGGCGAGGGTGTCGTCGAGGTTCTTTCTGACGGTTTCGGCTTCCTCCGCTCGCCCGATGCCAACTACCTGCCCGGTCCGGACGACATCTATGTCTCGCCGTCGCAGATCCGCCGCTTCGGCCTGCGCACCGGTGACACGATCGAGGGCCACATCCGCAGCCCGAAAGAAGGCGAGCGCTATTTCGCGCTGCTCAAGGTCAACACGCTGAACTTCGAGGATCCCGAAAAGTCCAAGCACAAGGTCAATTTCGACAACCTCACGCCGCTGTTTCCGGACGAGCGCTTCCGGCTCGAGCTGGAGGATCCGACCCGCAAGGATCTGTCGCCGCGTGTCATCGACATCGTCGCTCCAATCGGCAAGGGCCAGCGCGCACTGATCGTTGCGCCGCCGCGCACCGGCAAGACCGTGCTGATGCAGAACATCGCGCACTCGATCACGGCCAATCATCCCGAGTGCTACTTGATCGTACTGCTGATCGACGAGCGCCCCGAGGAAGTCACGGACATGCAGCGCTCGGTGAAGGGCGAGGTCGTGTCCTCGACCTTCGACGAGCCGGCGGCCCGTCACGTCCAGGTCGCGGAGATGGTGATCGAGAAGGCCAAGCGCCTGGTCGAACACGGCCGCGACGTCGTCATCCTCCTGGACTCGATCACCCGCCTCGGCCGCGCCTACAACACTGTCGTGCCGTCATCCGGCAAGGTGCTGACCGGCGGTGTCGATGCCAACGCGCTGCAGCGGCCGAAACGCTTCTTCGGCGCCGCGCGCAACATCGAGGAAGGTGGCTCGCTGACGATCATCGCTACTGCGCTGGTCGACACCGGCAGCCGCATGGACGAGGTCATCTTCGAAGAGTTCAAGGGCACCGGTAACTCCGAACTCATCCTCGACCGCAAGGTCGCGGACAAGCGAACCTTCCCGGCGATAGACATCGCCCGGTCCGGCACCCGCAAGGAAGAGCTCATCACCGAGCCGCAGAACCTCAAGAAGATGTACGTCCTCCGCCGCATCCTCAATCCGATGGGCACCATGGACGCGATCGACTTCCTGCTCGACAAGCTCCGCAGCACCAAGAGCAATGCCGAGTTCTTCGAATCCATGAATACCTGATTGGACCACGGTCTCGATCTGGACGGGGGCGCTCTTCGGAGCGCCCTTTTTGTTTGCGGGACTGTATCAGGCGCGGGCGCCACCGCTCGTCGGCGGCATCCGACGTAAAGCATGCCGCTGCAAACCGATTGTGTTTCGCTGCCGGCAAGCCCAACTGAGGATGATGCATCCTCACGATCAGACCATCTTTGCATTGTCCTCGGGACGGCTGCCGAGCGCGATTGCGATTGTCAGACTCTCTGGCTCACATGCGGGATCTGCCCTTCGGCTGCTGGCGGGAAGATTGCCGGTGCCGAGGACTGCAACACGCGCCTTGTTGCGCGATGGCGGTGGCGAAGCGATCGACGATGCCGTCGTGCTGTGGTTTCCCGGACCCGCAAGCGCCACCGGCGAGGATGTCGCCGAGCTGCACGTCCATGGCAGCCGGGCCGTCATCGCGGCGGTGTTCTCGCTCCTCTCGACGATGCCGCAGATGCGCCCTGCGGAGCCGGGCGAGTTCACGCGGCGCGCGTTCGAGAATGGCAAGATCGATCTGACCGAAGCCGAGGGGCTCGACGATCTCATTCACGCCGACACCGATCGCCAGCGGCGCCAGGCGTTGCGGCAGTTGAAGGGCCTGCTGGGCGATAAGGCGCGGAGCTGGCGTGAGCAGATCATCGAAGCTGCGGCGCTGATCGAAGCCGGGATCGACTTTGCCGATGAAGGCGACGTTCCGGCTGAGCTGATGGCGCCGGCGCTGTGCCGGATCGAACAGCTCCTGGCGGAGATCGAGACCGTGTTGACGGCGCAGGGCCGGTCGGAGCGGCTGCGCGACGGTCTGACGGTCGTGATCGCCGGACCTCCGAACGCCGGCAAGTCGACATTGATGAACCAACTGGCCCGGCGTGAGGTGGCGATCGTCTCGCCCCATGCCGGCACCACGCGCGACGTCATCGAGGTTCAGCTCGATCTCCAGGGCTATCCCGTCACGGTGATCGATACTGCGGGGATCCGGGAGACGGACGATCCCGTGGAGCAGGAGGGCGTGCGGCGGGCCCGCGATCGGGCGGCGCAGGCCGATCTCGTGCTGTGGCTGTCCGAGGATGATCAGGCGGAGGCAGAGCGTCGAACCGGGGTGCCTGTCTGGCTGGTCCGCAACAAGATCGACCTGCCGACCCCCCAGGAGAGAGCTGCGGCGTCGGTGCAAAGCGCGGATCGAGTTTTTGCGATCTCGGCGAGAACCGGAGCAGGCTTGTCCGAACTGCTGGAGGCCCTGATCGGCTTCGCTGGTGACTTCTTTGGATCGATCGAGAGTGGCCTGATCACGCGGGAGCGGCAACGAACCCTGCTCGAGGAGACCGCGGCCGCACTTCGCCAGAGCATTGCGGACGTAGATCTCGGGGAGGAGCTCGCCGCGGAGGAGCTGCGGATCGCCGCCCTCGCGCTCGGGCGCCTCTTGGGGCGGGTTGACATCGAGGATGTGCTGGACGTGATCTTTCGCGAGTTCTGTATCGGCAAGTAGCGACGGCAACGGCCTCGGCACGACAGATATACTTAATGAAGCGTTGCTTGGTTAACGGACCATCAACTGTTTCACGTGAAACAGAGGCGGAACTCTTTGCGACGTTTCACGTGAAACAAGTTCCGATCTCACAGGGGTGCTGTTTCACGTGAAACGTCCTCGCCTTGGTCATCGGCGGAATGTTTCACGTGAAACGTCTTCCGAGCGTTGTCTGCAAGCGTTAGATAAGCCCCCATGATCCAGCATCTGACATCCTACGACGTCATCGTCATCGGTGGCGGCCACGCCGGCTGTGAAGCTGCAGCGGGTGCGGCACGCATGGGCGCCCGGACCGCACTGATCACCCATCAGTTCGCGACGATCGGGGCCATGTCCTGCAATCCGGCCATCGGAGGATTGGGGAAAGGACATCTGGTTCGCGAAGTCGATGCTCTCGACGGCTTGATGGGCCGCGTCGCCGATGCGGGCGGCATCCAGTTTCGGGTTCTGAACCGCCGGAAGGGACCCGCCGTTCGAGGTCCGCGCGCCCAGGCCGATCGCAAGCTTTATGCCGCAGCAATGCAGTCGGCGATCCGGGAGACCGCGAACCTTTCTGTGACCGAAGGCGAGGCGGACGAACTGATCGTCACGGACGGCCGGGTCACGGGCGTGCGGTTGGCCGACGGCCGGACCTTTGTCTGTGCTGCTGTGGTCATCACGACCGGGACGTTCCTCCGTGGTCTGATTCACCTCGGTGAGCGGACCTGGCCGGCGGGCCGGGTCGGCGAAGCCCCGGCGCTGGGACTCTCCCAGTCCCTCGAAGCCATCGGATTTCGTCTCGGCCGGCTCAAGACCGGGACCCCACCGCGTCTGGATGGATCGACGATCGACTGGACAGCAGTCGAGATGCAGCCCGGCGACGATCCGCCGGAGCCGTTCTCCGTCCTGACCGGTAAGATCACCACCCCACAGATCCAATGCGGCATCACCCGGACGACGACCGCGACCCATGAGGTGATCCGCGCCAATGTCCATCGCTCGCCGATGTACTCCGGGCAGATCAAGTCGACCGGGCCGCGCTATTGTCCCTCGGTCGAGGACAAGATCGTTCGCTTCGGTGATCGCGACGGCCACCAGATCTTCCTGGAGCCGGAAGGACTCGACGACACGACGGTCTACCCGAACGGCATCTCGACCTCGCTGCCAGAAGAGGTTCAGCTCGCGCTGCTGCCGACCATCCCGGGTCTCGAGCGGGTCCGGATGATCCGGCCCGGCTATGCGATCGAGTATGACCACGTCGATCCGCGTGAGCTCGAGCCGACCCTGCAGACCAGGCGGATGAAGGGTCTATTCCTGGCCGGTCAGATCAACGGCACGACCGGGTATGAGGAGGCCGCGGCTCAAGGTCTGGTCGCCGGCCTCAATGCGGCGCTGGCCGCAGGCGGCGGCGCGCCGGTCGTGTTTGATCGCGCCGACGGTTATCTCGGGGTGATGATCGATGACCTGGTCACGCGAGGGATCACCGAGCCGTATCGGATGTTCACCTCGCGCGCCGAGTATCGGCTGACGTTGCGGGCGGACAATGCGGACCAGCGGCTGACCGACAAGGGCATCGCACTCGGCTGTGTCGGCAATGAGCGTGCGTGTTTCCATCGAAGCAAGATGGATGCGTTGGAGGCTGCCCGTTCGCTGGCGAGGTCGCTGACGATCACGCCCAACGAGGCGGCTAAGCATGGCCTCACGCTCAACAAGGATGGCCAGCGCCGCTCGGCCTTCGAGCTGATGGCCTATCCGGAGATCGGCTTCTCCGAGGTGAGGGTGATCTGGCCGGAGCTCGGCGCGATCGATGCCGCCATTGCCGCGCATCTCGAGATCGATGCCAAATATGATGTCTATGTCCGCCGCCAAAGCGACGACGTCGATGCCTTCCGGCGCGACGAGGGATTGGTGCTCGGCGACATCGACTATGCGCTCGTTCCGGGTCTTTCCAATGAGGCGCGGGCGAAGCTGGCGGCTGCCAGGCCGTGGACTATCGGGCAGGCGGGCCGGATCGACGGCATGACGCCGGCGGCGCTCGGAATTCTCGCGGCCTATCTTCGCCGCGAAGCGCGTCGCAGCAAGGCCGCGGGCTGAAGGGCGTTTCACGTGAAACAGGCAGTGGCGTCCAAGGTGATCGAATCCGACAAGGCGGCTGCGCTCGCCTTGACGCCCGTTTCACGTGAAACGGAGCAGCGCCTCGATCGCTATGTCCCCCTGCTGCTGGAGTGGCAGGCCAAGACGAATCTCGTCGCGCCCTCGACCTTGCCGCATCTCTGGACCCGGCACATTTCGGATTCGCTGCAGCTTCTCGATCTCGCGCCCGACGCCCGGATCTGGGTCGATCTCGGCAGCGGCGGCGGGTTTCCGGGCGTCGTCCTCGCCTGCGCGCTGGCCGAGCGGCCCGGCGCCCAGGTCCATCTGGTCGAGCGCATCGCCAAGAAGGCGGCGTTCTTGCGCGAAGCAATTCGCGTCACCGGCGCTCCGGGGATCGTGCATTTGTCAGAGATCGGGGATATCGTGGAGAAGTGGAGTGGGCGAGTCGATTGCGTGACCGCACGCGCGCTGGCTCCGCTACACCAACTCATCGGCTTTGCGGAGCCCCTGGTGAAAAAAGGCGCGAAAGCGCTGTTTCTCAAGGGTCAAGATGTAGAAGCGGAATTGACCGAATCTACTAAGTATTGGAAAATTGAGCCGAAACTTCATTCCAGCCGGACGGGCGGGCAGGGCTGGATCGTCGCAATCGATTGCATCGAGCGACAGAGCTGAATTCCGTCAAGACGACAACCAATGGCGATCGCGCATGGCCGTAATTGATCAGATTTATCAAGAAGATAGGGCTCCTCACCCGGAGGGGCATCCGCGCATCCTGGCGCTCGCCAACCAGAAGGGCGGGGTTGGCAAGACCACGACCGCGATCAATCTCGGCACGGCGCTGGCCGCGATCGGCGAGCGCGTGCTGATCGTCGACCTCGATCCGCAGGGCAATGCCTCGACCGGGCTCGGCATCGACCGTGGCAGCCGCAACTGCTCGACCTATGACGTGCTGATCGGCGAGGCCTCGCTGCGCGACGCCGTCGTTGCGACAGCCGTGCCACGGCTGCACATCGCCTCCTCGACGATGGACCTGTCGGGTCTGGAGCTCGAGCTCGGCTCCAGCGCCAACCGCGCCTTCCGTCTGCGCGACGCGATCGCCGGTCTCAACAACAACGTCTCGCCGGAGAACGACTACACCTACGTGCTGGTCGATTGCCCGCCGTCGCTGAACCTGCTGACCGTCAATGCGATGGCCGCGTCGGATGCGATCCTGGTGCCGCTGCAGTGCGAGTTCTTCGCGCTCGAAGGTCTGTCGCAATTGCTGCAGACCGTGGAGCAGGTGCGCTCGACCCTGAACCCGAACCTGTCGATCCACGGCATCGTGCTGACGATGTTCGACTCGCGCAACAACCTGTCGAACCAGGTGGTGGCCGACGTCCGTCAGTTCATGGGATCGAAGGTCTACAACACGATGATCCCGCGCAACGTGCGCATCTCGGAAGCACCGTCCTACGGCAAGCCGGTGCTGGTCTACGATTTGAAGTGCGTCGGCAGCGAGGCCTATCTGAAGCTCGCCACCGAGGTCATTCAGCGCGAGCGTGACCTGCGCACGAACTGACCTTGCCTCTGCTCCGGGCACCTCGTCGCCCGGATCTCATTTGAGGACGGCAGCGGATCCGGTCAGGATCCGCTCCCTCGTTCATTGTGCCGGCGGGACTGATCGGCAGCAGACGCAAGCGGAGCGTGACGTGAATCCAAAGGAGAAGGCGATGGCCGACGAGTCGCGATCGCGATTGGGCCGGGGTCTTGCAAGTCTGATCGGTGACGTCGGCCGCGAGGCCGGCGCGCCGCCGGAGCGGCCGCGCAATCAGCGCAAGGTGCCGATCGAGTTTCTCAAGCCCAATCCGCGCAACCCGCGCAAGACGTTTTCCGACGGCGAGCTCGCCGAGCTCTCGGCCTCGATCAAGCAGCACGGCGTGATCCAGCCGATCGTGGTGCGTCCGGTGAAGGGCCAGCACGACCGCTACGAGATCATCGCCGGCGAGCGGCGCTGGCGCGCCTCGCAGGCCGCCGGCCTGCACGAGGTGCCGATCGTTCCGGTCGATGTCAGCGACAGCGACGCGCTGGAGCTCGCGATCATCGAGAACGTGCAGCGTGAGGATCTCAACCCGATGGAGGAGGCGCAGGGCTATCACGCGCTCGCCAACGAGTTCAAACGCAACCAGGAAGACATCGCCAAGATCGTCGGCAAGAGCCGCAGCCACGTCGCCAACATGATGCGGCTGACCAAGCTGCCGGCCGAGGTGCAGGGCTTCATCGCGACCGGGCAGATCTCGGCCGGTCATGCGCGCGCGCTGATCAACCTGCCGGATCCGATGTCGGCGGCGAAGAAGATCATCGCGGAAGGATTGAACGTCCGGCAGACCGAGGCGCTCGCGCATGAAGAGGGCGTGCCGGAGCGCAAGCCGCAGAAGCCGCGCAGCGCTGGAGGCAGCGCGACGGCGGAGAAGAAGGACGCCGACACCATCGCGCTGGAGAAGCGCGTCGGCGATGCGCTCGGCCTTTCCGTGTCGATCAGCCACCGCGATCCCGGCGGCACGGTGCAGATCACCTATCGCAGCCTGGAGCAGCTCGACGAGGTGATGCGTCGGTTGGAGCAGGGTTAGATGTGAGTTGGCGGCGCTTACTGCGCCGCGGTCTCTCATGAGTTCGTTGCCCCGAACTCACATTCGTCAAGCACGAGCATGACGAGCTACTAATGAGTGACGAGAGTGGCCTGCATGTGTCCTCGTCGCGTCTGCCTCTGCTGATCTCGGCTCTCTCCTCCGTCATTCCGGGGCGCGCGAAGCGCGAACCCGGAATCCATTTTACGGCAGATGACGCAGCCCGATGGATTCCGGGTTCGCCGCGCTGCCGCGCGTCGCCCCGGAATGACGCCGGAAATTGGAGCGCGGTCGCTGGCCAATTTGGGGTGTGCGCTTCGTCACCGCCGCCGCCTCAGCCGACGTTACGTAGACGCGTCACCCCTTCCGCCGTGCCGCGACCGCGATCGACAACAATGTCCGCTGCGCGATCGCCGCTGCGAGCCCCGGCTGCTTGCGCATGTCGAGCGCGGCCGTCGCCAGCTGGTCGATGATCGGCAGCAGCCGGGCAGGGGAGAAATTGCGCAGTGCGACTTCCGCGCTCGGCTTGCGCGAGAAGTGCAGCCGGGGGAAGCCGCCTTCGAGGATGGACGAGACCGGCGTGCCGGAAGCGACGGCGAGCGCCGATTTGTGCAGCCATGCCGCATGTCGCTGCGCAGCGGAGATGATGACGCCGGGATAGCTGCCGGCGATCATCGCCTTGCCGAACTCGGTCTCGACAATTTCGGGCTTGCCGCCGAAGGCGCCGTCGACGATCGGGTCGAGCTTCATCTCCGAGGCGTCCGCGACCACGGCCATCACGTGGTCGAGCGTCACCTCGCCTTCGCCATGGGCGAACAGGGTCAGCTTGCGCAGCTCGTTGCGCGAGGCCTGGCGGTCGCCCCCGAGCAGCGCCATCAGATAGGCGCGAGCGTCGGGCGCGATGCGCAGGGCCGCGATGCGCAATTCGTCGTCGATCAGCTTGGCGAGATCGCGCTCGGTGTCCGGGTAGCAGCCGATCGCGACCGCCGTTCTGGCCTTCTCGCAGATCTTGCGCAGTGGCGAATCGGGGCGGATGTCGCCGGCCTCGATCACGATGCGGCAATCCCGCACGTTCATCTCGCTGAGCGTCTCGACGCCGCTGGCGAAATTGCGCGACCCGGCGCGGACTCGGATGGCTCGCCGGCCGCCGAACAGCGGCACGGTCATGGCTTCGTCGACGAGGCGCGACGGCTCCGCGGCGAGTTCGTCACCATCGAGCCTGACCACGGAGAACGGATCATCGGGGTTGTCGACGGCCGAAGCGATAAGCGCCTCGGCGCGTTCGCGAACCAGGCCCGTATCAGGTCCGTACAACAGGATCAGCGGACGCGCGGCGTCCGGTTTGGCCAGGAAGGCATCGATGTCTCGTCCGCGCAGCGCGACCACGGCGATGTCAGCCGTGCGTCAGGTGCCCGCGGTGAAATAGGCCGCGAGCCGGGTCTTGATCTTCTCGGCGACCTCCTCGGAGGCGCGATCCTCGGCGTCACGGAAGGCGCGCTGCCGGGCGAAGCGCTGGTACGAGCCGGGGATGTCGTAGGAGGTGCGCGCGAAGGTCGTTCCGGTCATGACCGACTTGTTGGTCGCCAGCTCGACCAGATTGTACTGCACGTCGAGGCCGACATTTTCGGTGGTCGGCAGGCCGGTGGTCTGCGAGACGATCAGCGAGGACCGGCTGGTCTGCAATCGCAGCACCAGCTTGTGGGTCGGCGCCGTGCCGGTTGCGGTGCCGTACAGCTTGAAGGCGAGCGCGTTGCGGATGCCGACGCCGATGCGCGCCTCGGGCGAGGCGTTCGGCTTGTCGACCGGCGGCAGCTCGATGCCGGCAAGCTTTTCACGCAGGCCGGGCGTGCCGTCGGTATGTTCCGCATACATCGGCTGGAAGCAGCCTGCCGTCAGCGCGGCCAAAGCGGCCACGGCAACAAGCCGAGCAGCGATCCGAAACCTAGCCGACGACATTCACGATCCTCTTGGGAACAATGATCACCTTGCGGACGGGTTTGCCATCCAGCGCCAGTTTTACTGCATCGAGGGCCAAAACGGCAGCCTCAATTTCCGGATTCTGCGCGTTGCTGGCGACTGTGACTTCTCCGCGCTTCTTGCCGTTGACCTGGACGACCAGGCTCATGCTGTCCTCAACCAGCAAATCTCGTTCGATTTGCGGCCAGGACGCCTCCGAGATCAGCCCAGTGTGGCCCAGCAACTGCCAGCATTCCTCGGCCAGATGCGGCATCATCGGCGAGAAAAGCTGCACCAGGATCCCCGCAGCCTCGCGAATCGCCCAGGCCAGGTCGGGGGCCGGCTTGGCCGGCCGCGCCAGGACGTCGGCCAGCGCGTTGGCGAATTCGCGGATATGCGCCAGGCAGACGTTGAAGTGCAGCCGCTCGATGCCGCCGGTCACCTTGTCGAGGGCGCCGTGGGCCGCCTTGCGTAGCGCCAGCGCGTCGGCGCCGAAGGCGGCGGGACGGGGGGAGGGGGTTTCGGCGGAAGCCGCGACCGATTCGTTGACCAGCCGCCACAGACGCTGGACGAAGCGCGCCGCGCCCTGCACCCGCTCGTCGCTCCAGATCACGTCGCGGTCCGGCGGCGAGTCCGACAGCATGAACCAGCGCGCGACGTCGGCGCCGTAGCTCTCGATGATGTCGTCGGGGTCGACCGTGTTCTTCTTCGACTTCGACATCTTCTCGATCGGGCCGATCGTGATGTCCTCGCCGGTCGCGCTCAGCACCGCGCGGCGGCCATTGCCGCCAACCTCGATCTTGACCTCGGCCGGGTTCACGTAAGTGCCGTCGGCCTTCTGGTAGGTCTCGTGCACCACCATGCCCTGCGTGAACATGCCGGCGAACGGCTCGTCCATGGCGACGTGCCCGGTGGCCTTCATCGCGCGGGTGAAGAAGCGGCTGTAGAGCAGATGCAGGATCGCGTGCTCGACGCCGCCGATATACTGGTCGACCGGCATCATCCGGTTGGCCACCGCCGGCGTGGTCGGCGAGGTCTCGTTCCACGGATCGGTGAAGCGCGCGAAGTACCAGGACGAGTCGACGAAGGTGTCCATGGTATCGGTTTCGCGCGTCGCCTTGCCCCCGCATGTCGGGCAGGTGACGTGCTTCCAGGTCGGATGATGGTCGAGCGCATTGCCCGGCTTGTCGAAGCTGACATCATCCGGCAGCACCACCGGCAGGTCCTTCGCCGGCACCGGCACCACGTCGCATTTGGCGCAGTGGATCACCGGGATCGGGCAGCCCCAGTAGCGCTGCCGGGAGATGCCCCAGTCGCGCAGGCGGAAATTGACCTCGCGCTTTCCGACGTAAATGGGCGTTGCGAACCGCAACACTTCGCTATCGCCGAACTGATCCTCACGGCCTACGACAAACCGCTTCAAATTTGGCATCCAGTGACCGGGCTCTAGACCCCACTGAAACCGCTTGTCGAAGCTACGTGGAACATCGAATGGCGGGACTAGTTTGCCGTCAGTAGCATTAGTGACCACTGGCGTTACTAGCGCTTCGGGCGTCTCTTCGGTCCCTTTTGGGAGATCGAGGCGATATCCCCAAACCGTATTCTCAAGACGACTGGCAACTTCGTTCTTTGCTGCGGCTACAGTCATTCCGTTCAAGAAATCGGAGTTAATCATCCGACCTTCGCCATCATACGCGGTGTCAGTCACCACAAAGGTCGCGGGATCTTGGCCTTCAGGGCAGACCACCGGCGTGTTGCCGAGATTGTATTTATTCGCGAGATCTAGGTCGCGCTGGTCATGCGCCGGACAGCCGAAGATGGCGCCGGTGCCGTATTCCATCAGCACGAAGTTGGCGACGTAGACAGGTATCTCCCAGCTTGGATCGAACGGATGTACCGCTCTGATTCCGGTGTCGAAGCCCAGCTTTTCGCCAGTGTCGATCTCGGCCTGAGCTGTTCCCCGTCTCATGGCCCGAGCGCAAAACTCGGCCAGTTCTTCATTCTTGCTGGCGGCGGCTAACGCAACCGTATGGTCCGGCGCGAGCGCCAGGAACTTGGCGCCGAAAAGAGTGTCCGGTCGCGTCGTAAATACCTCTATCTCCTGCTCTCCCTGCGGAGCCGTCTCCGACGTCAGTCTAAATTTTACCCTCAAGCCCTCGGAGCGGCCGATCCAGTTCCGCTGCATCAGCCGGACCTTGTCGGGCCAGCGGTCGAGACCATCGAGCGCGTCCAGCAGCTCCTGCGAGTACTTCGTGATCTTGAACACCCACTGGTTCATCTCACGCTGTTCGACCACCGCACCGGACCGCCAGCCGCGACCGTCGATGACCTGCTCGTTGGCGAGCACGGTCATGTCGACCGGATCCCAGTTCACCTTGCGCTGCTCGCGCTCCACCAGCCCGGCTTGCATGAAATCGAGGAACATCTTCTGCTGGTGCTTGTAGTAGGACGGATCGCAGGTCGCGAATTCGCGCGCCCAGTCGAGCGACAGGCCGATCGAGCGCAGCTGCTTCTTCATCGCGGCGATGTTGTCGTAGGTCCATGCCTTCGGCGCGACCTTGCGCTCGATCGCGGCGTTCTCCGCCGGCAGGCCGAACGCGTCCCAGCCCATCGGATGCAGCACGTTGAAGCCCTTGGCGCGCATGAAGCGCGCCAGCACGTCGCCGAGCGTATAATTACGGACATGGCCGATATGGATGCGTCCCGACGGATAGGGAAACATCTCGAGTACGTAGTATTTCGGACGCGGATCGTCGTTCCTGGTGGCGAAGATCGCCTTCTCGTCCCACTGGCGCTGCCAGCGCGGCTCGGCTTCACGGGCGTTGTAGCGTTCGGATGTCATGGAATCGCTTATAATTTTCGAGGATTCGCGTCGTTTGAAGACGGCGGACTAGGCCACAAAAGCGGCAGCCCGGTCAATGGGGCGACAGATGATGATACCATTTTGGGCATCCGCTAAGCGACGGTAATCGCGAGTTTTTTTGCAGCCTCCGCCGGCTGTGTCGAAGGTCCGATTGAGGCACGGTTAAGACTTGAATGGGAGACTGAGTGCATACATCCAGGCATCAGCCCGCATCTGGGATCACTCCACATCGTGTCCGGCGCTACGTTCGACGAGCTTGACTTCGAGTACGCGACGACGGTCGCGGAAAAGGCCATGAAATCCATGGCTCAACAGCGCGTGCCACCGACGCCTAACAACTTCCATCTGTGGTTCAAGTACTCACTGGGCTCGGCGTCGGATCTCAAGCGCGCCGTCGACATCCTGGTCAGCAACAAGCGCAAGTTCGACAAGACCACCAACCAGGCGCTGTTCGACACCTATATCGGCCAGCAGGGTACGGAAGCGGCTGTCGTCCACAAAGTCTCGCAGCAGTTGCATGGCGTGATGGACTCCGCCAAGCAGTATCTGACGGCCGCGATCGCCGACAACCGCACGCACATGGCGGCGATCGATGGCGTCGCCGAACGCAGCGAGCAGGGTGTCGATCCGAAGATCCTGATCGAGAACCTGGTCAGTGAGCTCGCCCAGGCAACCGCGCGTGCGGCGAAACTCGAAGCGAGCTTTGCCGAGAAGTCACGCGAGCTCGACACCATCCGGGACTCGCTCAACAAGTCGGAGCAGCGCGCCCGCACCGACACGCTGACTGGATTGCCGAACCGGCGCGCGCTCGAAGAGTTCTTCCGCCATGCACAGGTCGAGGCGATGGAACGCGACGAACCGCTCAGCATTCTCCTGATCGACGTCGACCACTTCAAGAAGTTCAACGACAATTACGGCCATGGCGTCGGCGATCAGGTGCTGCGCCTCGTCGCCAAGGCATTGCGCGAGCGCGTCCGCGACAAGGATCTTCCGGCGCGCTACGGCGGCGAGGAACTGATCGCGGTGCTGCCGCAGACCGACCTCGAAGGTTGCACCGTCATCGCTGAGCGCATCCGGCGCACCATCGCCGACTGTCAGTTCACGCGGCGCTCGACCGGCGAGGTGCTGCCGCAGATCACGGTGTCGATCGGCGTCGGCCAGTTCCAGTTCGGCGAATCGATGGCTGATCTGATCGACCGTTGCGACCGCTCGCTGTATCTCGCCAAGAAGCTCGGCCGAAACCGCGTGGTCACCGAGCTCGAGCTCGACCGGAAGCTCGCGGTCGGCTGATCGCTGGCCGCGGCGCAGCCCTATCCGGCGCGTGCCACGCCGCTCCTGTCATCCGCGACATCCGCGAAGCCATGCGCGATGACCGTGTTGCGGCCGCGATGCTTGGCCGCATAGAGCGCGGCATCGGCGGCTTCGATCAGGTCGGAGGGCATCAGCGACTCGTTCGGCCGGGTCGAGGCGACACCGACGCTCACGGTGACGCATCGATGCGCCGACGTCGCGTGCGGCAGCTCGAGCTCCAGCACCGTGGCGCGCACCTGCTCGCCGACCGCGAGCGCCTCTCTCGCACCCATGCCCGGCAGCAACAGGCAGAACTCCTCACCACCATAGCGGCCGGCGAAAGCCGTCATTGCACCGGCGATCTGCGACAGCGTCTCGCCGAGACGTGACAGGCAGGCGTCGCCCTCAGGGTGCCCATAGGTGTCGTTGTAGAGCTTGAAGTGGTCGACGTCGATCATCAGCAGCGACAGCTCGGTGCCGGCCTGCTGCGCGCGGCTCCATTCGACGTCGATGCGGTTCTGGAAGCCGCGGCGGTTGGCGAGGCCCGAGAGCATGTCGATCGACGCCATCACCGTCAGCCGGTCATTGGCGGCGACCAGCTCGCGCTCGCGCTGGCCGAGTTTGGCGGCCATCGCATTGAAGGACTTTGCCAGCGGAACGAACTCCGACGGCAGATGCTTGGTGGTGACGCGCGCCGACCAGTGGCCGTGGCCGAAGCGCTTGGCGGTCGCGGCGAGCATGCTGACGGGCTTCACGATCAGCTTCTCGGCGGCGATCAGCGCGCCGAGCAGCACGATCAGGCAGACGAGGCCAGCCTGCAGATAGGCATTGCGGATCTCGCGGTCGATGGCGGCGGTGACGCGCGTCTCATCGATGCTGACGATCAGCCGCGAGCCGGTGTCGGCGATCCGGGTGAAGGTGATCGCGCGCTTGGAGCCATCCGCCGCCGTGAAACTCATCGTCTCGGACGGCTTGCCCGAGCTCAGCGCGGTCTCGGCAACGGCCGACAACAACGGCACGCTGTCGAGCGGCCGGCCGATCAGCTCGGTGCGGTCGGCGGGCGTCGCCAGCACGGTTCCCTCGCTGTCGATCAGCACCGCCGTGATGCCGGGACGGCCGCCAAGATTGCTCATGATCTTGGACATCCATTCCAGGTTCACGCTCGCCAGCATCACCGCGTCCGGCTCGCCGGTGATGGCGCCGACCGGATAGGCGGCCATGACGATCGGCACGTGCGACGGTTTCGACAGCAGGTAGTCGCTGAACACGAAATCACGTGATTCCTGGGCGCCACGGAAATATGGCCGGTCGCTGAAATCGAGCCCGACATATTGGTTGTTGGTCGAACACTGGATGCGGCCGTCGCGGCCGGCGATCATCAGGGTGCGGATCCACGGCAGGGTCGCCGGCAGGCTGGCGCGCATCATGTCGCAGCTGCGGCTCACGCCGGTGCTCGACGCCCGGACATAGGCCGTCGATTTCAGCACCGTCTCCACCGACATGATGACCTCGCGCTGCATGTCGGCGCTCTGCCGGGCGAGGCTGGAGAATTCCTCCGATGCGAGCGCGATCTGCCTTGTCCTGGCGCCTTCCAGCGAGCGCGCACGTTCCAGCATCAGCGGCGCCACCAGGATCAGGGCGAGCAACGCCAGCCGGGCGCGGATCCCCATCAGCCGGTTCAGCTTCACTCTATTGCGATTGAACCGGATGCTTGGCATTTCTTCCCCCTACCCCCGGCCGTGGAGGGTAAGGAGAAGGGCTCAAGAACCTTTTCTCGAACTGCGTAAAATTGCAGCCAAACCCGTAATCTACCGACGGACGCCATCGTGCCTGATGAATCGAACGCCTCAACCTCGTCCTCGCCGTCCGCGCTCGCCGCCGTCGAGCAGGAGATTCTGCGGGCCTGCCGCGACGCCAAACGTGATCGCGGCTCGGTCACGCTGATCGCTGTGTCGAAGACCTTCGATGCCGACGCGATCGAGCCGGTGATCGCGGCCGGACAGCGCGTGTTCGGTGAAAATCGCGTTCAGGAAGCCAAAGCCAAATGGCCGCCGCTGATGGCCGCGCATCCGGGACTCGCGCTGCACCTGATCGGGCCGCTGCAATCCAACAAGGCCAAGGAGGCGGTGGCGCTGTTCGACGCCATCCATTCGGTGGACCGGCCGAGCCTGTGCGTGGCGCTTGCCAAGGAGATTTCCGCCCAGGGCCGGCATCCGCAACTGTTCATCCAGATCAACACCGGCGAGGAGCCGCAGAAGGCGGGCATCGCGCCCGGCGACGCCGACGCCTTCATCGCCGCCTGCCGCACGGATTACGGGCTCACGATTTCAGGGCTGATGTGCATTCCGCCGGTCGACGAAGCACCCGGGCCGCATTTCGCGCTGACCGCCAAGATCGCCGCCCGCAACGGCCTCGCGCATCTGTCGATGGGCATGAGCGCCGATTTCGCCATCGCCATCCAGTTTGGCGCCACACATGTCCGTGTCGGCTCGGCGATCTTCGGGCATCGCTGAAGAGGGCGCGGTCGCGGCAGGTCCCTACTCGAACCGCACCGATACCTGCCCCAGATCGCCGAAATCGGCCTCCATGTGGTCGTCGCTGTCGATCGGCAGCGGCGGATGACAGGTGCCGGTCGTGATCACCTGCCCTGCTCGCGCGGGCACGCCGAGCGCGCTGAGCTCGTTGACCAGCCAGGCCAGCGCGATCAGGGGATCACCGAGCACGTTGCGGCCGTGGCCGATGAAGGTCTCGCCACGCAGCGTGATCCGCGGCCGCTCCGCGATCAGGTCGCGGCTGCGCCAGTCGGCGGTGCTGGCCTCGCCCAGCACGAACAGATGCGCGCAGGCATTGTCGGCGATCAGTTGCGCCTCGCCGGCACTGACGAAGTCGGCGAACCGCGAATCGGGAATTTCGATCGCGGGGTGCAGCGTGTCGACCGCGGCCAGCACCTCCGCGACATTATAGGGTGTCGGCCGGGGCGGCAGATCGCGTCCGAGGCGGAAGGCGAATTCCGGCTCGGCGACCCGCATCGCGTTGCCGGCCATCGACGCGGTGCCGCCGACCGGCAGCACCGTTTCGGCCAGGATTCGCCCGGCCATCGGACCGGCGACATTGATATGGCGCTGGCCGGCCTCGCTGGTCGCCGCAATCTTCCAGCCAAATAGCGGCTTGGGCGAGTGGCGCTCGAGCTCGGCCTGGACCGCATAGCCCTCTGCGCGGTCGCGTGGACGCAGCTCCGGCGGCAGCGCCGCCAGCTTCCGGCCTTCGCTCCAATGCTGGCGCAGGATGCCCGAGGCGCTGGCTGGCTGATCCGGTGCGCGCATGACGTCGTCCTCCCTTACATTATTGGATGACGATCCTGGTGCGCGGGCCGATCCTTTGCAACAGACGCAGCATCGCCGGTCGGGTCATGGCCACGCAGCCTGCGGTCGGGCCGAAATTCGGCCGCGCCAGATGCAGGAACACGGCGCTGCCGCGGCCCGCGATCCGCGGTCGCGCGTTGTGATCGATCTCGATGATGAAGTCGTAGAGATGGTCCTGGCGCGCCAGCCGGTCCCCGGGCCGGTCGCCGCGCAGCCGGATCGCCCGATTGTAGTGCCGGTCGGCCGGGTCCTCGCACCAGGCGTCCTCCGGACCGATCCCTCGGATCGGAAGAAAGGTCCGCGGACGCGGATGACGATCGGCCCGCCACCACAGCTGCCGGGGCCGGAAGGTCCCCCGGGGGGTGCCACCATCGCCCTCGCGCTTGTTGGCCAGGACGCCGCCGCGGCCGAGCGCCACCGGGATGACATGGCCCCAGACATGGAGCCAGCCGCGCTGCCGCGACCCGGCTTTGGCGCGAATCGAGATCCGCGATGCTGGCATGCCAGGCTTCACCTTCGATAACGACATGAAACAACGTGCCTTTTCATTGCCACGGATTGCCCGGTAATTGCCTTAATGTCGGCAAATGGTCCGGCGCGAGGGTCGAACAGGACAATCATCTCAATCCCTGCTCAATTCTGGAGTAGAGTCCCGGGCGCTTGTGAATCGGTAACAGCCCCCTACTTCAAGACGGAACAGGGCTGATGAGCCTGTTTGCCCACCGTTGACGGCGCCACCCATCCGATCCCGCCGGCGCCACCTAGAGGATTGTACAATGGCCAATGCCCGCAAGATCCTGATCGTGGATGACGACACCGATCTGCGCGATGCCCTGATGGAGCAGCTCTCGCTGCATGACGAGTTCGAAGCCCAGGCCGTCGATACCGGCGCCAAAGGCGCCACCGCCGCAAAGGCCAATTCACCCGACCTGGTTCTGATGGATGTCGGCCTGCCCGACACCGATGGCCGCGAAGTGGTGCGGTCCCTGCGCAAGGGCGGCTTCAAGGCGCCGATCATCATGCTGACCGGGCACGATACCGATTCCGATACGATTCTCGGGCTCGAATCCGGCGCCAATGACTATGTCGCCAAGCCGTTCCGCTTCGCCGTGCTGCTGGCCCGCATCCGGGCCCAGCTTCGCCAGCACGAGGCCAGCGAGGACGCGGTGTTCTCGGTCGGCCCCTACAGCTTCCGGCCGGGCTCGAAGATGCTGACCGGCGCCAATGCCCGCAAGGTCCGCCTGACGGAGAAGGAAACGGCGATCCTGCGCTTCCTGTACCGCGCCGGCCAGCAGCCGGTGTCGCGCGAGACCCTGCTCCAGGAGGTGTGGGGCTACAATTCCGGCGTCACCACCCACACCTTGGAAACGCACATTTACCGTCTGCGGCAGAAGATCGAGAAAGATGCCGCGAATCCGGAGATTCTGGTGACGGAGGCCGGTGGCTACAAGTTGGTACCGTGATAGGTTCGGGGATGGCGGTTTCGCCATTTATGATATTGGTTCCATTCTGCCTTCCCCGGGCCCTTGATGTCGATCGAAGACGATATTGCGCTATTGGAGCGCGTCCCAACATTGCGCCTGCTGGGAAGCGACTCACTTCGCATGATCGCCATCGGCTCCGAGCAGCGTAACATCCAGAGCGGCGAGACCCTGTTCCGCGAGGGCGACACGGCCGATTGCGGCTATGTCGTCCAGCGCGGGTCATTGCGCATCAGCGACGAGGTCGGTGCCGAGATCGTCGCGACGCCGACCATGCTGATCGGCGAGCTGGCGCTGCTGGTCGAGATGCGGCGTCCGGCGACCGCGACGGCCCTGGAATATTCGACCGTCGTGCGGATCTCGCGCAGCCTGTTTCAGCGTGTGCTGGAGAGCGACGCCAAGGCTGCGCGCCGGCTGCGCGACGAGTTCGCCCACCGCGCCAGCCGAATCGCCAACGACATCATGGCGGCCGGGGCCAAGCTGACGTCGTGACGGGGCTGGCGGCCGCCCGAGGTCTACGCGGACCTCTTGCCGATGCAGCACGATCGTCTCGCTTGAGTTTGGCTCCTTCCCCGCCGTCATGGCCGGGCTCGTCCCGGCCATCCACGTCGTCCGGCGTGCTAAGAACGGCGTGGATGCCCGGGACAAGCCCGGGCATGACGATGTGGGGACAGGCGAATGACAAACTCGGCACTGACGGGTCTGTCTGGTCGCGCCGTCAAACGTCCAGCGTCACCGTGACCGGCACGTGATCCGACGGCCGCTCCCAGCTGCGGGCGTCGCGCAGGATCCTGAAGTCGCTGACCCGGTCCTTCAAGGCGCGTGACACCCAGATGTGGTCGAGCCTTCGGCCGCGATCACCCACGGTCCAGTCGGCGGCGCGGTAGCTCCACCACGTGTAGACCTTCTCCGACATCGGGATGCGTTCGCGGGCGACGTCGACCCATTCGCCATGGGTCTGCGCCGCCAGCAGCTTCTCGCATTCGATCGGAGTGTGCGACACCACCTTCAGGAGCTGCTTGTGCGACCAGACGTCGTGCTCATGCGGCGCGACGTTGAGGTCGCCGACCAGGATATGCCGGTCGTCGCCGCGCGGATGCAGCGGCTCGCACGCCTTCAGTTCGTCGAGGAATTGCAGCTTGTGCTCGAATTTGGGATTGAGCGCGGGATCGGGAATGTCGCCGCCGGCCGGCACATAGAAATTATGCAGCACCAGCGGCTGCGCGAGCTGCGCCTTCTCGCCGAATGCCACGGTGATGTGGCGCGAGTCCACCTTGTCGCAGAAGGTGCGGACGTTGGTCTCCTCGAACGGCCATTTCGAGATCACGGCGACGCCGTGATAGCCCTTCTGCCCGTTCAGTGCGACGTGCTCATAGCCGAGCCGCTTGAAGCGCTTCAGCGGGAAAGCGTCGTCGATGCACTTGGTCTCCTGCAGGCACAGGACATCGGGCCTGACCTGCTTGATGAGCTTGGCGACAAGGTCGATGCGCAGGCGCACCGAGTTGATGTTCCAGGTGGTCAGGACGAGACGCATGAGAATGGCGTCATAGCATGAATTGCGCCGATGTCAGCGATTCCGCCTCGCCTCTGACGCATCGGACTGATCGCGTTGGTTGGCCTTATCCCCAGCGAAGTGGGACGGCGCTTGATCAGCGCCGTTTGCTCTCGATGACGTCCCATACGCGGGCCGCGATGTCGGGTCCGCCGAGCCGCGAGATCGCGCGGATGCCGGTCGGCGAGGTCACGTTGATCTCGGTGAGGTTGCCGTCGATGACGTCGATGCCGACCAGCAATAGCCCGCGCGCGCGCAACTCCGGACCCAGCGTATCGCAGATCTCGCGCTCGCGGGCGCTGAGATCGGTGGCCTGCGCGGCGCCGCCGCGCACCATGTTGGAGCGCAGATCGTCGGCCGCCGGCACGCGGTTGACGGCGCCGGCGAACTCGCCGTCGACCAGGATGATGCGCTTGTCGCCATGCTTCACCTCGGGGAGAAAGCGCTGGATCACCCAGGGCTCCTTGAACGTCACCGAGAACATGTCGAACAGCGAGCCGAAATTCATGTCCTGCGGCATGACGCGGAACACCGCCGCGCCGCCATGGCCATGCAGCGGCTTCATCACCACGGCGCCGTGCTGATCGCGGAAGGCGTTGATCTCGTCGAGGTCGCGCGAAATCAAAGTCGGCGGCATCAGTTGCGGGAAGTTCATCACGAACAGCTTTTCCGGCGCGTTGCGCACGCTCGCGGGATCATTGACCACCAGCGTCTTCGGATGGATGCGCTCGAGGAAATGCGTCGAGGTGATGTAGGCGAGATCGAACGGCGGATCCTGGCGCAGGAGCACGACGTCGAACGAGGTCAGCGCGGTCGGCTTCGGTTCGCCGAGCGTGAAGTGGTCGCCGACCTGGTCGCGCACCGTCAGCGCCTGCACCGGCGCATACAGCTCCTCGCCGCGCAGCGACAGCTTGTCCGGCGTGTAATAGCACAGGCCATGGCCGCGCCTCTGCGCTTCGAGGAGCATCGCGAAGGTGGAGTCGCCGCGGATGTTGATGCGCGCGATGGGGTCCATCTGGACGGCGACGTTCAGTTTCATGGGCAGGTCCCTGCTCTCTGCAATCAGTTCATGTCAGGTGCTGGCGTCGAACGCCGCTACCAGATGGCGCGGCAGGCTGCGCGGCGCAACCAGAATCGCGTCGAAGCGCAGCTCCAATTCGGCATGGTCGGGATGCGCCATCAGCCACGCCTGCGTGGCATTGATGATGCGCTGCTGCTGGCGCGGCGTCACCGCATAGGCGGCATCGTCGAGCGAGGCGCGCGCCTTGACCTCGACGAACGCCACGAGGCCGCGCTTGCGCGCGATGATGTCGATCTCGCCATGCGGCGTGCGGAAGCGCTTGGCGAGGATGCGATAGCCCTTGGCGATCAGCAGCGCTGCCGCGCGGGCCTCCGCCGATAGTCCGGTGCGAAAGGCGGCGACGCGCTCCGGCGCAGCCGTCTTGGCCGGCTTGTCGGCGGACGCGCGCTCAGTCTTCGCCATCGGCCGACCCTGACCGCGCGTCCTTCGCCAGCTCGAGCGCGCGCGCATAGACTTCGCGGCGCGGCCGGCCGGAGAGCTCGACCGCATGCATGACGGCATCCTTGACGCTCGATCGCTGCAGCAGATCCTTCAGTACGGCATCGAGCGCGTCCGGCGTCAGCACCCCGGCGCCGCGCGGCGGCGGACCGATCACCAGCACGAATTCGCCGCGGGTTTCGAGATCGCGAGCCGCTGCAGCGAGATCGCCGATGGCGCCGCGCAGCACCTCCTCGTGCAGCTTGGTGAGCTCGCGGCAGATCGCGGCCTGGCGTTCCGCCATGGCCTCGGCGAGATCGGCCAGCGTCTCCTGAACCCGGCTGCCGGCCTCGAACAGCACCAGCGTCGCGTCGATGCGCGCGAGCTCGGCCAGCCGCGCGCGCCGCGCCTGCTGCCTGGCCGGCAGGAAACCCTCGAAGAAGAAGCGGTCGGTCGGCAGCGCCGCGACGCTGAGCGCCGCGAGCACGGCGGACGGGCCCGGCAGCGCGGTGACGTCATGCCCGGCCTCGCACGCCTCGCGCACCAGCTTGTAGCCGGGATCGGAGATCAGCGGCGTGCCGGCGTCGGACACCAGCGCGATGGCCGTGCCTTCGGCGAGGCGCTGCAGAATCCTGGGCCTGACGGCTTCGGCATTGTGCTCATGATAGGCTGCGAGTTCCGCGCTGAGGCCGTAGCGCTCGGTCAGGCGCCGCGTGATTCGCGTGTCCTCGCACAAGATGAGATCGGCGCCGGCCAGGGTTTCCAGCGCGCGCAGTGTGATGTCGCCGAGATTGCCGATCGGCGTCGCCACCAAGTGCAATCCAGGCCGCGCCTTGGGCGCGGCAACGATCTGCCCCGCCACCAGATAGGTCGGCGTGGTGGAAGATTTGCCGTCGTCCGGCGACGTCTTGGGGATTGCCTTCGCGCCCATCGAGGTAATTTAAAGGGCCTGCCGCGGGATTGCCACAGGGGAACAGCCGCGCGGCGATTTGAAGTTCCGGGATCGGCATCGCCGCGTCGCCATTCATCGCCGATTCAAGTCCGAAACGGCACATCGATGGGGGTGTGGACGAGCAGGGGATAGGCCGTGCAAAACGTCGAATTGATCGGCGGTGTGGCGCTGACAGCCTTTTGTTTTGCTTAACTATTCGTCGACAATATGAGTGAATCGGCACGGCCTTGCGGACGTGCGTTTGGGGAACTTCTGGCCGGTCTCGGCCGAACGAAGAGATGCCATGGTGGGCCCGCGTCATCCCAACTCTCTCGGTCCGGGACCCCATGGGGTCGCCCGGCGAACGGCGCTGGGCCTGATCGTCGGCGCGCCGCTGCTGTCGGCGTGCTCCAACGTGCAGCAGGGCTTCAACCCGTTCGAGCAGCCGACGGCGCCGGCCGGACCGCCGCAGCAGCCGGCGGTGGCCGGCAACGGCCAGGTCAAGGTCGGGCTGATTCTGCCGCTGTCGGCGTCGGGCAATGCCGGCGTCGCCGCGCAATCGATGAAGAACGCGGCCGAGATGGCGCTGGCCGAGTTTCAGAACCCCAACATCCAGCTCCTGATCAAGGATGACGCCGGCAGCCCGCAAGGCGCGCAGCAGGGCGCGCAACAGGCCTGCGACGAAGGCGCCGAGATCATCCTCGGCCCGCTGTTCGCCGGCTCGGTGCCGGCGACGGCCCAGGTGGCGCGCACGCGCAACATCTCGGTCATCGCCTTCTCGACGGATTCGAGCGTGGCGGGGCGCGGCGTCTATCTGCTCAGCTTCCTGCCGGAGTCCGATGCGAGCCGCATCGTCGAATATTCCGCCAGCGTCGGCAAACGCTCGTTCGCGGCGCTGCTGCCCGACAATGCCTATGGCACCGTCGTCGAGGGGGCGTTCAAGACTGCGGTCAGCCGCCGCGGCGGACGCATCGTGGCATTCGAGAAATATTCCGGCGACCGCACCGGGCCGGCGCGCACGGTGGCGCAGGCGCTCGGCGGCGCCGATGCGCTGCTGCTGGCCGACGACGGCGAATCGGTCGCGGCGACGGCCGATGCGCTGACCGCTGCCGGCGCCAATCTGCGCAACATCCAGCTGCTCGGCACCGGGCTGTGGGACAATCCGCGCGTCTATGCCAGCGCCAGCCTGCAGGGCGGCCTCTATGCCGCGCCGGATCCGTCCGGCTTCCGCGCTTTCGCCGGACGCTACCGGACGCGATTCGGCGGCGATCCCGTACGCACAGCGACCCTCGCCTATGATGCGGTGGCGCTCGTGGCCGCGCTGGCGCGCACCCAGGGCAACCAGCGTTTCGCGCCCGATGTCCTGACCAATGCCTCCGGCTTCGCCGGCATCGACGGCCTGTTCCGGTTCCGCAGCGACGGCACCAATGAGCGCGGGCTTGCCGTGATGCGTGTCGGTTCGGGGGGCGGACAGGCTGTCGCCGGCGCACCGAAGAGTTTCAGCGCGACTTAGATCGTCCAGCGCGGCTTGTTCGGCGGGTCAGAGCGGTCGCCGCGATGTCGCGCCTTACAGAAGGCTGCTTCCCCTCACCCTGAGGAGCCCGCCGAAGGCGCGCGTCTCGAAGGGCGAGGCCCCGGCACGGGCCTCATGGTTCGAGCGCCTGCGGCGCTCCTCACCACGAGGGTTAGCGCCGAAACCGCCGCTGCATCACGCGCAGCATCCTCATGCAAAGCTCAGGCGGCGAGGTCGGCGACGACCGCGTCGAGCACCGGAAAGCCGTCCTGGGTCACGCGCAGCCGCCCGTCCGGATCGACCGCGATGGCGCCCTCCTCGCGCAGCAGCGCGATGCGGCGCGGATCGAGCGTGCGGCCGGAGATCCTCGCGTAGCGCTGCGGGTCGATGCCCTCGGCCAGTCGCAGCCCCATCAGCAGGAATTCGTCGGCGCGCTCCTCGCGATTGAGCTCGTCGTCGGTCATCACACCGTGACCGTTGGACTCGACCCGCATCAGCCAGGCCTCGGGCCGCTTGTCGGTTGCGGTCGCGTGTCTGATGCCGCCGATGTCGAGACGGCCATGGGCGCCGGGACCGATGCCGGCATATTCCTGGCCACGCCAATAGAGCAGGTTGTGCCGGCACTCCGCGCCCGGGCGGGCATGATTGGAGATCTCGTAGGCCGGCAGTCCGTGACGGCCACAGATCTCCTGCGTGACGTCGTACAATGTGCGCGCCAGGCCGTCATCCGGCGTCTTCAGCTTGCCCGCGGCATGCAGGCCGAAGAATGGCGTGCCTTCCTCGATGGTCAGTTGATACAGCGACAAATGCTCGGCTGCCTCGCCGATCGCGCGCGTCAGCTCCTCGGTCCACATCGCCGGCGTCTGGTCGGGCCGGGCATAGATCAGATCGAACGAATAGCGCTCGAAGGCATTGCGCGCGATCGCCACCGCCTTCATCGCCTCCTCGGCCGTGTGCAGTCGGCCCAGCATCTTGAGCGACGCATCGTCCATCGCCTGGACGCCGAGCGAGACGCGGTTGACGCCGGCGGCGCGATAGCCGGCAAAGCGCGTCGCCTCGACGCTGGTCGGATTGGCTTCCAGCGACACCTCGACGTCAGCGGCGACATGCCAGTGCCGGCCGATCGCGTCGAGAATCGCGCCGACCGTCTGCGGCTGCATCAGCGACGGCGTGCCGCCGCCGAGAAAGATCGAGCTGACGGTGCGCGGCCCAATGCGGGCGGCGGTGGTCGCGATCTCCTGGGCGAAGGCGCGGGCGTAGCGCTCCTGGTCGATGGCCGCATGCCGGACATGGCTGTTGAAGTCGCAATACGGACATTTCGACAGGCAGAACGGCCAGTGCACATAGACGCCGAACGCTTCGCTGTCAGCGCTGGTCAAGGCAGATCTCCGCGAGCTTCACGAAGGCGCGCGCCCGGTGCGACAGGCCGAGGCCGAGCGGCGGCAGGCCGTGCTTCTCGATGCTGGTCATCTCGCCGAACGTGCGATCGTGCCCTTCTGGCAGGAACATCGGGTCGTAGCCGAAGCCGGCCGTGCCGCGCGGCGGCCAGACCAGCGTGCCGTCGACCCGCGCCTCGACCTCCTCGACATGGCCGTCCGGCCATGCCACGCACAGCGCCGAAACGAAATGAGCGCCGCGCTGGTCGGCACCCGCGGCGCCGCGCTCCTGCAGCAGGCGCTCGATCCGCGTCATCGCGCCGGTGAAATCCTTGTCCGGTCCGGCCCAGCGCGCCGAATAGATCCCCGGCGCACCGTCGAGGGCGTGAACCACGATGCCGGAATCGTCGGCAAAGGCCGGAAGCTGCGCGGCCTTGGCCGCGGCGACCGCCTTGATGCGGGCGTTGGCCTGGAAGGTCTCGCCGGTCTCGTCCGGCTCGCCCAGGCCGAGATCGCCGGCCGACACCGCCTCGACGCCATGGGGGGCGAGCAGCTCGCGCATCTCGGCAAGCTTGCCGGGATTGTGGGTCGCGATGACGATGCGACCGGTGAGCCTGCGGTGCGGACCGTTCACGCGACCGCCATCTTCTGCAGGTCGACCAGCCGCGCGACGCCCTTGCGGGCGAGCGCCATCAGCGCCAGGAACTCGGCCTCGGTGAACGGCGTCTTCTCCGCCGTGCCCTGCACCTCGATGATGCGGCCGTCGCCGGTCATGACGAAATTGGCATCGGTCTCCGCCTCGGAATCCTCAGCGTAGTCGAGATCGAGCACCGGCGTGCCGTTGTAGATGCCGCAGGAGATCGCGGCGACGTTGGCGCGCAGCACCTCGGTCTTGATCATGTTGCGCGACTTCATCCACTTGATGCAGTCGGCCAGCGCGACCCAGGCGCCGGTGATCGACGCCGTGCGCGTGCCGCCATCGGCCTGCAGCACGTCGCAGTCCACCGTGATCTGGCGCTCGCCGAGCGCTTCCAGGTCGATCGCGGTGCGCAGCGAGCGGCCGATCAGGCGCTGGATCTCGACCGTGCGGCCGGTCTGCTTGCCGGCGGAGGCCTCGCGCCGGGTTCGCTCCAGCGTGGCGCGTGGCAGCATGCCGTATTCGGCGGTGATCCAGCCGCGTCCCTGGCCCTTGAGCCAGGGCGGCAGCCGGTCCTCGAGCGTGGCGGTGACCAGCACATGGGTGTCGCCGAACTTCACCAGGCACGAGCCCTCGGCGTATTTGACGACGCCGCGTTCCAGGCTCACGGCCCGCAGTTCATCCGGTGCACGGCGGCTCGGCCGCATGATTCTCTCCGTGAAAGAGGCGAAAGAGGGTGTTTGACGGCCTTGTAGGAGCCGCGACCGGCAGCGGCAAGGGTTTATCAAGGGCCCGTCGCTCCCGGAGCCCCCTCCTCATGACCGGCTTGCCACCGAGCCGCCGCATGGACACATTATAGGCAGCTGGGAGGAGTGCATCTGGTGGCCCACCACGATCCGATCAACCTGATGACACCGCCGGCCGGTCTGGCGCAGCTGAACGAGCGCTCGCGCGAGATCTTCCGGCAGATCGTCGAAAGCTATCTGGCGACCGGCGAGCCGGTCGGCTCGCGCAACATTTCGCGGCTGATCGCGGTTCCGCTGTCGCCGGCCTCTGTGCGCAACGTCATGGCCGATCTCGAGCAGCTCGGCCTGATCTACGCGCCGCACACCTCGGCCGGCCGGCTGCCAACCGAAGCCGGCCTGCGCTTCTTCGTCGACGCCCTGATGCAGGTCGGCGACATGACGGAGGCCGAGCGGCAGTCGATCCAGAGCCAGCTCGCGGCCGTCGGCCGGGCGCAATCGGTCGAGGCGGCGCTGGATGAAGCGCTGACCCGGCTGTCGGGTCTGACCCGTGCCGCCGCCGTGGTTCTAACCGCCAAATCCAACACCCGGCTGAAGCACATCGAGTTCGTCAGGCTCGAGCCCGAGCGCGCGCTCGTCGTTCTGGTCGGCGAGGACGGACAGGTCGAGAACCGGGTCCTGACCCTGCCGCCGGGCGTGCCGTCCTCGGCATTGACCGAAGCGTCCAATTTCCTCAACGCCCGGATCAGAGGGCGGACGCTGGCGGAAGCGCGGCTCGAGCTCGAGACCGCGCTGGCGCATGATCGCGCCGAGCTCGACCAGCTGACGCAGAAGGTGATCGCCGCCGGCGTCGCGAGCTGGTCCGGCGGCGACAGCGACGAGCGGCAGCTCATCGTGCGCGGCCACGCCAACCTGCTCGAGGACCTGCATGCACTCGAAGATCTCGAGCGTGTCCGGCGGCTGTTCGACGATCTCGAAACCAAGCGCGGCGTCGTCGATCTGCTCGGGCGCGCGGAGAGCGCGGAAGGTGTCCGCATCTTCATCGGCTCGGAGAACAAGCTGTTCTCGCTGTCGGGCTCGTCGACGATCGTGTCGCCCTATTCCGACGCCACGGGTCGCATCGTCGGCGTGCTCGGCGTCATCGGTCCGACCCGGCTCAACTATGCCCGGGTGATTCCGACGGTCGATTATGCCGCGCGCCTGGTCAGCCGGCTGCTGGGTGGCTGATGCGTGAGATGGTTAATCCGCGGACGGCGTCTCCGGCGAGCCGGTCAGGCTGCGCTTGATTTTCGACGCTCAAAGCACGATATCCCGCCCCATATCCCCAAACCCGTCAGCCGAACTTGCGAGTCTGTCCATGACCGATCCCGACCTGCATAAGAATGATCCGGAAAACCCGGCGCAGGCCAGCGAACCCGTCGTCTCCAAGCCCTACATCATGCCCGATGATCCCGAGGCCGGCTCGGCAGAGGCCCTTGCCAAGGAGGCGGCCGACGCGCGCGACAAGATGCTGCGCACGCTGGCGGAGATGGAGAATCTGCGCAAGCGGACCGCCCGCGAGGTCGCCGATGCGCGGATGTACGGCATCACCGGCTTCGCCCGCGACGTGCTCGACATCGCCGACAATCTGCAGCGCGCGCTCGATGCCGTGCCGGCGGAGACGCGCGACAATGCCGATGCGGGCCTGAAGTCGCTGATCGAGGGCGTCGAGCTCACCGAGCGCTCGCTGCTCAACACGCTGGAGAAGAACGGCGTCAAGAAGTTCGATCCGACGGGACAGAAGTTCGACCCCAATTTCCAGCAGGCGATGTACGAGGTGCCGGATCCGTCGGTGCCGTCCGGCACGGTGGTGCAGGTCGTGCAGGCCGGCTTTATGATCGGCGAGCGCGTGCTGCGCCCCGCTTTGGTCGGCGTGTCCAAGGGCGGCGCCAAGGCGGCGCCCGCGGCGAGCAACGATCAGTCGAACAGCGCCGCCTGACGGCGAGCACGGGCACGCATTCTGCGGCCGTCCTGTTGTCGAACGAAGAAGCCACGGGCAGCGATGCCCGTGGCTTCTTGTTTGTCGGCGCGACCTTGTAGTTCGTCTCGCGGCGAGCAGCCGGCGTGATCACGCCGTCCGATGCCGGGCTGGTCTCAGCCTCTTGGCTGGATGCCGTCGCGGACGGCACGGAACCGCGGGAAGGCCGCCGACCACTGGTCGCGCGGCGCGCTGCCGATGATCCGCAACGTGTTTGGCCCGCCGAAGCGCAGCCACTGCACCACCGTCACCGGCGTATTGTCCTTGCCGCTGGTGGCGTCGATCCGGGTCTCATAGGCCGGCTGGCCGTCGATGCGGATCGGCTCGGACATCGTGATGCGCGCTTCGCGGACGCCCGGAATGGTGGTGGCCGCCTGTTGCGCCACGCGCGCGCGGTCGCCCGCCTCCGGGGCCACGCCGGCCACCAGCCCGATCACCACGAAGGGCGCGGCCTCGAATCCCTTGTCCTCCTCGCCGTCGGCGAGGATCAGGGCGCCCGGCCCGAGCGTGCGGATGGTCTTGAACCCGGAGAGGTCGGTGACCTTGAACGGCATCATCGCGAGCTGCTCGTCGACCGGAACGTCCTTGCGGACGACGGCGGAGGCGAACATCTGGCGCACGGCATCGTCGGTGTAGATCCGGCTCGCGGTCTCCGGAATCTGCACGGCCACGTAGCCGGAGAAGCCGTTGCCGGGCAGGATCATCGAGTAGCGCCGCACCGGCGTGTTGCCATCGCGGCCGTTCTCGACGGTATAGTAGGCGGTGCCGGCGGCGGTCTCGATGCTCTCCGGCTTGACGCTGCCGGTCCCGGCGGGATTGGCGGTAAACGCGTTCTTCACCTCGCCATAGGCGGCGGCGGGCAGTTCGGTCAGCAGCACCTTCACGCTCTGGTCCTCGGTTTCGAAGCCGGAGAACGTCTTGGCCTTGGCGAGCCCGACCAGCGGCGCGAGCCCGATGCGGACGCCGGGCGGAAATACGGCGTCAGTGGCCAATGCGGGGTGCAGCAGCGAGATCAGCAGGGTGGCCGCGGTGAAGAGTCGAACGATCATCATCAAACATTGCCTCGTTGACCGGGGCCGCGCGCCGAGGCGGTCGGGGGTCCTCGCCAGCGTGGTCTTCGGCGGGCACGCTTTTAGCGGCTTTGCGCCCCCCGCAACAGGCCGGGCGCGCGGTTTTGATCGCCTGCGGCGGTCGGCGCGCTCCGGCGGGGCACATTTTGCCTCAAAAGGCGGATTCAGGATGGTACAGCGCTAGCCGCGCTTCAGGATTTCGACGCCGTCGACGGTCTGTACCAGCACATAGGGCGCGAGCAGGGCCCTGAGCTCGGGGTCGGAACGCGCCCAATCGCCCCAGTCGCTGTTCTGATTGTCGATCAGGACGACGTCGGGCGGCTGCTTCCGGAAGTCGGCGATGATCCCGGCGCGTTCGCGTTCCACATAGGGCGCGAGCCGCTGCGCCGTCTGTGAATCGATGGTTCCGTCCTGTTGCGATCGGCGGACGATTTCCCGGACCCAGAACGCCTCCTGGCGCGAGATCCAGGTGCCACCGAGGGTCCGCACCATCGGGTGGCCGATGACTGCGGCCGCGCTGAGCACCAGCATGCTCGGGCGCGGTCCGAGCCGCGCCACCTGGGCTTCGATTTGCCGGACGTCGACGCTGCCATTGAACCAGAGGCAGGTCTGCACGAACAGCACGGCGCCGGCGAGAGCGGTGGCGACCTGCGGCCAGCGCCGCATGTCGCGGCTGGTGTCGATCGCCGACACGGCAAGGCCGGCGGCAAGCAGCGCCAGCGCGACCATGGGATAGGCGTGATAGCCCCAGCCCTTCTGCTGCGCGACGAACGACACCAGGAATCCGAGCGATCCGGCCAGCGTGGTGAAAGACGCCGCGTCGCGCGCGTGCTGCCGGCGTTGGAGGAGGAGAATGGTGATCGCTGCCGCAAGCCACAGGCCCATCGGCAGGGTCACGAGGATGGTCGGCACCGGCGCCTTCAGGAGCAGATAGACGTCGCGGACCAGCGGATAGATGAGCGTGAAATATTCGGGAAAGAACAGGTAGATACAGGCCGCGTTGAGCAGCACCAGCGCCGCGGCGATCCAGTTCTCCAGCGCGAACAGCACGCGCCAGTCGCGCGCCTGCGCGGCGGCGGCGAGAATGCAGAAGCCGGCGCTGAAGGCGAAATAGGGCTTGAAGCTCATTGTGAGGCCGGCGCTGAGCCCGGCGATGAGCACGGCGGCCGGGCCCACCCGCTCGCCCCTGGCGCGCCGGATGTACACCGCGATCGCCGGCAGGATCGTGATCAGGGCCAGGTGTTCCCGCTGGCCGAAATCATACATCGGCGCGATCAGGAGCAGGGCGGCCGTCCACGCCGCCAGCCAACCGTCGGCGAGGCGATGGCGCAGGGCCGATGTCCGCAGCACCAGCCACACCAGCATCAGGGACGCCGCCGTCATCGCGAAGATCAGGATGTTCGTCGCCAGCTCGGGCCGGAGATGGATCGCACGCGCCAGCGCAACGGCCAGCAGATAGACCGATCCGGCCATCGGCGGATTGGTCTCGAGGATATCGACGTAGAGCCGCTGGCCGTCGAGCATGCGCTCGCTGACGAGGAGCCACCAGCTGACATCGACATTGAGGGGAAGGGCGTGCCGCAGCCACGCCGCTGCAACCACGATGGCGCAGATCAGCAGTCCGGGGAACGTGGCCTGGCCGGCTTCGCGCGCACGCTGCGGAAAGCCCCAATCGGTGTCGATGACCATGCCTCATTCCCGTCCCAGGAGTGCGGCAGGCTAGGGCCCGTGGGTTAACAACGCATTTCGGTCATCGGGGCAGATCCGGAGTACCGGATTCGTTGCTCCCTGCCCGCGATCGCACCCTCCCGTTTAGGGCGCTGCCAAGGTCGATTGGCCCTTCTTGATGACTCCGCGAGGTCGTTCGGCGAGGGCCGTGATTTTCGTGGGGTCGAACCCCTGGTCCGGTCCTTGCGGGCCACTCCCCCCCTCCTATATGACGCTCATCGTCGCAATATCGCGAGCATTTGATCTGAGGGGGTTTTGGATGGGGGCGCCGTCAGGGCCCCACCCAACCTGCCGCAAAAAGAAGGATATGAGACCATGGGAAAGGTCATCGGGATCGATCTCGGCACCACGAATTCGTGCGTGGCCGTTATGGACGGCAAAACGTCGAAGGTCATCGAGAACGCCGAGGGCATGCGGACCACGCCGTCGATCGTCGCCTTCAGTGACGACGGCGAACGTCTGGTCGGCCAGCCGGCCAAGCGCCAGGCCGTGACCAACCCCGAGCGCACCTTCTTTGCGGTCAAGCGCCTCATCGGCCGCCGCTATGATGACCCGATGGTCGAGAAGGACAAGAAGCTCGTCCCCTACAAGATCGTCAAGGCCGGCAACGGCGACGCCTGGGTCGAGGCCGACGGCAAGACCTATTCGCCCTCGCAGGTCTCCGCCTTCATCCTGCAGAAGATGAAGGAGACCGCGGAAGCCCATCTCGGCCAGAAGGTCGACCAGGCCGTCATCACCGTCCCCGCTTATTTCAACGACGCCCAGCGTCAGGCCACCAAGGACGCCGGCAAGATCGCGGGCCTCGAGGTTCTGCGCATCATCAACGAGCCGACCGCGGCGGCGCTCGCCTACGGCCTCGACAAGACCAAGGCCGGCACGATCGCCGTGTACGACCTCGGCGGCGGCACCTTCGACGTCTCCATTCTTGAAATCGGCGACGGCGTGTTCGAGGTGAAGTCGACCAACGGCGACACCTTCCTCGGCGGTGAAGACTTCGACATGCGTCTGGTCAGCTACCTCGCCGACGAATTCCAGAAGGAGCAGGGCATCAACCTGCGCAACGACAAGCTCGCTCTGCAGCGCCTGAAGGAAGCGGCCGAGAAGGCCAAGATCGAGCTGTCGTCGACCACGCAGACCGAGATCAACCTGCCCTTCATCACCGCGGACCAGTCCGGTCCGAAGCATCTGACGATGAAGCTGACCCGCGCCAAGTTCGAGGCGCTGGTGGCCGACCTCGTCGAGAAGACCATCGAGCCGTGCCGCAAGGCGCTGAAGGATGCCGGCCTCACCGCCGGCGAGATCGGCGAAGTGGTGCTGGTCGGCGGCATGACCCGCATGCCGAAGATCCAGGAGATGGTGAAGCAGTTCTTCGGCAAGGAGCCGCACAAGGGCGTCAACCCCGACGAGGTGGTGGCGATCGGTGCCGCGATCCAGGCCGGCGTGCTGCAGGGCGACGTCAAGGACGTGCTGCTGCTCGACGTGACCCCGCTCTCGCTGGGCATCGAGACCCTGGGCGGCGTGTTCACCCGCATCATCGACCGCAACACCACGATCCCGACCAAGAAGAGCCAGGTGTTCTCAACCGCTGAGGACAATCAGAACGCGGTCACCATCCGGGTCTTCCAGGGTGAGCGCGAGATGGCGGCCGACAACAAGATGCTCGGTCAGTTCGACCTGATGGGCATTCCGCCGGCCCCGCGCGGCATGCCGCAGATCGAGGTGACGTTCGACATCGACGCCAACGGCATCGTCAACGTGTCGGCCAAGGACAAGGCCACCGGCAAGGAGCAGCAGATCCGCATCCAGGCCTCGGGTGGTCTGTCGGAAGCCGACATCGACAAGATGGTCAAGGACGCCGAGGCGAATGCCGCGGCGGACAAGAAGCGCCGCGAGGCGGTCGACGCCAAGAACCATGCCGACGCGCTGGTGCATTCCACCGAGAAGGCGCTGGCCGAGCATGGCTCGAAGGTCGCCGACACCGAGCGTCGCGCCATCGAGGATGCCGTCAGCGACCTCAAGGAAGCGCTGAAAGGCGACGATGCCGAGGCCATCAAGGCCAAGACCAACACCCTGGCCCAGGCGTCGATGAAGCTCGGCGAGGCCATGTACAAGCAGCAGGCCGAGAGCGACGCGGCCCGCGACGCCGCCAAGGATGACGTGGTCGACGCGGAGTTCACCGAGGTCGACGACGACAAGAAGAAATCTGCTTAACTGAGGCAGAGGTAGTGACCATGACCCCCATGCCAAAGAGCGCTTTCAGCGGCTCGTTGGATGGGGGTCATTTTCATTGACCCGGAACGCGCGCGGCGATCGCGCCAGCCGTTCCTGTTGGGCGAAGTTCGGGCGGGTTTGATTGATGTCCACCAAGCGCTGCTACTACGAGACTCTGGAAGTCGAACGCGACGCCGACGAGGGCAAGCTCAAGGCCGCCTTCCGCAAGCTGGCCATGAAGTGGCATCCGGACAAGAATCCGGGCGATGCCTCCAGCGAAGTGAAATTCAAGGAAATCAACGAGGCCTATGAGGTGCTGCGCGACGCCGACAAGCGCGCCGCCTACGACCGCTATGGCCACGCCGCCTTCGAGCAGGGCGGCATGGGCGGCGCGCACGGCTTCGGCGCCGGCTTTGCCTCCTCGTTCTCCGACATCTTCGAAGACCTGTTCGGCATGGCCGGCCAGCGGCGCGGCGGCACGGGGCGCGAGCGCGGCGCCGACCTGCGCTACAACATGGAAATCACCTTGGAAGAGGCGTTCCAGGGCAAGACCGCTCAGATCGAGATTCCGGTCTCGGTGACCTGCGAATCCTGCTCCGGCACCGGCGCCAAGGCCGGCACCAAGCCGAAGACCTGCGCGATGTGCGGCGGCGCCGGCCGCGTCCGGCAGGCGCAGGGCTTTTTCACCCTGGAGCGCACCTGTCCCGGCTGTCACGGCCGCGGCCAGATGATCGAGGACCCCTGTCCGTCATGCTCCGGCTCGGGCCGCGTCACCCGTGACCGCACGCTGTCGGTCAACATTCCCCAGGGCGTCGAGGACGGCACCCGCATCCGTCTCGCCGGCGAGGGCGAAGCGGGCCTGCGCGGCGGGCCGCCCGGCGATCTCTACATCTTCCTGTCGCTGACGGCCCACGAGTTCTTCCAGCGCGACGGCGCCGACCTGCACTGCCGCGTGCCAATCTCGATGGTGACGGCGGCGCTCGGCGGCGAGTTCGAGGTGCCGACGATCGACAAGGGCAAGACCAAGGTCAAGATTCCCGCCGGAGCGCAGTCCGGGCGCCGGTTCCGGATCGCGGCCAAGGGCATGCCGGTGCTGCGCTCGCGCCAGACCGGCGACATGTATGTCCAGATCGTGGTCGAGACGCCGCAGAACCTGACCAAGAAGCAGCAGGAGCTGCTGGCCGAGTTCGAGAAGTTGTCGTCCGGAGCGACCCAGCCCGAGGCGGCCGGCTTCTTCACCAAGGTCAAGGACTTCTTCGGCAAGGCGGCGAGCTGAGCCGTGAGTTCAAGCAAGCACGGCCTCGTGGTTTCGCCGAATGATTTCGGGATTCAGATTCAGAGGTCGAGCGAATTTGCTGCTCTGCACATGCAAAAAATTATCGAATGCAACTGTAAGAGCGCGGACCCGCCAGCCTTAATCGTACGTTACGGTTCGGCTTGACCGTCCCGCCTGCGCCCTATACGTCTTTGTGACTCTTTTCTGACATCGCCGTGAAAGCGGTCCCGTCTGGTACCGAGATGCCCCTGCAAACGTCCGTGCGTGCGTCGAAAAAGCCTCTCCGTCTGGACGACGAAGTGCGCTTCCTCCGCTCATGGATCGAAAAGCCGCTGCATATGGGCGCCGTCATGCCGTCGGGCCGGCTGCTGGCGCGGACCATGGCGCAGTACGTCGATCCGCACGGCACAGGCCCTGTCATCGAGCTCGGACCGGGCACCGGCGCGATTACCAATGCGCTGGTCGAGCGCGGCGTCGATCAGAAGCGGCTGGTGCTGGTCGAGTACAATCCGGGCTTCTGCGCGTTGCTGCGCGACCGCTACCCGCAGGCCAAGGTGGTCCAGGGCGACGCCTATCGCCTCCGCGACACACTCTGGAACGTGCTCAGCGCCCCTGCCGCCGCCGTCGTCTCCGGCCTGCCGCTCGTGACCAAGCCGATGCTGACGCGCATGAAGCTGATCCGCGATGCGTTCGCGGCGATGTCGCCGAATGCGCCGTTCGTGCAGTTCACCTATTCCGTCGTGCCGCCGATTCCGAAGTCGCTGCCCGGCGTCACCACGCAGGCCTCCGAGCGCATCTGGATGAACCTTCCGCCGGCGCGCGTCTGGGTGTATCGCAAGCCCTGACCGGCGGCCGCGATCCTTCGTGGCGGGTCGCTGACCGACCTCACGATGTCCGCGCTGAAGATCCTCATCATTCCCGGCTCGACCCGGGCCGGCTCGCACAACGCGAAGCTCGCCGCGGCCGCCGCCTATCAGTTCGTGCAGGCTGGCGCCGACATCACCCGTATCTCGCTCGCTGACTTCCCGCTGCCGATCTACGACGCCGACCTCGAGGCGCAATCGGGCATACCGCATCACGCCCTCAATCTGACGCGCATGATCGGCGTCCATCACGCCGTGCTGCTGGTGACGCCGGAATACAACGCCTCGGTGCCGCCGCTGCTGACCAACGCCATCACCTGGATCTCGCGGGTCGACGAGCCGCCCGGCAGCCGCGGCGCGGTTTTTCGCAGCCGGCCGTTCGCGATCGCCGCCGCCTCCGAGAACCGCTTCGGCGGCATCCGCGCGCTCGCCGCCTTGCGGCTGGTGCTGACCGCCTGCAATGCGACGGTGATTCCGAGCCAGCTCGCGCTGGCCTTCGCCGACAAGGCCTACAACGACATGGACCGGCTCAAACTGCCCGCTGACGTCACCGCGCTCGACGCGCTGGTGCGGGAGCTGATCGCAACAGCGCAACATACGATGTGAGGTGACATGCCGACCGAGATTGCTCCGCGCGACCGCCTGATCGTGGCGCTCGACCTGCCCGGCGTGGCCGAGGCCGAGGCGATGATCGCCAGGCTGGGCGAAGCCGTGACGTTCTACAAGATCGGCATGGAGCTGACCTATGCCGGCGGCCTCGGCCTCGCCGAGCGCCTCGCGGCCGAGGGCAAGCACGTCTTCATGGACCTCAAGCTGCACGACATCCCGACCACGGTCGAGCGCGCCACGAGGCAGATCGCCCGGCTCGGCGCCCGTTTCCTTACCGTGCATGGCTTCTCGCAGAGCATGCGAGCGGCGCTCGCCGGCGCCGCCGGCTCCAGCCTCGAGCTGCTCGCCGTCACCGTGATGACGTCCTACGATGATGCCGACCTCGCCGCCGCCGGCTACGCCATGGGCGTCAAGGAGCTCGTCGCCAGGCGCGCCGTGCAGGCCAAGGAGATCGGCATCCACGGCCTGATCCTGTCGCCCGAGGAAACGGCGCTGGTGCGTCCGCTGGTCGGGCCTGACATGCAGCTCGTGACCCCCGGGATCCGTCCGGCGGGATCCGACGTTGGCGACCAGAAGCGCATCATGACCCCGGCCCTGGCGATCGCCGGCGGCGCCGACCGCCTCGTCGTCGGGCGTCCCGTCACCGGCGCTGCCGATCCGGCTGCGGCCGCCGAGAGCATCGTCGCCGACATCGCCGGCGCCGTGGCGCTGGCCGGCAGGACCAATCGCACGTAAGCAACAGCGACCGAGAACAGGGAGACGACAGGGATGCCCAAGGCCTATTGGATCGCGCGGATCGACGTGCACAACATGGACGGCTACAAGGACTACGTCGCGCAGAACGGCGCGGTGTTCCACGAGTACGGCGCCAAGTTCCTGGTCCGCGGCGGCCAGTACGAGACCAGGGAAGGCACCTCGCGCTCGCGCAACGTCGTGATCGAGTTCAAGGACTACGCGACCGCGCTGGCGTGTTACAATTCTCCTGAATACCAGCGCCTGGTCGCGATGCGCGCGCCGCATTCGCAGGGCGATCTGGTGATCATCGAGGGCTATGACGGCCCGCAGCCCTGATCGCCGCCCGCCCCACACCACGCGCGACCTGGCCTCGCTCGGTTGCCGCCGCCATCGGCCCCGGCTATAGCCCTTGAAGGAGCGGAGGAGCTGAGATGTCCAAGATGCGCTTGATCGTTGCCGGAGCCGGCGGCCGCATGGGCCGCGCCCTGGTGCGTGCGATCGCCGAGACCGACGGCGCCGTGCTGGCGGGTGCGCTCGAAGCCCCCGGCTCGGAGCTGATCGGCAAGGACTCCGGCGCGCTCGCCGGCCTGCCCGCCAACGGCATCAAGCTGTCGGGCGACCTCTGGAGCATGTCCGCGGACGCCGACGGCATCCTCGATTTCACCGTCCCGGCCGCGACCATCGCCAATGTCGCCATCGCCGCCCAGCGCGGCATCGTCCACGTCGTCGGCACCACCGGCCTGTCCGCGTCCGACGATGCCGTCATCAGGAGCGTGACCAAGCGCGCCATCGTCGTGCAGTCCGGCAACATGAGCCTCGGCGTCAACCTGCTGGCGGCGCTGGTGAAGCAGGTGGCGAAGTCGCTCGATGCCGGCTTCGACATCGAGATCCTCGAGATGCATCACAAGCACAAGGTCGACGCGCCCTCGGGCACGGCGCTGATGCTCGGACGCGCCGCCGCGGAAGGCCGCGGTATTGATCTCGATGAGCACTCCGCCCGCGGCCGCGACGGCATCACCGGCGAGCGCCGCTCTGGCGACATCGGCTTCGCCTCGCTGCGCGGCGGCACCGCCGCAGGCGATCACAGCGTCATCTTCGCCGGTCCCTCGGAGCGGCTGGTGCTGTCGCACCAGGCCGAGGACCGCATGATCTTCGCCCATGGCGCGCTCAAGGCGGCGCTGTGGGCGCACGGCAAGCCGCCGGGCTACTACACGATGGACGACGTGCTCGGCCTCACGGACCTGTTCTAGTTCAACGTCGATGGAAGCGAACTGATGAGCGAACGTCTCCTGGTGCTGGTGCGCCACGGCCAGAGCGAGTGGAATCTGAAGAACCTGTTCACCGGCTGGAAGGATCCTGACCTGACCGAGCAGGGCGTGGCCGAGGCCAAGGAGGCCGGCCGCAAGCTGAAGGCGCAGGGGCTGGTCTTCGACGTCGCCTTCACCTCGGTGCTGACGCGCGCCCAGCACACGCTCGACCTGATCCTGACCGAGCTCGGCCAGACCGGCCTGCCGACAGCCAAGAACCTCGCGCTCAACGAGCGCGACTATGGCGATCTCTCCGGCCTCAACAAGGACGATGCCCGCGCCAGATGGGGCGAGGAGCAGGTCCACATCTGGCGCCGCTCCTACGACGTGCCGCCGCCCGGCGGCGAAAGCCTCAAGGACACGCTGGCCCGCGCGCTGCCCTACTACGTCCAGGAAATCCTCCCCGGCGTCCTCCGCGGCCAGCGCACGCTGGTGGCGGCGCACGGCAACTCGCTGCGCGCTTTGATCATGGTGCTGGAGAAGCTGACCCCGGAAGGCATCCTGAAGCGCGAGCTCGCGACCGGCGTGCCGATCATCTACCGCCTGAACGCGGATTCGACGGTGGAGTCGAAGCTGGATCTGGCGGGCTGATCGAGCGGACCCGACGCGCGAGCTGATCAGTTAGCTCGTCATGCCCGGGCTTGACCCGGGCATCCATCCCCTTCGATGAACTTGTTTCAGAGAAGCTGGATGGCCGGGTCAAGCCCGGCCATGACGGCCTGAGTGACCTAACGACGACCGGCATTGAGGCGACGTTGTCCGAAGGCACGCGCCACCACACGCCCCGCGTAGCCGACCACGCCGATCATCTCCCCGATTCACATCTCAAACAGCCCGCCCACGGCTCCACGACCTCGCGGCGTCTCCCGCCCGAGTCCTGCTCCAACCATGTCCCTCCGAAATCGAGAGGGCGCAGGGAATGCCGGATGCTGGCCGCACCCATGGCCCGCCTGCAGAAAGAAAAGCAGGCGGCAGTCACCACAGGTTCAGCCGAGAACAACCGGCATTCCCCGCGCGATGGTCTTCACGCTTATACGCAGTCTCCCTGGTGCGCCGGGCTTGTTGGCCACCATCCCCACGCGAAGCGAAGCTTCGTCGTGAGTTGATACCAGCGTCGGGGTATCAGGACCCTGCGACTTCACGTCCGCAATCCAGCCGTTCGTCGGCGCGCCCGAAGACACGCTGCGGCAGACCGCGGCCATCGCCTCCCCACCTCGCGTGTCGTGACGATCGCGCGCAACGCCCCTCTCGTTGAGGCGGGATGTCGGGATAGAAACATGATTTCTGAAAAATAGCAAGATAATTATTATTATCGGCAGTCGCGAGTACGGCGCCGGCTAGAAAGCAGAGACGAAGTCGGGATCGCGAACCCAGAAAATCTGAGCACCACATGCCTCAAGGCGCGAGAAAATAGACCGGTTCGAGACGCAGTTTCGATCGCTTCGCCTCCGGTATCTTGCCGTAATGCTGCTGCCAGAGCATCAGGAAGCGATCGAGATCGACCAATTCGATATGAACGGCGCCGACTCCCGCTTCACGGCGGGCCTCCTTGGTGAAGCCGCCTGAGGACACGAAAAGCCCGATCTCGCGGTCTCCGCGCATGATCCCTCTGAGGGCCGCGACATCCTCGCGCGAGGCAGCCTGATCACGGTGCTTCACCTGGACACGAATGTGAGGGGTCTGTGCCCCCAAAGGGTCCGTGTAGGCCAAGATGTCCGTCCCGCCGTCGGCACCCGGCTTGGATACGGCGCTGGTTGCATAGCCCATGCCTTCGAGAAGCGCGGCGACGAGGTCCTGAAACTCGTATCCAGAAAGCGTGTCGAGATACTCATCAATCTCGGCCCGGGCCTTCTCCTTTGCATCGTCGAATAGAACCGATGTGTCCGGGACTGGTGGCGGATCGTCAGCCGTTGCTATGGTCTCGGCCTCCGACTTCGCCTTCGGCTGGCCCCACCGCCATTCCCGATAGCGCGATCTCAGATAGCGCTTCAGTTCATCGTCCGGTAGCCCAGCCGCCTTCTGGCCTTCCTCAGTGACGAGCCACTGTCCGTCCGATTTCACCAATAGCCCTGCTTTGCTGGCCGCGACGGACTGAAAATGTAGCAAGGCGCGCCAGCGCGGCAGGCCGGAGCCCTTCATGATCTCCTTGTCGAAATTGTCGAGCGGAAGCTTGGCTTCGATATCGGCATAGAGGTCGCGAGGCGGCTTGCCGTCGGGATACGACTTCAGCAGTCCCAGAACGAACTTGATCAACACGACGCCGCGATCAACAGTCTTGATCTGGCTCATGGCTTTCGTTCCTCAACGAACGAGTCCAACAAGCCGCCGTAGCTTCCAGTTGAACAACCCATCGGCCTTACGAACTCTGCTTGGCGATCTCGGGCACCTTTGTATCGAAGGACTCCCAAGACAGAAAATGGTGCTTCTTGGTGCTTTTGCCGGGATACCAGCGAAGGCCACCCTTGCTCACGACGAGACGGCCAATCTGCCCATTTCCATTCGTGGCCCGGAACGTAATTGGCTTCTGTTCCTTGCGCAGCTCATGGTCAGACGTTTGGAAAATCACCTTCGCCATGACATTCCCTCCTGAAAATTGATTGCTTTGGTCTCGCTGCCGAGACCTACCTGCGGGGTCGGAAAAATGTCTGGACAGACAATGCCCCATACGACAGTCAACCCGATTCAGGGCGAGCATGCAACTTCAGGATGGGTCTGCTTGCCATGACGGTCATGGACCCGCTAGTCGCGCTCAACCGGCAACGGGCCGCCGAGGAGAAGCGCGGTCGGTCCGCTGGCTACGTCACGACGTCGGATGGCAGGGCGTTCGCGTTGCGCAAGGTGGCGCAATCGTGATGCCGCGACTGGTCGAGCTTTTGCCGATAGGCGGTTCTCGAAGTGCCTGATGCTTTGGCTGCGAGGTCTCGAAGCTCGACGAGCGCGGACTCGTTCTCTGTACTATCAGGCCGCTGGGCTTCGACGAGTAGTTCAGCGAATGGTGCGCCCCCGCTCCCCGTTCTTACGGCGAGGGGGGCGGGGTGGGGGCAGCTGCGCGCACTGACCGTGCGGAGAGTCCCCCTCACCGGATTGCATCTTCGATGCAATCCGACCTCTCCCCGCAAGCGGGGTGAGGTGCACCGAGCAAGCCGCTCTACCCCATCCCCACCTGCCCAGCCTCCCAGCCGATCATCGCCTGCTTCCGCGTCAAGCCCCAATGATAGCCTGTCAGCGCGCCGGTCTTCCCCAGCGCGCGATGACACGGCACCACGAACGAGATCGGGTTCTTTCCCACCGCCGCGCCCACCGCGCGCGAGGCTTTCGGCGACTCCAGCCGGGTCGCGATGTCGGAGTAGCAGACGGCGCGGCCCATCGGGATCTTGAGCAGGGTTTCCCAGACGCGGACCTCGAAGTCGGTGCCGATCAGGACGACGCGTAAGGGCTGGTCGGGGCGCCACAGGGTCTTGTCGAAGATGCGCTGGGCGAGGCCGGCGGTGCCGGGGACGTCCTCGATATAGGTGGCGCGGGGCCAGCGGCTCTTCATGTCGGCGAGCGCGGAGGCCTCCTCGCCGGGGTCGGCGAAGGCGAGGCCGGCGAGGCCGCGCGGGGTGGCCATCACCAGGGCCATGCCGAACGGGCAGGGGTGGAAGCCGTAACGGAGCGTGGTTCCGGCGCCGCCGGTCTTCCATTCGCCGGGGGACATCGCCTCGTGGGTGACGAACAGGTCGTGCAGGCGGCCGGGGCCCGACAAGCCGGAGTCGAGCGCGGCGTCGAGCACGCTGGCCGAGCCCTTCAGCAGGCCCTTGGCGTGGTCGAGCGTCAGCGCCTGCATGAACGCCTTCGGCGTCAGCCCGGCCCAGCGCCGGAACAGATGGTGCAGCTCGTCCGGCGTCAGGCTGGCGGCGTCGGCCATGTCCTCGATGGTCGGCTGCCGCCGCCAGTGCTCCGAGATGAACGCGATCGCGCGGCGCACCGCGTCGTAGTCGCGCAAAGCGGCCGATTGCTGCGGGCCCGGCTTGGCCAGGGCGGAATCGTGAATGGCAAGGGTCATCATCATGATCCGGATGTAGGGCGGCCGGGGTGGGCACTCCACCCGATTTCTGATCGGAGGGCTATGGGGGATGTGATCGGCCGGGCTGCTCGTTTCGGGCCTCATGGTTCGAGACGCGCCGCGCACGACGATTTTACGACGTAACGGCCTGATCGGCGCAGCGCTCCTCACCATGAGGGGGCAAGCGCCGGAACGGCCGCTGCACACGTGACCATGAACACGCTGACAGCGTGTTCATGGCGAGGGTTGGGAACCCTCCGCGTATTCAGTCCTCGTCCTGAGGAGCACGCCGCAGGCGTGCGTCTCGAAGGACGGCCGCGGGGTTGCTCGTCGTTCCGCGGGAGAGCCGCCGGCCACGGGCAGGACTACAGCGGATTGTACACCGGCCCGCGCTTGGCCGCCTGCAACCCCGCCGTCAGCGCCTTGGCAAAGCTCGCCTTCTCCTCCGGACCGAGGAAGCTCGCGATCGCCACGCGCTGGCCGCGGGCGACGAGGTAGAGGCGCTCGATGCCGAACTCCTCGTGGGTCTCCTGGTCGAGCCGCACCCAGAGCGGGTTGAAGCGCCATTCCATGACGTGGCCCTTGTGACTGACGCGGCGCAGGCGCAGCTCGGTGAGCGTAATCGAGACGTCCTCATAGGCCCGGGCGCGGCGGAAGTTGACCTTGAATGCCCAGTAGATCGCCAGCGCGTCCAGGCCGAAGAAGCCGAGCACCGGCCAGGCGCCCATCATGAGCGAGGCGATGCCGCCGACGAAGCTGATGGCGCAGACCACGGCCATCAGCACCAGAAATCCGGTGCGGTTGAGCGAGCGATGCGGCGTCAGCCGGGCCGAGAACAGCTCGGGATCAGCGGCGTCGGTGCCGGTCTCCTGATACGCAAAAGCGTTGCCTGGCGTCATGGGGCCTCAGTATACCCGGATCATGGCCAAAATCACCCGCCCCCAACGCGCCAAGCCGGCGCCGGTTCGCAGCCCCTCCAAGAAGGCTCCCAAGGCCGCTCCCAAGTCTGCCCCCAAGGCGGCCTCGAAACGGGCCGCCAAGGCCGCGAAGACGGCCCCAAAGGGCTCGCCGGGCCGGCCGGTCAAGAGAGCGCTGAAAGCGACGAAGCCCTGGACCCCGGCCGAGATCCGCGAGGCCTTCAGCCGATTTGCTGCGGCCAATCCGGAGCCGAAGGGCGAGCTCGAGCATCTCAACCCCTACACCTTGCTGGTCGCCGTGGTGCTGTCGGCGCAGGCGACCGACGCCGGCGTCAACAAGGCGACGCGGCCGCTGTTTGCGGTCGCCGACACGCCGCAGAAGATGCTCGCGCTCGGCGAGGAGCAGTTGCGCGACACCATCAAGACCATCGGCCTCTACCGCACCAAGGCGAAGAACGTGATCGCGCTCTCGCAGAAGCTGATCGCCGAGTTCGGCGGCGAGGTGCCGCGCACGCGCGCTGAAATCGAATCGCTTCCTGGTGCCGGCCGCAAGACCGCGAACGTCGTGCTCAACATGGCATTCGGCGAGCACACGATGGCGGTCGACACCCATGTGTTCCGCGTCGGCAACCGCACCGGGCTCGCACCCGGCAAGACGCCGCTGGAGGTCGAGCTCGGGCTGGAGAAGGTGATCCCGGCCGAGTTCATGCTCCACGCCCATCACTGGCTGATCCTGCACGGCCGCTACACCTGTCTGGCGCGCAAGCCGCGCTGCGAACTGTGCCTGATCAAGGACCTCTGCCGCTGGCCCGACAAGACCGCCTGATACGTTTTGCGTGCCGAACGGTTGCACCTGAGAACGCGTTTGACAGTCACTTTTGTGTCACGCGGCGACGCCGTCTCACCATGGCCGGGCCACATCGCCGCCCGCATTGGTCATAAGATGACACGCGTAATCCGGGGCGATGTGAGTGGCGCGTGACGATTCCCGCGTTCTCGGACCTTTCTGCGCCGGGACGTTGAAGGATCAGCCGCATGGACAACACTGCCGCACTCGTGTCGCTCGCGACCTCCGTGCCACCGCATCAGTTCCGCCAGAACGAGGTGATGGAGGCCGCACGCGTGGTGCTGTCGCCGCGCTTTCCGCAGTTCGACACGATGGCGAGCCTGTTCGCCAACACCGGCATCCGCCAGCGCTACGGCGTCAAGCCGATCGAATGGTACATGGAGCGGCGCGGCTGGCCGGAGCGCACCGAAGCCTATCTCGAAGGCGCCGAGGCGCTGTTCGTCGATGCGGCGAACAAGGCGCTCGCGCAGGCCGATCTCAACGCCGCCGATATCGACACCATCGTCACCGTGAGCTCGACCGGCATCGCGACGCCGACCTTGGAAGCGCGCGTCTCCGGCCGCATGGGTTTTCGCGCGGACGTGTCACGCGTGCCGGTGTTCGGGCTCGGCTGCGCCGGCGGCGTCTCGGGCCTGTCGATCGCAGCAAGGCTGGCGCAGGCCCGGCCCGGCACCAACGTGCTGCTGGTGACCTTCGAATTGTGCACGCTGGCCGTCCGCCATGATGAGCTGACGAAAGCCAACATCGTCGCGCTGAGCCTGTTCGGCGACGGTGCCGCCGCGGCGATCCTGCGCGCCGGCGATGGCGGCGCTATCCGCGTCGAGGCGACCGGCGAGAAGCTGTGGCCCGATACGCTCGACATCATGGGCTGGAGCGTCGATCCCGAAGGCTTTGGCGTGATCTTCCAGCGCACCATTCCGGACTTCGTCACCGAGAACATGGGCCCGGCGGTCACCGAGATCCTGGACCGGATGAAGCTCGCGCCTGCCGACGTCGACCGCTTCGTCTGCCATCCCGGCGGCGCCAAGGTGATCACGGCGCTGGAGCGCGCGCTGTCGCTGGATCAGGGCACGCTGGATCATGAGCGCGAGATCATCGCCGACTACGGCAACATGTCCGCGCCGACCGTGCTGTTCGTGCTGGAGCGCGCCCGCGCGCGGGGCTTGCCGCCGCGCTCGGTGCTCACAGCGCTCGGACCTGGGTTCACCGCAAGCTGCGTATCATTGAGGAACGCCGCATGACCTTCGCCGCCTTCGTCCTCGCCCTCGTCACCATGCAGCGGCTCGGCGAGCTCGTGCTCGCCCGCCACAACACCAAGCGCCTGCGCGCCATGGGCGCGGTCGAGGTCGGGGCGGATCATTATCCGCTGATGATCTCGATGCATGCGGCCTGGCTGGTGTCGCTGTGGCTGCTCGGCGCCGACCAGGAGGTCGACCCATGGCTCTTGAGCGGCTTCGTGGCTCTGCAGGGGCTGCGCTGGTGGGTGCTGGCGACGCTCGGCCCGCGCTGGACGACGCGCATCATCATCCTGCCCGGTGCGCCCTTGGTGACCGATGGTCCGTATCGCTACATCTCTCATCCGAACTATCTGGTGGTCGCGGCTGAGATCGCGCTGCTGCCGCTGGCGCTGCATCTGCCGTTGATCGCGCTGATCTTCTCCGGCCTGAACGCGGCGGTGCTGTTCATCCGCATCCGCGCCGAATCCGAGGCGCTCTCCGGCATCGGCAGCGGCCAGACCGCATGAGCGCATCGGCCGCGCCGCAGGACAGACCAAGCCTCGCCACCTGGCTCGGCTTCGTCCTGATGTGCGTCGGCATGTTCATGGCGATCCTCGACATCCAGGTGGTGGCGACGTCGCTGCCGACCATCCAGGAGGCGCTCGGCATCACGCCGGACGCGATGAGCTGGATCCAGACGGCGTATCTGATCGCCGAGATCATCGCCATTCCGCTGACAGGCCTGCTCACGCGCGTCTTCACGCTGCGCTGGCTGTTCGTCGGCGCCGTCGGCATCTTCACCGCCGCCTCGTTCGGCTGCGCGTTCAGCGGCAGCTTTCACATGCTGCTGGCGTTCCGCGTGCTGCAGGGCTTCTTCGGCGGTCTCCTGATCCCCGTCGTGTTCTCCGCCGTCTTCCTGCTGTTTCCGCCGCGCCTGCACGCGGTGGCGACCACCATCGGCGGTGTCGTCGCGGTGCTCGCGCCGACCATCGGCCCGGTGGTCGGCGGCTTCATCACCAACACCTGGTCGTGGCCCTGGCTGTTCCTGATCAACATCGCGCCCGGCGTCGTCGCCGCGCTGGCGACGCCCGGCCTGCTGCCGAAGCAGCGCATGGACCTCGCGGAGCTCGACAAGCTCGATTTGTTCGCGCTGCTGCTGCTCGCGGTGTCCCTGGCGAGCCTGGAGCTCGGGCTGAAGGAGGCGCCGAAGGGCGGCTGGCTGTCGTCGAACTGCATCGCATTCCTGGTGCTGAGCGCGTCCTGCCTCACTTTGCTGGTCCAGCGCCTGCTGGCCTCGCCGCACCCGATCCTGCGGCTCGGCAGCTTCCAGCGCCGCTCGTTCACGCTCGGCTGCCTGTCGAGCTTCTGCCTCGGCATCGGGCTGTTCGGCTCGGTCTATCTGATGCCGGTGTTCCTCGCCTTCGTGCGCGGCCACGACGCATTCGAGATCGGCAAGATCATGCTGGTGACCGGCGTGGCGCAGCTGATCGCCGCGCCGCTGGTGACGGCGCTGGACGGCAGGGTCGATGCGCGTCTGCTGACCGCGTTCGGTTTCGTGCTGTTCGGCTTCGGCCTGGCCGCGAGCGCGTTCCAGCCGCCGACGGCCGACTATCAGGAGATGTTCTGGCCGCAGGTGGTGCGCGGTGTCGGCATCATGTTCTGCCTGCTGCCGCCGACGCGGATCGCGCTCGGCGACCTGCCGCAGGCCGAGGTGGCGGACGCCAGCGGCCTGTTCAACCTGATGCGCAATCTCGGCGGCGCCATCGGCATCGCGCTGATCGACACCATCATCTATGGCCGCGTCGCCCTGCATGCCCAGGCGTTTCGCGACCGCCTGCTGGCCGGCGACACCGTGGCAGCCAAGGCGATCGGGCTCGCGCCTGAGCTGCTGCGCAACCGCCCGCGCGGCGTCTCGGAGGAGCAGGCGATCGCCTATGTCCGGCCGCTGGTGGAAAAGGCCTCGCTGGCGCTGTGCGTCAACGAGGCGTGGTCGCTGCTCGCCGGCGTCGCGCTGCTCGGCTTCCTGCTGATCCCCTTCGCCCGCAGCAAGGCGGCCAGCCTGTCGCCGCGGATGATGGCGCTAGAGGCTGCGCAGCCGGCGCTCCGGCGACGGCTCGATCAGCTCGGGCCGCGGTCCGGATAGGCGCTTGTGCAGATGGACCATGAACGCCATGCCGAACAGCGGCGTGGCGAGATTGACGATCGGAATCGTGACAAACGCCGCGATGATCAGTCCCGCAGTGAACACGGTCACCGCATTGTCGCGCCGCATCGCCTTGGCTTCGGCCGGCGGCCGGAAGCGCATCGCGGCGAGCTCGAAATATTCGCGGCCGAGCAGCCACGCCGTGGCGATGAAGAAGATCACGAAGCCGGCGCCGGCCAGGAACACGAAGGGCAGGGCGACCAGATAGACCAGGATGGTGAGGCCGGCGGCCTTGAGGCCCTCGATGATGGCGACGCCGAACGGCAAAGCGACGCCGGGGCGCTCGGCCGGATAGTGCTCGCGCTCGACGAGGTCGGCGACGTCGTCGACGAACAGGCTCGCGATCACCGATGTGATCGCCGGCATCAGCATGATGCCGCCGAACACGACGCCGAAGCCGGCGGCGATCGAGATGATCCAGGTCAGCACTTCGAGCGTGCCATGCGAGTTCGGCCCGAGCATGGTCTCCGCCCAGCCCTCGCCGGCGGTTGCCAGCCAGGTCAACAGCCGCTGCAGCCCGATCGCGAGCACCGTGACCAAGACCAGCGCCAGCCCGATCGAGCGCCACAGGATCGAGCGCATCGGCGGCGACAGAATCTGCGAAATCGCCTTGATGGCGGCGTCGATCATGGCGGGGTCCCTCGCTGCAAAAGCCCGCGGCAGAGGTAGACATGCCGGCGGGCTTCGGCAAGTCCGCCGGCATTGGATCAGAGGTCGGTCGCCCGCAGCCGCAGCGCGTTGCCGACCACGCTGACCGACGACAGCGACATCGCGGCCGCGGCAATGATCGGCGACAGCAGGATGCCGAACACGGGGTAGAGGATGCCGGCGGCGATCGGGATGCCGGCGGCGTTGTAGATGAACGCGAAGAACAGGTTCTGGCGGATGTTGCGCATCGTCGCCGACGACAGTTTTCGCGCCCGCGCGATGCCGCCGAGATCGCCTTGCAGCAAGGTGACGCCGGCGCTCTCCATCGCCACGTCGGTGCCGGTGCCCATGGCGATGCCGACGTCGGCGGCCGCCAGCGCCGGCGCGTCGTTGACGCCGTCACCGGCCATCGCGACCACCTTGCCGCTGGCGCGCAGCCGCGCCACCACCGCGCTCTTCTGCTCCGGCAGCACCTCGGCCTCGACCTCGGTGATGCCGATTTTTCGCGCCACCGCGGTGGCCGTGGTGCGGTTGTCGCCGGTCAGCATGATCACCTTGATGCCGTCGGCCGCGAGCGCCTTCAGCGCCTCGGGCGTCGAGGCCTTCACGGGGTCGGCGATCGCAAACAGCGCGGCCGGCTTGCCGTCGACGGCCATGGTGATCACGGTGGCGCCCTCTTCGCGCAGCCGCTTGCTCTCGACGCCCAGCGTATCGGTGATGATGCCGAGCGAGGCGAGATAGGTGGCATTGCCGAGCACGATCGCCTTGCCGTCGACCTCGCCGCGCGCGCCCTTGCCGGTCGGCGCGTCGAAACCTTTCACATCGGCCAGATTGAGCTTGCGCTCGGTGGCGTGACGGACGATCGCTTCAGCGAGCGGATGCTCGCTGGCGCGCTCGACGCTGGCGGCGAGCCTGAGCGCTTCGGTCTCGTCGAAGCCATCAGCCGTGACGATGTTGGTCACCTTCGGCTTGCCCTCGGTGAGCGTACCGGTCTTGTCAACGACCAGGGTGTCGACCTTCTCCATCCGCTCCAGCGCCTCGGCGCTCTTGATCAGCACGCCGGCCTGGGCGCCGCGGCCGACCCCGACCATGATCGACATCGGCGTCGCCAGTCCCAGCGCGCAGGGGCAGGCGATGATCAGAACGCTGACGGCTGCGACGAGGCCGAAGGCGAAGCGCGGCTCGGGACCGAAGGCGTACCAGGCGACGAATGCGGTGATTGCGGCCGCGATCACGGTCGGCACGAACCAGCCCGCGACCTGATCGGCGAGGCGCTGGATCGGCGCGCGCGAGCGCTGCGCGTCGGCGACCATCTGCACGATCTGCGACAGCAGGGTCTCGCGTCCGACCTTGTCGGCGCGCATCACGAAGCTGCCGGTCTGGTTCAGGGTGCCCGCGATGACGCGCTCGCCTTCATCCTTGGTGACCGGCATCGACTCGCCGGTGACGAGCGATTCGTCGAGCGACGAGCGACCTTCGAGGATGACGCCGTCGACCGGTACCTTCTCGCCGGGACGGACGCGCAGCCGGTCGCCGACCGCGAGCTCGGCGATCTCCACCTCATGATCGTTGCCCTCGGCGTCGAGCCGCCGCGCCGTCTTCGGCGCCAGCTGCAGCAGCGCCTTGATGGCGCCCGACGTCGCCTCGCGCGCCCGCAGCTCCAGCACCTGGCCGAGCAGCACGAGGACGGTGATGACCGACGCCGCCTCGAAATACACCGCCACCGCGCCGCCATGGCCGCGGAAGGCCGGCGGAAACGCCTGCGGCGCGAAGGTCGCGATGACGCTGTAGACATAGGCGACGCCCGTGCCCATCGCGATCAGGGTGAACATGTTGAGATTGCGGGTCTGGACCGACTGCCAGCCGCGCACGAAGAACGGCCAGCCGGCCCACAGCACGACCGGCGTCGCCAGCGCGAACTGGATCCAGTTCGACAGCACGGGATCGATCAGGCCGTGTCCGCCGACGAGGTGGCCGCCCATCTCCAGCACGACCACGGGAGCTGCCAGCACCGCGCCGATCCAGAATCGCCGCGTCATGTCGGCGAGCTCGGGATTGGGCGCATCGTCGAGGCTGATGACGTCGGGCTCCAGCGCCATGCCGCAGATCGGGCAGGTTCCCGGGCCTTCCTGCCGGATCTCGGGATGCATCGGGCAGGTGTAGATCGTGCCCGCCGGCATCTCCGGCGGCGGCTCGCGCTCGCCGAGATATTTGTCGGGCTCAGCCGCGAATTTGGTGCGGCAGCCGGCCGAGCAGAAATGGAACGTGTGACCCGCGTGCTCGAAGCGATGCTTCGAGGTCGCGGGATCGACGCTCATGCCGCAGACGGGATCGATGACCTTAGCGTCATCGTGCTGGTCCGCGTGATGATCATGGCCGCCACAGCACGACCCGGCGGCCGCGGGCGCGGCCGTCACGAGATATTTGGCGGGATCGGCGGCGAACTTGGCGCGGCAACTCGCGGAGCAGAAATGGAAGGTCTGTCCCTGGTGCTCGAAGCGGTGCTTCGAAGTCGCGGGATCCACCGACATGCCGCAGACCGGATCCGTCACCTTCGCCGCCTCAAGCGCCGGCGCCGCGCCGGCACGATCGCTGCAACAACCGTCCGCGGATGCTTGTTTGTGTCCGGTTTCCGCCGCGCGCGCGTGCGATCCACAGCCGCATCCGCCCTCCGCGCCACCATGCTCGTGTCTGGTTTCCGACATCGCCAAGCCTCTTGAAACCTATACCCTGTAGGGGTATATAAGCCGCATGCGCGAGGACATCAAGACATCCTGTCAGAAACGTTTGAGCCGGATCGAAGGGCAGGTCAGGGGCCTGTCGAAAATGGTCGAGGACAACCGCTACTGCATCGACATCGTGACCCAGATCTCCGCTGTGCGGGCGGCGCTGCGCCGGGTCGAGGAGGAGATCCTGCGCGACCACGTCGCGCATTGCGTCGAGCACGCCATCGCATCCGGCGACAAGGCCGATCAACGGCAGAAGATCGCGGAGTTGATGGATGTGATCAGCCGGTCGGATCGCTGAGGTCAGTCCGGGTCAGACTGCCACCTTGTTGCGGCGTCGTGCGGTCGGACGTGGCGCGACGTTTCGTACCGGCTCGGCGACGAGAAAATGCTCGCTGACCACGAGCCGCTCGCCGAGCTTCGCAACTACTTCCTCAGCCGCAGCCTGCTGCGTCGCTTCTTCGTCAGCCGTCTCAGGAACGAGCGGCGGCGCTGTGATGGCTCCTGGAAACACGGCGAACTCGCCCGCTACCTCCGCGAGCGGCTTCTGCTTGTCGGCCCAATGCAGCGTCGTGTAGTCGAATCCGTTGACGATGGTCGGCTTGACGATCTCGAAATAGGGCGAGATGTCGAAGTCGCGCGGCATATACAGCGACGAATCCCGGATGTGCAGGATCTCGCGCTTGGCGCGCCGCGACGGCGCCCGCGTGATCTTGGGCAGGATCGGATAGCGCACCGCATCGAAGGCCTGCGCGATCAGCGCCGAGCAGATCATCTTGGTCGGATCGCCCGAGCCCAGCGCGATCATGCGCCGCCGCCAGCGTTGCGGAATCGGCATCGGGATCAGATAGCGCATCAGGTCGATGATGTTCTTGGTATCGTAGCCGAAGCCGATGCGGTTGATGGCATAGCGGCAAACCGTGTGCCGGTCCTCATACGTTAGTCCGACCGGGCGGCACACACGGGTGTGGTAGGCGAAATATTTCGACAGCGGCGCCGAGATCACGCCGTCGCCGACATAGGCCTCGACCAGCACGTGCGGCTCCCCATCGGGCTCGACGGCGCCATCGATCGGCCCGACATAGAGCGCGGCATGCGACCAGGTCGACTGCGTGAGGTATTTGATGATGCCGGAAATCCGGCTGTTGCCCTCGACGAGCAGCACGTCGCCGGGCTGGACATCCTTGCGCAGATAGTCCGGATCGCTCGGCGTGAACGGCTCATAGCCCGGGATCTCCTTCTGGAGATAGGCGGCAATCAGCTTGCCGATGTGATCGAGCACGATACCCATAACGCTCCCCGGGCGACCTTGGCCGGTCGCCGGCTTTTTCCCTTCTTCCATGATGGTCGATTGCGGTTGCAATTTGGTTCATAGTCGATGCGTTCTGCACGGTATCACGTTTACCATCCCGGTTGCCGCAGCGCGGCAGATGCGGCAAATTCGGCGGGTATTCGTTTGATTCAAAAGCTTTCGGAAACCATGTCATGAATGTCACGCGCCGCGGCTTCCTCTCCGCTTCCGCGGCGCTGGCCGCGCTGCCTATTGCCGGCCGCGCCGCGCAGGCGGCTGTTCCACGCGAGGCTGACATTGTCGTGATCGGGGCGGGAGCGGCGGGAATCGCCGCGGCCCGTCGGATCGTCGCGGCCAACCGCAAGGTCGTGGTGCTGGAGGCCGCGCCGCAGCCCGGCGGCCGTTGCAGCACGGATACTGCCACCTTCGGCGTGCCGTTCGATCGCGGCGCCCGCTGGCTGCTCAACGCCGACGGCAATCCCATCAGCAGGCTCGCGCGGGGTCTCGGGCTCGATCTCGTCGCGGCCCCCGTCGGGCAGAAGATCCGGGTCGGTCGGCGCAATGCGCGGCCCGGTGAGACCGAGCAGTTCCTGGCGGGGCTGGTGCGCGCCAATCGCGCCATCGACGAGGCGGCGCGCGGCAAGCTCGACACCTCCTGCGCCGCGGCGCTGCCGAAGGATCTGGGCGACTGGACCAGCACCACCGCCTTCGTGCTCGGCGCCAGCGCGACCGGGAAGGATCTCGCCGATCTCTCCGCGATGGACAAGGCGCGTGCGCAGGATCGCAGCGCGCCGCTGGCCTGCCGCCAGGGGCTGGGCACCTTCATCGCCAGGCTCGGCGAAGCGTTGCCGTTGTCGCTGTCGACGCCGGCAACGCGCGTCGTGTGGGCCAACCGCGACGTCGCGGTGGAAACGCCGGCGGGGCGAATCGCGACGCGCGCCGTCATCCTCACGGTGTCGACCAACGTGCTGACATCAGGCGCCATCAAGTTTGCGCCCGAGCTGCCCAAGCGGCAGCTCGACGCCGCCGCCAAGCTCAGCCTCGGCAGCTACGATCACATTGCGCTGATGCTGGCGGGCAATCCGCTCGGCCTGTCGCGGGACGAGGTCATCATCGAGCAGAGCAATTCCAACCGCACGGGTCTGTTGCTGGCCAATATCGGCGGATCGTCGCTCTGCGCCGTCGATGTTGCCGGCGCCTTCGGCCGCGAACTCTCAGCGCAGGGCGAGGCGGCGATGGTCGACTTCGCGAGGGACTGGATCGGCAAGCTGTTTGGAAGCGAGGCCGCCGCGGCGGTGAAATCGTCCGCAGCCACGCGCTGGAACCAGGCGCCGGGCGTGCTCGGCGCGATGTCGGCGGCCACGCCCGGCAGCCAGGGGGCGCGCAAGATCCTCGGCGAACCCCTCGGTCCGCTTTTCCTGGCGGGCGAGGCGACGCACGAAACGCTGTGGGGCACGGTCGACGGCGCCTGGGACTCCGGCGAACGCGCCGCCGAAGCCGCGCTGCGCCGGATCGGCGCGCTGAAGGATCCCGAGCCGGAGCCGAGCAGTGAGCGGCAACGGCCGCGCCGCCGCGGCAAGGTACGCTCGGCCTCGCCGGAGGATTGAAGTAGGACCGTAGGGTGGGCAAAGGCGCAGCCGTGCTATCACCACATTCGAAAATCGTCGTGGCGCCGTGCCCACCATTTTGCTGATGAGTTCGCGGGTGGATGGTGGGCACGCTGCCGCCTTGCGGCGGCCGCTTTGCCCACCCTACGCGGGCTACACCGGCAGCTTCAGCTCCATCAAATCCTTCGCCACGATGATCCGGCCCGTGTAGTTCTTCTTCACGTCGCGCGTCCAGTCGTCGTCGGTGACCTCCGGATCATCACCGGGCACGAAGTGGCTGAGCGCCAGCACCTTCACGCCTGCCGCCGCAGCGATACGCCCGACGTCCTCGGTCGTCGTGTGGCTGTCGAGCAGGTGCTTCTTCAGCGTCGAGCCGTTCTTCGTTTTCGCGACCAAGCGATCGACCGCCGGCACATACAGGCATTCGTGCACCAGCACGTCGGCGCCCCTGGCGAACTCGGCGAGCTTCGGATTGTAGGCGGTGTCGCTCGAGAACACGATCGTGCCGTTCGGGGTCTCGAACTTGTAGGCGAAGTTGTCGGTGATCGGCGGATGCGGCGTGCGGAACGCGGTCACCGTCACATCCGCCGTCTTCAGCACGACGCCGTCCGCGTCGATGTCCTTCGCGACCAGGAGCGGCCGAGGATCGGGCCTGCCTTCATCTGCGATGCGGGTGTCGACGTCGAACTTGTTGGTTTCCCAGAAACTCCTGGTCATCGCCTCCAGGCCCTTCGGTCCGAACGACTGGATTGGCGTCGACAATCCTGCGGCCCAGGCGTTGTAGAACAGGTTGCCGTATTCGAGATTGTGATCGGAATGGTGATGGCTGATCAGGATGTACTTGACCGACGGGATCGGAACGCCCGCATTGACGAGCTGACGGCTGACGCCCATGCCGCAATCGATCACGAACGGCGTGCCGTTGACGACGACGAGATTGGCCGGATTCGAAGCGCCCACGCCGACGCGTGGGCCGCCCTTGGTGCCGAGGAAGACGATCCGCGTGCCGGTCTTGGCGCCTTGCGCGAACACCGAGCGCGCTGCGACAGCTCCGGCTGTGCCCAGCGCGAGCGACAACATCGTGCGGCGATTGATCATGGTGTCCTCCCGGTCGGTCTCGTTGCGGGGAGGCTAGCCTCGCCCGAGCACGCCGTCGAGGGCCGGCAGGCCGGCGATGACGGCAATTGCGATCAGCACATAGCAGATGGCGCGGAACACCTGCTCGCTGGCGCGGCCGAACAGCGAAGCGCCGAACGCAACGCCAAGCGCGTAGACCGGCCCGATCAGCAGCGAGAGCTTCAGCGAATCCCAGGAGATCAGCCCGCTCATTGCGTAGCTCACCATCGCGAAGAAGTCCGATGCGCCGAAGAACAGCACGATGTTCGCTCGCGCGATCTTCGGCGGGATCGGGCGTCCCAGCCAGTAGCCGACGATCGGCGGGCCCCCGGTCTGCGCCAGTCCGCTGCAAAATCCGGAGATACAGCCGACAGCGACCGACAGTGCGGTGTACTCCCTGCCGCGATAGCGCCAGCCGGACAGCAGCAGCGCAAGCAGCGCGAGCACGAAACCGGTGATGATCCAGCGGACGGTGACCGGGTCCAGCCGGCTGAGGAAATAGGTGCCCACGGGCACGCCGACCAACGCGCCCGTAACGATCACCGCGGTGGCCTTACGGTCGGCCTCGCGCCAGGCCGGCGCCACCATCGGGGCCATCGAGACGAAATCGATCACCAGCAGCAGCGGCGCGACCAGACGGGGCGTCGCAAAGCTGCTCGCGAGCGGCATGAAGATCAGCGCCGAGCCGAAGCCGGAGAAGCCGCGCGCGGTCGCAGCGATAAAGGCCGTGATCGCCAGCGCGACCGTCGCGAAGGAGCTGAGGTCGGCAGGGATGAGCCCGGACAGGCTCATCCGCGCAACGTTCCGCCGGTCTTCTTGGCGACGTCGGCGGTGATCTTCGCCGCGACGGCGTCGATTTCCTCGTCGGTCATGGTCTTGTCGCGTGGCTGCAGGGTCACGGCGATCGCGACCGATTTCCTGCCGTCCTCGATGCCCTTGCCCTCGTAGACGTCGAACACGGTGACATCGGTGATCAGCTTCTTGTCGACGCCCTGTGCGGCGCGCACGATGTCGCCGGCCTTGACCTTGCGGTCGACGATGAAGGCGAAGTCGCGCGACACCGGCTGGAACGCCGAGAGCTCCAGGACCGGCTTGGCGCGCGTCGGTTTCGCCTTGGCGGCCGGAATGCGATCGAGGATGACCTCGAAGGCGACGAGCGGGCCGTCGGCTTTGAGCGTCTCCAACGTGCGCGGATGCAGCTCGCCGAAATGCCCGAGCACGTTCTGCGGTCCCATCTGGATGGTGCCGGAGCGACCCGGATGCATCCAGGCCGGACCGCCGGCAACGATCTGCAGCGACGCCATCGGCGCGCCGGCCGCCGCCAGCACGGCGAGCGCATCGGCCTTGGCGTCGTAGGCACTGGCCGGCTGCGATCCTGTCCAATGCCGGCCGAGTCCCTTCGCCGAGGCGATGCCACGGCGGATGCCGCTCGCGGCCACGAACTGATCCGTCGGGCCGTCGTCCTTGAAGACCTGCCCGACCTCGAAGATCGCGGCATCGCCGAAGCCGCGATCGGCGTTGGCCTGCACAGTCGCGATCAGGCCCGGCAAAAGGCTCGGGCGCATGTCCGAGAGATCGGCCGCGATCGGATTGGCGAGTGCGAGTTGGGCCTTGCCGCCGCCGAACAATTCGGCGGCCGGCTTCGAGATGAATGACCACGTCACGGCTTCGACCATGCCGCGTGCCGCCAACGCGCGCTTGGCGCGCCGCGTGCGCAATTGCAGCGGCGTCAGAACCGGCTTGCGCGGCGCATCGCCGCGCTCGAACGGCGTCATCGGCACCTTGTCGACGCCGACGATGCGCACGATTTCCTCGACGATGTCAGCCTTGCCGTGGACGTCGCTGCGCCAGGACGGCACCGCGACCTTCACGACCGGGCCATTGCCTGCGACCACGAAGCCGAGATGCGTCAGGATCCGCCGCATCTCGGTCAGTGGCACCTCGATGCCCGCCAGCCGCTTCACCTCGGTGAGCGGGAAGTCGACGATGCGGTCATCGCCGAAGGGATTGCCGACGACGAGGGTTTCCGATGGCGTCCCGCCGCACAGGTCGAGCACCAGCCTGGTCGCCATCTCCAGGCCCGGCACCATGAAGGCCGGATCGACGCCGCGCTCGAAGCGGTAGCGCGCATCGGAGTTGATGCCGAGCTTGCGGCCGGTCTGGGCGATGTTGATCTCGTTCCACAGCGCCGATTCGATCAGCACGTCGGTGGTGTCTTCATCGCAGCCCGACGCCTCGCCGCCCATGATGCCGGCGAGCGATTCGACAGCGGCGTCATCGGCGATGACGCACATCGAATCGTCGAGCGTGTAGGTACGGCCGTCCAGCGCCAGCAGCGTCTCACCGTCGCGGGCGCAGCGGACGACCAGGTTGCCCTTGACCTTCTTGGCATCGAACACGTGCAGCGGACGCGCGCGGTCGAATGTCATGTAGTTGGTGATGTCGACGAGCGCGTTGATCGGGCGCAGGCCGATCGAGGTCAGGCGCTGCTGCAGCCATTTCGGCGACGGGCCGTTCTTGACGCCGCGCACCAGCCGCAGCGCGAAGCCGGGACACAGCTTCTCGTCTTCGAGCACGACTGTCACGGGACAGGGGAATTCGCCCTTCATCGGCTTGATGCCGGGGTCTTTCAGCTTGCCCATGTCGGCGGCAGCGAGGTCGCGTGCGATGCCGTGCACGCCGGTGCAGTCCTGGCGGTTCGGCGTCAGATTGATCTCGAACTGGGGATCGCCGAGCCCGGCCCATTCGGCATAGGGGGTGCCGATCGGCGCATCCGCCGGCAGCTCCATGATGCCGTCGTGATCGTCGGAGATCTCAAGCTCGGCCGCCGAGCACAGCATGCCGCGGCTCTCGACACCTCTGATCGTGCCGACCGAGAGCGTGATGTTCTTGCCGGGGATGTAGGTGCCGGGCGGCGAGAACACCGACACCAGCCCCGCGCGCGCATTCGGCGCGCCGCAGACCACCTGCACCGGCGCGCCACCGTCACCGGTGTCGACCATGCAGACGCGCAGCCGGTCGGCGTTCGGGTGCTGCTCGGCGGAGACGACGCGCGCAATCCTATACGGCGCGAGCAGCTTCGCCTTGTCCTCGAGATGCTCGACCTCGAGGCCGATCATCGTGAGCTTGTCGGCGATTGTCTCGACCGACTCATCGGTGTCGAGATGGTCCTTCAGCCAGGACAGCGTGAATTTCATGGCTGCATGCCTCGGATCTTGCTGGTGTTTGTATCGTGAGTGTGGTCGTGTTCGCTGTCTTGGTCGCTTGCGACGCTCTCTCCGCTCCCTCCCCCCTTGTGGGGGAGGGGTGGGGAGGGGGGTAAGCCGCGGGCGCGGTCGGCAATGGCTTGGCGGATTGCCGCAACAACACCTTCCAGATTCGAGGTCACCTGCTCATTAGTGAAGCGGAGGACCTCGAAGCCTTCGGCTGCGAAGAAGGCGTCACGCTCGGCGTCTCTTGCCTGCCGTTCGGTGAAATCGTGCGACTCGCCATCGAGCTCGATCACGAGCTTGGCCGAGAAGCAGGCGAAGTCTGCGATGTAGTTGCGAAATGGCACCTGGCGGCGAAAGCTGGCGCCGTCAATTCGGTCGGCCTTGATGTAGCGCCACAGCAGCGTCTCGGCGCGCGTCATCGCCTGGCGAAGTTGCTTCGCTCGGTTGCGCTGGCGGTTGCTGACAACGGCGTGCGGCATCCTGGGCTACCCCCCTCCCTGACCCTCCCCCACAAGGGGGGAGGGAACGGAGAGACCGATGGTTGTCGAAGTAAGAGCGCGCAGATCCCAGCCCTCCCCCGCAAGCGGGAGAGGGAGTCCTAGCGTTTGCTGGGAAACATTGGGGCCGACAATCGTCACGTGCTCAATCCCCCGGCCAGCGTCGGCACCTCCAGCGGCTTGAAGCCGTAGTGCGACAGCCAGCGGACGTCGCCTTCGAACAGTTGGCGGAGGTCGCTCATGCCGTATTTCAGCATCGCGATGCGGTCGATGCCCATGCCCCAGGCGAAGCCCTGGTACTCGTCGGGATCGATGCCGCAGGCGCGCAGGACGTTCGGATGCACCATGCCGCAGCCGAGAATCTCCAGCCAGTCCTCGCCCTCGCCGAAGCGGATCTCGCCCTTGTCGCGGCGGCACTGGATGTCGACCTCGAGCGACGGCTCGGTGAACGGGAAGAACGACGGCCGGAACTTCATGTTGATGTGGTCGACCTCGAAGAACGCCTTGCAGAACTCGTGCAGGATCCATTTGAGGTGGCCGAGATGCGAGCCCTTGTCGATGACGAGGCCCTCGACCTGGTGGAATTGCGGCGTGTGGGTCGCGTCCGAATCGATGCGGTAGGTGCGGCCCGGGCAGATGACGCGGATCGGCGGCTTCTGGCTCAGCATGGTGCGCACCTGCACCGGCGAGGTGTGGGTGCGCAACAGCATGCGCGAGCCGTCCGGCTTCGGATTGAAGAAGAACGTGTCGTGCATCTCGCGTGCGGGGTGGCCTTCCGGGAAGTTCAGCTTGGTGAAGTTGTAGTCGTCGGTCTCGACATCGGGGCCTTCCGCGATCGAGAAGCCCATGTCGGCGAAGATCGTGGTCAGCTCGTCCATCACCTGGCTGAGCGGATGGATGCGGCCGGTCTCGGCCGGCGAATCCTGCAGCGGCAGCGTGACGTCGATGGTCTCGGCCGCGAGCCTCGCGTCGAGCGCCGCGGCCTTGAGCACCTCGCGGCGCGCGGTCAGCGCCTGCGTGACCTTGTCCTTGGCGAGGTTGATCGCCGCGCCTTGCGTCTTGCGCTCGTCCGGCGACATCTTGCCGAGCGTCGCCAGCAGCGCCGAGATCGAGCCCTTCTTGCCGAGCGCCGAGACGCGGACGGCTTCCAGTGCGGCTTCATCGCCGGCGGCGGCGATCTGGTCGAGGATCGAGGTTTCGAGCGTAGCGAGGTCGGACACGGTCAAAATCTCCGCGGAATAAAAGGCGGCTGGTTGTCGCCGTGCGGGCGACACGGGTCAAGCGAAAGCAGGCAAGCAATCGGCATGTCGCCGGATAGCAAAAAGCGGCCGAGAGCATCGGCCGCTTTTGAAACCCTCACGATGCGCTGGGCGATCAGGCGGCGAGCGCCGCCTTGGCCTTCACAACGATCGCCTCGAACGCGGCGGGCTCGTTGATCGCGAGATCCGACAGCACCTTGCGGTCGACGGTGATGCCGGACTTGGACAGGCCGTCGATAAATCGGCTGTAGGTGAGCTCGAACGGGCGCACGGCGGCGTTCAGGCGCTGGATCCAGAGCGCGCGGAAGGTGCGCTTCTTGCGCTTGCGATCGCGGAACGCATACTGGCCGGCCTTTTCGACGGCCTGCTTGGCGGTGCGGATCGTGTTCTTGCGGCGGCCGTAATAGCCCTTGGCGGCCTTGAAGACTTTCTTGTGCTTGGCGTGGGCGGTCACACCGCGTTTGACGCGAGACATGCCGGAAATCCTTGGATTCAGAGATGACGATCAGCCGCGGCTTTGAGGCGGCCAGGGGTTCGGAAGCGAGAGGCCGGTCAGGCGTTCGGCAAGAAGTACTTCTTGACGTTGTCGCCGTCGGTCTTGAACAGCACGCGGGTGCCGCGCAGCTGCCGGATCTGCTTCTTCGTCCGCTTGATCATGCCGTGGCGCTTGCCGCGCTGGGCGTGCATCACTTTGCCGGTGGCAGTCACCTTGAAGCGCTTTTTGGCGCCGGATTTGGTCTTCAGCTTGGGCATTTGGCTCTCCTTGATGCCAACGGCAAGCCGCCCGCAAAAGCGGCGCCATCCGGCGAAAATGCTCGTTAGAGCGTTGGTTGTGCTCAGGTTTCGGGTCCAAACGAGGATCCACCCGCACAGAAACATCGCCACGGCAGCCCTTGATCAGCCGGGCGACGAAGGCCGCGCTTATGCCAGAGACAAAGCCAGTTGGCAACGTCGAACCACGGAATCGGCTATTCCGACCCATGATCAGCCGACCATGACAGTCGAGGATCGACCATGACCCGCCTCATTCGCCGCGCCATCTCCGCCGCCCTTACGACCGCGCTGCTGACGGGCCTCGCAGGCCTGCCGGCGAGGCCTGCGCACGCTGCCGGCTTCGATGGCGCCTGGACCGTGCTGATCATTACCGAGGCCGGCAGTTGCGACCAGGGCTACAGCTTCCCGATCCGGATCAGCAGGGGCCGGGTCCTCTCGAACAGCACCGCCAACATCACCGGCTCGGTTGGCCGCGGCGGCGCCGTCACCGTGCGGGTATCCCAGGGTGGCGCCTCGGCCAGTGGCACCGGCCGGCTCGGCGCCACCTCAGGTTTCGGTCGCTGGAGCGGCAAAGGCTCGTCCGGAACCTGCCGGGGGCGGTGGCAGGCGACGCGGTCCTGACCCCGGCCCGCAAGAGCGGTCCTGGCGGGCGCCCTCAAGAGAAAAGCCCGCCAAACGCGTGGCGGGCCCGGCTTCGGGTGTCGGTGTGCTGGACCTAGCGCGGCGCCAGAACCATGACCACCTGACGGCCCTCGAACCTGGCGTCCTGCTCGACCTTGGCGAACGCTGCGACGTCGGATTTCACCTTGTCGAGCAGCTTGGTGCCGATCTCCTGGTGCGCCATTTCGCGGCCGCGATAGCGCAGCGTGATCTTGACCTTGTCGCCCTCTTCGAAGAACCGCTGCATCGCGCGCATCTTCACGTCGTAGTCGTGGTCGTCGATCATCGGGCGGAGCTTGATCTCCTTGATCTCAACGACCTTCTGCTTCTTGCGGGCCTCGGCGGCCTTCTTCTGCGCCGAATATTTGTACTTCCCGTAGTCCATGATCTTACAGACGGGAGGCGTGTTGTTCGGCGAAATCTCGACCAGATCCATGCCGGCGTCAGCGGCCATCTTGATCGCGACAACGGTCTCGACGACACCACGGTTGGTGCCTTCGGCATCGATCAGCTGGATCTGCGCATTGCGAATCTCATCATTGGTGCGCGGCCCGTCTTTGACGGCAGCGGGCGGGGCTCGATTGGGGCGGCGAATGGGTAGTTCTCCAAGGTTGTGGAAGAAGGCGGCTAGTTTGAAGGAAGATGCTTTCGCGGGCAAGGTCGCAACTGTCCGGTGCGTCGAAATTCCGCCCGGCCGTCGCGGCTCCTGCGACGCATGCGCGAGACTCGTGCGTCGATGCATTCCCCCAAGGAAGCCACACGGCCGAGAATTGCGATCAAACTCGCGCTTTTTCGGGCCCTCGTGGTTCCGCCGGGGGACATAGAGTGCGCCGCGCGCTTTCGCAAGCGGCAGCGTCAAGCTTGGCCGATTGACGGAAACGGCCGGTTCGCCCACACAACACCCGACAGCGAGTAACGATCCATGAACCCTGCTGCAGAGAATGCCGATCCGCCTGTCTTCATCACCGTCGGCGCGGGCGAATCGTCGCGCCGGATCGCGGTGCGGGCGCGGCCAGGCCATCCGCCCGGGCTGTTCTGGCTCGGTGGCTTCAATTCCGACATGAAAGGCACCAAGGCACTGGCCCTCGATGCCTGGGCCGCCGGGCGCGGCCGCGCCTGCGTCCGCTTCGACTATTCCGGGCACGGCGAATCCGGCGGACGCTTCGTCGACGGCACGATCAGCCGCTGGCTCGAGGAGAGCGTTGCCGTGTTCCGGCAATTCTGCCGCGGACCGCAGGTCGTGGTCGGCTCCTCGATGGGCGGCTGGATGGCGCTGCTGCTGGCGCGCGCGCTGCTCGATGAGCCGGCCGAAGCGACGCTGGCGGGCCTGGTCCTGATCGCCCCGGCGCCCGATTTCACCGAGGAGCTGATGTGGAAGGGCTTCTCGCCGGCGGTCCGGACCGAGATCGAGACCAACGGCGTCTGGATGCGCCCGTCGGAGTACGGCGAGCCCTATCCCATCACCAGGGCGCTGATCGAGGACGGGCGTCATCATCTCCTGCTCGGCGGTGCCATCAAGATCGGCTGCCCGGTGCGCATCCTGCAGGGCGCGCAGGACCCGGACGTCCCCTGGCAGCATGCGTTCGCGCTGACCCACCGCCTGCCCGCCGAAGACGTGGTGCTGACCATGATCCAGGACGGCGACCACCGGCTGTCGCGTCCGCAGGACATCGCGCGCATGCTGGCCGCCGTTGGCGAGATGGGCTGAGGCGGCCTGCTTCAGCATCGGACTTGCCATTCCGCGCGGACGCTCTCGGCGGCCTCGGTCGCCAGCGCAATCGTCGCACGTTGGGCAAAAGCCCCCGGGTCGAGCAGTTGCGCCAAGGCCCAGGCGGCGGCACCGCGCACCAGCGGACTCGGATCGGTGGCCAGCCGCTCGGCGGACGGCGTCAGCGCCACATCGCCGGAGTTGCCGATCGCGATCAGCACGTTGCGCAGGAAGCGGTCGCGGCCGATGCGCTTGATCGGCGATTTCGCGAACAGCGCGCGGAACGCGGCATCGTCGAGCGCGGCCAGCTTCGCCAGTGAAGGCGCGCGCAACGCGTCGCGCGCCGCCAGCTTCGCCTCGCGTCCAGCCTGCGCGAACTTGTTCCACGGACAGGCGGCGAGGCAGTCATCGCAGCCGTAGATGCGATTGCCCATGGCCTTGCGGAACTCGCGCGGGATCGGCCCCTTGTTCTCGATCGTCAGATAGGAGATGCAGCGCCGTGCATCGAGGCTGTAGGGGGCCGGGAAGGCCGCGGTCGGGCAACTGTCGAGGCAGGCCCGGCAGGAGCCGCAATGATCGAGCTCCGGCGCATCCGGCGGCAGGTCCAGCGTGGTGTAGATGGCGCCGAGGAACAGCCAGGAGCCGAAGCCTGATGACACCAGGTTGGTGTGCTTGCCCTGCCAGCCGAGCCCGGCCGCTTCGGCCAGCGGCTTCTCCATGACGGCCGCGGTGTCGACGAACACCTTCACGTCACAGCCGGCCTGCGCGACCAGCCAGCGCGCGAGCGTCTTGAGGTTCTTCTTGATGACGTCGTGATAGTCGTCGCCGCGGGCATAGACCGAGATCGCAGCATTGCTGCGCTGGGACAGCACCGCGCGCGGGTCCTCGTCGGGGCCGTAATTGACGCCCAGCATGATGATGCTGCGGACCTCGCTCCACAGCGTTGTGGGATCGGTGCGGCGGGACGGCTCGCGCGCCAGCCAGTCCATGTCGCCGTGCTGGCCGGCGGCGAGGAAGCGTTCGAACGCGGCGGCCCGCTCGGCGCTCACGACCGGGGCGGTGAGACCGATGACATCGAAGCCCAGCCGCTGCGCCTCGGCGGCCAGCGCCGCCTTCAACGTCTCCGGCGTGGGCCTATCGGCGCTCAGAAGTCCAGATCCACATAGGTGCGCGACGCCGGCACGCCGGCCAGCCAGTCGCTCAGCAGCGGCCGGAACGACGGCCGCGACTTCACCCGCGCGTACCACGCCTTCGCGGCGTCGTCCTCGATCCATGGCACGTCGCCCAGATAGTCGATCGCCGACAGATGCGCGGCGGCGGCCAAATCAGCATAGGTCAGGCGGTCGCCGGCCAGGAAATTGCGCCGCTGCGCGAGCCAGCCGATATAGGCGAGATGATAGCGCACATTGGTCTTGGCGGCGCGAATCACGTCGGTCGACGGCGGCCCGCCGCCATCCTCCTCGCTCATGAAGCGCTTGTAGATGCGCTCGGTGACCAAGAGGTTCGAGGCCTCCTCGAAGAACTTGGTGTTGAACCAGTCCATCAGCCGGCGCACCTCGATGCGCTCGGCCGCCGTGCCCGGCATCAGCCGGCGATCGCCCATCTCAAGCCCGCAGGTCTCATCGATGAATTCGGCGATCACGCCGACACCGGGCACCGGCGGCAGGCCTTCGACCGACAGCACCGGCGTGGTGGCCGCGGGATTGAGCACGAGAAACGCCTCGCGGCGCTCCCAGGCGCGTTCCTCCACCAGGCGCAGATCGAGCCCGTATTCGCCGAGCACCAGCCGGACGAAGCGTGAATGCGGGCAGAAGGGATGGTGGAAGAGCGTGTACATGGAGCCTTTCGACGATTCCGCGGCTGCGGCGCTTAACGAACAATCAACCATCGGTTCGCACCGATGCCTCGTCCCGATACCGGCGCGCGGTTGCGCTCGCGAATCGGACCATTAGCGCATGGTCGGCGAAAGTGTAAGCAGTAGGGCGACGGGTCAGCATGCGGGAAACGACGTTCGGGGAACACGCGTCGGTGAGCTGGATCGGCCCTCCGGACCCGTCGCGTTCTGATTCGTAAGCTGCGCTCACGCGCCGGTTCATTCATCCGATAGGACCGCCCATGCCGTTTTTTGCAATTGCGGGCGGGGGCCGAATAGGCGAGAAGGGCGGCGTTTTGCCGGCAATCCAGGATCCGATCCATGATGTCAGATACGCTGCGGGCGGTGCTTCTCGGCATCATCGAGGGCGTCACCGAGTTTCTTCCGGTATCCTCGACCGGCCATCTCTTGCTGGCGGAGCGCTTCTTCGGGCTCGGTGACGAGGGGTTCTGGAAGAGTTTCGCGATCCTGATCCAGCTCGGCGCCATCCTCGCCATCGTCGCGCTGTACTTCTTCAAGCTCACCCGCGTCGCGATCGGCGCGCTGACGAACCCTGACGACCGCCGCTTCATCATCGGCGTGCTGGTCGCCTTCCTGCCCGCGGTCGTTGTCGGCCTCATCGCCGGCAAGTACATCAAGGCGCTCCTGTTCGATCCCTGGGTGGTGTGCTTCTCGCTGATCGTCGGCGGCGCCATCCTGCTGTGGGTCGATCAGATCGATCTCAAGCCGCGGGAGCACGACGCCACGCGCTATCCGCTGATGATGTATCTGTGGATCGGCGTCGCGCAGTGCCTGGCGATGATCCCCGGCGTGTCGCGCTCCGGCGCCACCATCGTGGCGGCGATGCTGCTCGGCGGCGACAAGCGCTCGGCGGCGGAATTCTCCTTCTTCCTGGCGATCCCGACCATGGTCGGCGCCTTCGTCTACGACTTCTACAAGAGCAGCGCCGAGATGACGTCCGATCACCTCGGCCTGATCGCGATCGGCTTCGTCGTGTCCTTCATCACCGCGATGATCGTGGTGAAGGCGTTCCTCGGCTACGTCACCCGCCATGGCTTCGTGCTGTTCGCCTGGTGGCGCGTCATCGTCGGCACGATCGGCCTGATCGCGCTGGCCCTCGGCAAGTAAGTCGGCCCGTCTCTCTCCGCTCGTCATTGCGAGCGCAAGCGCAGCAATCCAGTGTGGTGGGCGGGACTCTGGATTGCTTCGTCGCTTCGCTCCTCGCAATGACGGCGTTTAGCAGGGGGGCCCTTCTTACGCGTTCTTGCGCTGGAACTGCCCGGCGGGACGGAAGCGCCAGAGATATTGCGGGGCGACCGCCTCGAGTGAATCCGGCGTGATGCCCAGGCCCTGAAAAGTCAGGCCGGCCGCCTTCGCCGCCTCCGACACGACGTTGTCGTGGCGCAGCAGCTCGACCTGGTCGGGCGTCAGCTTCAGCGGCCCCGGCGCGAACTGCAGGAAGGTTGCCTTCATCTTCGCCAGTCCGAACGGCACCGGCAGCAGCGCGCGGTCGCGGTCGGTGATCTCGAGGATGATTTTCAGGATCTCCCGGAAGCTCAGCACTTCGGGCCCGCCGAGCTCGTAGGTGGCGCCCGGCTGCGCCTTGCCGTCGACCGCATCGGCCACTGCTGACGCGACGTCGCCGACATAGACCGGCTGCATCTTGGTCTCGCCGCCGCCGATCAGCGGCAGGAACGGCGAGATCCGCGCAAGCCCCGCAAAGCGGTTGGTGAACTGGTCCTCGGGGCCGAACACGACCGAAGGGCGCATGATCACGGCCTCGGGGACCGCCGCCAGCACGGCGGCCTCGCCGGCCGCCTTGGCGCGGGCGTAAGCAGACGCCGACTCCGCATCGGCGCCGATGGCCGAGACATGCACCATGCGGGCGCCGGCCGCGGCGGCCGCCTTGGCGACGGTGGCGGCACCCTCGGCCTGCACGGCCTCGAAGGTCTGCGCGCCGCTCTCGGTCAGGATGCCGACGAGGTTGATGGCGACATGGCTGTCGCGCAGCGCTGATGCCACCGAGTCGGGATAGCGCAGATTGGCCTGTACGGCGTGGATCTGACCGACCCGGCCGAGCGGCTGCAGGTGGCCGGCGAGCTCCGGCCGCCGCACCGCGACGCGGATGCGGTAGTCGCGCTTGGCCAGCGCCCGGACCACGTTGCGCCCGACGAAGCCGGAGCCGCCGAAGACGGTAACCAATGTGTCCAGATTCGATGCCATGGAATGCTTCCTGGGATTGCATCGGGCGGTCGGGCCGCCTCGACGAGAGGGCTCTGAGCGGCGATTCGCACCCCGCGGGCCGCCATCCTGGCCCGCTGTATAGCCCATCGTCCGCACCGCGGAAAAGTGGCCGTGTTTTTGCGCATGGCGTGAGAAAAATTGTCATCTTGGGCGTTCAGCGGTTTGACAAGCCGCCGTTCGATCCGTACACACCGCCTCCACATGCCCAGGTGGCGGAATTGGTAGACGCGCTGGCTTCAGGTGCCAGTGGCTTAACGGCCGTGAAGGTTCGAGTCCTTTCCTGGGCACCACGCTTCGCTCTTCGAGCTTCGCGTGGCGCCGCCGAGCTAAGGCTCGGTTTTGATTTTTCCCCGACATCGCTGTAGCTCCGAAGTCGCCGGACCACGCATCCCGTCGGTCGCAGACACGCTTCGCCGCGCATCGGCGGCTTTCGCCGTGAGCTCCGGTTCGGCCATGCCAACACCTCGTGTCATTCTCGATCTCGCCGCAGCGACGGTCAGATCCCCTCCCCCTTGCGGGGAGGGGTTGGGGGTGGGGGTCCGCACGCTCCGCTGCAAATGAGGCGCACGTCGCTTCTCTTGCTTCAGAGAGGTGGTGCCTGTCGCTTGCTTCATCGCCCGGAGACCCCCACCCCCGACCCCTCCCCGCAAGGGGGAGGGGAGTGGACCGAGACCTTGGTGAGACTTTGATCCGATCGCGTAACGAAGAAAGGCAAGGCGCCTCCTGCACGAAGATGCATCTGTGTCAGTCGTCCTCATCGTCTCGGATCTCGTGCGCTTCTCGGAAATCATTCTGGACGAGCCTCCTCAACCTCGCGACGCATCCGCGCCCGAGTCATGCTGATCGTCTCGCCCTCCAAATCATGAGGGCGCAGGGAAGGCCGGGTGCCGACCGCACCCATGGCCCGCCAGCGGAAGAAAATGCTGGCGGCAGGAACCACAGGTACGCGCCGGAGCATCCGGCCCTCCCTGCGCAACGGTTTTAACGGCTGCTTCGCGTTCTCCCTGGTGCGCCGGGCTTGTTGGCCACCATCCCCCACGCAATGCGCCAGCATTGCGCCAGGTTGATATCAGCGTCGGGATATCAGGACCGCGCGACTTGACCGTGCGTGCATCGCCGTTCGTCCGCGCGATTAGCTCACGCTGCGTCGACACACGCCCATCGCATCCCACTGCCAACGTCTCGTGACGGTCGCGACACGCCCCTCATGCGGCAGCAGGGACGCGCGGAAATGTGCAGCTGATTTGCCCGACGGTGCAAGCGGGAATACTGCGACAGACTGGCACGACGGGCAGTTCGTGCATGGGAGGTAAGCTAACAACTCCACCGTCATTGCGAGCGCAGCGAAGCAATCCAGGGCTCCGGGCGTCGCCCTGGATTGCTTCGTCGCTTCGCTCCTCGCAATGACCGTGGCTGGGATCGTGCCGTGAACCGCTGGGATGAGATCTGCAACTTGCCCGTGTTATTGGTCTGCAAGATCACGACGCGGGATCGTGTATATAGAGGTTGGGCTAATCATAGCTGGATCGTCACGATCTGGCAGATGATCGCAACATCGAACAGGATCGTCATGGCGGATCACCTCGTTGTCGGCCTCTCGGCCTGGATCATCCAGGACGGCAATTACGGTGATTTCACGCGCGGCGACCGCACCGCGTTCGCGCTCGAATTCTGGGCGCAGCCGCCACCGACGCGAGTCGAACCGCGAGACGAGATCATCGCCTCAATGGCGCATCGCGGAAGTGCGATATATGAAGTCGTCGCGCGCGTTGTTCATGTTGCCGAGGATTGGTGGGCGATCGACGTCGGCGTTCTTGTGTATCAGTACAGCAGGCCACCGGACTCTGCGCAGCCCGGCGCCTGGCTGCGGGGAAACGTCTTCATCGGGATCGATCCATTTCTCTATTTCGAGGACTGCGGCCGCCGGCCTGGCGCGCCCGCGCTGGTCTACGAATGGAGCATCGACAAGATCGAGATTGAGACCGCGCCATTCGTAGAAGTGAGCCCGCGGCGATTTGAGCGTGATGCCAGTCAGCTCGGCTGGCGGGAGGTCGCCGCGACGACAGCCTGGGAAGACGACTCGGGCATGGGAGACTATTTGCTCCATTGCACGCTGCTCGCCGGCCCTCGTTTGCCTCGCAGCAAGGATCTGCCGTAGACGCGCGACCTAGTCGCTGCGAAGCATGTTGCTGGCGCGACCTCGTTGTCAGCGAGGCAAAGTCCGACGTCCAGGTCACTCCGTGCGTGACGCCGCGATCACGCGCGCCAGCACGGGCCAATACAGATCGCCATACCCCGCCTCAATCGCCTCTCCGAGACGTCGGTCCGCGAGCTCCGCGCCCGGCAGATCGATCTGCACGGACCTGGCGAGATCCAGCGCGTAGCCGATGTCCTTGCGCGCATATTCGGTCGAGAATGCGCGCTCGGGAAATGTGTCCGGCAGCATTGCCTTCATGCCGTGGTTGCGCAGCGCGAAGCTGTCGGCGGAGCCCTTCGCGAGGGTCTCGAACAGCAGCTTGGGATCGAGGCCCGCACGCTTGGCGGTCTCCAGCGCCTCGCCGAGCGCGACCACGGTCTGCATCAGCACCATGTTGTTGAGGATCTTCACGACCTGGCCGGCGCCGACGCCCCCGCAATGGGTGATGTCGGTCGCGAACAGCGCGATCAGCGGCCGCAGCCGTTCGAACGTCGCCGCGTCGGCCCCGACCATCACGCTCAGCGTGCCGTCCTCGGCCGCCTGCCGGGTGCGGGCGATCGGCGCATCGGCGAAGGCCGCGCCCTTGGCGGCGAAACGGGCGGCGAGCTCCCGGCTGGCCTGCACCGGCGAGGTGCCGAGGTCGACGATGGTGTGGCGCGCCTCGACATGGCGGAGCAGGCCGTCATCGCCGTCGCACACGGCCTGGACATGCTTGCCGCTCGGCAACGCCATGAAGATCAATTCGGCCTCCCGCGCCAGCTCCGCGAGCGACGCGGCCCTGATGACGCCGACCTCGGCGAGCCGCTCCAGCGGGGCGTCCGCACGATCGAAGCCGAACACCGTGGCGCCGGACTTCCGCGCCAGATTGCGGCAGATCGGCTCGCCCATGACACCCAGACCGATGAATCCGATCGCCGCCATTGCAAGCTCCCTTTCATTCGGACCTGCCTGTCCGATCGACCATGGTGCCGCTCTGCGGGGCAGCCCAGTCCAGATCCGGATAGTCGTCTGAATATTCGCCGGTGTCGATCGAGCAGACGATCCTGCCGCTCTTGCCGGCAGCACGGACCTCGTTGCCGAGTTTGCGATCTGACCGTCAGGGGAGCGAATCCGGTTGGTCCTTGCCTTCGGGACCGCGGGACTTGCGAAAAGGATACACCGTGATGCCGATGGCTGCGCCGAGCGTTGCGATGCGCAGCAGCAGGTCGGCGGAGATCGTGGTCTCAAGCGCGGGGAATTCGCGGCCGCCCTCGAAGCCGTAGGAAAAGGTGCGCGACGTGCAGCCGTTCCACAGCGCCCTCGCGGGTTGGGGCAGCGATTCGATCAGCGTCAGGAATTGCTCGGTGCATGTGGTCGGATCGGGGGATTCTGTCGTGTTGATCTCCAGGACCAACAGAAACTCCCGCTCATGCTCCGCATGATGCAGAATGTACACGCTCTGATCCAGATGCGCGATCAGCGGCGTGAAGTCGAATGTCGACTTCAACGCCAGATCGAGATTCAGGAAATGCGAGAATGCGGCCATCCTCGCTCACGCGGATTGCTGTGGAGACAGGTGTCGAGTGTACCGCGAGCAGTCGCGGCAGGTCGAGGCCGAACGCATCGGGATGCGGCGGAGGATCGCCGGCCGAAGCCGGCGATCCTCGGGACGGCTATCCCTTATACCCCATCAACAGCCGCGGCAGCCAGAGCGAGAAGGCCGGCACGTAGGTCACGAACATCAGGGCGGCGATCAGGGCGGCGTAGAACGGCAGGATGGTGCGCATGACGGCGCCGACTGAGATGCCGCCGATGGCGCAGCCGACGAACTGCGTGGTGCCGACCGGCGGGGTGTTGAGGCCGAGCGCGCAGTTGATCAGCATCAGCATGCCGAACTGCACGGGATCCATGCCGGCCTTCATCGCGATCGGCAGGAAGATCGGCGTGCAGATCAGGATGGTCGCCGCCATGTCCATGAAGGTGCCGAGCAGGAACAGGATGACGTTGATCAAGAGGAAGATCATCCAGGGCTGCGTCGAGACCTTGCTCATCAGGTCGCCGGCGAAATCGGCGACCTCGTAAAGTCCCATCAGGTACTGGAACATGGTGGAGACGCCGATCAGCAGCAGCACGACGCCGGTGGTCTTCACCGCCTTGGCGGCGGCGCGCAGGAAGTTGCCCAGGGTCATCGTGCGGTAGATGAAGAACGTCAGCAGGATCGTGTAGGTCACCGCGACGGCCGCGGACTCCGTGGCGGTGAAGACGCCGGACAGGATGCCCGTCAGGATGATGCCGACGATCAGAAGGCCGGGCAGCGCCGCCGCGAACGAGCGGAAAACTTCCGCCCAGCCTGGAAACTTGCCGGCGGGATAGCCGCGCTTCACGGCGACCGCATAGGCGGCCACCAGCATGCAGACCATCAGCACCATCGCCGGCAGGAGGCCCGCGGCGATCAGCGCGCCGATCGACACCTTGCCGCCGGCGGCCAGCGCATAGATGATCATGTTGTGGCTGGTCGGCATCAACGCGCCGACCAGCGAGGCGTGGGTGGTGACGTTGACGGCGTAGTCGGTGTCGAACCCTTCCTTCTTCATCATCGGGATCATCACCGCGCCCATCGCCGAGACGTCGGCGACGGGTGAGCCGGAGACGCCGCCGAACAGCGTGCAGGCGACGACGTTGGACATGCCGAGTCCGCCGCGGATGTGGCCGACGAGGTTCTTGGCGAGCTGCACGATCTTGTCGGCGACGCCGCCATGCAGCATCAGCTCGCCGCTGAACACGAAGAACGGGATGGCGAGGAACGAGAAGATGTTCATCCCCGACATCATCTGCTGGAAGATGACGGCGACCGGCAGGCCTTCATACAGAATGGTGCAGATCGCGGAGAGGCCGATGGCGAAGGCGACGGGGACGCCGAGGATGAGAAAGCCGAAGAACGTGACGCCGAGAATGATCAGTTCCATGACGGGATGACCTCTTCACCGCGCAGGAGAGCAATGATGTGCTCGATCGAGAAGGAGACGATCAGGAGCCCGGAGACGACCAGCGGGACGTAGCGGACGAGCTCGGGCAGGCCGAGATTGGCGATCTTCACGGTGCCGACGGAGGCGCCGAGGATCCAGCCGTTGTAGGCCATGGCGATGCCGAACAGGGCGACCAGCACGTGAATCACGATCTCGATCTTCTCGCGCGTCGAGTCCGGCAGCATCACGAGGAGACTATCCATGCCGATATGTCCGGCGTCGCGGACGCCGACGGCGCCGCCGATCAAGGTGACATAGAGGATCAGGACCAGCGCCAGGTTCTCGGTCCAGGTCGGGCTGGAGTTCAGCACGTAGCGGCCGAACACCTGGTAGAACACGATGGTGACGATGACGAGCAGGCCGGCGACGGACAGATACATGCCCAGCCGCGCGATGACGGCGTTGATCCGCGTCAGCGGGCCGCGTGACGGGCGTCCCTCCCCATGCTCGTGGTCGCCGACATGTGGGTCTGTCATTCCCGTCCCTCCCCTGGCCTTCCTCCGGCGCCGCCTGAGGGCGACGCCGGAGCGTATGATTGTTGTTCTTGGTAGATGTCTTTGAAGTCGCGATTGTTACGTCGCCACTCTTACTTGGTATCCTGGATGCGCTTGACGAGACTCGAGAGCTTCTCGTCGCCGGCGAACTTCTGGTAGACCGGCTTCATCGCGTCGACGAATTCCTGCTTGTTGGCGATCGTCACGACCTGGACGCCGGCGGCCTCGACGGCCTTGCGGGAGGTCTGCTCGCGCTCGTCCCACAGCTTGCGCATGACCGGCACGGAGTCCTTGGCCGCCTTGCGGATCATCGCCTGATCCTCCTTGCTCAAGGTGTCCCAGACCTTCTTGGACATCACCAGGACTTCGGGCGCCAGCGAGTGCTCGGTGACGTTGTAGAACTTGGCGGCCTCGAAATGGCGCGAGGATTCGTAGGACGGCCAGTTGTTCTCGGCGGCGTCGACGAGGCCGGTCTTGAGCGCGGTGTAGACCTCGCCATAGGGCATCGGCGTCGGGTTCGCGCCGAGGCTCTGGATCATGCCGACCCAGAGGTCGGACTGCTGGACGCGGATCTTCAGGCCCTTGAGGTCGGCGAGCGACTTGACCGGCGCCTTGACGGTGTAGATCGAGCGCGCGCCGCTGTCATAATAGGCGAGGCCGATCAGGCCGGCGGGCTCCATGGCGGCCAGGATCTCGTCGCCGATCGGCCCGTCCAGCACGGTGCGCATGTGCTGGGTGTCGCGGAACACGAAGGGCAGGCACAGCGCGACGGTCTCGGGCACGAAATTGTTGAGCGGCGAGGAGTTGATGCGCATCATGTCGAGCGCGCCGATCTTGAGCTGCTCGATCGTGTCCTTCTCGGAGCCCAGCGCCCCGTTCGGAAACACCTTGACGCCGAGCTTGCCGCCGCTCGCCGCCGCGAGCTGCTTGCCCATGAACTTGACGGCTTCGACGGTCGGATAATCGGCGGGGTGCACGTCGGCGGAGCGGAAATCGCGCGCGGTCGCCAAGGGCGACGAGACCGCCAGCACAGCGGCCGCAATGATACCTGTAAGTGCCTTCATCCTGGCTTCCTCCTCATGTGATTATGTCGTTGTCGGCAGATGCTGCGGCCGCCTTGGGTCGCTGCACTTCAGATGCGAAGTCATGCGACAATATCACGCGTACGGCCAGTGGCATTTTCTGTCCAAGCCAAAGGCGGCATCGATCAATGCAAGAGTTGCATCGATCGACGGGGTGCGATCTGGCGCGATGCAACCGGCGGGTCGACCGCCTCATGAGGAGGGCGCCGCCTCGACCGGCCGCGTGACACCTGCCGGCGCCAGCTCGGATGCGATCACCTTGCCCCGTCCGGCCCTTGCGCCCGGGCGGCGGGGCTGGCATTCCCGCGGCTGATCTCCGGACCGGCCCGGCGCGTTTGCCGGTTGGTTACCAGCGCCGGGCTACAGCCGGTTCCCGAGCGCTTCCCGCGGCGTTGCTCCGGCCCGTCGCATCCGATTTCGATTCGACCGAGGTTTTGAGAGCCATGACCGTACGCCTGCACCGCGGCGACCTGCCCGATCTTTCCCGCTACACCTCGTCGGTCGCGATCGACACCGAGACGATGGGGCTCAATCCGCACCGCGACCGGCTGTGCGTAGTGCAGCTGTCGCCCGGCGACGGCTCGGCCGACGTGGTGCAGATCCCGAAGGGGCACACCGACGCACCGAACCTGAAGGCGCTGCTCGGCAACCCCGACATCACCAAGATCTTCCACTTCGCGCGCTTCGACGTCGCGGCGCTGTTTCACGCGTTCGGGGTGATGCCGCAGCCGGTGTACTGCACCAAGATCGCCTCGCGGCTGGCGCGCACCTACACCGACCGCCACGGCCTCAAGGATCTCGTGCGCGAGCTGCTCAATGTCGATCTCTCCAAGCAGCAGCAGTCGAGCGATTGGGGCGCCGAGCAGCTCAGCGAGCCGCAGCTCGCTTATGCCGCCTCCGACGTGCTGCACCTGCATGCCCTGCGCGAGAAGCTCGACGTGATGCTCGCGCGCGAAGGGCGGCTGGCGTTGGCGCAGGCCTGCTTCGCGTTCCTGCCCCACCGGGCCACCCTCGATCTGGGCGGATTCGAGGCCGAGGACATCTTCGCGCATTCCTGACGGGGGCGAATCGCAGACGTGTTCACGATCATTAATGTCTCGTAATGATCGCGAGGCCCTTGCGTCGCGATTTCGCGCCAGTTCCAGGCTGCAATGGTGGGGCCCCCCATGGTAGGATGGGCGCTGTTTCGCGCGCATCCCGTGTCCGTCGGAGCCCTGGTGAACTCGGTCCACAACCCCGCCTATGATCCCACCCTGCAGGCGCGCTTTGCGGTCGCGGCGCGCCACAGCCGTTTCGTGCGCGTGCTGCGGGTCGCGGTGCCGGCGGCGGTCGGACTGGCGATGGCGGTCGTGATCGGCATCGCGCTGTTCAATCCGTTCCACATGGAGATCAACACCCCCAATCTCACCGGCAACCTCGTCATTTCCGGCCGCAAGATCACGATGGAGACGCCGCATCTGACCGGCTTCACGCCGGACCAGCGGCCCTATGATCTCGTCGCCCGGAGCGCGGTGCAGGACCTCACCGATCCCGATCACGTCGAGCTCAACATCCTCCGCGCCAAGGTGCTGATGGAGGATCAGTCGACGGTGACGTTGAAGGCCAATACCGGCGTGTTCGACACCAAGCAGCAGCAGCTCGAGCTGAAGAAGGACATCCTGCTGACGACGTCGACGGGCTACGAGGCGCGGCTGAGCCGGGCCTCGGTCGACATGGCCAAGGGCACCGTGAGCTCGGACGAGCGCGTCGACGTCAAGCTCACCAACGGGACGCTTTCCGCCGACCGCCTGCGCATCACCGACAATGGCGAGGTCATCCGCTTCGAGGGCAACGTGATGATGAACCTCGACAACATGAATGCCGCTCCGGCCACGACCGCGAGCGCCGATCCCGGCCGTCCGGCCCGCAACGTGAAGTGAGCTCATGACGACGTATCGTTTGATTGCCGCGGTCCGGCGCGGCGCCTCGTTCGGTGCGCTGGCGCTGATCGCGTTCGCCGATCCGCTGCAGGCGCAGAGCGCGACCACCGGGGTGCCGAACGCGCTGCAGGGATTTTCGCAGAACCGCGACCAGCCGATCCAGATCGAGGCCGCTGCGCTCGAGATGCGCGACAAGAAGAAGGAGGCGACCTTCACCGGCAACGTCAAGGTCGTGCAGGGCGATACCACCATGACCTCGAAGTCGCTGGTGGTGTTCTACGACGGCGGCGCCCAGCCGGGCGGCGCCAAGTCGACCAAGGCCACGCCGGCGGCGACGCCGGGGCCGGACGGCAGCTCGGCGATTCGCCGGTTGGAGGCGCGCGGCGACGTCAAGGTGACCCAGAAGGATCAGGTCGTGACCGGCGAGACCGCGGTCTACGACACCAAGACCAACATGATCTCGATGCAGGGCGGCGTGGTGCTGACCCAGTGCAAGAACGTGATGCGTGGCGACCGCTTGACGGTGGACATGACCACGGGCGTGTCGCGCGTCGAATCCGACAGCGGGCGCGGCGTGCAGGTGCTGCTGCCGCAGGCCGGCGCCGGCGCGGGCGGCGGCTGCGGTCCGTCGACCGCCTCGGCTCCGGGCAGCGCCGCGCCGCTGCAGCTCGGTCCAGGCAAATCGAAGTGACTTCAATTATTTAGCAAAACGCCGGCGGCCCAGTTGAACCGCGCCGCTGCTGCCTCTATCTAGCGGGCGGGCGGTTCTGTCGCAGGACCGATGTAACGGGAGGCCGTGGAGCCCGTTGCATGGCTGCGAAAGAGTGATGCCGGACACGATTGCGATCTTGCGATCGGTCGCCTGCGTGGCGACCGCGACTTCGCCGTCAGACGACAGACTCCGAAGCGCGGCCTGCCGCGCTTTGGCCGGCCTCGCGCTCCCTGTGATCCGCGAGAGAGGTGAGATGCGTTCGCTCGCGGTGAGCGGGCGAGCCAGCGCTGCGGTCGGTGACGGGCAGCCTCGAAGGGCGTAAGCGAAGCGGGGATGGTGGATCTACTCGGCATGTTTCGTGGGCGTCCCGCCAAGCGCGGCCAGCGAGGCTCCTCGCGCCGGCGCGACGACATCACGGCCATGGACGATCCGTTCGGCAATTCCTACAGCGATGATCCGCTCGCCGCGCTCGCCGACTCCGTGCGCGATGAAACGGTGCCACGCATCAATCCGCGCTCGCCGCAGAACACCGAGCAGATCCAGCGCAAGCGGCCGGCCTCACAGCCGGCACCGGCCAAGCCGCGCAACAATGGCGCAGGCGGTGGCCCGCAATTGCTGCGCCGGCCGGGCTTCCTTGCCGTGCATTCGATCGAGAAGAGCTTTGGCAGCCGCCAGGTCGTGCGTGGCGTCTCGATCTATGTCCGCCGCGGCGAGGCCGTCGGCCTGCTCGGGCCGAACGGCGCCGGCAAGACCACCGTGTTCTACATGATCACCGGCCTGATCAAGGCCGATCGCGGCGCCATCGAGCTCGATGGCCATGACGTGACGCGGCTGCCGATGTATCAGCGCGCGCGGCTCGGCATCGGCTACCTGCCGCAGGAGGCCTCGATCTTCCGCGGCCTCACCGTCGAGCAGAACATCCGCGCCGTGCTCGAGGTGGTCGAGCCGTCGCGGAAGAAGCGCGAGCGCGAGCTCGACGCGTTGCTGGAAGAGTTCACCATCACGCGGCTGCGCAAGTCGCCGTCGATCGCGCTGTCCGGCGGCGAGCGTCGCCGCGTCGAGATCGCGCGCGCGCTGGCGACGCGCCCGAACTACATGCTGCTCGACGAGCCGTTCGCCGGCATCGATCCGATCGCGGTCGGCGACATCCAGCAGCTGGTGCGCCATCTCACCAACCGCGGCATCGGCGTGCTCATCACCGACCATAACGTCCGCGAGACGCTCGGCCTCACCGATCGTGCCTACATCGTCTATGCGGGGCAGATTCTCACCGAAGGCAGCCCGGAGGAGATCGTCGCCGATCCCGACGTGCGCCGGCTGTATCTCGGTGAGGAATTCCGGCTGTAGGATTGCCGACGCGCTGTTTGTCCGCTTTGTCGGACACGGGACAGGTCGCGGAAACGCTGCGAATACCGCTGTTTCCAACTGCTTTGCGAGGGCCGGTAACCTCGTCTTCCGCGCGCGCCATACTCCCTTTTTCTTATTCGTCAAGCCGTGTACATCGCGCGCGGATTAGGATAAGCAAGAATTGGACCAGTAAGGGAATGTTCTTGCTCCCATGGCGTTGACGCAGAGATTAGAATTCCGCCAGTCGCAGTCGCTGGTGATGACGCCGCAGCTGATGCAGGCGATCAAGCTGCTGCAATTGTCCAATCTCGACCTCTCCACGTTTGTCGAAGAGGAGCTGGAGCGCAACCCGCTGCTGGAGCGCGCGAGCGACGGTCCGGAAGCGCCGGTCGCCGGCGAGCAGCAGATGTCCGAGCGGGCCGAGTTCTCGGAAGGTGGCGAGGCCGGCGGCGACGATTTCGGCGAGGGCGCGAGCGGCGGCGAGAGCTTCGAGGGCGCCCAGGACGACTGGATGAGCCGCGATCTCGGCACCCGTACGGAGATCGAACAGACGCTCGATTCCGGGCTTGAGAATGTGTTCTCCGAAGAGCCCGCCGAAGCGGCCGCGCGGACTGCGCAGGACGCCGCGCCGACCACCTACACCGAATGGGGCGGTGGCGCCTCCGGTGATGAGGACTACAATCTCGAAGCCTTCGTCGCGGCCGAGACCACGCTGTCGGATCATCTCGCCGAGCAGGCGGCGGTGGCCTTCACCGCGCCGGCCGACCGCATGATCGGCCAGTATCTGATCGATCTCGTCGACGAGGCCGGCTATCTGCCCGCCGATCTCGGCCAGGCCGCCGACCGGCTCGGCACCGAGCAGGCCGACGTCGATGCCGTGCTCGGCGTGCTGCAGACGTTCGATCCGCCCGGCATCTGCGCCCGCAATTTGAGCGAATGTCTCGCAATCCAGCTGCGTGAGCTCGACCGCTACGATCCGGCGATGCAGGCGCTGGTCGAGCACCTCGATCTCCTTGCCAAGCGCGACTTCGTCGCCCTTCGCAAGCTGTGCGGCGTCGACGACGAGGACCTCGTCGACATGATCGGCGAGATCCGCAGGCTCGATCCGAAGCCGGGGCTGAAGTTCGGCACCACGCGCACACAGACCATGGTGCCCGACGTCTACGTCCGCCCGGGTCCCGACGGCGGCTGGCTGGTCGAGCTCAACAGCGACACGCTGCCGCGCGTCCTGGTGAACCAGCACTATTACTCCGAGCTGTCGAAGACGATCCGCAAGGACGGCGACAAGTCCTACTTCACCGACTGCCTGCAGAACGCGACGTGGCTGGTGCGTGCGCTCGATCAGCGCGCCCGCACGATCCTGAAGGTCGCGACCGAAATCGTGCGCCAGCAGGACGGCTTCTTCACCCACGGCGTCGCGCATCTGCGGCCGCTCAACTTGAAGGCCGTTGCGGATGCGATCCAGATGCATGAATCGACCGTGTCGCGCGTCACCGCCAACAAATACATGGCGACCAATCGCGGCACGTTCGAGCTGAAATATTTCTTCACCGCCTCGATCGCATCGGCCGATGGCGGCGAGGCGCACTCGGCGGAAGCCGTGCGCCATCACATCAAGCAGCTGATCGATGCGGAAGATCCCTCCGCAATTCTCTCCGACGACACCATCGTCGAGAAGCTGCGGACCGCCGGCATCGATATCGCCCGCCGCACGGTCGCGAAATACCGGGAGGCGATGCGGATCCCGTCCTCGGTGCAGCGCCGCCGCGACAAGCAGAGCATGCTGGCGCATGCCCTGTCGGCCCCCGCCAGCGCCGACCGCACCCGGGATGCCGCGTCAGTTTGACCGTGCCCCGCGATTGCGCCTTAACCAAATAGGCTTAGTGTCACACTTGGTTCACATGAATCGAGGCGACACATGACCCTGCGGATTTCCGGAAAGAGCATCAGCGTCAGCGAAGCGCTGCGTGGGCGCGTCAGCGAGCGCACCGACGAAGTCTTGCGAAAATACTTCGACGGCAACTATTCCGGCCATGTCACGCTCTCCAAGGACGGTTTCGGGTTCAAGACCGATTGCGCCCTGCACCTCGATTCCGGCATCACGCTCGAGGCCGAATCGAATGCGCCGGACGCCTATGCCAGCGCCGACCAGGCGCTCCTGATGATCGAGAAGCGCCTGCGCCGCTACAAGAGCCGGCTGAAGGACCGCTCGGGGCGCAAATCCCATGCGGCCAATGCGGCGCTCGCCAATCTCGACGGCGCGGTGCTGGATGCGCCGAGCTATGTGATCGAGGCGCCGGCCGAGGGCGACGAGGAGATCACTGGCTACAGTCCGGTGATCATTGCCGAGAACACCACGGCGCTGAAGCGGCTGTCGGTGTCGGAAGCGGTCATGGAGCTCGATCTTTCGGGGGCGCCCTGCATGGTGTTTCAGCATGGCTCCAGCGGCCGGGTGAACATCATCTACCGCCGCGCCGACGGCAATATCGGCTGGGTCGATCCACCGGCGGTGAAACCGTAGTCACGCGGATGCGTTCCAGGGATCTCCTGGCGGCGCGAAAACCGGTTCCCGATCAGGCGGTTGGCGGACGGGTTGCGACGTCACGCCACGGCAATGAAGGGATGCGACCAAGCGGTTGGGGCGCTGGCGCCTTCAGGCCGCCACGCTCCGGCGATCTTTAAGGATAGGCTGCGGGAACACGCTTGCGGGTGTTGGCACGGCCGTTGCGTTGGGGTAGAAGCCCCACCCATCGGACACGGGTTAAGCCCGCCTGCCGCCTCAGCTTCTTGACGCCGGTCTGTCCCGACCTATTTCGCACCCTGACGGTTCAATCACCTCGGAACGCCCTATGCCGATTACCGATCTGGTCGCACCCGAGGCGATCGTGCCGGCTTTGAAGGTCATCAGTAAGAAGCAGGCGCTGCAGGAGCTTGCCGCCCGCGCGGCTGCGCTGACCGGGCAGAACGAGCGCAACATCTTCGAAGTGCTGCTGCAGCGGGAGAAGCTCGGAACCACGGCCGTCGGGTATGGCGTGGCGATTCCGCACGGCAAGCTGCCGAAGCTGGAGAAGCTGTTCGGCCTGTTCGCCCGGCTGGAGCGGCCGATCGATTTCGAGGCCATGGACGGCCAGCCGGTCGATCTGGTGTTCCTGCTGCTGGCGCCGGAAGGCGCCGGTGCCGACCATCTGAAGGCCCTGGCGCGGATCGCCCGGCTGCTCCGCGACCAGGATGTCGCCAAGAAGCTCCGTGCCTCGCGCGACGCCCAGGCGATCTATTCGGTGCTGGCGCTGCCGCCCGCCTCCGCGGCCTGACGTCGTATCGCGCCGCCGCCCTGCAAGGACCGGGAAAGCCTGCTGGCGAGCTTCCGCGCCGCACTGAACCCGCTCGTCCGCGCGGGTGGGTGCAACGGCGTCGGCTCGTAGCCGAACTCGACGACGAGCTCCTGGAAGGCCTCGCTGCGGAGCAGGTCGAAATGATGCGGCATCATTCGCTCCTTGTAGATGCCGACCTTCCGGCCCCGTCCCGACGACGTCAGACCGCGGCCGAGCACATCGACCTCCGCGGCCGTCTTCCGCGGCAGCCCCAGGTAGTCACAGATGCCGTGAAGGACGGGAAACGACGACCGCGCCACATCGTCGGCCGCGAGCTCTGCATAGAGCTCTTCGAACCTCACGGTCAGGCAGGCCGGCGAGTCCAGCCAGCTCATGAAGTTCTTGATGCCGGACCGGGGCAAAGAGAGGAGGGTCGACGTGATTCGGGAGGCGTCGTCGGGGTGAGCAGCCGATCCGGCCGCCCGCAGATAGGCGTTCCACTTCCGCATCTTCGGGTAGGCCGCCGAATGGTAGACGAAGTCGACCCAGCTCACGACGATGTCGCGGGGGTCGCGGACGATGAACAGCATCTTGTGGTCCGGTCTGCCCAGCAGGTATTGCTCGAGATACGGACAGTACTCGGTGTGCGAGGCGCAGGAGTAGCCGGAGCTCAGGGCCGACGCCCAGAGCGGCGCCGGGAGCGCGCGTCCGTAGTCGAGCGAGCCGTCGGGATTCAGCCTGCTGATCGATGACGTGTAGGTGTGATAGCCGACATCGACGTGACCACCCAGCGCTCTGACGAGTTCGACCAGCAGGTACGTTCCTGCTTTCGGCACGCTGTTGCAGATGACGTAGTAAGGGCTCGGTCCCGGCGGAGGACTGTCCACAAAGACGTGCCGGTTGGGGAGGGTCCCGCGTGCAAGCTCTCGATAGACGCCGCCTGCATCAAGCCGTGATCCATGCATTTGCCATCCCTACACATGCTCGTCACACATCGGACTAGCGCGTGCCGCAACGGGGACAACTTAAGGATTGGACACCTTCGCCTTAAACCCGGTTGGATTGTATCTGGTTGTCAAATCGACCGTTCCAGACATCGATGGAAACAAATTTCTCAAAGGCGCTTTCAGCAGCCGCGTCGTCTGACGCCGGCTATCGCAACGATCTCGCCATGTAGCGCACCGTCTTGGCGCCGCCATGGATGCCGGCCATCGCCAACGGCGCGAAGCCGAGCGCAGCATGAAACGCGTCCGACTGCGGATTGGGCGGATCCAGATTGACCTCGCAGACGATGTGGTCGTGGCCCGCCGCGGTCGCCTCCCGAATCAGCTCCTCATAGAGCTGCCGCGCCAGGCCCCGGCCGCGGGCGGCCGGCGCCACCACGATGCGGTCGACATAGACGAACCGATCGTAGCGCGCCCGGAACCAGCGGTGATTCGGATTGTCATAGGCGGCGGCGTGATCCAGCGCGATCACCAACGCGTCGGCCCAACCAACGCGCCGGGCGCGCCAGGCTCGATCGACCAGCTGCTCCAGCGCATCGGGCGAGAGCCAGGACAGCTCCGAGGCATGCGCATTGTTGAGCGCGAGCAGTGCGTCCGCGAGCGCACGATCTGCGCTCAGCTCTGCGGCGCTCAGGGGTGTTGTCGGCAACGTCATGTGCGGCGCTCGCTCCGGGCAGAAAAAAGGGCCGCCCCCGTTTCCGGGGACCGCCCTCGTGTCAGTGCGTGAGCCACATGGATCTCGTGAGCATCAAGTCTCACGAGACGCGGTTGCCGCAGGCGCTGCGGCGCGGCCTTTGCGTCAGTGCACGCTCACGGCCTGGAGTTCGTGGCTCCAAGCATTCGCAATCGCGGCTTCGCGGCTGTCGGTGAGCATGATCGGCGTGCCGTCAGCGGCATGCAAGGCGAACAGCTTCAGTCCCGGCGCGATGTGCGGTGCCTGCGGAAACAGTCCCGGTACGTCCTCGGAGCGGATCTGCTTCACATAAGCAATGTGGCCCTCGCCCAAGGTAGCCAGCGACTCCAGGGAGACGGGGGATTCCGACGCAACATTACCTTCAGTCATGGTCTCGACTCCTTCTGAGACTCAAGCGGTCGAGTCCGCTACTCGTTCCATCAAACCATTATTCGTGTTCATTGATCGCTATTGTCTTAACGATCCGCTCAGGCTCCGGCCTGGCCAGATCGACCGACAACAACCCGTTCTTCAGGTCCGCACCGAGCACATGCATTCCCTCCGCCAGCACGAAGGTGCGCTGGAAGTGGCGCGCGGCAATGCCGCGATGAATGTATTGCCTGGTCTTGTCGTCCTGCTGCCGGCCGCGGATGACCAGCTGGTTTTCCTCAATGGTGACATCGAGTTGGTCGCGGGTGAAACCCGCCACCGCCAGCGTGATCCGCAGACGCTCGGGCTGGCCATTGGTGCGTTCGAACCGCTCGATATTGTACGGCGGATACCCGTCGGCACCTTTGACGACGCGGTCGAGCACGCGCTCGATCTCGTCGAAGCCCAGCAGAAACGGACTGGAGAGCGAAGGAACACGAGACATGGTTTACAAAGTCCTCTCGAAGCGACTTTGATGTATCAGGGCCCTGTCGGCACCCCTTGAGCAGCAATATGGGCACGATCCGGGGTGCGTTCAAGCACCCCGAGTGCGCCGGAACGGTCAGCCTGTGGAAGGGCTTAAGCCGATAGCCGCTGCCGGCCGTCGGCCGAGAACAGGTGCAGCTTGGCCCGCGGCGCCACGGCGCGAATCCGCGCGCCGATCTCCGGCGCGGCCGTGCCCGGCAGCCGCACGATGATGTCGTTGGCGGTGGCGGAGAGCCGGTCGTCGCTGCCGGCGTCCTGGCGCGCGCCGTAGACATAGGTTTCGGCGCCGACGTGCTCGATCGCTTCGACGCGGAGGTCGAGCCCGACCCCGCCCGCCGGAACGGTGTCGCCGAGCTCGAAATCTTCAGGGCGGATGCCGAGCTGGCCGGCATCGGCGGGAACCGCGTCGGCACCGTGCAACTGGGGACGGAGGCCATCGACCGGCATCAGGTTCATCGGCGGCGCGCCGATGAACGATGCGACGAAGGTGGTGGCGGGCTTCTGATAGATCTCGAGCGGATTGCCGATCTGCTCGACCTTGCCGCCGTTCATCACCACCAGGATGTCGGCGAGCGTCATCGCCTCGAGCTGGTCGTGGGTGACGTAGATCGCGGTGGTGTTGAGCCGGCGCTGCAGCTTGCGGATCTCGACCCGCATCGCGATGCGCAGCTTGGCGTCCAGGTTGGAGAGCGGCTCGTCGAACAGGAACACCTTGGGCTGGCGCACGATGGCGCGGCCCATCGCGACGCGCTGGCGCTGGCCGCCGGAGAGCTGGCGCGGCTTCCGCTCGAGCATGGTGCCGAGCTCGAGGATGCGAGCGGCGTCCTCGACGCGCGTCCTGATCTCCTTCTCGGCCATGCCGCGATTGCGCAGGCCGTAGGCCATGTTGTTGTAGACGGTCATATGCGGATAGAGCGCGTAGTTCTGGAACACCATCGCGATGTCGCGATCGGCCGGCTCGATCGCATTGACGATGCGGCCGCCGATGTCGATCTCCCCCGAGGTGATCGTCTCGAGCCCCGCGACCATCCGCAGCAGGGTGGATTTGCCGCAGCCCGACGGGCCGACCAGCACGCAGAACTGACCGTCGCCGACATCGATATCGACGCCTTTGATGGCTTCGAAGCCGCCCTGGTAGACCTTGCGGACGTTGCGGAGGGTGACGTTGGCCATGGAATGATTACCGGTAGAGGTTGAGCAGCGGGCGGTGGCAGGCGAATGGCGAATGGGGAGTGGCGAGGAGGGGAAGGCGAACGGCTTCTGATGCCCGGATGTCTCTATTCGCTATTCGCCACTCCCTATTCGCCGTCCTCACTTTTCCGTCTCCACCAGCCCCTTGACGAACAGGCGCTGCATGACGACGACGACGAACACCGGCGGCAGCATCGCGAGCACTGCGGTCGCCATGACGATCGGCCACTCCGTCAGCGCGTCGGTCGTCGTGATCATCTTGCGGATGCCGATCTGGATGGTCTGCATGTCGTCGCGCGTCGTGATCAGCAGCGGCCAGAGATATTGATTCCAGCCGAGGATGAACAGGATCACGAATAGCGCCGCCATGTTGGTGCGCGACAGCGGCAGCAGGGTGTCCCAGAAGAAGCGGAACGGCCCGGCGCCGTCGATGCGGGACGCCTCCAGCAGCTCGTCCGGCACGGTCATGAAGAACTGGCGGAACAGCAGCGTCGCGGTGGCGGACGCGATCAGCGGCAGCGCGAGCCCCGCATAACTGTCGAGCATATGGAGGTCGGCGACGATCTTGTAGGTTGGATAGATGCGCACCTCGACCGGCAGCATCAGGGTGATGAAGATGAGCCAGAAGATCGGCATGCGGAACGGGAAGCGGAAGTAGACGACCGCATACGCCGAGATGATCGAGATCGCGATCTTGCCGACGGCGATCGAGAGCGCCATGACCAGCGAGTTCAAAAGCATGGTCGCAACCGGCTCGCGGGTCGAGCCGCTCGTGCCGACGAAGATCGTCTGATAGTAGGTCGACAGGAAGTGCCCGCCCGGCAGCAGCGACATCTGCCCGTTGGCGATCACCGCATTGTCCTGCGTCGAGGCGACGAATGCGAGATAGACCGGGAACGCGACGATCGCGATTCCGATCCACAGGATGACATGCGCGACGTAGCGTCGAATGCCTTCTTGCTCGACCATCAGTAGGTCACCTTGCGCTCGACGAAGCGGAACTGGATCGCCGTCAGCACGATGACGATGACCATCAGAACGACGGATTGTGCAGCCGAGGAGCCGAGATTGCCGCCGAGCAGGCCATCGGTGTAGACCTTGTAGACCAGCGTCTCGGTGGACTTGCCAGGACCGCCGCGGGTCATCGTGTCGATGATGCCGAACGTCTCGAAGAAGGCGTAGACGATGTTGATCACCAGCAGGAAGAAGATGGTCGGCGACAGCAGCGGGAAGGTCACGGTCCAGAACCGCCGCATCGGCCGTGCGCCATCGATCGCGGCGGCTTCGAGCACGCTCTTGGGGATGCTCTGCAGCCCGGCGAGGAAGAACAGGAAGTTGTAGGAGATCTGCTTCCAGGCGGCCGCGAGAATGATCTGCAGCGCCGCCTGGTCGCCGTCGAGCAGCGGATTCCAGTCGATGCCCATGGCGCGCAGATAGCGCGAGATCACGCCGAGCGAGGGATGCAGCATGAAGATCCAGAGCACGCCCACCACCGGCGGCGCCACGGCATAGGGCCAGATCAGCAGCGTCCGGTACAGCGTCACGCCGCGCAGCGGCTTGTCCGCCATGACCGCGAGCAGCAGCGCGACCGACAGCGACGAGAATGCGATGGCGAAGGAGAAGCCGAAGGTGCGGAGAATGGCTTCAAAATAGTCCGGCTGGCTGAGCAGGTCGGCGTAGTTCTCGAACCAGACGAAGCTCGTGGACAGGCCGAACGCGTCCTGCAGCAGGAACGACTGGATGACGGCCTGGATGGCGGGCCAATAGAAGAAGATCAGCACGATCGCAAGCTGGGGAGCGACCAGCACGAACGGCAGCAGCTTTGACTGGAAGATGGCGTTCTTCTGCATGATCGGTCGGCGAGCCGGCAGGCCGCGGGTGGCCTGCCGGCTCTTGGCCTTATTTCACGGCCGTCTTTTCGAACTGGCGCAGCATCTGGTTGCCGCGCTCGACGGCGGCGTCCAGCGCCTGCTTGGCGGTCTTCTTGCCGGCCAGAGCCTGCTCGATCTCCTCCGACCAGACGTCACGCAGCTGCACCATGTTGCCCAGGCGCAGGCCGCGGGAGTTCTCGGTCGGCTCCTTGTTGGTCAACTCGAGCAGCGGGGTCTCCAGATAGGGCTGATCCTTGTAGAAGCCCTCGGCCTTGGCCTTGGCATAGGCGGCCTTGGTGATCGGCAGATAGCCCGACGCCTTGTGGATGTAGACTTGGCGGTCGGTGTCCGAGAGGAAGGTCAGGAACTTGGCGACGCCCTTGTACTCATCGGCCGACTTGCCGCCCATGACCCAGAGCGAAGCGCCGCCGATGATCGAGTTCTGCGGCGCGCCCTTCACGTCGGGGTAATACGGCATCGGTGCGGCGGTGAAGGCGAACTTCGCCTGCGCCTTGACGTTGCCGAAGAACGCCGACGAGGTCAGGTAGATCGGGCATTCGCCCGAGGTGAAGCGGCCCTCGCCGGTGTTGGTGCGGCCGGCGTAGTCATAGGTCTTGTCCTTCTGCAGCTCGACCAGGTTTTCGAGATGCTTGACCTGCAGCGGACCGTTGAACTCGAGCACGGTGTCGAAGCCGTCGAGGCCGTTGGCCTTGCTGGCGAGCGGCACGTTGTGCCAGGCGGAGAGCTGCTCGAGATTGACCCAGGTTACCCACGAGCCGGAGAAGCCGCAGGTCGGGTGGCCGGCCGCGTGGAGCTTCTTGGCGGTCTCGAACAGCTCGGGCCAGGTCTTCGGGATCTCGGCGTTGACCTTCTTCAGCTCATCGAGATTGACCCACATGACGGTGGAGGACGAGTTGAAGGGGAAGGACAGCATTTCGCCCTTCGAGGTCGAATAGTAGCCGGTGATGGCCGGCAGGTAGCTCTTGGGATCGAACTTCTCGCCGGCGTCCTGCATCAGCTTGTAGACCGGCTTCACGGCGCCGGTGGCGGCCATCATCGTGGCAGTGCCGACCTCGAACACCTGCATGATATGCGGGGCATTGCCGGCGCGGAACGCGGCGATGCCGGCATTCATCGTGTCGGCGTAGTTGCCCTTGTAGGTCGGAACGACCTTGTAGTCGGTCTGCGAGGCGTTGAAGTCGTTGGCGAGCTTGACGATGACGTCGTTGTTGGCGCCGGTCATCGCGTGCCACCACTGAATCTCCGTCACCGCGTGTGCGGGTGCGGCGGCGCCAAGGACCAGCGTGGCTGCCGCAGCGGCGGCTGTCCAGAATTGTCGAAGTGACATTAAAAAAATTCCTCCCATGGAACGTCATCGGCGTCGCGGCCGTAGCAGCGCGAGATGACAGTTTTGTGAATGTATAACCGGTTGGATCGTCAGCGGAAAGCGCGTTCGTCGCGGCTTTGCGGCGCAACGCCGCGAGTTGTGCGAGACGGCGCGGCGCCCGGGCGATGCCCGAGGCGACGCTCGCGTTGCGAGACGACAGGCTGATGGCGCTTCACCGCTTGCGCTCTGCGCACACGGTGCCCTCGGACAGCAGGGCCTGGATCTCGGGCTCCGAGTAGCCGAACTCGCTGAGCACCTCCTGGGCATGCTGGCTGAACTTCGGCGGGGTGGAGCGCAGGCTCGGCTTGGTGCGTTCGAGCCGGATCGGCGAGGCGACGCCCTTGTACCAGTCCTTCTCGATGACATCGCCGCGGTGGATCGTGTGCGGATTGGTCAACGCCTGGTCGATCTTCTGCACGGGTCCCGCCGGCAGGCCGGCTGCGAGCAGCCGGTCGCACAGCGGCTCCGCCTCGAATTGGCTGAACACGGCGGCGAGCTCGGCGCGCAGTGCCTCGCGATTGGCGACGCGATCCTTGTTGCGGGCGAAGCGCGGATCGGTGCCGAGTTCCGGCCGGCCGATTTCCTTGGCGAGCTTGCGGAAGGTGCCGTCATTGCCGACGCCGATGAAGATATCGTCGGTCCTGGTCGGGAAGATCGCATAGGGCACGAGGTTCGGATGCTCGTTGCCGGTCAGCGACGGCGGCTTGCCATGCATGAAGTAGTTTGCGGTATGCGGATGCATGATCGCGAGGCCGGTCTCATACAGCGTGACCTCGAGGAACTGACCGAGCCCAGAACGCTGCCGTTCCGACAGCGCCATCAGGATGCCGATCGCGGCATAGAGGCCGGTGGTGATGTCGACCAGCGGCACCCCGATCCGCATCGGCCCGCTTTGCGGCGAGCCGGTCGCGGCGATCATGCCGGTCATCGCCTGGATGATCGCGTCATAGCCGGGATTGCCGCCGCGTGGACCGTCGGCACCGAAGCCGCAGATGCGGCAGTGCACCAGCTTCGGGAATTTCTCGCGCAGCGTGTCGCTGCCGATGCCCCATTTCTCCAAGGTGCCGGGCTTGAAGTTCTCGATCAGCACGTCGGCGGTCTCGAGCATCCGCATCAGCACGACGCGTCCGCCCTCGGACGCGAGATCGAGGCCGATCGAGCGCTTGTTGCGGTTGATCCCGACGAAATAGGCGGCGTCCTCGTCGTGGAACGGAGGGCCCCAGTCGCGCACTTCGTCGCCGGCCGGCGGCTCGACCTTGATCACGTCGGCGCCGTGATCGGCCAGGATCTGCGTGCAATAGGGCCCGCCGAGCACGCGCGTCAGATCGATCACGCGCAGTCCGGCCATGGCGCCGGGAGCAAATTGAGGTGTCATCGGATGTCGCGAGGTTGGTTTCAGCTCGCGATCATTAAGCATTGCAGCGCGCGCGGCGCAAACGGGGCCTGCCATGCGGCAGGACGAGGGAGGCCGTCCTGCCGCACGACGGAATTGAAGCTCAGACGACGCTCAGCTTGACGTCGACATTGCCGCGCGTGGCGTTGGAATAGGGGCACACCTCATGCGCCTTGGCGACCAGCGCCTCGGCGTCAGCCTTGGCGAGGCCGGGCAGGGAGACGGCGAGCTCGACGGTGATGCCGAAGCCGCCTTCCGAGCGCGGCCCGATGCCGACGGTGGAGGTCACCGACGTGTCGGCGGGAACCTTCGGGCCGCCCTGCGAGCCGACGAACTTCATCGCGCCGATGAAGCAGGCGGCGTAGCCCGCCGCGAACAACTGCTCCGGATTGTTGCCGGCACCGCCGCCGCCGCCGAGCTCCTTCGGGGTGGAGAGCTTGACCTTGAGCGAGCCGTCGAGGGTCGCCGCCTCGCCGTCGCGGCCGCCGGTGGCCTTGGCGCTGGTCTTGTAGAGCACGTTCACGGACATGGGGGGTCTCCTGGTTGGACGAATTCAGTGACCCCATATTGCACGCAATTAGATTGTGCACAAGATAATTGTTCGGTAGAAAATTCGTGATCGGTGCGCCGGGCCCGTTGTCGATGCGAGGCGCGCGGGCTCAAGATGCCGATAGGATCGACCTGTGGTGACCTCGATGCGAAAGAAGTCCGCGGCAGATCTGCCGCTCCAACTCGGCAACCAGCTCTGCTTCGCCGTCTATTCGACCGCGCACGCCTTCAACCGCGTCTACAAGCCGCTGCTCGACCGCCTGGGCCTGACCTATCCGCAATATCTGGTCATGCTGGTGCTGTGGGAGCAGGACGGCCTGACGGTGAAGGACATCGGCGCGCGGCTGTTCCTCGATTCGGGCACGCTGACGCCGCTGCTGAAGCGGATGGAGGCTACGCATCTGGTGAAGCGGACCCGGTCGGCCGAGGACGAACGGCAGGTGCTGATCACCCTGACGAGCCAGGGCGCGAGCCTGCGCGACAAGGCAAGAGCGATCGTGCCGCCGGCGATCCTGGATGCGACGGGATGCTCGATCGCGGAGCTCACGGATCTCCACGGCAAGCTGGTGAAGCTGCGGGAGCGGCTCGATGCGGCGGCGGAGGGGTGAGGCCTCCCGCCAGATCAGCCTCGGAACACCGCATCGTTAGAGGCGCTTCTTCGCAAACGCCCGACCTGAGCCAGATTTGAGATACTTCTCGAAGGCGAAGGCCTGCTTCACGTCGTTGAAAGCGATGTAAGTCTTGAGCCGCCACGGCCGAAACTTCGAGGTGTGCGGGACTTCGCCTGCATTGTGCTTTGCGACCCGAGCCGGGACGTCGTCTGTGATGCCGGCGTAGAAGTGCTCGCCATCGAGGCTTTCGAGGATGTAGACAAACTTCATGGCAGGCCGCCCCGACCCTTCTAGGTACGATTGTGGCAGGCGATGCCGCTTAGGGTCTACAGCTTCGGTCGAATGAGCAGTTCGAAGGAGGTGGCCTTATCGCCCGGAGCCCAGGTCCGCCTTCGCCCTTCGGGCTATGGCGCGACAGCCCTCGCACGCTTCGCGCAATTGGCGGATTAGGGTGGCTTGCCGAGCCGAAGCTCGCGAAGCGACGGAGAGGGGGGTATCGTCGTGCGGAGCGAAGTCCGCCTTCGCCTTCCCGCCTGCGCCAAAGAGGGCTCCGGCGTCCAGGCTACGGCGCGACAGCCTTCGCTCGCTTCGCTCAATTGGCAGATTGGGGTGGCTTGCCGAGCCGAAGCTCGCGAAGCGAGCGAAGGCTGGTGGAGCCAGGCGGGATCGAACCGCCGACCTCTTGCATGCCATGCAAGCGCTCTCCCAGCTGAGCTATGGCCCCTGAACCGAACCGGCGGTCTGGGTGACCGCCGGGGAGCACCGTGAACCACAGTTCGCGGCTGATCTCAAGTGTCTTCGACGATTATTCTTCGTCGCCGCCGACATCACCGATGATGTCGGTCACGTCCTCGTCGCCTTCTTCCTCGTCGGCGATGAAGGTCGAGTCATCATCCTCGTCATCGTCGAGGGTCTCGTCGATCTCGATGTCGTCCTCCGATTCGGGAACGACGGCCTTGACCTTGCCGGAGTTCTCCTCGGCATCGGCCTCCTCGAGCGACACCAACTCCTCGGCCTCGGCGGGCTCAACCACGTCGGCCGCCGCAGCGGCACGCGCAGCCTCGCCGCGCATGGCGCGGGTCGGAGCCACGGGCGCGATCGGCACGACCTCGCCGGTGTAGGGCGAAATCACCGGGTTCTTGTTGAGGTCATAGAACTTTTTGCCCGTGGTCGGGCAAATGCGTTTGGTTCCGAGCTCGGATTTGGCCACGTGCAGGCGTCCTGGCAATGTCTGAAAAGCGGTGTCTCACTTGGCTAGTTGCCGCGCCGCTGTCAATAGCGCTGTCAACGGGAAAATCACCGCTCGTGACGGAGGGCGGGGGCTGTGATACCTGCCGCGTCCGAAACACGAGGATCCCGCCGTGAGCACGTCAGCCGCCCCGACTCCCCTGGAATCACGCGCCTCCGGGCCCCTCTCGGGCACGATTCGCGTGCCTGGCGACAAGTCGATCTCGCACCGGGCGCTGATCCTGGGGGCGCTGTCGGTCGGCGAGACCCGGATTTCCGGCCTGCTCGAGGGCGAGGACGTCCTCAACACCGCCGAATCGATGCGATCCCTGGGTGCCAAGGTCGAGCGCACCGGCGACTTCGCGTGGACCGTCCGTGGCGTGGGGGTCGGCGGCTTCGCCCAGCCCAGCACACCGCTCGATTTCGGCAACTCCGGCACCGGCTGCCGGCTGGTGATGGGCGCCGTCGCCGGTTGCCCGATCACGGCCGTTTTCGACGGTGATGCCTCGCTGCGCAGCCGTCCGATGCGGCGCATCCTCGACCCGCTGGCGCTGATGGGCGCGAAGGTGGTGTCGATCGCCGAGGGCGGCAAGCTTCCGTTGACCCTGCAGGGCGCCGGCAACCCGGTGCCGATCGAGTATCGCACGCCGGTGGCTTCGGCCCAGATCAAGTCGGCGGTGCTGCTCGCGGGCCTCGCCGCGCCCGGTGTGACCACCGTGATCGAGCAGGAGGCCAGTCGCGACCATACGGAGCTGATGCTGAAGCATTTCGGCGCGGAGATCGCGACCACGCCGGAAGGGTCTCATGGCCGCCGCATCGCACTGACCGGCCAGCCGGAGCTGTGTGGTGCCCCCGTGATCGTTCCCGCCGACCCGTCCTCGGCCGCGTTCCCGCTGGTCGCCGCGCTGATCGTCGATGGCTCGGACCTCGTGCTGTCGGACGTGATGACCAACCCGCTGCGCACCGGCCTGTTCACGACCCTGCGCGAGATGGGCGCCTCGATCGAGGAGGACGACGTCCGCGGCGATGCCGGCGAGCCCATGGCCCGGCTGCGCGTGCGCGCCTCGAAGCTGAGGGGCGTCGTGGTGCCGCCCGAGCGCGCGCCGTCGATGATCGACGAATATCTCGTCTTGGCCGTCGCCGCCGCCTATGCCGAGGGCACCACCGTGATGCGCGGCCTGCATGAGCTGCGCGTCAAGGAATCCGACCGGCTGGAGGCCACCGCGGCGATGCTGCGTGTCAACGGCGTCAAGGTCGAGATCAGCGGCGATGACCTGATCGTCGAGGGCCGCGGTCACGTGCCGGGCGGCGGCATCGTCGCGACCCACATGGACCACCGCATCGCGATGTCCGCCCTCGTGATGGGCCTCGCGTCCGACAAGCCGGTCACCGTCGACGATACCGCCTTCATCGCCACCAGCTTCCCGGATTTCATCCCGCTGATGTGCAAGGCGGGCGCGGATTTCGCATGATCATCGCCATCGACGGCCCGGCGGCCTCGGGCAAGGGCACCATGGCCAAGCGTCTCGCGGCGCATTACGGCCTCAGGCACCTGGATACGGGCGTGATCTACCGGGCCGTTGCCCATGCGCTGCTGACCGCCGGCATCGACCTCAAGGACGAGGTGCGGGCGGCGGACGCCGCCATGAGCCTGGATCCCTCGACCTTCGACAATCCGGCGCTGAGGTCGCACCAGGTCGGGTCCGCGGCCTCCGTGGTCTCGGCGTTGCCGAAAGTGCGCGAGGCGCTGGTGGCCTTCCAGCGTCAGTTCGCAAGCCAGCCACCCGGTGCCGTGCTCGACGGCCGTGACATCGGAACCGTGATCTGCCCGGACGCCGAGGTGAAGATCTACGTCGTCGCCGATCCCCGCATCCGGGCGCATCGCCGCACGCTCGAGGCGCTTTCGCGGGGGGAACCGGCCGACGAGGCGGCCATTCTGGCCGACATCCTGGCGCGCGACGAGCGCGACCAGAACCGGGCCGTCGCGCCTTTAAAACAAGCCCCGGATGCTTACTTGCTTGACAACTCCCATTTGGATATAGAAGGCGGCGTCCGGGCCGCCATCGACATCGTCGAGGCCGTTCGAGCGGGCCGCCAGCGGGTTTGATTTCCGCCGGCGTCATTGGAGGAAAGCCCGCTCCCGCCCTTGACCGTCGATAGCTCGATTGCGGTTCAATCGAGTCCGATCAGCCGGACGCACTTCATACGTATCGCATGTGCAGGCACTGCCGGCCCGCGTCGTTTGCGCTTATCGCGCTGACAGCGCGGACGTCTGGGGATTTGTGGACCTCCAGGCATTGTCCATTCGATGCGCCGATCAACCCAAGCTGGCGAGAATGTCCGCATCTGGAGAACAAATGGCTTCGAGTACCTCTGCTTCTTCCTACAATCCCAGCCGCGATGATTTCGCCGCGATGCTGGACGAGTCCTTCACCAAGGGCAACCTGCAGGAAAGCTCTGTCGTCAAGGGCAAGGTTGTTGCGATCGAGAAGGACATGGCCGTCATCGACGTCGGCCTGAAGACCGAAGGCCGCGTGGCGCTGCGCGAATTCGCCGGGCCCGGCCGTGACAGTGAATTGAAAGTCGGCGACGAGGTCGAAGTGTTCCTCGATCGCATCGAGAACGCGCTCGGCGAAGCGGTGCTGTCGCGCGACAAGGCGCGCCGCGAAGAGAGCTGGGGCAAGCTCGAGAAGGCGTTCCAGAACAACGAAAAGGTCAACGGCGTCATCTTCAACCAGGTCAAGGGCGGCTTCACCGTCGACCTCGACGGTGCCGTGGCCTTCCTGCCGCGCTCGCAGGTCGACATCCGTCCGATCCGCGACGTCGCGCCGCTGATGAACAACTCGCAGCCGTTCCAGATCCTCAAGATGGACCGTCGCCGCGGCAACATCGTCGTGTCGCGCCGGACCGTGCTGGAAGAGACCCGCGCCGAGCAGCGCCAGGAGCTGGTGCAGAACCTCGAAGAGGGTCAGGTGATCGACGGCGTCGTCAAGAACATCACCGACTACGGTGCGTTCGTCGACCTCGGCGGCATCGACGGCCTGCTGCACGTCACCGACATTGCCTGGCGCCGTGTCAACCATCCGACCGAGGTGCTGAGCATCGGTCAGACGGTCAAGGTCAAGATCATCAAGATCAACCACGAGACGCACCGCATCTCGCTGGGCATGAAGCAGCTGCTCGACGATCCGTGGCAGGGCATCGAGGCGAAGTACCCGCTGCAGGCCCGTTTCCATGGCCGCGTCACCAACATCACCGACTACGGCGCGTTCGTCGAGCTCGAGCCGGGCATCGAAGGCCTGATCCACGTCTCCGAGATGTCGTGGACCAAGAAGAACATGCACCCCGGCAAGATCGTGTCGACCTCGCAGGAGGTCGAAGTGCAGGTGCTCGAGGTCGACAGCGTCAAGCGCCGCATCTCGCTCGGTCTCAAGCAGACCATGCGCAACCCGTGGGAGGTCTTCGTCGAGAAGCATCCGACCGGTTCGGTGGTCGAGGGCGAGGTCAAGAACAAGACCGAGTTCGGTCTGTTCCTGGGTCTCGAAGGCGACGTCGACGGCATGGTCCATCTGTCGGACCTCGACTGGAAGCAGCCCGGCGAGCAGGTCATCGACAACTACAAGAAGGGCGACATGGTCAAGGCCGTGGTGCTCGACGTCGACGTGGAGAAGGAGCGCATCTCGCTCGGCATCAAGCAGCTCGAAGGCGATCCCTTCGCCGAGCCGGGCGATGTCAAGAAGGGTGCGGTCGTCACGTGCGAGGTGCTCGACGTCAAGGACGGCGGCATCGACGTCAAGATCACCGGCACCGACTTCACCACCTTCATCAAGCGCTCCGAGCTGGCGCGCGATCGCAACGATCAGCGCACCGAGCGGTTCGCCGTCGGTGAGAAGGTCGATGCCCGCGTGATCCAGTTCGACAAGAAGGCCCGCAAGGTCCAGGTGTCGATCAAGGCGCTGGAAGTCGCGGAAGAGAAGGAAGCCATCGCGCAGTACGGCTCGTCCGATTCGGGCGCGACGCTGGGCGACATCCTGGGCACCGCACTCAAGAACCGCGACTCGAAGTAAGCCTTCGCGTCCTGTGATCAGATCAAAGCCCCGGCGCAAGCCGGGGCTTTTTTTGTTCCGGAGACGCGAGGATGCGCGCTCTGTCCGGGCGGAGCCGGCATCCGGCCACTTCACCGCGAGCCTTCCTTTCTTCAAATTGCGCCGTGATTGATGTAATCGGATAACGAGATATTCAGGCTGCGGATGCAAAACGCGCCGAGACTTCCAGGAGCTGTCCATGTCGCTTGATTCGGATGTGATCGTCGATCGCCGCAGGCTGCGCCGCAAGCTGACGTTCTGGCGGGTGGTCGCGGTGCTGATCGCGGTCGCGGCTCTTTCCGCCATCGGCCTCGCCATGTCGCCGCGCGGCCGCACCGTGCTGTCGACCACCGGCTCGATCGCCCGCGTCAATATCGAGGGCCTGATCCGTAGCGATCATGAGCGAGTCGAGGCGCTGGAGCGGCTCGAAAACTCCTCGGCCGAAGCCGTCATCGTCCACATCAATTCGCCGGGCGGCACCACGGCCGGCTCCGAGCAGCTCTACGATTCGCTGGTCCGGCTGAAGGCGAAGAAGCCGCTGGTCGTCGTCGTTGAAGGTCTCGCGGCGTCCGGCGGCTATATCGGCGCGATCGCTGCCGATCACATCGTCGCGCAGCAGAGTTCGCTCGTCGGTTCGATCGGCGTGCTGTTCCAGTACCCCAATGTCGGCGAGCTGTTGAAGACGGTCGGCGTGAAGATCGAGGAGGTCAAATCCTCGCCGCTGAAGGCCGCCCCCAACGGCTACGAGCCCACCAGCCCGGAAGCGCGTGCGGCGCTCGACGCCCTGGTCAAGGATTCCTACGCCTGGTTCCGCGGACTGGTGAAGGATCGCCGGGCCATGAATGATGAGCAGTTGGAGAAGGTGGCCGACGGCCGCGTCTTCACCGGCCGGCAGGCGATCGAGCTGAAGCTGATCGACGAGCTTGGCGACGAGAAGACCGCGGTCGCCTGGCTCGTCGCGAACAAGAACGTCAAGAAGGACCTTCCGGTGCGTGACTACAAGCTCACGCCGCGGTTTGGCGATCTCACCTTCCTGCGAACGGCCACCTCGATCGCGCTCGACGCCGTCGGCCTGTCCGGAATCGCCCGCCAGCTCGAGCACACCGGCGTGGTCCAGGCGGTCGATCGCATCGGCCTCGACGGCATGCTCGCGCTCTGGACGCCCGCGCCGGGCAATTGAACTCGCCAAGACCATCCTCGGGACGATCTTCCCGTTTCGCGTGTGCCATGGCGAGGCCCCGTATCCGGCCTCGCCCCCCGATTCACGGCCGCGATGAATGATTTAGCGTCTTGACAGTCCAGCATATTTTCACGGAAATGGGACCTGTCTCCCCGGGTACATTTTCTCGATGATCAAATCCGAGCTGGTTCAGCGTATCGCCGAGCACAACCCGCATCTCTACCAGCGGGATGTCGAGAACATCGTCAACGCGATCCTCGACGAGATCGTCGCGGCGCTCGCCCGCGGTGACCGCGTCGAGCTGCGCGGTTTCGGCGCCTTCTCGGTCAAGCATCGGCCGGCCCGCGCCGGTCGCAACCCGCGGACCGGGGCGCATGTCCCGGTGGACCAGAAGAGCGTCCCGTTCTTCAAGACGGGCAAGGAAATGCGCGAGCGGCTGAACCGAGACAATCCCGCGGGCGCTGCGGCTGACGACTCAGACGATTGAAGCATCTCGCGCCGGCCGTGCTAGTCGTCGGCGGCTGATTTCGAGGCGAATCCGGCCTGACTGACACGAGCGAGCGCATGCGAAAATTCTTCACTGTCGTGGTCGTCCTTCCGCTGCTGGTGCTGTTCGTCATCTTCGCGGTCGCCAATCGGCATTTCGTTACCGTATCGTTTGATCCGTTCAACGCGACCGATCCGGCGCTCGCGGTATCGGTCCCGTTGTTCGCCTTGATCATCGCCGTCGCGATCCTGGGCGTGATCGCAGGTGGTTGTGCCACCTGGATCGGCCAGCGCCGCTGGCGGCGGGCCGCGCGCCGTCATCAGGCCGATGCCGAAGCGGCCCGTGCGCAGGTGGTGCAGTTGAGCGCCGCGGCGCGTGCAAATCAGGGCTCGGCACAATCTCTGGTTCCGGCGGCGCCGGCGCGGCTTTTCGCCCCTTATGGGCGAGACAAGCAGGGCGCCGCGTTGTAGAAGGCGCCCAAGCTCGGCGGCCTTTGAAGCCGCCGGCTTCTGGTGATCCTTTCCGCCCGGACGTGCGTTGTTCATCGATGTCCCTGCTCGTCAAAATCTGCGGCCTGACCACGCCCGATACCCTCGCTTCGGCGCTCGACGCGGGCGCCGACATGGTGGGCTTCGTGTTCTTTCCGCCGTCCCCACGCCATGTCGACCTGACGGCCGCGCGTGAGCTGGGCCGTGACGTCAGGGGGCGCGCGCTCAAGGTGGCGCTGACCGTCGATGCCGACGACGCGATGATCGAAAATATCGTCGAGACGCTGCGGCCTGATCTCCTGCAGCTGCATGGCCGCGAAAGCATCGCGCGCATCCGCGACCTCAAGCAGCGCTTCGGCCTGCCCATCATGAAAGCCATTCCGGTCGCGACCGACGCCGATCTTGCGCCGCTGGCGGGCTACGCCGATGTGTGCGACCGCATCCTGTTCGACGCGCGGGCGCCGAAGGATGCGACCCGTCCCGGCGGACTCGGGGCTACCTTCGATTGGCGTCTGCTGCAGGGCCTGAAACTCGATCGCCCGTTCATGGTGTCCGGCGGCCTGAGCGCCGACAACGTCGCCGAGGCCGTGCGGATCACGCGCGCCGGCGGCGTCGACGTGTCATCCGGCGTCGAGCGAACGCCGGGTGTGAAGGATTGCGACATGATCCGGGATTTCATTCGCGCGGCGCGGGCCGCTGAAGAGTTGAGCGTTCAATGACGACAGCCATTCCCAATTCCTACCGCAGCGGCCCTGATGACCGCGGCCACTTCGGCATCTTCGGCGGCCGCTTCGTCGCCGAAACCCTGATGCCGCTGATCCTCGACCTGGAAAAGGCCTATGCGGAGGCCAAGGCCGATCCGGCGTTCCATGCCGAGATGAACGGCTACCTCAAGAACTACGTCGGCCGTCCCTCGCCGCTGTACTACGCGGAGCGGCTGACGGAGCATCTCGGCGGCGCCAAGATCTATTTCAAGCGCGAGGAGCTGAACCACACCGGCTCGCACAAGGTCAACAACGTGCTCGGCCAGATCATGGTCGCGCGCCGGATGGGCAAGAAGCGCATCATCGCCGAGACCGGCGCCGGCCAGCATGGCGTGGCGACGGCGACGCTGTGCGCGCGCTTCGGGTTGGACTGCGTCGTCTACATGGGTGCCGTCGACGTCGAGCGGCAGCAGCCGAACGTGATCCGCATGGAGATGCTCGGCGCCAAGGTGGTGCCGGTGCAGTCCGGTGCGAAGACGCTGAAGGATGCGATGAACGAGGCGCTGCGTGACTGGGTCACCAACGTCCACAACACGTTCTATTGCATCGGCACCGTCGCCGGCCCGCACCCCTATCCGATGATGGTGCGCGACTTCCAGTCGGTGATCGGCAGCGAGACGCGCGCGCAGATGCAGCAGGCCGAAGGCCGCCTGCCGGATTCGCTGATCGCCTGCATCGGCGGCGGCTCCAATGCGATGGGCCTGTTCCATCCGTTCCTCGATGATCCCTCCGTCGAGATCTACGGCGTCGAGGCCGCAGGCCACGGCCTCACGCAGCTGCATGCGGCATCGATCGCCGGTGGCCGTCCCGGCGTGCTGCACGGCAACCGCACCTATCTGCTGATGGATGAGGACGGACAGATCGAGGAGGCGCATTCGATCTCGGCCGGTCTCGACTATCCCGGTATCGGACCGGAGCATTCCTGGCTGCACGAGGTCGGCCGCGTGAACTATTTGTCGGCGACCGATGAGGAGGCGCTGGCCGCGTTCCAATTGCTATCGCGGCTCGAAGGCATCATCCCGGCGCTGGAGCCGGCGCATGCGATCGCCAAGGTCATGGAGCTCGCGCCGAAGAAGCCGAAAGACCACCTGATGGTGGTCAACATGTCCGGCCGCGGCGACAAGGACGTGCCGCAGGTGGGCGACATCTTGCGAGGAAGGGCGAAGGCATCGTGACCAGCCGGATGGATGCGCGTTTCGCGCAATTGAAAAAGGAAGGCCGCTCGGCGTTCGTCACTTTCGTGATGTCAGGCGACCCTGATCCTGAAACCTCGCTGGCGATCGTCAAGGCGCTGCCGCAGGCTGGCGCCGACATCATCGAGATCGGCATGCCGTTCACCGATCCGATGGCCGACGGTCCGTCGATCCAGGCGGCGGGCCTGCGCGCGCTGAAGGCCGGCATGACCCTGAGGAAGACGCTGCAACTGGTGCGCAGCTTCCGCGACAGCGATGTCGACACGCCGATCGTGCTGATGGGCTACTACAACCCGATCTACATCTACGGCGTCGACAGGTTTCTCGACGATGCCAAGACCGCCGGCGTCGACGGCCTGATCATCGTCGACCTGCCGCCGGAAGAGGACACCGAGCTCTGCATCCCCGCGCTGAAGGCCGGGCTCAACTTCATCCGGCTGGCGACGCCGACCACCGATGACAAGCGGCTGCCGGCGGTGCTCGCGAACACCTCGGGCTTCGTCTACTACGTCTCGATCACCGGCATCACCGGCGCGGCGGCCGCGGATTCGTCGGCTGTGGGCGCCGCCGTGGCGCGCATCAAGCGCCATACGGCGCTGCCCGTCTGCGTCGGCTTCGGCATCCGGACACCGGAGACGGCCCGCGCCATCGCAGCCCATGCCGATGGCGCCGTGGTCGGCACCGCCCTGGTCGACGCACTCCGCGCCAGCCTCGATGCTGAGGACCGCGCGACCGCCAAGACCGTCAGTGCGGTCGCCGATCTGGCCGCCGCTCTCGCCCAGGGCGTGCGCGGCGCGCAACAGGCCGCGGAATAGGCCGTCAACCACTATCCGAGCGGATGTCGCGGCCGTCTTGCCGTGACCCCGCCGTCCCGCCATATATCCGGGCGACCGCAACACGGAGCGACACATGAACTGGCTTACCAATGTGGTCCGGCCGAAGATCCGCAACATCCTGCGCCGCGAGACGCCGGAGAACCTCTGGATCAAGTGCCCGGATTCCGGACAGCTCGTGTTCTACAAGGACGTCGAGGCCAACCAGTTCGTCATCCCCGGCTCCAACTACCACATGCGCATGGGCGCGGTGGCGCGGCTGAAGTCGATGTTCGACAACGAGACCTGGTTCGACGTCGCGCTGCCCGAGGTCACGCCCGACCCGCTGAAATTCCGCGACGAGCGCCGCTATGCCGACCGCATCAAGGATGCGCGGGCGCGGACAGGCATGAACGATGCGGTGAAGGTCGGCTTCGGCAAGCTCGAAGGCATGGGCGTCGTCATCGCCGTGCAGGATTTCGATTTCATGGGCGGTTCGCTCGGCATGGCCGCCGGTGAGGCGATCGTGCGTGGCCTGGAGCTCGCGGTCGAGAAGAAGTCGCCGTTCATCGTGTTCGCGGCCTCCGGCGGCGCGCGCATGCAGGAAGGCATCCTGTCCCTGATGCAGATGCCGCGCACCACGGTCGCTGTCCAGATGCTGCGCGAGGCCAAGCTGCCCTACATCGTCGTGCAGACCAATCCGACCACCGGCGGCGTCACCGCGTCCTACGCGATGCTCGGCGACGTCCACATTGCCGAGCCCGGTGCGCTGATCGGGTTCGCCGGCGCCCGGGTGATCGAGCAGACCATTCGCGAGAAGCTGCCCGAAGGTTTCCAGCGTGCGGAATACCTGCTCGACCACGGCATGGTCGACATGGTCGTGCACCGTCATGACCTGCGCCCGACGCTGGCGCGGCTGTGCCGATTGCTGACCAAGGCGCCGGCCATCGAACACGCCAAGCCCGCGCCGCAGCTGCCGCCGCCGGCCAAGCCCGCCGAAGCCGCGGAAGCGCCGGCGGTCGCAACGAGCGCGTGAACGATTCTGCCGCCCAGCCAAGACCGTCGCTCGACGAGCTGATCACGCGGCTTTCTGCCCTGCATCCGAGCCGGATCTCGCTCGGGCTGGATCGCATGCACCGGCTGCTGGCGCAGCTCGGTCATCCCGAGCGCAAGCTGCCGCCGGTCATCCACGTCGCCGGCACCAACGGCAAGGGCTCCACGGTCGCATATCTGCGCGCAATGCTCGAGGCCGCGGGGCTGCGCGTCCACGTCTTCACCTCGCCCTGGCTGGTGCGCATCAACGAGAGCTATCGGCTCGGCCAGGTCGGCGGTGGCGTCCTGGTCGAGGACGACGAGCTGATCTCCGCGCTCTTGGAGTGCGAGCGGGTCAATGCCGGCGCGCCGATCACCTTCTTCGAGGTCAAGACCGTCGCGGCCTTCGTGCTGTTCGCAAGGCATCCAGCCGATGTCGTGCTGCTCGAAGTCGGCCTCGGTGGCCGGCTCGATTCCACCAATGTTGTCGAGCAGGTCGCGGCCTCCGTGCTGACGCCGATCAGCATGGACCACATGGAGTTTCTCGGTGACACCCGCGCGCTGATCGCGGCCGAGAAGGCCGCCATCATCAAGCGCGGCTGCCCGGTGATCTCGGCGGCGCAGGAGCCCGATGCGATGGCCGTGATCGAGCGCGAGGCCAGGCGACAGCGCGCGCCGTTGTTTGCCGCGGGCGAGAGCTGGCACGTCAGTGTCGAGCGCAACCGGCTGGTCTATCAGGACGACCGTGGTCTTCTTGATCTTCCGGCGCCAAAACTGTTCGGCCGGCATCAGTTCGACAATGCGGGCCTCGCGATCGCGACCTTGCGCGCGGTCGATCAGTTCAAGCTCGCCACCAAGGCGTTCGAGGACGGCATCGTCGGCGCCGAATGGCCGGCGCGCATGCAGCGGCTGTCGAGCGGCGCGCTCACCGCGATCGCGCCGCAGGGCGCGGAGATCTGGCTCGACGGCGGCCACAATGCCGAAGGCGGCCGTGTCGTCGCCGCGGCGATCGGGGATCTCGAGGAGCGCGTGTCGCGGCAGCTCGTCGTCATCGTCGGCATGATGGGCAACAAGGACGCCGCGGGCTTCTTGGTCAACTTCGCCGGCCTGACGCGCCACATCATCGTCGTGCCGATTCCGAACGAGAGCAAGGCGATGGCGCCGGCTGATCTGGCCGCCGCCGCGCGCACGCTCGGCATGCGCGTCGAGATCGCCGATGGTGTCGCGTCGGCACTGGCCGGCATCGCGCGGCTTGCCTATGAGGTCCCGCCGCGTATCCTGATCACGGGGTCGCTCTATCTCGCGGGCCACGTGCTCGACCTCAACGGCACCCCGCCGACCTGAGAGGAATGGCGCATGCGCTTTGCCGCGATCGCGGACGTCCACGGCAACCACCTCGCACTGGAGGCCGTGCTCGCGGATATCAGTGCGCAAGGCGTGACCGAGATCGTCAACCTCGGCGACATGGCGAGCGGCCCGCTCGACGCGCGCAAGACGATGGACATGCTGATGCCGCTCGATGCGGTGCATGTCCGCGGCAACCACGATCGCTGGCTGATCGATCGACCGCCGGAGAAGATGGGCGCATGGGAGCGGCCTGCTTACGCCCAGCTCGAAGCTGATCATCTCGACTGGCTGCGCACGATCCCGGCGACGGCCGTGTATCAGGACGAGGTGTTTCTATGTCACGCGACGCCCGATGACGACAACGTCTACTGGCTCGAGCGCGTCGCTCAGGACGGTGCGATCACTTGCGCGCTGCTCGACGACATCGAGCGACTGGCCGCCGGCATTTCGCAATCATTGATCCTGTGTGGCCATACCCACACGGCCCGTGCGGTGCGCTTGCGCGACGGTCGGCTGATCGTCAATCCGGGCAGCGTCGGCAGCCCCGGCTATTCCTATAACGCGCCGCATCCGCATGTCGTGCAGGCCGGCACGCCTGATGCGCGCTACGCGATCCTTGAGCTGACGTCGTCCGGCTGGAGCGTGAGCTTCCGCCACGTGCCCTATGATCACCGATCCATGGCTGCGCTCGCGCGCGCCAATGGCGACGAGGAATTTGCATCGGCGCTTGCGACCGGCTGGATCCGCTGAGCTCACGCGAGCAGTTTCCAGGGATCGGCGACCCTCTGCTCGAGCTGCTCGAACGTGCATTGCCTCGGCGATTTGTCGGGCCGCCAGCGCAGGATCGAGGTGCCGTGGCGAAAGCGCTCGCCGGAGAAATGGTCGTAGCAGACCTCGATCACCAGCTTCGGTTTCAGCGGACACCACTCCGCGGAGCGCTCGGTCGACCAGCGGCTCGGCCCGCCCGGCGCATTGCCGGTGAAGCCGGGCGGCGAGATCAGCGGCTCGAGCTTGTCGGTCAGCGCGGGCTTCTCGTCCTTCTTGAGCGCGGAGGTGAAGCCGACGTGATGCAGCAGGCCGTCATCGTCGTAGAGCCCGAGCAGCAGCGAGCCGACCAGCTTGCGCCCCTGGGCGCCCTTGTTGGTGGCGTAGCGGAAGCCGCCGATCACGCAATCGGCCGAGCGATAGCGCTTGATCTTCTGCATGCCGTCGCGGTTGCCTGCCTGGTAGGGCAGGTCGATGCGCTTGGCGATCACGCCATCCGAGCCGCCGCCGGATTGCGCCAGCCAGTCTTGCGCGGTCGCAAAGCGCGTCGTCGCCGGCGACAGCCGAAACGTCGGGTGCCCGGCGAAGTTCGCTTCCGCAAACGCCTCCAGCGCCGGCCGCCGCTCGTGCAGCGTGTGCGTCACGAGCTCCTTCTTGCCACTCGCCAGCAGATCGAAGGCGAGGAACAGCGCCGGCGTCTCCACCGACAGCTTCTTCACCCGGCTGGCGGCGGGATGAATCCGCTGCAGCAACGCATCGAACGAGAACGACTTCACCTGCGGCACCACCAGCTCTCCGTCGAGGATGAAGCTGGTTGCCTTCAGTTGGCGTGCCGCAGCGACCACCTCGGGGAAGTAGCGGGCGAGATCTTCGCCGGCTTTCGACTGCATCGTCACCTGAGCGCCCTCGCGCGCGAGCAGGCAGCGGAAGCCGTCCCATTTCGGCTCGTATTGCCAGTCCTCGCCGCGCGGGATTGCATCCACCGAGCGCGCCTCCATGGCCAGCAAACCGGATTTGCGGGAGGGCGAGCGATGGGCGCGGGCGGGCATGGCGACATCCGAAAACGCTGAAACACACCCCCTCAACGCGAACGGCCGGCGATTCCGCCGGCCGTTCGACAAAAATCCTGGATCGTGGAGCGTCAGACCGCCGACGAGATCCACTGCTGCAGCTTCGCCTTCGGCGCAGCGCCGACTTGGCGCGAGGCCATCTCGCCGCCCTTGAATACCATCAGGGTGGGGATCGACATCACGCCGTACTTCGAGGCCGTCTTCGGGCTCTCGTCGACGTTGAGCTTGACGATCTTGACCTTGTCGCCCATCGCGCTCGAGATCTCGTCGAGGGCGGGCGCAATCATGCGGCACGGGCCGCACCACTCGGCCCAGAAGTCGACCACGACCGGGCCGTCGGCCTTGAGCACTTCGCTTTCGAAATCGGCGTCGGAAACCTTGCCAACGGCCATGGAATTACCTCGTTCGGTTGGAGGGAGCGGCGCGGACGCGCCGCCTCAGCGTGGGTGTCAAAGTAGGAATGGCGTGATGCCGGGTCAAGCGGGCTCACTCAGTCGTGCTGGGATGGCAGCACGGCGTCCAGCGCGGAGGCCGGAAGCTCCATGAATTCAGGAGCTTCGGTCCAGAGCAGCGCGGCGCGGACGTTTCGTCCGGGGTACAACTGGCCGAGCACGGCGCGGTACAGCGCGAGCTGCCGGACATAGGCCGGGGGCACGTCGGCGAGTCCCGAGGGCGGCTGCTGGTTGGTCTTGAAGTCGACGATCAGCACCTCGGCCTCGGTCACCACCAGTCGGTCGATCTGGCCGGAGACCAGCGCCGGAGGCTGGCCGGCCAGTGCGAGGCGGCCCACGATCGAGACTTCCGCCCGGCTCCCGGCAGCGAACACCGCGGCAAAGCGCGGGTCTTCGACCACGGCGAGCACGCGTTCCGCGAGTCCCGCGCGCTCGTCCTCCGGCCAGTCGGCGGCGTTGCGAATCAGATATCGCAGCGCGGCATCGCGCCGCCGCTCCGGCGGCACCTCGGGCAGCGACTGCAGCAGGCGATGCACCAGCGTGCCGCGCTGCACCGCGAGGCTGCGCGCGGCCAGCGATTCGCCCGTGCGCACCGGCCGCTCGTCGGCGGACGGATCGGATGGCCGGAGCACGGCGACCTCGCCGGGCGCCTCCGCCGCCGCCGTGCGCAGCCACGCCGGCAGCTCGACGGCCGTCTCGACCATGCGCTGCGTTTCGTCAGCAGCGGTTTCCGCGATGTCCTCGGCCCGCGCGTAGCGCTTGACCGGCCCGTCCTCGGTTTCGGTCACCTCGACCTGCAGGCCCGCCGCGTCAAGGCCGCGCGCCATCAGGTCGTACCAGCTGCCGCCGCGGACGTTGTTCATGTTGCCCGGCATGCAGCCGCCGATGACCAGCCGATCCGCGGCGCGCGTCATCGCGACATAGAGAAGCCGCCGATATTCGTCCTCGGTTTCCTTGAGCATCGCCGTGCGCGCCGCAGCCACGGCTTGCGGATCGTCGGCCTTGCGGCCGGCCCAGACCACGATCTCCTGCTCGCCATGCGGCACGTGGATCAGCCGCAGCCGCTGCGAATCCGCCGGCGATGACGTCGTGTCGACCAGGAAGACGACGGAGGCTTCGAGGCCCTTGGCGCCGTGCACGGTCATGACGCGCACCTCATCGCGCGAAATCTCCATGTCGCGCTTCACCTCGGTGTCGGCGGCGCGCAGCCAGGCGATGAATCCCTGCAGCGAGGCCGGCGCCTTGCGCTCATAGGACAGCGCCAGCTCCAGGAATTCGTCGAGCGCGTCATTGGCCTCGTGGCCGAGTCGCGCCAGGATGCGGCGCCGGCCGCCATCGCCGCCAAGCAGCCAGGCATAGAACGCGAACGGCGTGTCCTCAGACGCACGGCGCTCGCATTGCTGCAGGCGTCGGACGACCGCCTGCAGCCGCTCGTCGTCAGCGGCATGCACCGTGAGTGCATCACGTAGCGAGCCGCGACGCTGCCACGCCAGCTTGAACAGATCCTCGTCGTTGAGCCCGAACAGCGGGCTCTTCAGCGCCGTGGCCAGCGCGAGGTCGTCCTGCGGCAGCAGCAGCGCGTCGGCGAGGTTCATCAGGTCGATGATCGCGATGTGCTCGGTCAGCTTCAGCCGGTCGGCGCCGGCGACGGGGATGCCGGCGTGCTTCAGCGCCTGGATCACGGCATCGAAGGCGTTGCCGCGCCGGCGCACCAGGATAAGCATGTCGCCATAGCTGAGCCGCCGCCGCGCGCCGTCATGGCCGGTCATCGTGCCCGCACGAATGAGCCGCTTGATCTCGGCCTGGATGCGCCTGGAAAGCTTGACCTCGGGGCTGGTGACGGAGACGCCGTCGAACGGCGCGCGCCAGCCCTCGATCTCCTTGCGGTCGTCGCGCTCGCACAGGCTCCAGAGCTCGACCATGCTTGGTCCGGCATCGGTCAGCGCGTTGTGGATGGGATGGCCGATGTCAGGCGAGTGAATGCTGCTGTAGACGTCGCGCTCGCGGAACACGTGGTCGACCGCGTGCAGCACCGTCGGCCCGGAGCGGAACGAATAGGTGAAGGACACCGGATCGAACAACAGCCCGGCGTCGGTGAAGCGCTTCTGCAACTGCCGCCGGCGCGCATCGAACTCGTGCGGGTCGGCGCCCTGGAACGAGAAGATCGACTGCTTCTCGTCGCCGACGGCGAAGATCGTCCGTGTCAGGCCGTCGCGCGCGCCGGCGCCAGCCGTGAATTCCTCGATGATGTGGGCAACGATGTCCCACTGCCGTGGGCTCGTATCCTGGGCCTCGTCGATCAGCACGTGATCGACGCCGCGGTCGAGCTTGTAGTGGACCCAGCCGGCGGAGACGCGGTTGAGCATCGCCAGTGTCTTGTCGATCAGGTCGTCATAGTCGAGCAGCCCGCGCTCCTCCTTCTCGCGGCGATAGTTCGCGGCTGCCGCTGTCGCGATCTGCAGCAGCGCCTCGGTGCGGTCGCGCACGACAGCGGCGCGGCGCTTCTCGATCAGGCGGTCGAGCCGGGCGGCCTCGGAATCGAACAGACCCGCCAACCCCGGATTGGCGTCGGCGAACTTCTTGGTCAGCAGCGATTTGCGCGGCTGCTTGTCGTCGGTGAGAAACAGCCGGAGATATTCGTCGACCTGATCGGCTCCAGAGAACGCCAGTGCAGCGCGAAGTTGCTCCGCCTGCTTCTGGTCGGTCTTGGCGCCGCCATCCAGCCGACCGGCGATCTCGGTCCAGTCCGCGCGCGGCAGGTTTGGACCGTCAAGAATGTCGCGCTCGATCGCCTCCAGCGTCTCATCAGCGCCGATGCCAAGTACTTCGCCGAGATGCTGCGCGGCGACCTCGACGCGGCCGGCGCCATCGGTCCAGGCCATGAAATGATCGCGGCTCAGGCAAGCCTCGCGCACGACGTCCTTGAAGGTCGAGTCGGCGGCATTGGCCATCGCCACCTGCAGCGCCCGGCCGACCGCGCTGTCCGGCGCCCTGGAGGCATCGAGCAGCACCTTGAGATTGGCGCGCTCCATCATCTCGGTCTGGTCGCGCTCGTCGAGCACCGAGAACCGCGCGGGAACGTTGGCCTCGAATGGAAACTGCTGCAGCAGCCGGGTGCACAGCGCGTGGATGGTCTGCACCTTCAGCCCGCCCGGCGTCTCCAGCGCGCTGGCAAATAGTTTGCGCGCCGAGGCGCGCAGCTTCTTGTCGGGGTTGGGAATGCCGGTGGATCGGATCGCGTCATCCAGCGCGTCGTCGTCGAGCGTCACCCAATGGCCGAGCGTCGAGAACACGCGCTCGGCCATGTTGGCGGCGGCGGCCTTGGTGAAGGTGATGCAGAGGATCTTCTCCGGCGGCACGCCGTCGAGCAGCAGCCGGATCACGCGCTGCACCAGCACATGCGTCTTGCCCGAGCCGGCATTGGCCGACACGAACGCGGAGGCCGCCGGGTTCGATGCGCGCGTCTGCGCCTCGCGCACGGCCTGCGGAATGGGGCGGGGCGCCTTCACCATTCCTCCACTCCCAGGCCGCCGGCCGCCGACCATTCCTTGATGCGGGCGAGGTCGTCATAGCTGCCGTAGCGGTTGGCCCACATCGACAGGTTCAGCGAGGTGTAGCCCTGATTGACGTCCTCGAAGCTGCGGATCAGCGCTTCGAGTTTTTCGCGCGCCTCCTGCGCGGCCTGGTCCGGATGCTGCGGCGGGTCGCTCTTGTTGATCTTCAGCTCGAGAATGCGCTCCTCGCCCGGCGGGTTGTTGCCGGACAGCCGGACATAAACGAGCTGGCTGATCAGGCTGCCGGCCGGAATGCCGTCGAAGCCGCCCTCGCGGAGGATCGCGGCTTCAAGCGTGAGCTGCGGCGACAGGCCCATGCGCACCTGCTTGGCCGTTGGTGGCTGCCCGGTCTTGTAGTCGAGAATGGCGTAGGTGCCCTCGGCACGCTGCTCGATGCGGTCGGCGCGCGCCGACAGGATGAAGGTACGGCCATTGTCGAGCGGAATGCCGATTTCGCCGCGGATCTCCGCGGTGATCGCGCCGATCTGCGCGCGTCGCCCGCTCTCCCACGCCGCAAACCAGCCGGCGATGCGCTGGAAGCGAGGCCACCACAGCGCCCGCGCCTCGGGACGCTCCATCAATGGTGCAAAATGCTTCTCGCCGATCACGCGCAGCGCATGCGCCGGATGCAGCGGCAGCGCATCGGCATAAACTTGCGTGAACTCGCCGATCGCCTCGTGGATCGCCGAGCCGCGATCGGCTGATGACAGCGGCATGTCGACGGGATCGAGCGGATCGAGCCGCAGGATGTAGCGCGCGAAGATGGTGTAGGGATCGCGCAGCCAGTCTTCGATCGCGGTCACCGACATGCGCAGCGGCCGTGCCGCCAGCGGCGGCTTCGGCGCCGGCTGCTCGATCGGCTTCACGGTCGCGGGCTGGTCGAGCACCTCGGCATAGCGGACGTAGATGTCACCGCGCGCCTCCGCCGCCTTCCAGCGCTCGGCGCCGGCGACGGCTTCGAGCCGATGCAGGAAGCGCGAGGCCACGGCGGGCGCGCCGCCGGACTTTGCGGCGTGGGTCAGGATCACCTCGGGCGCGCCGAGCAATTGCGCGAAATCGTGTGCTGATAGTCCGATGCGGCGCTCGGGCAGGTCGAGGCCGAGCTGATGCCGCATCGGACGGCTCAGCCAGGGGTCGATTCGCGGCGCCGGCGGCCAGATGCCCTCGATCAGGCCGCCCACGATCATGCGGTCGGCCTGCATCAGCCGCGCTTCGAGCGGACCGTAGATCTGCAGCTGCGCACCGTGGCGCTCGGGCCGGCGCACCGCGCGATCGGAGAAGGCGGTATGGAACAGATCCGGATAGTCCGCCAGCGGCGCCATCAGGCCGCAGCGCTCGCCGGACGCGAGCAGGTCATCGAAGCAGCGTGCCAGCGCGGCGCCGTCGCGATCGGTGAAGGCGGTGCTGAGACCGACATCGTCGGAAGACAGTGCAATCAACACCTCACGATGCCGCGCGGCGAGCTCAGCGAAATCCTGCGGGCGCGGCGAGGCGAGGTTTTCCAGCGGCGCCAGCGCCGTCTGCAACTGCGCGATCAGCGCGCCGGCGCGGTCGAGCTGCTCGGGACTGAGACGCGCGCGCGGCTCGGCCTTGTGCAGCGATGATACCTCGCCCTGGTGCAGCTTGGTGTGCTCGTCGCGGAAGCGCGCGAAGTCGCGCGCGAGCCCGCCGGTTCCGGCTTGCGGCCGCGTGCCGCGCAGCACCGCGAGCTCCAGCGTCTCGATGGCACTCTTCCAGCCATTCGCGGCGCGGCCGAGCCGGCACAGCGGATGCTTGAGCAGCGCCAGCAGGGTCGGCGGCTCCAACCCGCGCGCGGCGGCTTCGGCGGCGAGGCGCGCGAAGATGCCGGCGGGCGTCTCCAACAGCGCATCACCGCCGGAGTCGTCGAAGGTGAGGTGCCAGCGCGCTAGCGCCGCCATCACGCGGCGGGCCAGCGCGCGGTCCGGCGTCACCAGCGCGGCCGATTTGCCGAGATGGCGCGCCTCGCGCATCGCGATCGCGATCGCCAGCGCCTCCATCTCCGGATTGGGCGCAGCGACGACCGCGAGGTTGTCCATGGCTTCCGCGATGTTGGCGGCGATGTCGAACTGGCGCAGCCGCTCGTGCCAGACGGCGGTCGCCTCCGACGGCCGCATCGCCTCTGAGATCAACACCTCCCGGCCGCCGCGGCCGGTTGGGACGAGACGGACCACGTCGCGCCGGTCCAGGCCGAAGCGCTTGAGCAGCAGATGCATGGCATATTGCGGATGGTTGACCGCGGGCGGCGTCAACACGCGGCCGGCGCGGTCCCTGGCACCGCCGATCGAATTCCACGCGGCTTCGTCGAGATCGGTGTCGAGCCCAGGCAGCACCACCGCGCCATGCGGAAGCTTGGCGACGGCGAGCAGGAATTTTGCCGTCGCCGGCATCGAGCCGGTGGAGCCGGCGGCAATGACGGGACCATCGGCATGCGCCGACAGCCGCGCGGCTTCGGCCGCGATCAACAGATCGCGCCGCGCCGCCGGCTCGATGCGCTCGATCTCCTGCAGATAGGCCGGCCACGCGGTCCGCGCGATGCGCAGGAACTCGAGCGAATACTGCCAGTATTTGTCGAGCTGATCCGGCACCAGCGCGTCGAGCGCGTCCCACGACACGCCGCGCGTCACCATGTCGTCGATCAGCCGTGCGAGGTCGCCGGCCAGCGCGAGCGTCGAGGCGGGCCCGCCGATCACCAGCGGCGCCGACACCGGCGTCTTGGCCCAGGCCGCCACCAGCCGTGCCAGCGTAAGCCGGCGCTGCAGGTCGTCGAGCCGTTCCGGAATCTCCAGCGGCGCCGGCCCGAGGAACGCGTCGCGGTCCTCCGCGAAGGCGAGCTCGTCCTCGTCGATGTCGCCGAGCGCGACGAGGCGCGGCAGCACCGCGGCATCGGTCTTCAGCTCCTCGAGGAACATCTCGCGTGCCACCCGGAGCGAGCGCCGCGTCGGCAGATACAGCGTCGCGGTCGCGAGCCGGGCGGGGTCGCTGCGTGCCTCGAAGCCGTCGACCAGCCGGCCGCCGACCAGCGCGGCGATCACGCTGCGCAGGAACGGCGCCGAGATGGGAACGGTGAAGACGCGCATGGCCCTGCGATTCGCGAGTTGCTCCTGAGGGTCTATATAGGGAGCTGAGGCCGGAAGGTCATATCCGGGGTGTGGACGGGTGTTGATAGGTCCGGCGTCACCCCATTGCGATTGTCGATGACGGCTCTCGGCGAGACAGATATTCGTGGCAGAAGCGGCGGTCCCGGGTGAATTGTCCTGCCGAGATGAGTGAGACGATCACGCAACGTCGACACATTCGGTGTTGTCCCGGGCAAGTCTCGGGCAGCGCGTCAGTGCTGTCGTAGGCGTCGATCCGGGATCCATAATCACCGGCCGTCATGTGTTGGGCGATGGTATTGACCAGTCGCCGCCACTCCGCCGCTGGTGGCTATGGGGTTCTGCGCCCTGGCCTTGTGAGCAAAGCGTCCCGCGCCGTACGCCCTCCCTTAAGCGGAAACCGTCGGCGTCATGCGTTCTCATTCTCGCGACACCTCTGCGTCCGAGTGATGCCAAAACTCTCGCCCCCATGAATGCAAGGGCGCAGGGAAGGCCGAGTGCCGACTGGCACCCGTGGCCCGCCTGCAAACAAAAATGCAGGCGGCAGGAACCACAGGTTCAGCCGGAGCGACCCGGCCTTCCCTGCGCGATGGGTTTACGGCTTATACGTCCTCTCCTCGGTGTGCCGGCTTGTAGCCACCGTCGCCCGTGCCTGCGTCAGCAGCGGCACGAGCTTGGCATCAGCATCGGGATGCCGGGACCTTACGATTTCGCCGTCCTGCCAGAACCGTTCGTCGGCGCGCCAAGAGCACGCTGCGGTCCCAACAGGCCATCGCATCCCGCGCTCAACGTCCGTGACGACCGCGATACGCCCCTCGCAACGAGGCGGGATGGGCCTTATAAACACAAATTCTGATAGACCGAAAGAGCTATTTTGGATGTCGCTAGGGTTGCGTCGGTTATCGCATTGAGAGACGAGGCGAATTGAGTTTTTCGGCGCGGCATTTTCTAGCGGTGCCGGGCAGAAACGTACAGATCAATAAGTGCAAATGGGAGGCGCGGTCCGCCTGAGTCGCCCGTCGGGCGTGTCTGGCAAATCAAGGAACATCTACGCTGCGCTGTCCGTCGATTGCAGAAACCCTTGGGCAGAACAAATGTCGAGCCAATAATGTCGCGTTGGTTCGCGTTTACGGTTCTCTTCGTTTCGCATTTGCAGAGCGAAGTGATGCAATCGGCGACTGGTAAAAATCCAAAACATCTTGAAGGTCGAATGCCAGTTCTTCATCCAGCTTGAGGGAGAATTTGTCGGCGTGATCCGATATAAGCTTGAAAAATTCGAGCGGCGTTGCGTTAAAAAACGCGGTTTCGAGCGCACTCTGCCAAGCTTCCTGGAACTTCGGGTCGGGCACCTTCACGAGATGCGGCATGAGTGTTTGAATAAACCAGAAGTATACTCGAACGTGATGTGATGAGATTTGGAACAGCTTGGTATAGTTCACCGCGCACAAAAAGACCGCCATTACGTTTAGCATGGCGATGTCGTGGACTGGTAGTTGCTTGTTGAAGTCTGAATCTGCGTGTTTGAAGTAGTTGTATGTCTCACGATAATCTTTGAAGAAGCGCTTGTGGTATTCGTCCTTTATGTAGAGCTCCCAATCAAGCTCAAGGTATGTTCCTTTTTTCTTCGCGACGTCGATCAGAAGCTTGTCTGCCGAATGTACGACGAGATGAATTACGAACGGATCTTCTTTGGATAAGACAAGTCGGATTGCTCCGTGGACTAAATGACGGATGGCCTCTTGCTTATCAAGATAGCGACGCGGCTCTTCGCGTTCAAACTCGTCTGAATCATCGTCCATATAGAATGATAGCACGAACATCACTGCGGCAGCACAGTGAGGCGTCATTAATAACATGCGGCGACGCCAAAAATTAGCGAGGCTAGGTATTGGCAAAGACGCTTTGTGAGCCAACCAGCGCGATATTCCTGCCGTCGCAATAAGGCATTGACGAATCTTGCGACGCTATTCGCCTTCCTCTTGGTCAGAGTGCATGCGGCCGTGCGTAGTCGCCCTAAACCGCGCTCTCCAGCAGCGCCTCTTCCGCTTCCGTCACCGCGGCCGGCGTGCCCACATGCATCCACACGCCTTCGAGGCGGAGGCCGAACAGGCGGTCCTGCTCGTTCGCCTTGTCGAACATCTTCGTCAGCGAGAACTCGCCCTTCGGCGCGCCGTCGAAGATCGCCGGCGAGATGATCGCGGCGCCCGCATAGACGAACGGCACCACCTGATGCTCCCGCCGCTTGCGCAAGGTGCCGTCGGCGAGCATCGCGTAGTCGCCTTGACCCGCGTAGCCGATCGAGGTCGCGGTCGGCGCCATCAGCAGCATGATGTCCATGCGTTCGGGATCGAACGCGTCGGCGAGCCGGGACAGGTTTTGGCGCACGCCCTCGATCCACATCGTGTCGGAGTTGACGTGGAAGAACGGCTCATGGCCGAGCAGCGGCAGCGCCTTGACGACGCCGCCGCCGGTGCCGAGCACCTGGTCGCGCTCGTCGGAGATCGTCACGCGGGGTGAGGTGCGTGTGGCCGTGTGAGCGATGATCTGGTCGGCGAGATAGTGGACGTTGACGACGGCTTCGGTGACGCCGGCTTCGGCGAGGCGGTCGAGCACATGGTCGAGCAGCGGGCGGCCGGCGACGCGCACCAGCGGTTTGGGCATCGTCTCGGTCAGTGGGCGCATGCGCAATCCGAGACCGGCGGCGAGGACCATGGCTTTGTGCGGCTTGACGGGCATCTTCAGGGCATCTCGATCAACGGTGGTGCGAATCATACCACGCAAGAACATCTATCGTCTCGGCCGGTTGCGATAGCCTGGGCCGATGACGAATATGCGACGGCTGCCCGGCCGTCGTGATGCAAGATGCCGCAGGCTGTCGTGGCTCGGTCAGGCTTCGGCCGTGGCGCGCTTGTTGGTCTTCTTCTTGCCCTGCTTCAGGAAGGTGACGCCGATCTGGTCGCCATTGACCCAGGCCAACTCGCAGCGCCGGTAGGCCAAGCCGGTCGACGACAACAGCAGGAAGAACTCCTTCAGGTGCAGGCCTTCGACCGAGCCCTCGACCGTCAGCTTCGCCCCGGTCTCCGAGACGTCCTCGATGGTGCAGTTGCGGCGCCAGGTGCCGTCGATGCCCATCATGAAAGCCGGGATGCCGCGCTCGAAGACGACGCGTTCGCCCTTCATCCGCTCTGCCATCGCAACCTCCATTCACGCGCGGCGCGCAACCGGCGCCGCGGGCGCAAGGTAAGGGGGGATGGCTAAGAACCGGTAAAGCTACGGTGTGAGAGCGATGGTGCGAGCTTGCCATGGCGACGGTCGGCTCCCCTGCCCGCATGGGGGAGGGGAGTGGACCGTCGGTGCCATGAGAGGATGCTTCAAGCTATGCCCGCCGGCGGCGGCACGTTCGCCGCGTACCAGTCGCGCAGCGGCTCCAGTGCGGGATGGGCCAGCGACCGGTGGAGATAGTCCCAGATGCGGGGCTGGTGCTTGAGGTAATGCGGCTTGCCGTCGCGGCGGTTGAGGCGGGCGAAGGTGCCGAGCAGGCGGGTGTTGCGCTGGGCCGACATGATCGCGTAGTGCGCGCTGAATTCGTCGGCGTCGAACTCCGTCGACGCAGCTTGGCGCGCGGCGATGTAGCGCTCTCGGAGCGCCCGCTCGATCTCGGGCGACACGTCGATCCGGGCGTCCTGCGCCAGGGAGACCACGTCGTAGGCCGGTGGTCCCATCACCGCGTCCTGGAAGTCGATCACGCCCACGCGGGCGATGCCGTCGCGCGCGGGCAGCCAGAGCAGGTTGGGCGAGTGGTAGTCGCGGATCACCCAGGTCGGCTTAGATGTCGGCTTGGCCGCGAGCGGCGCCTCCAGCATCTCCCGCCATATTTCCAGGAATTCGGCCCGCAGCACCTGCGACAGCTCCACGCCACGGTCGGGCAGGTACCATTCGAGCATCAGGCCGATCTCGATCAGCATGGCTTCGACGTCGAAGGTCGGAACCTCGTAGGTCACCTGCGGCGCCAGCGGCAGCACCGAGGGGACGTCCTGCGCGTGCAGCGTGGCCAACAGATCGGTCGCGGCCTCGTAGCGCTCCACGATCGGTCGTGGCGGGTCGCCCTCGATCACGCCCTCGCGTCCCAGATCCTCGGTGATGAGAAAGCCTTGGCCGAGATCGGCGTCGTTGATCTTCGGCGCCGAGATGCCGCGCCCGCGCAAGGCCGCGGCGATCGCGACGAAGGGGCGGACGTCCTCGGCGAGATGCACGGCGCCGCTATAGGGCTTGCCGTTGTAGGTCGCCGGGCCGTCAGGGCGTTTCGGCGAGTTCATCAGGATTGAGACGCGCTCGCCCTTGTGGAGCCGCGCATAGGAGCGGGTCGAGGCATCACCGGCCATGCGCTCGCGGCGCGATTTGGCGTGCCCGGCCTCGGCGAGGAATTCGCGCAAGGCTTTCAGCCGCGCAACCACCGCGGCCGCCTTGCCGCTGCCGGTGACCTCGGCGCTGCGGGCGGTGTCGCCCTGCGATGGATCGTGGCGCAGCGCGATGTCGATGCGGTCCAGCGGCAGAGCGTTGCCGGCGCGCTCCGGCCATTCGATCAGCACGACGGTCGCCTCCGGCAGCGGCGACAGGCCGATCTCCTCGAGCTCCGATGCATCGCTGATGCGATAGAGATCGGCATGCACCAGCGGGAAGCTCGGCAGGTCGTAGCTCTGCGCCAGAGTGAAGGTCGGACTGGGCACCTCCAGCTCGTCGTCGCCGGCGAGGTAGCGGATCATCGCCCGCGCCGCCGCGGTTTTGCCGGAGCCGAGATCGCCGGTGAGCGTGATCAGCGCGCCCGGGCCGATCAGCAGCGCGAGGTCGGCCATGAGAGCGGCGGTGGCGGCTTCGTCCGCGAGCGCGGTGGTGAATGTCAGCTGGTCCGTCATTCCGCGGCGTTGCGTTGCGCGACGTGGTCGGTCGGGAAGTCACAGGTGACCGTGGTGCCCTTGCCGACCACCGAATCCATCCGCACCCTGCCGCCATGCAGCTCGACGAAGGAGCGCACCAGCGACAGGCCGAGGCCGGCGCCGCGATGGCGCGAGCCCTGCGAATGGCTCTCGAACCATTCGAACACCTTGTCCTTCACCTCGGGCGGAATGCCGGGGCCGGAATCGGTGACCGCGAAGGTGACGCTGTGATCGGTGCGGCGGGCGCTGACGACGACGCTCGAATCCGGCGGCGAGAAGCCAACGGCGTTGGCGAGCAGATTGTAGAGCACCTGCACGACGCGGCGCTCGTCGCCGACGAAGGAGCCGACATCGGGGTCGACCGCAATCGTCAGGCGGATGCGATCGGTGGCGAGGCGGTCCTGCACGCCCTCGGCCGCGGCCTCGATCGCCTTGGCGGCGTCGACCGGCCCGAGCTCGAGCTTCATGGCGCCGGCATCGATGGTGGCGAGGTCGAGAATGTTGTTGGTGAGCGCGAGCAGCGCGTTGGTGGATTTGGTGACGTAGTCGAGATACTCGGCCTGCTTCGGCGTCAGCGGTCCCGTGGATGGATCCGACAGGAAATGCGCGAAGCCGATGATCGTCGTCAGCGGCGCGCGCAGCTCGTAGGACACGTGGTGGACGAAGTCGATCTTCATCTGGCCGGCGGCTTCGAGCGCCTCGTTGCTCTCGCGCAACGCCCGCTCGACATTCTCGGTATCGGTGATGTCCTGGAAGGTGAGCATGGTCGCGCCGTCGGGCAGGGGACGGCTCATGCAGTCGAGCACGCTGCCGTCCTTGCGCTCGAGCTTCAGCGCCGCGTCGAGCCGGTTCTCGATCGAGGTGATCGCCTCGCGGATGGTGCGCCAGGCGACGGCGTCGTCATAGAGCTGATGGCACCAGGATTCCACGGTGTCGATATGCGGATGCTCGCGCAACTGATCCGGCGACAGCCGCCACATCTTGGCGAAGGCCGGATTGAACAGCTCGACCCGGCCGTTCGAGCCGAACACCGCAACGCCTTCGGCAAGGCTGTCGAGCGTCTCGCGCTGGACCCGGATCAGGCCGTCGAAGCGGCGGGCAAGCGCGAAGCTCTCGGTGACGTCGTCGAACAGATAGGTGACGCCGCCTTCCGGGTTCGGCGTGGTGACGACCGATAATGCGCGGCCGTCGGGCAGGAACCAGGTGTCCTTGGCGGCCTCGACGGCGCGATAGGCCTCGTGAAGCTTGGCCTTCCAGGCCCGGAAGTCGGCCTGCTCGGGCAACTTGCGCGCGGCGCGAAGACGGTCGAGCACCGACGAGTCATCGGGCTGACTGTCCAGGAAGGCGGGATCGAGACCCCACAGTCGGCGATAGGAGTCGTTGTAGAAGGCGAGCCGGCGCTGGCCGTCGAACACGGCCACGCCCGAGGACAGCTGGTCGAGCGTGCGCCGGTGTGCTTCCCGCATCCGCACCACGGCCGCATCCAGCGCCGCCGCCTCGCTGGCATCGATGGCGACGCCGGCGCTGCCGTGGCCCAGCACGAAGGCGCGCACGTCATACATGCGACGCTCGCCGCCGGTCACGATCGGCAGCCGGCCCTCGAAACGGCCGTTGGCGCCGAGCGCACGCTGCAGGTCGATACGGTCGGCCGAGTCGAGCAGCTCGATGTTGCGGCCGATCGCGTCCGGCACGTCGCGGGCGTCCGCGGCGCGGGCATAGGCCGGGTTGACGTAAGCGAGGGCGCCATTGGCCTGCCGCGCCCAGATCGGCCACGGCAGCGCCGATGCCAGCGCGCGCAGCGACTCCGTCTCCTCGCCGAGCGCCTTGAAGCGGAGCTGCGTCTCGGCGAGCTCGCGGCGCAGGCCGGACAATTCGCGGATGCGCACGATGGCCTGTCCGCCGATGGCGCGGCCCATCGCCTCGATCGCATGGCCGTGCGAGGTGGTGAGATTGAGCATGAAGCCTTCGCCCGCTTCGCGCAGCGCGTCGACGGCGCGGTCGAGCTGCAGCGCGGGCTCCGGCGGCAGCCAGGTTCCAAAGGCGAGAATGCGCTGCGGCTGATCCTGCGGCACCAGCATCGAGGTGTCGCCGGAGATCTGCGGGCGATGGCCGCCGGCCGGCCAGGCGATCAGGATCTGCGGCTCGGCGAACAGCAGCGCACGGTAGCGATCGGCCTGCAGTTGCAGCTCGGCGACATTGGCACGCAGCCGCGCTTCCTTGCGCGCGGCCGCCAGACGCGTGCGCACCAGCGCGACTGCAGCGACCACGGAGAAGCCGAGCAGCGCCAGCATCGCCGTGACCTCGGCGATATCAGGACGGCTCAGCTCGAACAGCGTCGTGATCGCATCCGGCGGCACGCCATCGCCTGCGAAGCCCGGTGTCGCCGGCGCAAGCGCAGTCGCAGCGAGACCCATCAGGCCTTTGCGCGCAAGTGACGTGCACGACAGCAGCGTCTGACGCATCACCACGATCACGCCCGACATATTTGCCCCAAACCGCACGAAGTTCCGCGCGGCGCCGATCGCGTCGACCGCGCCGTCTCACGAATCAATCAACCATAACCGCTTCGGGACTCCAGCGGTAAGAGTCCAGACCGTGAACGGTGGTTGCGCCTGAGGAAAATGCGTCCGCCGATCGACTCTTTCGAGTCGGAACAGTGGCAAGCCCGTAGTTCAACGGCCCGTCGAGCCGAAGCCGCCGCTGCCGCGCGCGGTCGTCGTCAAGCTTGTCGCGAGGCTGAGCTCGGCGCGCACCACGGCGGCGATCACCATCTGCGCGATGCGCTCGCCGCGACGGATCGTGAACGGTTCCTTGCCGTGGTTGATCAGCAGCACGCAGATCTCGCCGCGGTAGTCCGCGTCCACCGTGCCCGGTGCGTTCAGCACCGTGACGCCGTGACGCGCAGCGAGCCCCGAACGCGGCCGCACCTGGGCCTCATAGCCGTCGGGCAGCGCGATCGACAATCCCGTCGGCACCATCGCGTGGCCGCCTGACGCAAGGACAAGCGGTGCATCGGCCGGAACCGCGGCGAGCAGATCGAGCCCCGCGGCATGTGCGGTCTGATAGGCCGGCAGCGGCAGGCCCTCGCCATGCGGCAGGATCTGCACGTCGATCGCGATCGTCTGTGTCACGCAACGGGTCCCATGGTTCTGGCAATCTCGGCAACGAGCGCCGTCGCGACCTCGTCCTTGGTCATGATCGGCCAGGACGCGACATGGACGCCATCGGCGTCCTTCGTCAAGAGATGCACGGTGTTGCGGTCGCCGCCCATCACGCCGGTCGCAGGCGAGACGTCGTTGGCGACGATCCAGTCGCAGCCCTTGCGGGCGAACTTGGCCTTCGCGTTGTCGATCAGGTGCTCGGTCTCGGCGGCGAAGCCGATCACGAGACCTGGCCGCTTGTCTTTGAGCTTCGAGATCGTTGCGAGGATGTCGGGATTCTCAACCAGCGCGAGCGGCGGAATCGCCTTGTCCGTCTTCTTCAGCTTCTGGCCGCCCTCGTTGGCGACGCGCCAGTCGGCCACCGCCGCGGCGAAGATCGCGACGTCGGCCGGCAGCTCGGCCTCGACCGCTTCCAGCATCTGCCGTGCCGACTCGACATGCGTGACGTTGACGCCCTTGGGATCGGCGAGCTCGACCGGCCCCGCGATCAGCCGGACGTCGGCGCCGGCGGCCTGCGCGGCGGCGGCGATCGCAAAGCCCTGCTTGCCGGAGGAGCGGTTGGCGATGTAGCGCACCGGATCGATCGGCTCGTGCGTCGGTCCGGCCGTGATCAGCACGCGGCGGCCGGCGAGCGGGCGCGGCGTCGGCGGCTTGAGCATGGCGACGACGGCGTCCGCGATCTCGATGGCCTCGGCCATGCGGCCGACGCCGGCCTCGCCCTTCTCGGCCATCTCGCCGGCGTTGGGGCCGATCATCCGGACGCCGTCGCGCTGCAGGGTGGCGGCGTTGCGGCGCGTGGCCGGGTTGCTCCACATCATCGGGTTCATCGCCGGCGCCAGCAGGATCGGCCGGCTCGCCGCGAGCAGGATGGCGCTGGCGAGGTCGTCGGCGGCGCCGTGCGCCATCTTCGACATCAGGTCGGCGGTGGCCGGCGCGACGACGATCAGGTCGCAGTCGCGCGCGAGGCGGATGTGGCCGACGTCGAACTCGCTGCGCGCGTCGAACAGATCGGTGAACACGCGGTCGCCCGACAGCGCTGACGCGGCCAACTCGGTGACGAACTGCGTCGCCGCCTTGGTCAGCACGCAGCGGACGCGGATGTGGCGTTCCTTCAGACGGCGGATCAAGTCGAGCGACTTGTATGCCGCGATGCCGCCGCCGATGATCAGGGTGACGCGCGCTTCACGGGCGGCGCCGGGCTGAGGGAGACCAGGCTCAGGCAGAGCGGCTGGAGCTGGCGCTGCCGTCGTCGGCTCGGACGGATCGACCGGCTCGATCAGCGCGCGCAGGATGACCCGGACTTCCTCCTCGACGGAGCGCCCGTTCTGCGCCGAGCGCAGTCGTAGATAGGTTTTGAGCGAGTCGTCGAGCTTGCGGATGGTCAGGCTGGCCATGTCCGCCTCCCCAGCAGGGTCCAGATGCAAGCAATGCTAGCAGAAATTGATCGCAGTGCAATCAATGTAGGGTGGGCGAAGCGGCCGCCGTAGGCGGCAGCGTGCCCACCGTCGATCGGCAGGCTCCAGGGTGAGACGGTGGGCACGGCGTCACCGCCATCTCGTACGACGAGACAGCACGGCTGCGCCTTTGCCCACCCTACGAATCTACAGCCTGAGCACCGCGAACAAAATGCCGATGAAGGTCAGCGCGATGACCCACAGCGCGATGGCGCGCCAGCGGCTCTTCTTGCCTTCGGTGCGGCCCATGGCGGCGATGGTCTCGGGCGACAGGCGGAGGCCGTCGCGGGTCATGGTCTCCATGTGCTCGAGCACGGCGGCGGCGCGGGCGGCGAGCACCGGCAGGGTCGCGGTCAGCCGGGCCAGTTCGCCGATTCCGGTGACGGCGCCCTCGATCCGGCCGATCGGCCCGAGATTGCGCTCGATCCATTCTCGCACCACGGGGTCGGCGACCTTCCAGATGTCGAGCTTGGGATCGAAGCCGCGCGCGACGCCCTCGACCACCACCATGGTCTTCTGCAGCAGGATCAGCTCGGGCCGGGTGCGCATGTCGAACAGGCCGGTGACCTCGAGCAGCAGGGTCAAGAGCTTGGCCATCGAGATTTCTTCGGCCGTGCGGTTATGGATCGGCTCGCCGATGGCGCGGATGGCCTGTGCGAAATTCTCCACCGAATGATGCGGCGGCACGTAGCCGGCCTCGAAATGCACTTCGGCGACGCGGCGATAGTCGCGGGTGATGAAGCCGAGCAGGATCTCGGCCAGGAAGCGCCGCTCCTTCATGCCGAGCCGGCCCATGATGCCGAAATCGACCGCGACCAGCCGTCCCTGCTGGTCCAGGAACAGGTTGCCCGGATGCATGTCGGCATGGAAGAAGCCGTCGCGCAGGGCGTGGCGGAGAAAGCTCTGGATCACCTTGCGGCCGACGTCGGGCAGATCGACATTCGCCTCCGCGAGCCGGGCGTGATCGTTCAGCGCGATGCCGTCGATCCACTCCATCGTCAGCACGGTGTTGGCGGTCCGGTCCCAGTCGACCGCGGGCACGCGGAAATCCGGATCGTCCTTGATGTTCTCCGCCATTTCGGAGAGCGCAGCGGCCTCCAGGCGAAGGTCCATCTCCATCGCGACCGAGCGCGACATCGTGTTGATGACCTCGACCAGCCGCAGCCGCCGCGCCTCCGACGAATGCGCCTCGGCCTTTTCGGCGACGAAGAAGAAATCGGAGAGGTCGCGGCGGAAGCGCGCAGCGACGTTCGGTCGAAGCACCTTCACCGCGACCGGACGACGAATGCCGTCGCGCTCGACCTCGCCGCGATGCACCTGCGCGATCGAGGCGGCGGCGACCGGCGGACCGAGATGCGTGAACAGCTGGCTGATCGGGCGTTCGAGCGCGGTGGCGATGACCGCTTCGGCCTCGGCCTGCGGGAACGGCGGCAGCCGGTCCTGCAGCGATTCGAGATCCCGCGCCATGATGACGCCGACGACGTCGGGCCGGGTCGCCAGGAACTGGCCGAGCTTGAGATAGGCCGGGCCCATCCGCTCCAGCGCGCGCGACAACCTTGGCCCGGACTTGGCGCCGGGGCGCTCGATGAGCCGCGCCAGCTTCAGCGCGAGCTGGCCCGGCGGCGGCGCCAGGCTCGGATCGACGGCGCCGAACACGCCCTCGCGCGCGAACACCAGGGCGGCCCGGGCGAGCCGCGTAATGTGGGTGAGTGCGGAGATCACAAACGCCAGCCGGAATGAAGCGCGACGATGCCGCCGGAGAGAGTCTGCCAGGACACGCGGGAGAAGCCGGCCGCCGAGATCATCTCGGCGAAGGCGTTGGGCCGCGGAAACTGGCGGATGGATTCGACGAGGTAGCGGTAGGACTCGGCATCGCCGGTGACGGCGCGGCCGAGCTGCGGGATCACGTTGAAGGAGAACAGGTCATAGAGCTTGTCTAGCCCTGGCATCTCGACGGTGGAGAACTCCAGGCACAGGAAGCGGCCGCCATGCTTGAGCACGCGGAATGCCTCGGCCAGCGCCAGCTCGATCTGCGGCACGTTGCGGATGCCGAAGGCGATCGTATAGGCGTCGAACGAGCGATCGGGGAAGGCGAGCTTCTCGGCATTGCCCTCGACGAACGAGACCTTGTCGTCGAGATATTGCTTCAGCGCGCGCTGGCGTCCGACCTCGAGCATGTCGCCGTTGATGTCGCACACGGTCGCATGGAAGCCGGCGCCGGCCTTCCTGGCGGCGCGGAAGGAGATGTCACCGGTACCGCCGGCCACATCGAGCAGCGCAAACGGCGCATCGCTCTTCGGCGGGTTCAGCATGTTGATCATGATGTCCTTCCAGACGCGGTGCAGTCCGCCCGACATCAGGTCGTTCATCAGGTCGTAGCGCTGTGCCACGCTGTGAAACACGTCGTTCACCAGCGTCTGCTTCTCGCCCAGAGGCACGTCCCTGAAGCCGAAATGAGTGGTTTGGTCCGGCTGATCCATCACCCTTACTCCGATACGGCACCATAGCGCTGATGCGGCCAAGGCGCTATCACGTCAGCCGGACAAGGTGAATGGTCGCGGATGCAAAAGGTGAAATGAGCAGGGATGCCTGAGCTGCCCGAAGTCGAGACCGTCCGGCGCGGGTTGCAGCCGGTCATGGAAGGCGCTGTCATCGTCAAGGCCGAGGCCCGGCGCGGCGATCTCAGGTTTCCGTTTCAGCCCGATTTTGCCAAGCGCCTGCAGGGCCAGACCGTCAGGGGGCTCGGCCGGCGTGCCAAATATCTGCTGGCCGACCTCGGCTCCGGTGACGTGCTCTTGATGCATCTCGGCATGTCCGGCTCGTTCCGGGTGATCAAGCCGGAGCACGAGGAGACGCCGGGCGAGTTTCACTATCCGCGCGGCAAGGACAGCGTGCACGACCATGTCGTGTTTCACATGTCGTCGGGCGCCGACATCGTCTTCAACGATCCGCGCCGCTTCGGCTTCATGAAGATCATCGGCCGCGGCGACATCGAGACCGAGCCGCATCTGAAGGGCCTCGGGCCGGAGCCGCTCGGCAATGAATTCGATGCCGCGATGCTGGCGCGCGCCTGTGCCGTCAAGAAGACCAGCCTGAAGGCCGCGCTGCTCGACCAGCGCGTGGTCGCCGGGCTCGGCAACATCTATGTCTGCGAGGCGCTGTTTCGCGCCCATCTGTCGCCGCGGCGTCTGGCGGCGACGCTGGCAACGAAGAAGGGCGAGCCCACGGATCACGCCACGCGTCTGGTGGAGGCGATCCACGCCGTGCTCAACGAGGCGATCCGCGCCGGCGGCTCGTCGCTGCGCGATCACCGCCAGACATCAGGCGAACTCGGCTATTTCCAGCATTCGTTCCAGGTCTATGACCGCGAGGGTGAGCCATGCCGGACGGACGGCTGCAGCGGCGTGGTGAAGCGCTTCGTGCAGAACGGCCGCTCGACCTTCTGGTGCCCGAAGTGCCAGAAGTGATGTCGCGGCCGAGGAGCCGGCACGGCCGGCCATCCCCGGTCTGCTTGTGGCGGACGGGAGTGGGCGTATACTGCCGCCATGGCTGTCAGCTCGCCCGACCTGAAAGCATTTCTGCTCGCGACGCCGTTCTTCGGCGGCCTGCTTGATGCGAGCCTCGATCTGCTGGTCTCGATGCTGGTCGAGCGGCGCTTCGACAAGGGCGCCGTGGTCGTCGCCGAAGGCGAGGCGGGTCGCTCGATGTTCGTCGTGCATAGCGGTACGCTGGAGGTCAGTGAGCGCCTGGAGACGGGTGCCGCGATCCATATGTCGCGTCTCGAGCCCGGGGATTTCTTCGGCGAGATGACCCTGCTCGACATGCAGAACAGATCGGCCACCGTGGTCGCGGAAGCGCCGACCGTGCTGTACGAGCTGACGGCGCAAAAGCTGTATGCCTTCTACAAGGCTGACATCCACGCCTACGTGATCGTGCTGCAGAACATCAATCGCGAGCTGTGCCGCCGCCTGCGTCGCGCCGATGCGCGGATCAAGATGCGGGAGGGTGGGTCGCGGTAGGCGAGCGGGCGGCGAAGCAGTGCGAAGCGTGCTCGATCTACGGCTGGGCTACTCCTTAACCTCGCCCCGCTTGCGGGGAGAGGTCCGATTGCATCGTGAGATGCAATCCGGGTGAGGGGGTACAGGTCTCACCACGAACACTTCCCGCGTGTCTGCCCCGCGTCTGCCCCTCACCCCAACCCTCTCCCCGCAAGAGCGGGGCCAGGGAGCGCACCGCCGTCGCGGCAGAAGCTCGGGTCCAACTAACGAGGACTACAATCCCGCCTTCCAGTTGATGCCGTTGTCGGCCCAGGTCGGATACACCCGCGCCACCGGCAGTTTCGCTTCCTCGGTGGGCGGCGTCAGCATGATCGGGAATTCGACCTCGGCGTGCTCGCTCGCGTCCTTCAGTTCGCCCGCGTCGTGCATGACGTGATCGCCTGCAAGCTTGCCGGCGGTCCAGCGCCACAGGCTGCGAATCTCCTGCGCCGATTTACCGGCCGCATCGAACTCGCTGACGCCGAGACCGGCGGCGAGCGCGTCCTGGTGGTCGTTGCGCATCATGATGAAGGGCTGCGCCAGCACCTCCGCGATGTCGCGTGGCGCGTCGGCGTCGAGCGCCGTCGTCGCATCGGTGACGCGATGGCCGCCGCGGATCGGGGCCTGGTTGAGCACGAAGGCGAACGGCTTGCGCCAGGCGCGCACGATGCTCAAGGTCGGTGCTGTCGCTTCGATGTCGGCGACGCTCGGACGCGCCGGAATGAGGCACAGATCGCAGTGGCGGATCGCGGCCGTTGTGGACGCCGTGATGCCGGCCCCGGTGTCGATCACGCAGACAGTGAAGCCGTCGCGGGCCAGCGCTTCGAGGCGAGGCTCGATCATCTTGGCATAGTAGCCGGCTTCGACGATCGGCTCGCCCGCGGCGCGGCGCGCCTGCCATTTGGTCAGCGTGCCCTGACGGTCGGTCTCGATCACGCGCACCTTGTGGCCGGCCTGCTGCGCGGCCACGGCCAGACCAATCGCCAGCGTGCTCTTGCCGCTGCCGCCCTTCTGCGTGGCCAAAACGATCGTGTACATCGGGAGACAGTCCTTCGGATGTTGACGGAACTTATGAGAACGCCAAAGCTGAGTGCATCGCGGTTGCGCGGTGCGGAGCTATTCTCGCTCAGGACAGTCCCGGCCCGATCCAACTAACAGAGGGATCGCGGTGGTCCGAATCAGCACGCCGACAAAACTGTTCGAACTATCTCACGCTCGGCCTGTGCCTGCACAGACCGGTTGACTACGGCGGGAGCCGTTCCGAGTTGATAGCAAGGTGCTAGGAAGTTGAGCGGCAGCGAGCCGCGGGCGAGCGATCGGCATCGCCGAGCATCATCCCATGCAGTCGCGATGCTGCACGTCCGATCCCCGCCGGCCGCCGTTGGGCCCTTAATTTTTTCTAAAACGACATGCTTAACATTGCGTAAACGCTGCCGCGCCGCAGTGCACAGCGGCACGATCGCGATGCCGAACCGGTTTGGCGCAGGCTCTACTTCCGCACGCAGATCACGCGCACCGTGGCCGCCTTGGCGTCGAGCGAGGTTCCGTCGGGCTTGACACCATGCGAGGCGAGAAACGCACGCGTCGCATCGGCGCTGACCATCACGACCTGTGTCGATGGGATCAGTGCCGTGCCCGCGAGGACGCCGGGCTTGAGCAAGGTGACGCCGGCGAACTTGCCGTCGCCGTCGAGCGCTGCCGCTCCGGAAAAGCCGAGCCCGGGCGCCGGCGCCAGCGAGGCGTCGCCGGTGCCGTTGGCGGCGAGCTGCGCCTTGACGGTGCTGATCGCGGCACCGCCGCCCTGGCTCTGCGGATCGGCGATGCCGACGATGTCGACCGACGATTTCGCACTGCCGCCCGACAGCGCCAGCGGCTTCAGGCCGCGCCCGCCGTAGATGCGCAGCAGCGCCAGGCCGCGCTCCTTGTCCTCGGCCACGCGCTCGGCATGGCCGAACCCGGGAATGGTGATTGCCACGCAGCCGTCGGTCACCTCGCGATCGGCGATGATGGCGCCGTCCTGGGTGGCGACGATGCCGGTGCCGTAATCGACGCGGCGCCGTGGCGCGGGCTGCGCGGCCAATGTCGACGGGAACGCGGTGAAGGCGCTCGACATCGCGATCACGACCGGCTCGACCGTGTTCTCGGTCGCCTGGTCGTAGAGGATGGTCAGGATGCGCACCTCGTCGCCCCGAAAGGTGCCGCGGATGTAGAACTTCTTCAGGTTCTGCAGGCCCGAGAGCACGAAGAAGTCGGGCTTCACCACGCTGTAGTCGACGGTGCGGCCGGCTTCCTTCTTTTCACGGTCGGCCAGTGCCGCGGCGGTCGGGTTGGCTTCCTTGCGGCGCGACAGCACGACCTGCACGGTGCCGGTGGGCGATGTCCATTTCGAGCCGTTGCCGTCGCTGGTCTGCTGCGGCACCAGCTTGGTCGGGATGCCGAGCCGGGCCCCGCTGACCGGCTCGGTCACGAGCTTCCAGCCGACGCCCTCCTGCTTGCGGCGCGCGGTGTCGGCAAGCACGGCGCGCTCCTGCGGGTTCAACACGCCGGTCGGCTTGCCGCCGGATAGCTTCTGGTACTCCTTGATCGCGTTGACCATGCGCTCGCTGACGTCGCCGGTGATCGCGCCATTGTACTGGCCGACCCAGGCAAGATCGGATTGCAGCGCGAGCCGCTCGGCCTGGCTCATCGCGTTGGCGGTGTCGGCGGGCGCCTGAACGCCCGGGCGCGCTGGCTGGGTCGCGACCGGCTTGGGCTTGGCGCCGGGCATCGTGGGCGTCTGTGCCTGCACCGACGCGCACGCGGCGATCCCGCAGATGAAGGTTGCCGTGGCCAGCCGTCTCATGACAAATCCCGATGCTCTTGCCGCGCCGTTAAATAAGCACATCTGCTTGGTCGGTCACAATCCGGCGAGGGTTCAGTGCGGAGATCCGCCGTCTTCGCTACGGGCCGGCAATGGGCTGACAGCGATGCGGCGGCGGAAGGACGGTGTAACGATGCTGAGCGACGAAGAAGTGGAGCGCTATGCCCGTCACATCGTGCTGCGCGATGTCGGTGGTCCCGGTCAGGCGGCGCTGAAGCGCGCCGCGGTGCTGGTGGTCGGCGCAGGCGGCCTCGGCGCGCCGGCACTGATGTATCTCGCCGCCGCCGGCGTCGGCACGATCGGCGTGGTCGACGACGACGTCGTATCGCTGTCGAATCTGCAGCGCCAGGTCATCCATGCGACCCCCGACATCGGCAGGCCCAAGGTCGAGAGCGCCGCCGAGCGCATCAATGCGCTCAATCCGCATGTGAGCGTCGTGGCGCATCGAAGCTGGCTCAATGCCGACAACGCGCTCGATCTGATCGGCGGCTATGATCTCGTGCTCGACGGCTCCGACAATTTCGACACGCGCTATCTCGTCTCCGACGCCTGCTTCCTGGCCGGGAAGCCGCTGATCACCGGCGCGCTCGGGACTTTCGATGCGTCGCTGACGACGATCCGCGCGCATGAGCGGAACGAACAGGGCCAGTTCAATCCGACCTATCGCTGCCTGTTCCCCGAGCCGCCGCCGCCGGGCACGGTGCCGGCCTGCGCGGAAGCCGGCGTCATGGGCGCGCTCGCCGGCATGCTGGGATCGATGATGGCGCTGGAGGCGATCCGGGAGATCGTCGGTTTCGGCGAGGGTCTGGTGGGACGGCTCTTGATGCTGGACGCGCGCACGATGCGGTTCGAGACGCTGCGCTACGGGCGCGATCCGGCGAACCCGTTGAATGGCGACGGGCCTGTGATTGCGGATTTGAGTGCGCACCGAAAGTGAGGTGTGCGTGAGCCGAGAGGCCGCCACGCATCTAGTTGTCGGTCATGAGTTGAGAGACTCTCGCCTCACTCTCCGCTGTCGTCCCGGACAAGCCGGGGCGACGCGATAGCGTCGGCGCGGCGCCGATCCGGGATCCATACTCCGTGAGCGTGATGAGGCGCGCGGAATTGACGGCCTGCCCGTTTCAGACGTCAGGCGATATGGGTCCCGGCGTTCGCCGGGACGACGCCGAGGGGCTTGCCCGGTCTCGGCTCACATTCGCTTCCCGCGCTCACTGTCCATGTGGACCAGCTGCGACTCCGGATAGCGTTCGCCTGCCGCGACGCCAATCGGGAAGGCCTTGTCGAGCGCAGCGAGTTGCACTTCGGTGAGCTTGACGCAGAGCGCGCCGAGCGCCTCGTCGAGGCGGTCGCGGCGGCGGGCGCCGACCAGCGGGACAATGTCGTTGCCCTGCGCGGCCACCCAGGCGATCGCGACCTGCGCCGGCGTGGCGCCGACCTCGTCGGCGATGCTGCGCAGCGTGTCCACGAGGGTAAGATTCCGGTCGAGATTGTCGCCCTGGAAACGCGGCGAATGGCCACGGAAATCAGCGGCATTGGCGCGGTCCTTCGACCAGTGGCCGCTGATCAGTCCGCGCGACAGCACGCCGTAGGCGGTGATGCCGATGCCGAGCTCGCGGCAGGTTTGCAGGATGTCGCTCTCGATGCCGCGCGAGATCAGCGAATATTCGATTTGCAGATCCGCGATCGGGTGCACCTTGTGCGCCCGGCGGATCGTCTCGGAACCGACCTCCGACAACCCGATATGCCGGATGTAGCCGGCCTGTTTCAGCTCGGCCATCGTGCCGATGGTCTCCTCGATCGGCACCTTGGGATCGAGCCGCGCCGGGCGATAGATGTCGATGGCGTCGACGCCGAGCCGCTGCAGCGAATAGGACAGGAAGGTCCTGATGGCCTCGGGCCGGCTGTCATAGCCGAGCCAGCTCCTGTCGGGGCCGCGCAGCGCGCCGAACTTCACGGAGATCTGCACGTTGCGCGGACCGGCCGAGGCCAGCGCCTCGCGGATCAGCATCTCGTTGTGGCCCATCCCGTAGAAGTCGCCGGTGTCGAGCAGCGTGATGCCGGCGTCGAGCGCGGCGTGGATGGTGGCGATGCTCTCGGACCGGTCGGTGGGGCCGTAGAAGTCCGACATGCCCATGCAGCCTAGTCCGATGACCGAAACCTCGGGGCCGGTCGAGCCGAGTTGGCGGGTTTGCATGATCAATCTCCTCTTGCTGGCGCAGGCGGCCTGCTGGTCCGCCCGGACAACGCGGATATCGGCGGATTTCCGCGGTTCGAAAAGCTGGACAATTCCGAATGGACTGTTCAGCATGTCGAACAATGAGCGAGCCGGACCTCCGTGATCTTCAAGCCTTTGCTGCCGTGGCTCGCAGCGGCAATTTCCGCCGCGCCGCGCGCGAGCAGGGGCTCGCGGCATCCAGCCTCAGCCAGCGGCTCAAGGAGCTGGAGCAGCGGCTCGGCGTCCGGCTGCTCAACCGGACCACGCGAAGCGTCGGCCTGACGCAGGCCGGCGAGGCGCTGCTGGCACGGCTCGAGCCTGCGCTGTCCGAGATCGAAGCGGCGATCCATCAGGTGCGCGGCCAGCAGCAGGTCGCGGCGGGACGCCTGCGCATCAATGCGCCGCCGCCTGCGGTCGATCTGGTGCTGGCGCCGATGGTCGCGCCGTTCCTTCAGGCCTATCCGCTGATCGAGCTCGAGATCGTCGCCGACAGCGGCTTTGTCGACATCGTGCAGGCCGGGTTCGATGCCGGCGTGCGCTATGGCGAGCACCTGGCGCAGGACATGATCGCCGTACCGCTCGGCGAAACGCAGCGCTACGCCATCGTCGCCTCACCGCAATATGTTGCGCAGCATGGCCGTCCCGCGCATCCGCGCGACCTGCTGCAGCATGGCTGCATTCGGACGCGCTTCTCGTCCGGTGCGATGCTGGAATGGGAGTTCGAGAAGGACGGGCAGGTGATCAGGATCGCGCCGCCGGCTCGGCTGATCGCGGTCCAGCTCGGTCTGGCCTTCCGTGCCGCCTGTGACGGCGTTGGCTATTGGGCGACCTTCGAAGGACATGTGCGTGATGCGCTGGCGGATGGCCGCCTCGTCAGCGTGCTCAACGATTGGTGTCCGCCGTTCCCCGGGCCGTATCTGTATTATCCGAGCCGACGCCAACCACCGCCGGCGCTGGCAGCGTTCGTGTCTTTCGTCGGCGAGTGGCGGAAGCGGGCGGGCGGCCGGACCGAGCTGTCGTCCCGGCCTTGAGCCGGGATCCATAGCCACCGAACTGAATACGTTATGCGCGATCAGCCGCGTGCCCGTTTTCAGACATCGCGCGGTGTGGGTCCTGCGTTCGCAGGGTCGACACCGATTGCTGAGATGGCTAGTCGGCCTACAGCATGCTCGGCAGCACGCGGTCCGGCGGGCGGTGGTTGTCGAGGAAGGTCTTGATGTTGATGATGACCTTCTCGCCCATCTCGACGCGGCCCTCGATCGTGGCCGAGCCCATGTGCGGCAGCAGCGTCACCTTGCCAGCCTTGGCGAGGCGCACCAGGCGCGGGTTCACCGCCGGCTCGTGCTCGAACACGTCGAGGCCGGCGCCGGCGATGTCGCCGGCTTCGATCAGCCGCGTCAGCGTCTCCTCGTCGATCACCTCGCCGCGCGCCGTGTTGACGATGTAGGCGTCCTTGCGGATCAGCTTCAGCCGGCGCGCCGACAGGAGATGGAACGTCGCCGGCGTATGCGGGCAGTTGACCGAGATGATGTCCATCCGCGCCAGCATCTGGTCGAGGCTCTCCCAATAGGTGGCGCCGAGCTCGTCGGCGATCACCGGCGCGACCGGTCGGCGGTTGTGATAGTGGATCTGCAGGCCGAAGGCGCGGGCGCGCCGCGCCACCGCCTGGCCGATGCGGCCCATGCCGATGATGCCGAGCCGCTTGCCGCCGATGCGGTGGCCGAGCATCCAGGTCGGCGACCAGCCCGCCCAGTTCTTGCCCTCGGTGAGAACGGAAGCGCCCTCGATCAGCCGCCGCGGCACGGCAAGGATCAGCGCCATGGTCATGTCGGCGGTGTCCTCGGTGAGGACCTTCGGCGTGTTGGTGACGGTGATGCCGCGCGCGACGGCCGCCGCGACGTCGATGTTGTCGACGCCGTTGCCGAAGTTGGCGATCATGCGCAGCTTGCACTCGGGCTGATTGAGAATGTCGGCGCTGATGTGGTCGGTGACCGTCGGAACCAGCACCTCGGCGGTGCGTACGGCATCGGCGAGCTGCTCCTGGCTCATCGGCTCGTCGTCGAGATTGAGCCTGGCGTCGAACAGCTCGCGCATGCGGGTCTCGACCGAGTCCGGCAGCTTGCGTGTCACCACGACGAGGGGCTTTTTCCTACCTGACATGTGCTGCTCTCATGAGATCCTTCAGACCTCATTAACCGGGTTCGCCGAAACTACCGTCGTCGCCTGAGAGCGGCGCTTCCCTGGACTGGTCGTGTCGGATCTCGCAGGTGGGCCGATCCGTCCCTGACAGGGCTTCGCGAGCGATTCTCAGGCGCTTCCTGGCCGCTTGTGTTCGGTCCTGTCTAGCAGAAGGCCGGGCCAAGACAAGAAGCCAACGGCGGGTCGGGACTGGCGCTTTCGGCAAGCCCTCTCCGAGCACGAAGGGGGGCAGCCGGGCGGTTCGATGGGGATCGGGCGAAGGATCGCAACGCAATCCGCCTTGATCGGAGCGCGGGTCGATCCTTTCGAGGGAGAGTAAGTTGAGTAAATCGACGTTGTGGCGTTTGGGTGCTGTCGTGGTGCTGCTGGTCTGTCTGTTCGACGTTGCCGTCGGCAGGGGCCGCGTTGCGGCGAAGGACTCCGTTCTCACCACCAGCGGCCTGCCGGTGCCGCGCTATGTCAGCCTGAAGTCGGATCATGTGAACGTTCGCGCCGGTCCGACCAAGGACAACGACGTGGCCTGGGTCTACACGCGCTCCGGCCTGCCGGTCGAGATCACCGCGGAATATGAGAACTGGCGCCGCGTGCGCGATTCCGAAGGCTCGGAGGGGTGGGTCTATCACTCCTTGCTGTCGGGGCGCCGCACGGCGGTGGTCACGATGAAGAACAAGGACGATCTCGCCCCGATCTATGAGAGCGCCGACGCCACGAGCGGGATCACCGCGCGGCTGCAGGCCGGCGTCGTCGCGCAAGTGAAGAAATGCGGCAACGGCTGGTGCCACGTGCTCGGCAATGGTTTCGAAGGCTGGATCCAGCAGCAGCGGCTGTGGGGCGTCTACGCCGACGAGCAGGTCAATTGAAAGCCCAGGTCAGCGCCATGCGCTGACCTCTATCCTGACGCACGCCCGACACAAAAATGCCCGCAGCGGCTGCGGGCTTGATGCTTCGATGACGATGTTCCGGAGGCTCAACGCTTCTTGCGCAGCCGGACGACCATGTCGATCCGGGCGATCTCGTAACCTTCGGGCGCCTCCGGCAGCTTCGACAACGCCAGATGCTGGTCAGGGATGTCGACCAGCTCGTGGTTGTTCTCGAGATAGAAGTGATGGTGGGCGGTGACGTTGGTATCGAAATAGGTCTTGGTGCCGTCAACGCTGACCTGGCGCAGCAGACCGGCGTCGGTCAGCTGGTTCAGCGTATTATAGACCGTGGCGAGCGAGACCGGAACCTTGGCCAGCGTCGCTTCCTCATAGAGCATTTCGGCGGTCAGATGCCGCGCACCCTTGCCGAACAACAGCCAGCCCAAGGCCATGCGCTGGCGGGTCGGGCGCAGCCCGGCCGCCTGCAGCATCTCGTTGACGTCGTGCCATGGGCAGCCATTGAGTGCCGGCTGCCGGCCGCTCCCGAGATCCGGGTTGCCGCGATCATGACCATTCATCGAGGCGTTGTTGCTGACATCCACTTCAAGCACCGCACAATTCGCTCTCATCCACAACTGATATAGGAAGAAACCCATTCAGATGCAAGCTTATCGCAACTAACGTATCTAGAACGCCCCTAAACTGCATTTGCCGTCCGGTTCGGGCGCGGGGCCCGGTGCTGCGTCGATTTACCTGGATACGCGCATTGACGCCGCAATTCTCTATGTTAGAGAGCGCCCGGACCCGATTTGCCCTGCCATGGTGAGCGCCGGCGGCCGTGATGGCCATGTGCGCGAATCCAGGCGTCGTTAAGCCCGCCGCCGACAGCGGTCATGTTCGCCAGGTGCGATGGCCCAGCCTTCGTGCCGACGCGATGACCGGCCAGCGCGGCGCGGAAGGGGGCGGCGCGCGGGAAGGGTCCATGTCGCGCGGCACAAATTCCACCGGGGATCGTTGAGAAAGGCCACCAAGCATGCTGGATCGGCGCAGCGAATATGAATACGAGGACCTGCTGGCCTGCGGCCGCGGGGAGCTGTTCGGCCCCGGCAATGCGCAACTGCCGCTGCCGCCGATGCTGATGTTCGATCGGATCGTCGAGATCTCCGAGACCGGCGGCGAGTACGGCAAGGGTGTCGTCCGCGCCGAGCTCGACGTGAAGCCGGATCTCTGGTTCTTCGGCTGCCATTTCAAGAATGATCCGGTGATGCCAGGCTGTCTCGGCCTCGATGCGATGTGGCAGATGGTCGGCTTCTACCTCGGCTGGACGGGCGGCGCAGGGCGCGGCCGCGCGCTGGGCCTCGGCGATCTCAAGTTTTCCGGCCAGGTTTTGCCGACCGCGCGCCAGGTTGTGTACAACGTCGACATCAAGCGCGTGATGCGCTCAAAGCTGGTGCTCGGTATTGCCGACGGGTGGCTTTCGATGGATGGCGAGATTATCTATCGCGCCAAGGACCTGAAGGTCGGCCTGTTCAAGCAGGACGCCGCGCCGACTTGAACCGGCAGGCTGCGACCACAGACAGTGCAGCAGGCACGACTGCAACACAACACACGAGCAAGGTGAGGCGGACATCATGAGGCGGGTTGTCATCACGGGCATGGGCATCGTCTCATCGATCGGCAACAACACCCAGGAGGTGCTTGCCAGCCTGTACGAGGCGAAGTCCGGCATCTCCCGTGCTGAGAAATATGCCGAGCTTGGGTTTCGTTCGCAGGTGCAAGGCGCGCCGACGCTGAATCCCGCCGACGTGGTCGACCGCCGCGCCATGCGCTTCCTCGGCGAGGGCGCCGCGTGGAATCACGTCGCCATGGAGCAGGCCATCCTCGATTCCGGGCTGGAGCCGACTGACGTCTCCAACGTCAGAACCGGCATCATCATGGGCTCCGGCGGGCCCTCGACGCGCACACTGGTGGAAGCGGCCGACATCACCCGCACCAAGGGCCCGAAGCGCGTCGGTCCGTTCGCCGTGCCGAAGGCGATGTCGTCGACGGCCTCGGCGACGCTGGCGACCTGGTTCAAGATCAAGGGCGTCAACTACTCGATCTCCTCGGCCTGCGCGACGTCCAATCATTGCATCGGCAATTCCTACGAGATGATCCAGTACGGCAAGCAGGACGTGATGTTCGCCGGCGGCTGCGAGGAGCTCGACTGGACGCTGTCGGTGCTGTTCGACGCGATGGGCGCGATGTCGTCGAAGCACAATGACACGCCCGCGACCGCGTCGCGGCCCTATGACGTCACGCGCGACGGCTTCGTGATCGCCGGCGGCGCCGGCGTCCTCGTGCTGGAAGAGCTTGAGCATGCCAAGGCGCGCGGCGCCAAGATCTACGGCGAGATCGCGGGCTACGGCGCGACCTCGGACGGCTACGACATGGTGGCGCCGTCGGGCGAAGGCGCCGAGCGCTGCATGAAGATGGCGCTGTCGACCGTGAAGACGAAGATCGACTACATCAATCCGCACGCGACCTCGACGCCGGCCGGCGATCCGCCGGAGATCGAGGCCATCCGCAAGGTGTTCGGATCGGGCGAGAAGTGCCCGCCGATCGCCGCCACCAAGGCGCTGACCGGCCACTCGCTCGGCGCCACCGGCGTCCAGGAGGCGATCTATTCGCTGCTGATGATGAAGAACGGCTTCATCTGCGAGAGCGCCAACATCACCGAGCTCGATCCCGCCTTCGCCGACATGCCGATCGTGCGCAAGCGCATCGACAACGCCAAGCTCGGCACCGTGCTGTCGAACTCGTTCGGCTTCGGCGGCACCAACGCGACGCTGGTGTTCAAGCAGCTCGACGCTTAAGATTTCAAACAGCACTGGTTTCGTCGGCATCATGGCCGGGCAGCAGCGCGAAGCTCATTCTTCGCACCGATGTCCGGCCATTGGCGTCTCGAAGGCGGAACGATCATCCTGGCTGGGCCGATCCCGGCATGACGAAGGAGAGACATCATGCAGGGTCTGATGAAGGGCAAGCGCGGGCTTGTCATGGGCATCGCCAACGACCATTCGATCGCCTGGGGCATCGCCAAGACGCTGGCTGCGCATGGCGCCGAGATGGCCTTCACCTATCAGGGCGACGCTCTCGGCAAGCGCGTCCGCCCGTTGGCAGACGAGCTCGGCGTCAAGCACGTGCTGCCTTGCGACGTCGAGGACATCGCCAGCGTCGATGGCGTGTTCACTTCGCTGCGCGAAGCCTGGGGCGGGCTCGACTTCATCGTCCACGCCGTCGCTTTCTCGGACAAGAACGAGCTCAAGGGCCGCTATGCCGACACCTCGCGCGAGAATTTTGCGCGCACGATGCTGATCTCCTGCTTCTCCTTCACCGAGATCGCCAAGCGCGCCGCCGAGCTGATGCCGGAGAGCGGCGGCAGCATGATCACCTTGACCTTCGACGGCTCCAACCGCGTGATGCCGAACTACAACGTGATGGGTGTCGCCAAGGCCGCGTTGGAAGCCTCGGTGCGCTATCTTGCCGCCGATTACGGCCGCCGCAGCATCCGCGTCAACGCGATCTCGGCCGGCCCGGTGCGCACGCTGGCGGGCTCGGGCATCGGCGACGCCCGCTTCATGTTCGCGTTCCAGCAGAAGCACTCGCCGCTCGGCCGCGGCGTGACCCTGGAGGAGCTTGGCGGCTCCGCGCTGTATCTGTTGTCGGAGCTGTCCGGTGGCGTCACCGGCGAGATCCACTATGTCGACTCTGGTTACAACGTGATCTCGATGCCGCGCCCCGAGGATCTCAAGGCGGACTGACCTCCGCGCGCATCGGCGGTATCGGGGGACGCGAGACTCCGTCCTCCGATCGACCCAAATTTTCCCAGTTGAAGACAATGTTCCTGAACGGCTAATCAGGAGGCATTGGCGCAACTCTTGCGGTTGGCTGTTGCGACGACGCTGCGATGCATCATGACCGGTGCATCGGCCGCGGCCGTCAGCCAGACGCTCGCGCCGGCAGCAAGACAAGTCGTGGGGGCGATTGATGCTGCGTTCGAAAGTCCGTGTCATCGCTCTCTGCGCGATGACCGGCATCGTGCTTGCGGCAGGGGGCGCAGGGCCGGCGAAGGCGCAATCGAGCGTCTGGGACTCCACGATCTCCAACACCAACTGGTATGTGCCGACGGCGCAACTGCTCGCCTACCTGTCGCCGAAGACGGGCTTCTCCAATCCGGTCCCGATCGGTGACCAGACGTTGTGGACCCTGGGCACCGCGACCAACGGCGCCTTCACCGGCACCAGCGTCGCGCAGCTCAGGATCGGCCCGGCGCTGCTGACGGACACCTCGACCATCCAGGGCTTCGTCACCACCAGCGGCCAGATCACCATGCTGTTCACGCCGACCGGCGGCGGCACTGCGACCGTCGGGCTCGGCTATATGCGCAACGTCAACGGCGTGACCAGCATGGAAATGCAGATGATCACCGGCGACAGCCTGCTGGTGACGCATTGGGCCTACATGCTGCCCTATGATCCCGCGACCTTCACGCCGCCGCCGTCAGCACCGGTGCCGGCCAACTCCGTGCCGCAATGGGCATGGACCGCCGGCACGCCGTGGCGGATCGTCAGTCCGACATTGTTCGGCACGCAGGCACCGGGCCGCTTCATCATCACCAACTATCAGAACGGCTATTTCTGGGGTGCGGGCGTCGCGCCGACCGGCAGCACGGCCGGTGGCTTCACGCTGCTCGGCTCGGTCACCCCGGAGGGAAGCGTGCTGTTCAATACGCTGTCGCGCGGCAGCCTGACCAGCCTCTACGGCGCGATGAGCGGCAATGCGTCGAATGCGCAGATGGTCACCTCGACGTATGATCTCACGGGAAGCATGACCGGCGATCTGGCGACGATGTCGCTGATCCAGCCCTATGGCGCTGCGCTTCGGTCGGCCGGCGGCCGCGTCGGCCTGGAAGCCGCCGACGTCCTGTACCGGCTGTCGATGACGTCGGCCGGCTGGACCGGATCGATGGTCTCGGGATTTGCCGCGCTCGACAATCTCAGCGGTCCCTCGCTCAGTGCCGCCGTCAAGCAGACGCTGCCGGTGCTGACCGGGGCGGCGTCGCAGGCGACCTATGTCAGCCAGCAGGCGTTCCGGCAGACGATGACCAACAGGCTCGATGAGGTCAGCAGCATCGGCTGGGCTGCTGGCCGCAATGTCTGGATGCAGCCTCTCGGCGGCACCGCGCAGCAGACGGGACGTGATGGCGTTCCCGGGTATAGTGCCGCCGGCGCGGGTCTGGCGCTCGGCGCCGATGTCGCCGTCTCGTCCCGCGCCATCATCGGCGGCGTTCTTGGCTATTCTCATCACACGATCAGCGGAAGCGACGATGCGGTGCCAAACCGTCTCGGTCTCGCCTCCTATCAGCTCGGGCTCTATGGGGCCTACGCCGTCACTTCTGATGTCACCTTCGACTATCAGCTCGACGGCGGATCGAGCGACAACAGCGAAAGCCGGTCGCTGAGCTTCATGGGCGCGTCCGCCGGCGGCAGCTATCGTTCCTACAACGGCCACGCCGGTGCGGGCATCAAGACCCGCATTCCGCTGCAAGACGACCTCGCGCTCGTTCCTGCACTGCGCCTGGACTACGGCACGGTTCGCAGCGGCTCCTATCGGGAAGGCGGTGCCGGCGGTTTCAGCCTCAACGTCGATCCTCAGGTCTATCAGGAACTCGTGACGACGGCGCAGCTGAAAGCGGTCTATGCGCCGACAACGCAGGTTCGTCTGATCAGCGATGTCGGCGTCGGCTACAACGCGCTGAACCAGGCATTGCAGATCGGCGCCGCCTTCTCCGGCGGCGGCGACGGCTTCGTCACCCGTGGCCTCAGCCTGTCGCCCTGGGTCTACTCGGCCGGGCTTGGTCTTGTCGCTGCGGGCAACGACCGCCTCGACCTCAGCGTTCGCTACGGCATCAACGCGACGCCGTCCGGCCTCGTCCAGCAGTCAGGCCATGCGGTGCTTAAGATCCGGCTATGACGCGCCGAGCTGATGGTTCTATTCGCGCCCGAAATAGGCCGGCAGGCGCTGGTCGAGCCGGAACTTGAGCATCGAACGCGCCATGTCACGCAGCACGTTGTTGTTCGCGGCATCCGGCGGCGAGGCGGGAAATGCGGAGTTGTCGACGTCGCCGGCATGAGACGGCGGTCCGACGCCGGACGTCAGCCGTGAGAGCAGCGCCTTGGAACTCGTGGCGGGCTCGCGCGTCTCGAATGTCGCGCCGTCATAGAGCTGGATATCGATCATGATGAAGACGTGGCTGATCCGGCCAAAACCCTCGCCCCGATTGACCACGCCGACGCCGGTGACCTCGTCGTTCGTCGAGGGTTCGCTGTCGGTCCGGCGGGTGATCACGAGGTAACGAGCGCACCCCGCCGAACCGGCCACCCTCCTGACGATGGGTGTGAGCTTCCCGTTCTCAGCCTTGATCGGGGGTGACTGATAGAACGGATCGAATGACCCCTTGGGGACGCCGATGCGGCGGATCCCGGCATCACCCGCGGCGGCTTTCACGCGCGCATAGACGATATCGTCGAATCCCCAGGAGACCGGCACCTCGGCGTACTCATTGCCCAGGCGGGTCATGCCGTTCTTCTGCACCGTGAAGACATCGCCAAGCGCTGAGATCACCCCGAGCTCGCACGGTCCGCCCTCGCGGACGGCCCTTGCCGGCTTGGCGGCCTTGGCAACGCCGGCCGCCGGCTTTGCCGCAGGCTTGGCGCTCAGCGGCGCAGGTGACGATTCCGCCAGGGCGTTGGTGCCCGACCAGAGCACGGCAATGAGCAGCGGCGCGAGCAGGCGTGAAATCGTCACTGGGAAAACTCGTGCTGGGAGAAACGAATGCGGACGGTGAAGCCCGTTCGAGGCGTATGACAGCGGGCGACGGCTCATTCGATCTTCAGGTAGCTCGGCAGGTCGCGATCTAGCTTCGCCGCGACCAGGCTGCGCAGGCGTTCGCGTAGCACGGTGCTGGTGGCTGCGGCGGCAAGAGGCTCGGGGAAGTCGGCATTGTCGAGCTTGTTGAGGGGATCCTCGGTGAGCCTCATGGTCTCGGCCAGCCGTGCGCCGGTATCCGCCGAGAATGAGCCGATCTTCTCGTAGGAATGGCCGTCGATCAGCGTGATGTTGACGTTCGCGAACAGGTGCGAGTGCCGGATGAGTGATCCGAGGCCCTGATTGTAAGCGCCAATGCCCCTGAGCCTCAGGGTGGTGTTGGGAATGGTCGCCTCAAACCTGGTGACCACGAGGTAGCGTTCGCAATTTGCATTCGTGGTGACGTTGCGCACGATCGAGGCCAGGCTCTCCTTCGGATCGGGCAGGAAGCGCGACGTCGGATGGTAGTAGGGCTCGAACGCGCCTTTCGGATAGCCGATCCTGTGCACGGTCGGGTCGCCGCCGGTGGCCGCGCGCACGCGCGCCATGGCGAGGTCGTCCAGTCCCCATCCCGGCAACGTGACTTCGTCCTCTTCGATTTCAAACACGGTGAGGCCGAACTTGCTGACGGCGAGCTGGTCGCCGAGTGCGGAAATGACGCCAAGACGGCACGGACCGCTTTCGATGGCGCCTGGTTTCGCCATCGCCTTTGTCTTTCCGGAGGGTTTCTTGGTCGCGGGGGCGGCCTTGGGCGCTGTTGCTGACGGAGCCTGGGCCCAAGCCCCGGTTGCGAAGGCAGCGGCGATGACGACGAGCGCAAGGCGACGGATCGGCAGGAGCGGCACGGACATGGGGACGGTTCGAGAATGCAAGGTCGTCGGGAACTCGAACTTAGTTCGCCTGCGAAGGCGCACGCAACGGTTTCCGGTCGTCACGCGCAAGATTTGCGCTTGCACGCTCTGCGATCAGGAGCCCGCCGCCTGACCGTCACGCTTCCAGCGATAATATTTCATGATCCGGCCGTGCAGCGGGTCAGCTTCCTCCTTTTCCAGCACGAAGCCCTCGCGCTCATACCAGCGCCACGCCTTGTCGTTGCCCTTTGCGCAGCGCAGCCACACTTCGTCGGGGAGCAGCTCGCGGGTGAAGGCGAGCAGCCGGCGGCCGAGCGAGCGGCCCTGATGGGACGGGGCGATCATCAGCTGGTCGAGATAGAGCGTGGGGACGTTGATCGCGAGCATCGCCGCGAGGCCGCCGCGGTCGTCGGCGACATACAGGCTCCAACCGCCAGCGACTTCACGCGGTACGCGCTCCCTGAGGACAGCGAGCAGCCTCTCGCTCTGCGTTTCCAGGCCCGTCGAACACCAGCTCTCCATCCAGAGCCTGGCGACGGCGTCGTATTCGTCCGGGCGGGCAGGGCGGATGATAGGATGGTGCATGTGGGGTGACCTTGAGCGGGGGTGACGGCCTCTGCATCCGCAGCCGTGACATGGGACGCGCGAGGGTGCGCGACCAATAGGACAACAAAAAAGGGCGGCTCGAAAGCCGCCCTTTGTGTTTCACTCGAAGGGTGCCCCGGCCTTACTCGCCGGCGGCTTCGCGCGCCTCGGCGGGCGCGTCCTTCTGCTTGGCCTCGAGATCCTCGCCGGTGGTCTGGTCGACCGCCTTCATGGACAGCCGGGTCTTGCCGCGGTCGTCGAAGCCGAGCAGCTTGACCTTGACCTTGTCGCCTTCCTTGACGACGTCGGTGGTCTTCTGCACGCGCTTGTCGGCGAGCTGCGAGATGTGCACGAGGCCATCGCGGGTGCCGAAGAAGTTCACGAAGGCGCCGAACTCCATCACCTTGACGACGGTGCCGTCATAGATCTGGCCGACCTCCGGATCGGAGGCGATCGACTTGATCCACTTGATGGCGGCCTTCATTGCCTCGCCGTCGTTGGAGGCGACCTTCACGGTGCCGTCGTCCTCGATGTTGACCTTCGCGCCGGTCTTCTCGACGATCTCGCGGATCACCTTGCCGCCGGTGCCGATCACTTCGCGGATCTTGTCGGTCGGGATCTTGAAGGTCTCGATGCGCGGCGCGTATTCGCCGAGCTCGGCGCGCGCGGCGGTCAGCGCCTTGGACATCTCGCCCAGGATGTGGATGCGGCCTTCGCGGGCCTGGCCCAGCGCAACCCGCATGATCTCCTCGGTGATGCCCTCGATCTTGATGTCCATCTGCAGCGAGGTGATGCCGCTCTCGGTGCCCGCGACCTTGAAGTCCATGTCGCCGAGATGGTCCTCGTCGCCGAGGATGTCGGACAGCACGGCGAAGCGGCTGCCTTCCAGGATCAGACCCATCGCGATGCCCGCGGTCGGCCGCTTCAGCGGCACGCCGGCATCCATCAGCGCCAGCGAGGAGCCGCACACGGTCGCCATCGACGACGAACCGTTGGACTCGGTCACCTCCGACACGACGCGAGTCGTGTAGGGGAACTCGTGGTGCGGCGGCAGCACCGGGTGGATGGCGCGCCAGGCGAGCTTGCCGTGGCCGATCTCGCGGCGCTTGGTGCCGCCGAGACGGCCGGTCTCACCGACCGAGTAGGGAGGGAAGTTGTAGTGCAGCAGGAACGTCTCCTTGTACGTCCCCGACAGCGCGTCGATGTACTGCTCGTCCTCGCCGGTGCCGAGCGTGGTCACGACCAGCGCCTGGGTTTCGCCGCGGGTGAACAGCGCCGAACCGTGGGCGCGGGGCAGCACGCCGACCTCGCAGACGATGTTGCGCACCGTCTTGGCGTCACGGCCGTCGATCCGCTTGCCGGTGTCCAGGATGTTCCAGCGGACAATCTTTGCCTCGAGCTCCTTGAACACGGCGGCGATACGGAGCTTGTCGTATTTCGGCTCCTGCCCCTCGGGGAAGAAGTAGGCCATCACCTTTTCCTTGACGGCGCCGACGGCAGCATAGCGCTGCTGCTTGATCGGAATCGCGTAGGCGGTGCGCAGGTCCTGCTCGGCGATCCCGAGCATCTCCTTCTCGATCGCGGCGTTGTCGATGATCGCGACGTCGCGCGGCTCCTTGGCGGCCTTTTCGGCGAGCTCGATGATCGCGTTGATCACCGGCTGGAAGTGACGGTGACCGAACATCACCGCACCGAGCATGATGTCCTCGTTGAGCTCCTTGGCCTCCGATTCCACCATCAGCACGGCGTCCGAGGTGCCGGCGACCACCAGGTCGAGCTGGGTATCGGCCATCTCGTCGAGGGTCGGATTGAGGATATATTCGTCATTGGCGAAGCCGACGCGGGCCGCGCCGATCGGACCCTTGAACGGCACGCCCGACAGCGTCAGCGCGGCCGACGCGCCGACCAGCGCGACGATGTCCGGATCGTTCTCCATGTCGTGCGACAGCACGGTCACGATGACCTGGGTCTCGTTGCGCCAGGCATCGACGAACAGCGGGCGAATCGGGCGGTCGATCAGGCGGGAGACCAGCGTCTCCTTCTCGGTTGGACGGCCCTCGCGCTTGAAATAGCCGCCGGGAATGCGGCCCGCGGCGTAGGTCTTTTCCTGATAGTCGACGGTCAGGGGCAGGAAGTCGACGCCCTCCCGCGGCGCCTTGGCGGCGACGACGGTCGCGAGCACGACGGTCTCGCCATAGGTGGCGACGACGGCGCCGTCAGCCTGGCGGGCGATCTTGCCGGTTTCCAGCTTGAGCGGACGCCCACCCCAGTCGATCTCGACGGAATGCTTGGTAAACATGGGTATCTTCTTTCATGAGATGATCGAAGGCAGACTCCCCAGAAACAAAAAAACCATGCGCAAGATTGCGGGGCGCTGGAATGCGATCAGCGGCCTGCGATCCTGCCATGGTTTTCTTATTTCGGATGGCGTCCATCCTTCTCGTAAATAACGGGCACCTTGCCCGTCACGCCCAGCGGCCGGATTGCTGCTGAAGCGTACTGCATGGTCCTGGTCGGATCAGTCGAAGAGCGTATCCGCTTCTTTCCAGATCCGGCCAGACCGCATGATCCCGGATGAGCGAACGCCGCGCGTGCGGCGTCCTCAGGATCATGTCGTCAACGCGCGCAATGATGCGCGCGCTCATTCCATAGCGAAGCTCAACGACGAATGTTGTGCTTCTCGAGCAGCGCCTTGTAGCGCGCCTCGTCGTTCTTCTTCAGATAGTCCAGCAGCGAACGGCGGGTCGACACCAGCTTCAGGAGGCCGCGGCGGGAGTGATTGTCCTTGCCGTGGGTCTTGAAATGGCCGGTCAGGTTGTTGATGCGTTCCGACAGGATCGCAACCTGCACCTCGGGAGAACCGGTATCACCGGCCTTGGTGGCGTTCGCCTTGATGATTTCCGCCTTGCGCTCTGCGGTCACCGACATCGTCAGTCTCTTTCGTTGCGACCGGAGCTGGCAGTCAGTCCGGTCAGGTTGAACACGCGCTTGGGGATGAGTTCGCCATTGCCAATTTCGGCAAGCGCCAGAAGGCGGCCTGCGACCGTGACATAGACTGTGCCGCTACTATTGGGCGCATCCCGTCCGCGCAACAAAACGGCCTGGCCCCTGTGGAGCCTTGCCGCATCAGCCCGAGTGACGGCCAGTGCCGGGATGTCGTCCAGCGCGGTCTCAACGGGCAGGAGTGCGTCGGCGAGGCTTCCCTCACCGGACGCGGCTCTATTGCACAAAGCCTCCAACTGTTCCAGCGGAATCATGTCGTTCTCGGTAAACGGACCCACCAGGGTCCGCCGGAGCGCGCTGATATGGCCGTAACAGCCGAGGAGGCGGCCCATGTCGCGGGCCAGCGCCCGGACATAGGTTCCCTTGCCGCATTCCGCCTCGAATACCGAATGGTCGGTGTCGGGCTGGTCGACGAGGGTCAGTTCATGGATCTCGACCGGGCGCGGCTGCAGCTCGACGACCTCGCCGTCGCGGGCGAGATCATAGGCGCGCTCGCCCTGGACCTTGATCGCGGAATAGCGCGGCGGCGTCTGCTCGATCCGGCCGGTAAATTGCGGCAGCAGCGCCCGGATCGCCGCGGCATCCGGCCGGCTGTCGCTGGTCTCGACAACCCGTCCTTCGGTGTCGTCGGTATCGCGCTCCTCGCCCCAGGTCACGGTGAAGCGGTAGCGCTTGCGGCCGTCCATCACGAAGGGGACCGTCTTGGTGGCTTCGCCCAGCGCGATCGGCAGGCCGCCGGAGGCGAGCGGATCGAGCGTGCCGGCATGGCCGGCGCGCTTGGCCTGGAACAGGCGCTTCACCACCGCCACGGCCTGGGTCGAGGTCATGCCGATCGGCTTGTCGAGCACGACCCAGCCATGGACGTCGCGACGATCGCGGCGCGGCTGGTTGCCCTGACCGTTTCCTTGGCGCTGCTTGTTGCGCGGATCATTGTTGTCGCGCAACGGGCGTCCGTCGGCAGAATGGATCGTCTTGGCCGTGGTCGGTTCGGCGCTCGGCGCGTCGACAGTGCCGGTTTCGGGGGGAATGGTCATCAGCTCTCTTCCGAATCCGAATTGAGGTCTCTCTGCACCGCGGGTGTTCGCAGTAATTTCTCGATCCGTTCCGCTTCGTCGAATCGCTCGTCGACGCGGAAGCGGATGTCAGGTGCAAATTTCAGGTTAACGCGCCGCGCGATGTCGCCGCGCAGGAACTTCTTGTTGCGCTCCAGCGCCGTGAGCACGACGTCCGTATCCTGTCCGCCGAGCGGCATGATGTAGATCGTGGCGAGCTTCAGGTCGGGCGACATGCGGACTTCGGGCACCGTGATGATGTGTCCCTCCAGGTCCGGATCGTGCACGTCACCGTGGCTGAGAATGTCGGCGACAGCGTGACGCACGGTCTCGGCCACGCGCAACTGACGCTGCGAGCCGCCGGAAGCGGCGCTTCCCCTCTGGTGATGGCGAGGCATTTTTCAAAAAATCCAATGGATCGTCGCCCGGCGTGAGCACGGGCGAGAGGATCATTCTGATTGAGTTCAACGACGCTTCGTTAAGTTCAAGAGGCGCAGCGATTCCGCATCTGCACGGAATCGCTGCTCACTCGAATTGCAGCGCTCTGTAGGATTCGGACTTACAGCGAGCGCTGGATGGTCTCCACGCGATAACATTCGATGACGTCGCCGACACGCATGTCGCCGTAGCTCTCGAAGGCCATGCCGCATTCCTGGCCGGCCTGCACTTCCTTCACTTCGTCCTTGAAGCGCTTCAGCGTCGACAGCTTGCCCTCGTGAACCACGACGTTGTCGCGGATCAGGCGGACATTGGCGCCGCGTTCGACAGTGCCGTCGGTGACGCGGCAGCCGGCGACCTTGCCGACCTTGGAGATGTTGAACACCTCGAGGATCTGCGCATTGCCGAGCATGGTCTCGCGCAGCGTCGGCGCAAGCAGACCGCTCATCGCCTTCTTCACGTCATCCACGAGGTCGTAGATGATGTTGTAGTAGCGGATCTCGATGCCGTTGCGCTTGGCGAGCGCGGCCGCTTCCTTGTTGGCTCGCACCGAGAAGCCGATGATCGCGGCGTTGAAGCCTTCGGCCAGCGTGACGTCGGACTCGCTGATGCCGCCGACGCCGGCATGCAGGATGCGGGCGGCGACCTCCTCGGTGCCGAGCTTCTCCAGCGAGCCGAGAATGGCTTCCAGCGAGCCCTGCACGTCGGCCTTGATGATCAGCGGGAATTCCTTGCGGCCCACGGTCTTCAATTGCGACATCATCTGTTCGAGCGAACCGCGCATGCCGGAGATCGAGGCTGCCGCGTTCTCGCGCTTCTGGTGCGCGCGGTAGCTGGTGACCTGGCGGGCACGGGCTTCGTTCTCGACGACGGCGAGACGATCGCCAGCTTCCGGCGGACCGTTGAAGCCGAGCACCTCGACCGGCACCGACGGGCCTGCCTCCTGCAACGTCTCGCCCTGGTCCGAGATCAGCGCGCGGACGCGGCCCATCTCGGCGCCGGCGACGATGATGTCGCCGACCCGCAAGGTGCCGCGCTGAACCAGCACGGTGGCAACCGGGCCGCGGCCGCGATCGAGCTTGGCTTCGATCACGGTGCCCTCGGCCGGGCGATCCGAATTGGTCTTGAGGTCGAGGATGTCGGCCTGCAACGCGATCATCTCGAGCAGACGATCGAGATTGGTCTTGTTCTTGGCGGACACCTCGACGTCGACGACCTCGCCGCCCAGCGATTCGACCTGCACCTCGTGCTGGAGCAGCTCGGTGCGGACGCGCTCGGGACGGGCGTCGGGCTTGTCGATCTTGTTGATCGCCACGATCATCGGCACCTTCGCCGCCTTGGCGTGGTTGATGGCCTCGATCGTCTGCGGCATGACGCCGTCATCGGCCGCGACCACCAGCACGACGATGTCGGTGACCTTGGCGCCGCGGGCGCGCATCGCGGTGAACGCGGCGTGGCCGGGCGTGTCGATGAAGGTGATCTTCTTGCCGGAATCCGGCGCGGTCACCTGATAGGCGCCGATGTGCTGGGTGATGCCGCCGGCTTCACCCGAGACCACGTTGGCGTGGCGCAGCGCGTCGAGCAGCGAGGTCTTGCCGTGGTCGACATGGCCCATGACGGTGACGACCGGCGAGCGCGGCTCGGTGTCGGTCGAATCGTCGACGACGTCGAACAGGCCCTCTTCCACGTCCGAGGCGGCGACGCGCTTGACCGTGTGGCCGAGTTCTTCCGCGATCAGCTGCGCGGTGTCGGCATCGATCACGTCGGTGATCTTGTGCATCGCGCCCTGGCGCATCAGCAGACGGATCACGTCGACCGCGCGCTCCGACATGCGGTTCGCCAGCTCCTGGATGGTGATGGCTTCCGGAATCGTCACCTCGCGGACGAGCTTCTCCTTCTGCTCGTTGGCGGCATGGCCCTTCAGGCGCTGCGTGCGGCGGCGGAACGATGCGATCGAGCGCTCGCGCACATCGTCGGCCGTGAGCGCCGTGACCACCGTCAGGCGGCCACGCTGCTTCTGCGGACCCGGCTTGTGCGTGGTCTTCGGCGGCGGCGCGGGACGTGCGGCTCCGCCGGGACCCCTGCGGATCTGGCGCGGACCCTCATCCTCGTCCGGACCGGCGGCAACCGCCGCCGGCGCGCGGCCGAGCGGGCCGCCTGCGGCAGGACGGGCGCCGGCCGGGCGGGCGCCCGCCGGCTGAGCGCCGCCGGGCCGCGAGCTCGGACCACCAATCTGCTGCGGCCGGCTGCCCGGTGCGCCGACGGGCCTGCCGGGGGCGGGCGTCGAGCGGGCCGGTGCGGTCGCGGCGGGCTGCGGCGCGGATGTCGCGGGACGGGGCGCCTCGCCTTCACCGAACCGCTTCTTGGCCTCGAGCTCGGCCTTGCGCTTGGCTTCCTCTTCGTGACGGTGCCGCTCTTCCTCGGCCTTGCGGCGCGCCTCGGCAGCCTCGCGCTCGGCGCGTTCGGCGGCTTCGCGCTCGGCGCGGCGGCGGGCTTCCTCTTCGGCCTGGCGGCGTTCCTCGATGTCGCGCACGCGGGCGTCGGCCAGCGCGCTGGCGCGCGCCGAGCGCTCGTCCTCGGTCAGGGTGCGGAGCACGACGCCTGAGCCGCTGCGCTGTGGACCGGATGACCGCGGCCCGGACGGGCGGTTGCTCGTCGGCGGCGGCGTCGGCGCCTTGGCGACGGTCGGCTCCGGCGCGTGCGGCGCATCGGGCGCCCCATCGCCGACACGGCGCTTGGTGCCGCGCTTCTCGACCACCACCTGCTTGCTCCGGCCATGTGGGAAGCTCTGGCGCACCGTGCCAGTCTCGACGCGCGGCTTCAGCGTCAAGGTCTTGGTCGGGACACTCAGTTTCTTGTCGCCCGGAGTGTTGTTGTCGGCCATTCAGTCGTCCTAATCTCGTTTACCTGCGTGCGGGTCTGCCGCACCGTCCCATTCGTGCAATCGTCGCGTATTCGTCGCTATGTCTTCGAAGTCGAAGCAGATTTCGTGGCCGCGGTTCCGGCAATCTTGTCAGCGTCGGCCGACCGGTATCGGACCAGTGTCTGGCTGCGCGACAGGAATGTCCTGCTCGCCGGGCCTGCGAGCACGGCAGCATGTATCACATTTGAGCGCCCAAGTGCCAAATCCAATTCTGCCGAAGTGAGACAGCAGATGATCGGAATTGTCGGGGCTTGGCCCTGACCCTCGGCGTTCGGCCGCACCAGCGCGTCGAGCTTGCGGATCCCGTCGGCTGCACCGTCCGCAGCATGGACGAGGGCTGCCAAGGTCGACCGTGACTGCCGCTGCGACAGCGCCGCTTCCACCTTGGAGAAACCGGAGACGACCTCGCCGGCCTTGGCGGCAATCCCCAGCGCTTCGATCGCGCTGCGGGCCAGCAAGGCTTCCAGGTCTTCGGGAAGGGTAGGCGGGACGCGGACGTTGGTCTTGAAGCCTCGGCTGAAATGGTGACGCCGCACCGCCTCCGCAACCGCCTGGCGCGAGGCGGTGATCCACAAGCCCCGCCCCGGCAGCTTGCGCTTGATGTCGGGCACGACCTCACCCGACGGGCCGACGACGAAGCGGATCAGCTCGCCGATCGGCCGCACTTCGCGGCTGACCGCGCACATGCGCATGGTCGCGGACTTCTCGGTCCGCGGTCCATTGTCGAGCTCGGGGTCGGCCAAAGCGAGCATGCGGTGATGCGGCTCCTCATCTCAAGCGAGCTGGGTCAGGGTGGGGGTCATTGCGGTGTCCATGGGGCGAGCCAAACGGGTCAGGCGGGCTGTCCTTCGGTCGTTTCGTCCTCATTCTCGGGCTCGGCTTCGGCCTTGGCGAGGTCAGCCTCACTGATCCAGCCGGCCTTGACGCGGGCCTGCATGACCATGGCTTCGGCGTCATCGCGGGAGACATCGAGACCGTCGAGGAAACCGGGGAATTTGGTGGCTTCGCCCCCCTCCTTGCGCTCGGTCCAGCCGACCAGATCGTCGGTGGCGCAGCCCGCGAGGTCCTCGACCGTCTTGATGTCGTTCTCGCCGAACTTGACCAGCATCTTGGTGGTGACGCCGGGCACGTCCTTCACCGCGTCCTCGACGCCGAGCTCCTTGCGCCTGGCCTCGAGCTCGGCTTCCTGCTGCTCGAGGAATTCGCGGGCGCGGGTCTGCAGCTCGGTCGCGGTCTCCTCGTCGAAGCCCTCGATGCCGGCGAGATCCTTGAGGTCGACCAAAGCGAGCTCCTCGACCGAGGTGAAGCCTTCGGACGCCAGCAACTGGCCGACGACCTCGTCGACGTTCAGCGATTCCATGAACACGCGGGTGGAATTCTCGAAGTCGGCCTGGCGGCGCTCCGATTCCTCCTGCTCGGTCAGGATGTCGATGTCCCAGCCGGTCAGCTGCGAGGCGAGCCGGACGTTCTGGCCGCGGCGGCCGATCGCCAGCGAGAGCTGGTTATTGGTGTCGGGGACGACCACCTCGATGCGCTCGCGGTCCTCGTCGATGACGACCTTGGCGACTTCGGCCGGCGCCAGCGCGTTGACCACGAAGGTCGCGATGTCCGGCGACCACGGGATGATGTCGATCTTCTCGCCCTGCAGCTCGTTCACCACGGCCTGCACGCGCGAGCCGCGCATGCCGACGCAGGCGCCGACGGGGTCGACCGAGGAGTCGCGGGAGACAACGCCGATCTTGGCGCGCGAGCCGGGGTCGCGAGCGACCGCCTTGATCTCGACGATGCCGTCATAGATCTCCGGCACCTCCTGCGCGAACAGCTTGGCCATGAACTGCGGATGGGTGCGCGACAGGAAGATCTGCGGTCCCCGGGTCTCGCGGCGCACGTCGAACACATAGGCGCGGACGCGGTCGCCGTTGCGGAAGACCTCGCGCGGCAGCATCTCGTCACGGCGGATGATGGCCTCGCCGCGGCCGAGGTCGAGGATCACGCTGCCATACTCGACGCGCTTGACGACGCCGTTGACGATGTCGCCGATGCGGTCCTTGAACTCCTGGTACTGCCGGTCGCGCTCCGCCTCGCGCACCTTCTGCACGATGACCTGCTTGGCCGATTGCGCGGCGATGCGGCCATATTCCAGCGGCGGCAGGGTGTCCGCGATGGTGTCGCCGATCTGGGCGCCCGGGTTGGCGCGGCGCGCATCATCCAGCGAGATCTGGTTGGAGGGGTTCTCGACCTTCTCGACCACCAGCATGTGGCGCGACAGCCGCAGCTCACCCTTCTTCGGATCGATCTCGGCATGAACGTCGGTCTCGCTGCCGTAGCGGGCGCGGGCGGCCTTGGCGATCGCGTCTTCCATCGCGGCGATCACGATGCCGCGGTCGATCGACTTCTCGCGCGCGACGGCGTCGGCGATCTGCAGCAGTTCCAACCGGTTGGCGCTGACGGCCATGGCTCAAGTCTCCTCTAATCAGGATCGATCTCGCCCCTGCGCGCGCGGTCGGCAGCGAGGCGATGTTTCTTGGTGTTGGTCGGCAGCGGCTTCTTGGCCGGCTGCTTGTCTTTCAACTTCGGCTTCGGCTTGGCCTGGGCCGCCGGCTTGGCGTGCGGCGCCAGCGGCGGCGTAATGCCGAGCTCGCGCTTCTTCTCACGCTCGGCGGCCTTGCCGCGGCGCATGGATTCGGCGATCAGCTCGTCGGTCAGCACCATCTTGGCGTCGCCGATGTCGGTCATCGGCAGCACGACATCGGCATCCTGGTCCTTGGCGACGTCGTCGCGGGTGATGCGGACGCCGTCGCCTTCGACGCCCTTGATGATGCCGCGGAAGCGTTTGCGGTTCTGATGCGCCAGCGCCATCTCGATCTTCACGAGATGCCCGATATGGCGCTCGAAATCGGAGCGGCGGACCAGCGGCCGGTCGATGCCCGGCGAGGAGATCTCGAGCCGGTAGGGACGGTCGATCGGGTCGGCGATATCCAGCACCGGCGACAGCGCCCGCGACACCGCCTCGCAATCCTCGATCTGCATCGTGCCGTCGGGGCGCTCGGCCATCACCTGGACCGTGCAGCCGCCTTCGCCCGAAATACGGATCCGCACCAGGCGGTACCCCATTCCCTGCAGCACCGGGTCAGCCACTGCCGCAACGCGCGCCGCGACGCCCGGCTCGACGACGAGACGGGGCTCGGTCAGGAGGTCGGTGTCAGCGGTTGCGAACGTAGGTTCCGTCATCGAGGCGTCGATCGCGTGTCTTGCTTGGTTGGGCCGTCGGGCCTGTTCGATCGCGCTCACCGGACCGATCCCGCCCGTGGCGGAGCGATCCAGGTAACAAAAAAGAGCGGGTCCGGAAGGGCCCACCCTCACTACGCGATCGTATATGAGATGATGTTTGATGGCGCTCATATAGCCGCTTTGCCGCCTGACGGCAAGGGTCGTGTCGGCTCAAACGGCGCCTGGAACTGGGAATCTGCTCCGCGCCAGGAGTGCGGATCGGATCGTTTTCCCCGACCGGGAACGGCCGAATGCCGCGGGGTCTAACCCTTCATTCACCAAGATCGCTTAAAAATGAGCTGAGTTCGCGCTTTTCGCCTCCGTAGTCGTGCCGCACGGAGCGGAGCGCACGGAAACGTGTCGTGTTGCGTATCGAGTAGACGTCATGACCCCGGCAACCGCGCTGATCCCCGGCCTCGGCCGGATCGTCAGGCAGGGCAATGCTGAACGCGGCCTCGAGGCCACGCGCCGCATCGCCGACCTGTTCTTCGAGGATGCGACGAAGCTGCGTCCCGAGCACATCAATCTGTTCGACGGTCTCCTGATCGATCTGGTCCCGTTCGCGGATCTGCCGACGCGGATCGATCTGGCGGAGCGGTTGTCGCGGCTCCTCAGGGCGCCCCGTGCCGTCGTCAGCCGGCTGGCGCGCGACGACGAGGTTGCGGTGGCGGGTCCGCTGTTGCGCCGTTCGCTCGTGCTCGACGATCCCGTGCTCATCGCCATTGCGCGCGACAAGAGCCAGGGACATCTGCTCGCGATGGCAGAGCGGACGCGCCTGTCGGCCGATATGACCGATGTGCTGGTGCGCCGTGGTGATCGCGACGTGGTGCGGCGGACCGCTGCCAATGATGGCGCCGCGTTTTCCCCGCGCGGCTATGCCGCGCTGATCCACCGCGCGAGTTCAGACGGCGTGCTGACGCTCACGGTCGGCCGGCGCGACGATGTTTCCGACGATCATCTGAAACAGCTGCTGGCCGGCGCGCTCGATGTCATCAGGCGGCGGCTGTTCGATGTGGTGCCGCCGGACAAGCAGGCGAGGATCAAGCAGGCCCTCGCCGAGCTCGCCGATGCGGCGCAGCCAACAGACAGCGCGCGCAATTTCGTGCCGGCGCAGCGGACCATCCTGTCGCTGTATGAAGCCGGTGCCTTGGACCAGTCGGCGCTGTTCGGCTTCGCATCCGAGCACAAATACGAGGAGGTCATCGCGGCGCTCGCCCCAATGACGGGATTGAAGATCGCGACGCTCGACCGGCTCATGTCGGGCGATCGTCACGATCCGCTTCTGATCCTGGGGCGCATGATCGGGCTCGATTGGCGCACCGTGTACGCAATGATCCTGCTGCGCCTCGGACCGAAACGCGTGCCGGCGCCGCGCGACATCGATGCGATCAGGGTCAGCTACGCGCGCCTGCTGCCATCGACCGCCGAGCGGGTCGTCGCGTTCTGGAAGACACGGCATTGAATGACGCCTACGGCGCAGCGGTCAGCGGCGGCGGAAGATCAGATAGTTGGCGACGCGGCCCTCGCGCGTCGCCTTCCGTCCGTAGCGCGTCATGGTGTAACCCGGCCAGGGCAGACGCCAGTCGTCGGCGCGCTCGGCCGTCCAGGCGAACTCGGGCGACCGGAGCAGATGCCACAGCGTCCAGGCGCAATAGTCGGCGATGTCGCTGACGAAGCGGAACTCGCCGCCGGGCTCGAGAGCGCGCGCCATCGCGGCGATCGTCGCATCCTGCACGAAACGCCGCTTCCAGTGCCGCCGCTTCGGCCAGGGATCGGGATGGATCAGGTCGATCCGCTGCAGCGATCGCGGCGGCAGCCAGGCCAGCAGTTCGGCGGCGTCGCCGGCCAGCAGCCTGATATTGCCGATGTTGTCGGCCTCGATCGCCGACAGGATCTTGGCCATGCCGTTGACATAGGGCTCACAGCCGATGAAGCCGGTGGTCGGAAACGCCTTTGCTTCGGCGGCAAGATGCTCGCCGCCGCCGAACCCGATCTCCAGCCGCAGCGCGTCGACCGGCGGATCGTACAGCGTGGGCAGCACGGCATCCGCGGGAGCGGCGAGATCGAGCGCGAGATGCGGCAGCAGGTTGCCGACCAGGTCGGCCTGATGCGCCCGCAGCTTGTGGCCCTTGCGCCGGCCGAAGAACGAGCCCTGACCATGCAGGGCCGCGGTGTCGGTGTGATTGTCGTCGTCGACGGGCATGTTGATTGCGGTGCTCATCGCAGCGTTTCATAGAGGCGGTAGAGCAGCCTTGTCCGCGGCTCGATCGAGGAGATGTACATCTGCTCGTAATGTGTATGCGCGCCCTTGCCATCGACGCCGAGCCCATCGAGCGTCGCCGTGAACGGTGCGGTGAAATTGCCGTCGGAACCGCCCCCGGTATAGGTGTCGATCAGCTCGAAGCCGATTTCGTCGGCGAGCGATTTCGCATGCTCGAACAGGGCGGCGCCGGCGTTGCCCTTGACGTAAGGCGGCCGGTTCACCTCGCCGCTCACCTCGACGGTGACGCCATCGCTGCGCGAGGTCAGCCCCAGGATCTTGGGCAGGATTTCCTCGGCATCGGCAGGCGTCGGCAGCCGTGCGTCGACCTCGGCATAAGCTTCCTCGGCGATCACGTTCGGACGTGTGCCGCCGCGCACGACCCCGACATTCACGGTGATGCCGCGGGCGGGGTCGTTGAGCGCCTCGAGGGCGTGAATGACCTTGGCGAGTTCGCGGATCGCACTGCGTCCATCCTGTGGACGCGCGCCGGCATGCGCGGGCACGCCGCGGATCGTCACGTCGAACCGCGCCACGCCCTTGCGTCCGGTCACGATCTTGCCGCCGTCACGGGCGGGCTCGGTGACGAGAACGTATTTGGCCTTGCGGCCTTCCTCCTCGATCAGCGCACGCGAGGTCGGGCTGCCGATTTCTTCATCCGAGACGAACAAATGAGTAATGCCGAGCGGCGATTTTTGACCGTCTTCGCAGAGCTGACGAAAGGCGTGAAAGGCGAGATACGCGCCGCCCTTCATGTCGTAGATCCCCGGACCGTACGCGACGTCGCCGTCGACCGAGAACGGCAGCCGCGCGATGAACCCGATCGGATGCACCGTGTCGAGATGGCTCAGGACCAGGATGCCAGGCTCGTCCTGTCCCCACGACGACCGTGCGACGAGGTGGTCGCCGCAGCCGTCGCGTCCGGCGATCCGTTCGATCGTGGCATCGAGCCCGCGATAGCCACCCGCGACCAGGGAAGCCAGCTTGTTGACCTGATCAGGTGCATCGGTCGGGGTCTCGATCTCGACCCATTGGCGGATGCCTTCGAGGATTGTGCGACTATCGAACGGGCTGCTGGTTATCATGAGCTTTGTAAATCGTTCTCGATGGTTACGAAGTGGTAGCAGGCGGTTGGGCGCACTGGCGCGTGGCAGGGCGGGCTGGCGGCCGGGACGCCGGAGTTCCAGGCCACATGTGCATAAAAAGATTTAGAGCGCGATAGCCTTTCCCGAAGGAGAGCCATCGCGCTCTATTGGTCGTGATCCAACCTGTCTATCGGCTCATTCGTCTGTCGGAACGCAGCGTGCCCAGCGCGTCGTCCGCAAACGTGCCCCGCTGATGGCCCCCCGAGGGCGCTGACATTCCTATGAGAGTGATCACGATAGGAATGTCAGCGCCGGCGCATCAGCTAGCCTTCTTCCGGAGCTTCGCGATCAGCGATCTGCTCGACCAGGTCGACGATGCTGCGACGGAGCTTCGAATCGTGGATCCGCGTGAATGCGCGGGTCAACGCCAGTCCTTCGGAGGTCGCCAGGAAATCAGACACATAGGCGGGCGAAGCGCCTTCGCCGAAAGCTTCACCGTTGGTCCCGCCACTCGGGACCCCTTCGAACAGGAAGGAGACCGGGACCTGCAGAACCTCCGAGATCTGCTGAATCCGGCTGGCGCCGACTCGATTGGTGCCTTTTTCGTACTTCTGTATCTGCTGGAACGTGAGTCCGAGAGCCTCACCAAGTTTTTCCTGGCTCATGCCCAACATGATACGGCGCATCCGCACCCGGCTGCCGACATGCTTGTCAACAGGGTTGGGCGCTTTCGTCGACATCTCTCAACTCCTCAGAATGGGCCTCGGAACGAGGCGGTCGCAGTATGCCTCAGGCGCTCGCACCGTCAATTTATGTTCGCATGTCGTACTAACGAAGACGGCCGAGCAACGAACTGGACGGCTCATGCTGCCGCGCGAGAATGCGAATTGCAGCAGCTATCTGTCAACACTTGGGGTTTTGCTTGTCAAAAAAAATCTTACTGACCCGGAAAGAATCGAGATCTTGCTGTCGTCAGGGAAGCTTTTGAGCAACACGTCTGCGAACGACGGTGCTCAGGGCGATCACTAACAGGATCGCAACCGGAATGTCGCCGAGCCTTGCATAGACGGTCGGCTGCAACGCAACAGGCAGCGCGGAATCCAGCACGCCCTCTGCGCCGAGAGGCAATTGCTTAACGATACGGCCGACCGGATCGATCACTGCGGAGATGCCGGTGTTCGCAGATCGAACTAATGGAAGTCCTTGCTCGATCGCGCGCCACTGCGCCTGCTGCAGATGCTGATGAGGACCGGTCGATATGCCGAACCAGCCATCGTTCGTCAGGTTGACGATCCAGCCCGGTCGTTCTTCGCTCGGCACGCTGTCGCTCGGAAAGATCGCCTCGTAGCAGATCAAAGGAAGCACACGTGGGGCGTGTGGCACGTCCAGGTTGCGTCGCACCGTGCCGGGGATGAAGCCGCCCTGCACCCGCGTGAGCTGCTCGAGCCCGATCCGCTCCAGCAGAGTCTGGAACGGCAAGAACTCGCCGAATGGGACCAGATGGAGCTTGTCGTAGACCGACAGCACGGTGCCGTCGTGATCGATCACGTAGATCGAATTGTAGGCCCGGGTGATGGGGGTGTTGCGAGGCGCGTCAGGGGCGCGGACCGAACCGGTGATCAGCACAGTGCCCGGTGACAGCAGGTCGGCGATCTGGCCCATCGCGTCCGCCTCGCGGGTCAGGAAGAACGGGAACGCCGATTCCGGCCAGATCAGGACGTTGGCGTCCCGGACACCGGTGGCGTTCGGGCCGGAGGCGCGGTCCGACAGCGCCAGATAGCGGCGCATGACGTCGGCCTTGGCGCCGTAGTTGAACTTCACGTCCTGTTGCAGGTTCGGCTGCATGATCCGCAGCTTGAGGTCGGCGACGAAGGCGGTCGGATGCAGTCCGAGCCGGATGACGCCGAACACGCCCATCATCACGAGCAGGGCGGCCGCCGCGGCCGGCGCCCGCCAGCGTTCACGCCATGTCTTGCCGTCGATCAGCACCGCGGGGCTGGCAAAGATCGCGATCGCCAGGAACGTCATGCCCCAGATCCCGATCAGCGAGGTCGATTGCGCCAGCGCGAGCGGCTGCGACAGGGCATAGCCGAACGTGTCCCAGGGGAAGCCGGTCAGCGCGTGGCCGCGCAGCCATTCGCTCGCGGTCAGGCAGACGGCGAGCGCCAGGATGCGGGTTGCATCACGCGTCCAGATCAACCGGGCCAAGGCGAAGCCCAGCGCCGGAAACAGCGCGAGATAGGCCGGCAGGCCCAGCACGGCGAACGGCATCAGCCAGGCGAAGGTGTCGGCATCGACCAGGAACGCGTTGCCGATCCAGTACAGGCCGGGCACGAAATAGCCCATGCCGAAGCAGAAGCCGGTGAAGGCGGCAGCCGGGATGCCGCGCCGCCGTCCCGCGGCGGCGCCGTCGATCAGCCAGACCAGAACAGGGAAGGTGATCGCGAGCACCGGCCAGGCGTTGAACGGGGCCATTGCCAGCGAGGAGAGCGCGCCGGCGGCGAGCGCGATCGCCGCACGCTTCCAGCCCCAGGCCAGGACAACGCCGATGGCGAGGCCGCGAATCATCGATGGGCGGATCACTGTGAGCTGGCTCCGTCGCCCCGTGGCGGGCTGCTATCATCATGGACCGGCGCAGGGCCGGCCTCTGCCGGCGGCGGCTCGGCCGGGACGTCCGTGTCCGGCGGGGTCACTTCCGGCGCAACGTCTCGACGCCGGCTTTCGCGCGGCGGGCGGGGCGTGGGGCGTTCCTTGCGCGGCGCGATGCGCAGCCGCTTGACCCGGCGCGGATCGGCATCGAGCACCTCGACCTCGAAATTGCCGGGGCCGGAGATCAGTTCGCCGCGCACCGGCAGCCGGCCGACATGGTTGACGAGATAGCCGCCGAGCGTCTCCACGCCCTCGCCGGCCTCGCCCGTCACGAACTCCTCGCCGATCACCCGGCGGACGTCGTCGAGGCTGGCGCGGGCGTCCGCGATGAAGGCGTTGTCGGCCTGCCGCACGATCGCCGGCGGCTCGTCGCTGTCGTGCTCGTCGTCGATCTCGCCGACGATCTGCTCGACGATGTCCTCGATCGAGACCAGTCCGTCGGTGCCGCCATATTCGTCGACCACCAGCGCCAGATGGATGCGCGAGGCCTGCATCTGCGCCAGCAGATCGATCGCGCGCATCGATGGCGGCACATAGAGCAGCTTGCGGATGATGTTGGCCTCGAACAGCGGCATCGAGAGGTCGACTGCCTTCAGGTCGAGCCCGGCCGGCAGCGGCTTCTTGCGCCGCGCCTTGACCTCGTCCGAGACGCGCGCCTGTGCGGTGGTGAAGGCGAGCAGGTCGCGGATGTGGACCATGCCCTCGGGATCGTCGAGCGTGTCGTTGTAGACCACGAGCCGTGAATGCGAGGCACTCTCGAACAGGCTCATCAGCTCGCCGAGCGTGATGTCGCGCCTGACCGCGACGATGTCGGCGCGATGTACCATCACGTCGGCGATCCGCCGCTCGTGCAGATCGAGGATGTTGCGCAGGAGCGTGCGCTCGACCGCGGAGAAGCCGATGTCGTCGGGTGTCGAGGCGTCGAGCACGACCTGCAGGTCGTCGCGCACCGATCCGCCGCCCTTCCATCCGAACAGATTGCGCAGCGCGCGAAAAAGCCAGTTCTCGCTCGGCGAGCGGCCGAGCTCGGATGCCGGCACCACGGCCGGAAGATTGCGCGTGTTGCGCGGATTGTCGTGAATGGGTTCGGAGTCGGCCATGATCAATTCGTCCGCTCCCGGTCGGCATAGGGATCGGGGATGCCGAGATGGGCCAGGATCTCGCGCTCGAGCGCCTCCATCTCCTCGGCCTCGTCGTCGGTCTCGTGATCGTAGCCGATCAGGTGCAGGAAGCCGTGCACCGCGAGATGGCTGAGGTGCTGGTCGAACGGCTTCTGCTCCTCGTCGGCTTCGCGCCGCAGCGTCTCGTAGGCGATGGCAATGTCGCCCAGCATGCGCGGCGCGTCGTCGTCGCCACGCGGGCCGGTCGGCTGCAGCGCCGGAAACGACAGCACGTTGGTCGGCTTGTCGATGCCGCGCCAATTGCTGTTCAGGGTGCGGATGCCGTCGTCGTCCGTCAGCATCACCGCGATCTCGGCGTCGCCGACGTCCGCGTCGACCGTCTCGGCGGCGGCGACGATGGCGCGATGTATGACGTCCTCGGCGTCGGGCTGGTCCTGCCAGCAGTCGGCGGCGACGATCACCTCGGTGGTTGGAATGGGACTTTGTGGCATCCTGGTCGTTCTGTGCGGATGGCGCTTGGATCACGCGCCGATCGGCGAGCTTGCTCTCGGGGTCAGCGCGCCTTTGGGCTCTCATAGGCGGCGACGATACGCGCCACCAATTCGTGGCGAATGACGTCCTCGCCGGTGAACCTGACCTGCGCGATCCCGTCGACGCCGTCGAGCAGCCGCGCGGCCTCGGCGAGGCCCGACGTCTGGCCGTTCGGCAGATCGACCTGCGAGGGATCGCCGGTGATGATCATGCGGCTGTTCTCGCCCAGGCGCGTGAGAAACATCTTCATCTGCATCGACGTCGTGTTCTGCGCCTCGTCGAGAATGATCGCGGCATTGGTCAAGGTGCGCCCGCGCATGAAGGCGAGCGGCGCGATCTCGATCTCGCCGGCCTGCAGCGCACGCTCGACGATGCGCGCATCCATCAGATCGTACAGCGCGTCGTAGATCGGGCGCAGATAGGGATCGACCTTCTCGCGGAGGTCACCAGGCAGGAAGCCGAGCCGCTCGCCGGCTTCGACAGCCGGGCGTGAGAGGATGATGCGGTCGACTTCCTTCCGCTCGAACAGCTGCGCTGCATGCGCGACCGCGAGCCAGGTCTTGCCGGTGCCGGCCGGACCGATGCCGAACACCAGCTCGTGGCGCTTCAGCGCGCGGATATAGGAATCCTGCGCGGCGGTGCGGGCGCGCACCGGACGCTTGCGCAGGTTGATGCTCTCGAACGCGTTCTTGGCGTTCTTGGCGTCGAACTCGAACAGCGAGCCCTGCGCGACCACGGCGCGGATCGCGCCCTCGACGTCGCCCTGCGCCAGATCCTGGCCCTTGACGGCCTGCGCATAGAGCGATTCCAGCACGCGCCGCGCGGCATCGCAGCCGTCGCGGGTGCCGCCGATGGTGATGTGGTTGCCGCGGGAATCGACGACGACGCCGAGGCGTCGTTCGACCAGCGCCAGGTTCTGGCCGTAGGGGCCGACCAGGGCGGATGCGGCGCGGTTGTCGTCGAAATCGATGACGACCTGGGTCTCGGGGGGCATGGACATGTCGCGGTCGTACTTGCGGCTGGGAGCGAGGGAAGACGAATCCGATGCGCTCTTGGGCAAGTGCTCAGCCTCCGATGGACACGAGGGGCGTGGGGGAGATCACTGCCGGCGCGGCCGTGACGAGCTCGCCGAGCAGGCTGTAGCGTTCGAGACTGTCGATCCGCACCGGCAGAACCTGGCCGATGATGTCGTCGGACGCCATGACGTGAGCCGGCTGCAGATACGCGGTCCGTCCGACGAGCTGCCCGGGCCTGCGCGCTGGCCGCTCGAACAGCACGTCGACGACCTGGCCGATCGCGGCCTTGTTGAAGGCTGCTTGCTGGCTGTCGATCAAGCTCTGGAGGCGCTCCAATCGCTCGTCCATCTCGGTCGCTGACACCATCTCCGGCATGTCCGCTGCCGGAGTTCCCGGACGCGGCGAATACTTGAACGAATAGGCCGCAGCGTAGCCGATTTGGTCGATCAGGGCGAGGGTGGCGCGAAAATCTTCCTCGGTCTCGCCCGGGAACCCGACGATGAAATCCGAAGAGAATGCAATGTCGTCACGGACGGCGCGGAAACGGTCGACGACTTTGCGATAATCGGTCGCCGTGTGTTTGCGGTTCATGGCGCTCAGGATGCGGTCGGATCCCGACTGAACCGGCAGATGCACGAACGGCATCACCGCTGCGAGATCGCGATGCGCCGCGATCAGGCTGTCGTCGACGTCGTTAGGATGGCTGGTCGAGTAGCGGATCCGCGCCACGCCCGGAATCTCGGCAATCCTGTAGAGCAGCCGACCCAGCGTCCAGGGCAGGCCGTCGGGGCCTTCGCCGTGATAGGCGTTGACGTTCTGGCCGATCAAAGTGATCTCGCGAACGCCGTTGTCGGCGAGCTGCGCCACGTCGTCGACGATGCGCGCCACCGCGCGCGACATCTCGCTGCCGCGTGTATATGGCACCACGCAGAAGGTGCAGAACTTGTCGCAGCCTTCCTGCACGGTGACGAAGGCCGAGACGCCGCGGGCGCGGATGGCCTCGCGGCTGGGCTTCGCCAGGAAGCCGAACTTGTCGTCGGCCGGGAATTCGGTCTCGATCGCCCGCTCGCCGCGGCGGGCCTGGGCCAGGAGCTGCGGCAGATGGTGGTAGCTCTGCGGCCCGACCACGACGTCGACGGTGGGCGCGCGGGTGATGATCTCCTGGCCTTCCGCCTGCGCCACGCAGCCGGCCACGGCGATCTGCATCGTCCGGCCGGCCCGCGCGGCGTCCTCCTTGGCGACCCGCAGCCGCCCGAGCTCCGAATAGACCTTCTCGGAGGCCTTCTCGCGGATGTGACAGGTGTTGAGGATCACGAGATCGGCGTCGCTGGCCTCGGCGGTCTCGACGAAGCCCTCAGGCGCCAGCGTGTCCACCATGCGCTGGGCATCGTAGACATTCATCTGGCAGCCATAGGACTTGATGTGCAGCTTGCGCGGCGGCGTCATGAACCCTTGCATGCAGTCGGAGGCGCGCCCAATTGGCGCCGCGCTCAGATATAGGCTAGGGGGCCGGAAATCCAGCGATCGCGGGCTTTTTCTCGGCCAGCCGGCTCAGAATCGCCGGCAACTGCCGCATGTCGTCGAAAACCAGGGTGGCGCCGGCGGCGCGCAGGTCGTCGGCGTGCCCGGGCCGGCAGTGGCTGCCGCCGTGAAACCCAAGCACCGTCATGCCGGCGGCGACACCGCCCCGGATACCGGCCGTGCTGTCCTCGACCACCACGCAGGCCGCGGGACGCGCCTTCATCTGCGCTGCCGCGAACAGGAACAGATCGGGCGCGGGCTTGCCGTTCTCGACCTGGGAGGATGAGAAGATGTGCGGGGCGAGGCGATCGTAGAGCCGGGTGGCGCCGAGGCTGACGCGCATGCGCTGGTGCGATCCGGAGGAGGCGACGCACACCGGCACGTCGATGGTGTCGAGCGCCTCCATGATCCCGTCGATGGCCGCGAGGTCCTGCTCGAAGGCGCGGAACAGGCGATCCTGCAGTTTCGGGTTGAAATCGTCGGGCAGGCTGCGGCCGAGTTCGGCCTCGACCTCGAGCTTCGCCTGTTTCAGCGACCGGCCCAGGAACCGCGCGAACACCTGCTCGGTCGTGATCGGATAGCCGCACAGGCTGAGCACGTCGGCGTGCGTTTGACAGGAGATCACCTCACTGTCGACCAGCACGCCATCGCAATCGAAAATGACGAGATCGAAGTTCGAAGCCGGCGCTACGTCAGCCATTCGTCTCTTCGTCGAGCGGCACGCAATACAGCTCCAGCCGGTGGTCGACCAGCTTGTAGCCGAGCTTGCGGGCGATCTCGGCCTGCAGCTTCTCGATCTCCTCGGAGGTGAACTCGATCACCTTGCCGTCGCGCAGATTGATCAAATGATCATGATGGCTGTCGCGCATCTGCTCGTAGCGGGCGCGGCCCTCGCGGAAATCGTGGCGCTCGATGATGCCGGCATCCTCGAACAGCTTCACGGTGCGATAGACCGTGGAGATCGAGATCTTGTCGTCGACGGCGACGCAGCGCCGGTACAACTCCTCGACGTCGGGATGGTCGCAGGCTTCCGCGAGCACGCGGGCAATGACCCGGCGCTGCTCGGTCATGCGCATGCCGGTGGCGGCACAGCGGGCCTCGATTCCGGTGGAATTGAGCGCTGGCGTAGTTTTCAAGGAGGAGGTCATCGTGTCTCGCCTCAAGGATGCGCTTTCTGCCACCAAGCGCAGGTTACGACAAGTCCCGGCGCATCAGAAGCGCATTCAACTGTTCCCCGCCGGGCTGAAGGTAATAGCGTTCCCGACGGCCCACGGTCGCAAATCCGGCGCGTTCATAGAGTCGGCGGGCCGGCTGGTTGTTTTCCTCCACTTCGAGAAAGACCGTCCGGACCCCGCGCCCCGCGAGGTGCCCGAGATGCTGCAGCAACAGATCACGAGAAAATCCGCGGCCGCGCTGATTTGGGTCAAGTGCAACTGACAATATTTCCGCTTCGTCCGCGCCGATCCGCGAGACGATGAAGCCTATGAGCTTCCGCCCGAGCCGCAGCCGATGGATCATGGTGTTGCGCTCGGCCAGCATCGCCTCGAACTCGCCTTCGCCCCAGCCGCGGTGAAACGAGGCGGCGTGGATCTGGGCGAGTCTGGCGGCGTCGCGCAGCGAGGCCGCTTCGATCAACGGTTTGGGGCTGCCGAGCCAGCGGAAGAACATGTTCATGACGAGATGGCCGTCTGCACCGGTTGACGCGTTGCGCCGGCGGGCGGCTTGACGTCGGGTGCGCGCAGATAGAATGGCCGCGCCGGCGCGTGCACTGGGTCGGCGGCCGCGCCGAGCCAGGCGACCCAGCCGATGTCGGGTCCGTCTTGCGAGTCGACCGCAACTGGCGCGGCTGATTCCTTCGGCCACCGCTCGGCCAGCAGCGCCGCGGCGTTGCCGACGAGGTGTGGGGCGCCGAGCCGCGCGACCGCCAGAACGTCGTCCATCGCGGCGACCTGGGGCGCGACCAGCTCTTCGCCGCTGCCGCTCACCACTTGATAGTAGACATGGTCGTGCCGGGCATCGATCGCCGAGATCACCGGGTTGGCGCGGTCCTCGCTGACGATCGGCGCCGCGTAGGCGGACAGCGTGGTCACGCCGACGACCGGCTTGTGGGCGGCCAATCCGATGCCGCGGGCGGCGGAGAGCCCGACCCTCAACCCCGTGAAGCTCCCGGGGCCGGTCGTCACCGCGATGCGGTCGAGATCGGCGAAACCGACGCCGGATTGCTGCATCACGCGCGCGAGCAGCGGCATCAGGGCCTCCGCGTGGCCGCGCTTCATCGGGAGTGTCTCCTGCGCCCGCATCAAGGCCGAATCAGTATCCAGCACGGCAGCGGCGCAATGGTCGAGGGCAGTATCGATGGCGAGGATCAACATCCGGTCGGGTTCGCATTGAAGAGAGCGCAAATACCTATTGTGGTACCGTGATAAAGTTAGTTGACGCCTTCTTACATCCTCATCGGGAAAAACGCATCAAGGCGCAACTACTGATACGCTAAGTTACTGAACTATATGCCATTTAAGCAAATCTTTCCGCGCCTGTGGGAATTATCCGCTCGGCACGTTCGGGGGAGAGATGACGCGCCGCCCGTTGGCGGATGGCCGGCCCCGTCCCGAGAAGAGGAATTTCCATGTCATTCTGGTCAGGCAGTTCGGCATCGCGCGATGCGATGGCGCAGGTCGCGGCGATCAACCGCTCGCAAGCGGTGATCGAGTTCGACACCGACGGCACGATCATCACCGCCAACCAGAATTTCCTCGACGCGATGGGCTACTCGCTGAGCGAGATCCAGGGCCGGCACCACGCGATGTTTGTGGCGCCCGAGATGCGCGACAGTGCCGAGTACCGCGCCTTCTGGGCCGATCTGCGGGCCGGGAAGTTTCGTTCGGGGGAGTACAAGCGGTTCGGCAAGGGCCACCGCGCCGTCTGGATCCAGGCGAGCTACAATCCGGTGATCGACGGCGGCAAGCCGGTCAAGATCATCAAATTCGCAACCGACATCACCGAGCAGAAGATGCGCAGCATCGAGGACGCCGGCAACATCGCGGCGATCGGGCGCGCCCAGGCGGTGATCGAGTTCAATCTCGACGGCACCATCATCGATGCCAACGATCAGTTCCTGAGCGCGATGGGCTACACGCTGGCCGAGATCAAGGGCCGGCATCACAGCATGTTCGTGCTGCCCGACGAACGCGACAGCGCCGCCTACAAGGAATTCTGGACCAGCCTCAGTCGCGGCGAATTTCGCTCGGGCGAGTTCAAGCGTTGCGGCAAGGGCGGCCGGGAGATCTGGATTCTCGCGTCCTATAACCCGATTCTCGATGACGAGGGGCGGCCGTTCAAGGTCGTCAAATACGCCTCCGACGTGACGCAGCAGAAGCTGGCTGCGGCCGATTTCGCCGGCCAGATCGCCGCGATCCGCAAGTCCCAGGCGGTGATCGAATTCGACCTGAACGGCATCGTGCTCGACGCCAACGAGAACTTCCTCGCCACGCTCGGCTACACGCTGGCGGAGATCAAGGGTCAGCACCATCGCATGTTCATGCCGGCGGGCATGGGCGACAGCGCCGCGTATCGCGAGTTCTGGGCCGCGCTCGGCCGTGGCGAATTCCAGATGGGCGAGTTCGAGCGCGCCGGGAAGGGCGGACGACAGGTCTGGATTCAGGCGAGCTACAATCCGATCAAGGATCTCAACGGCAAGCCGTTCAAGATCGTGAAATTCGCGAGCGACGTCACTGCGCAGGTGATCAGCCGCATGAAGGGCGACAAGGTGCGCGGCATGATGGAGCACGTCGCCGCCGGCGCCGAGCAGCTCAATTCCTCGGTGCAGCAGATCGCCGATGCCATGGCGAAGTCGAAGGAGACGGCGACGGCGGCGGTATCGCGCGTCGAAGACGCGGACCAGCAGGCCAAGCGCCTGTCCTCGGCAGCCGGCGCCATGAGCAGCATCGTCGAGCTGATCGGCAGCATCACCGGCCAGATCAATCTCCTGGCGCTCAATGCGACGATCGAATCGGCCCGTGCCGGCGAGGCGGGGCGCGGCTTTGCCGTCGTCGCCGGCGAGGTGAAGAACCTGGCCACGCAGGCCAAGCAGGCCACCGATCGCATCGGCAGCGAGATCGGTAATCTCAACGGCATCTCGTCCGACGTCGTCGGCGCGCTCGGCGCCATCAAGAACGCGATCGAGAGCGTGAATGACTACGTTTCATCGACGGCGCACGCCGTCGGCGAGCAGAGCGCCGTCACCAGCGAGATGTCGGAGAACATGCGCCAGGCAGCTGCGGAGGCAGCGTCCATCGGCAAGGCGGCGTAGAGAGCGAATGGCGAATAGGGAGCAGCGAATAGGGAATGCATCTACTCGCTACTCACTATTCCCTACTCGCTCGCCCCCCTTGTCACATCGGCCGGACTTCGACCACCTCGGGCACGAAATGCTTCAGCAGGTTCTGGATGCCGTGCTGCAGGGTCGCGGTCGATGACGGGCAGCCGGAGCAGGCGCCCTTCATGTTGAGATAGACGATGCCGTCCTTGAAGCCGCGGAAGGTGATGTCGCCGCCGTCATTGGCCACGGCCGGGCGGACGCGGCTCTCGATCAGGTCCTTGATCATGCCGACCGTCTCGGTGTCGGCCTCGTCGTAGAACTCGTCGTCCTCGTCGGCGGATTCGTCATTGGCGGCGCTGCCGTCGGCGAGCAGCGTCGCGCCCGACATGTAGTGCTCCATGATCGCGCCGAGGATCGCCGGCTTGAGGTGCTGCCATTCACCGTCGCTCTTGGTGACGGTGATGAAATCGGCGCCGTAGAACACGCCGGTGACGCCGTCGACGGCGAACAGGCGCTCGGCCAGCGGCGAGCGCGCGGCGGCGTCGCGGCTGTTGAATTCCATCGTGCCAGCGGGCAGCACGACGCGGCCCGGGATGAACTTCAAGGTGGCGGGATTGGGGGTGGCTTCGGTCTGGATGAACATGGTTTTCTCCGGCAGCGCCGGTTCAAGGCCGGCCTGTGGTGTCCTCATAGCAGATGGCGCGAGCGCGCGCACGATCAAGGGGGCTCGGCCGGCGTTTCCGCTCTAAGCCTATGAAAGAGCGTCGAGATCGGCGTCACCGAGATCGCCCGGCACGATCACCAGCGGGATCGGGAAGGCGCCGCTCGTCTTGGTGACATGGGTGACCAGGGGTCCCGGCCCCTCGGGGCCCGAATGGGCGGCGAGCACCAGCAGCGCGATGTCGCTGTCATGCTCGATCGTCTCCAGGATCTGCGCTGTCGGCTCACCCTCGCGGATGACCCGTTCCGGCGCGGTCACGCCGATCGCGGACAGCAGCGCCGCGGCCTGGTCGAGCTCGGCATGCGCTTGCTCCTGCGCCTCCGCCCGCATCAGGTCGGCGACCCCCAGCCATTGCTGGTTCTGATCCTCCGTTTCGATGACGTGGAGCATGACGATGCGGCCACCGGAACGGACCGCCCAGCGGCCGGCATAGCGGACCGCGCGGTCCCATTCCTCGCTGTCGTCGACCACGACCAGGCATTTCGGCGCATGGCCGGTCTGGTAGCTCTGCCGCTGCGCCGCCATCGCGTTCCCGCCTGCTGCTGCGAGTCGATCCGGCCGCGATGCTGCCACAGCCCATCTCCGTTGGGGAGAGGGCTGCGGGTTCCATGGCGCCTGCAATGACACCGGTGGTGCGGCAGCAAGGCCGACTTCGGGAGCTCGCGCCGTGCTGGTCTGGTCAGGGCTTGCGGATGAAGCCGACGATGTCCTTGGCCGTCTTCATGGTCTCCGCGGCGATGGCCTGGGCGCGGTCGGCGCCGTCGACCAGCACGGACTCGACATAGCCGGGATCAGCGGTCAGGCGCTTCATCTCGGCGGCGATCGGCCCGAGCTTGGTGACGCACAGCTCGACCAGCGCATTCTTGAAGCTGGAGAACTGGCCGCCGCCGAAATCCCTGAGCACATCGGCCTTGCTGCGGTCCGACAGCGCGGCGTAGATGCCGACGAGGTTATCGGCCTCGGGACGTGCGTCCAGCCCCTTTTCCTCGGTCGGCAGCGGCTCCGGATCGGTCTTGGCCTTGCGGACCTTCTGCGCGATCGTATCGGCATCGTCGGTGAGGTTGATGCGCGAATAGTCCGAGGCATCGGACTTCGACATCTTCTTGGTGCCGTCGCGCAGCGACATCACGCGCGTCGCGGGACCGGTGATGAAGGGTTCCGGCAGCGGGAAGAACAGGCCGTCGCCGAAGCCGTGGCTGCGGATCGAGTTGCCAAAATCATTGTTGAACTTTTGCGCGATGTCGCGCGAGAGCTCGAGATGCTGCTTCTGGTCCTCGCCGACCGGAACATGGGTGGCGCGGTACAGCAGGATGTCGGCGGCCATCAGCACCGGATAGTCGTACAGGCCGACCGATGCGTTCTCGCGATCCTTGCCGGCCTTCTCCTTGAACTGCGTCATGCGGTTCAGCCAGCCGATGCGCGCCACGCAGTTGAAGATCCAGGCCAGCTCGGCGTGTCCCGAGACCTGGCTCTGGTTGAACACGATGTGCTTCTTCGGATCGATGCCGGCGGCGATGAAGGCGGCCGTGACCTCGCGGGTGTTGCGCGCGAGCTCGGCGGGGCCGCCCCAGACGTCGATCGGCATGGTGATCGCGTGCATGTCGACGACGCAATAGATGCAGTTGTGGGTCTGCTGCATCTTCACGAAGTTGACGATCGCGCCGAGATAGTTGCCGAGATGCAGGTTGCCGGTCGGCTGGACGCCCGAGAAAACCCGTTCCACGAAGGCCATGGTCACTGTTCCGGATGATGGATTTGGGCGTCGTTTGGCACGTGCGCCTCAAAGGTGCAAGTCGGCGGCGGGCTTTTGCCGGATCGCCCGGACTGTTTCGCGCCAGCTCACGGCGCCGAGGGACACGAGAAGCCCTCCGTAGAGGATGACGGCGCCGCCGATCAGGGCGCCGAGCAGCGCGGCCGCGCCGAGATGGCTGCTGCTCCAGGTGCCGGCAAAGCGTCCGGCGGCGATCCAGAGGACCGCGCCCATGACCATGGCGGCCAGCGTGATGCGCGGCAGCCGGCGTCGCGAGGCCGGGGAAAGCGCGAAGCCGAAGCGCGTGGCGCCGCGCCGGATCAGGACCGCGGCATTGGCCCAGGCACCGAGCGCGAGCCCCGCCGCGATGCCGCTTGCCGCGAAGACGTGTGCGAGCAGGAACGCCAGCGCGATCGCGACAGAGCATCCGATCAACGTCGCGCGCAGCGGCGTCTGCGTGTCCTCGCGCGCGAAGAAGGCGGGCTGCAGCGCCTTGGTCAGCACCTGCGCCGGCAACGCTGCCGCGAGCCATGTCAGCACCTGCGCCGTCGCGGCGCCATCGTCCGAACTGAATGCGCCATGTTCGAACAGCAAACGAATGATCGGCTCGTTCAGGATCATGAGTCCGAGCGTCGCAGGCAGCGCGAGCCCGATCGTCAGCTCGAGGCCGCGCGATTGCACCTCCGCGAGAGCCGCCTTGTTGCCCTCGTGCAGCGCGCGCGTCAGCTCCGGCACCAGCACCGTGCCCATGGCAACGCCGACGAGCCCGAGCGGCAGCTCGATCAGGCGGTTGGCGAAATACAGCCACGACACCGCGGACGGCGAGGTGGAGGCGATGACCGCGCCGCCGACCGCGAGCAGTTGCGGGCCGGCGCTGGCGACCATGCCGGGCAGCGCCTTGGCGAAGAAGCCGCGCATCTCGGCGTCGAGGGCGATACGCACCGGCGCGGCAATGCGGCTGCTGCGTCCGCGCCGCGCGAGCAACGCGAGCTGCAGCAGCCCGGCGATGCCGATGGTCGCGGCGAGCATCAGCGCGGCCCGCGAGGGATCCGGATGTTGCATCAGCAACACGATGGTCACGCTGATCAATGCCACGTTGAACAGCAGCGGGGCGAAGGCCGCGAGTGCGAAGCGTCGTTGCGCGCTGGACAGTGCGAGCAGCACCGTCGAGGGGCCGGCGAAGGCGAGATAGGGTAGCATCAGCCTGGCATCGTTGACGGCCAAGGTGAGCGTCTCTTCACCGGCGAAGCCCGGCGCGAGCAGGGTCATCACGAACGGCATCAGCAGCGCCAGCACCAGGGTGGCGGCGAGCAGGCCGGCGCTGACGGTGCCGAGCACACGGCCGGCAAAAGCTGCCGCATGTGTCGTACCAGCCTGCTGGTATATTCGCAGCCAGGCCGGCACCAGGGCCGCATTGAGGGCGCCCTCCGTCAGCAATCGCCTGATGACGTTGACGAGTTGAAACGCTGCGAGAAATGCGTCCGCAACCGGACCGGCGCCGAGCAGCGCGGCCATCAGCGCATCCCGGATGAAGCCGAGCAGGCGCGAAGCCAGTGTTCCTGACAACACAGTCACGAATGAGCGGATCATCAGGCTTCTATAGCAGCGCCGCTTGTGATAGGCCGCAGCGTTTGCAAAACGCCGTAAACGGGGCCAGTGGATGACTGACGCGAAATACGATGTTCTCGGGATCGGCAACGCGATCTTCGACGTGCTGGTGCATGCCGATGAAGCCTTTCTCGCCCGGCACGGCATGACCAAGGGCAGCATGGCGCTGATCGACGAGGCCCGCGCGGCCGCGATCTATGCCGATATGGGCCCGGCCACCGAGATGTCCGGCGGTTCGGGGGCCAACACCATCGCCGGCCTCGCCAGCCTGGGCGCGCGTGCCGCCTACGTGGGCAAGGTCAAGGACGACCAGATCGGCCGGATGTACCGGCACGATATCCGTGCCGCCGGCGTGACCTTCGATACCGCGCCCGCTGCCGACGGCCCGGCGACCGGCTGCTGCTACATCCTGGTGACGCCGGACGGCGAGCGCACCATGAACACCTATCTCGGCGCCGCGCAAAATCTCACCGCCGCGGACATCGATCCCGCGCAGATTGCGGCGGCGCGCATCATCTATCTCGAAGGTTATCTGTGGGACCCGAAGGACGCCAAGGATGCGTTCGTGAAGGCGGCGGCGATCGCGCATGACGCCGGACGCGAGGTCGCGCTGACCCTGTCGGATTCGTTCTGCGTCGACCGCTATCGCGAGGAGTTTCTCGACCTGATGCGCGGCGGCACCGTCGATCTCGTGTTCGCCAACGAGGCCGAGCTGCATTCGCTGTACCAGACCTCGGATTTCGACGGCGCGCTGAAGCAGCTGCGCGAGGACGCCACGCTCGGCATCGTCACCCGCAGCGAAAAGGGCTGCGTCGTGGTGTCGAATGACGGCGTGATCTCGGTGCCGGCGCATCCGATCGAGAGCCTGGTCGATACCACCGGCGCCGGCGATCTGTTCGCCGCCGGCTTCCTGTTCGGGCTGGTGCGCAAGACCGGCTACGAGATGGCCGGCCGCCTCGGCGGCCTGGCTGCGGCCGAAGTGATCCAGCACATCGGCGCAAGGCCGCAGGTGTCGCTGAAGGAGCTGGCGGTGCAGAGCGGGCTGAAGGTTTAGGCCTGGGCTGAGGCGGCTCGGCCATTCTCTGTCGCGTGTGACACATCTCTCTCCATCGTCATGGCCGGGCTTGACCCGGCCATCCACGATCTTCGGTTTGCAGGATCAAAGACGTGGATGCCCGGGACAAGCCCGGGCATGACGCGCAACTAACCACGATCTTGCCTGCGTGGATCGAGCGTTGGGTTCTCTCACGCCGCCTTCTTGCCCGCCGCATCCAGCCCGGCATACACGCCGCGCTCGAAGCCGGCAAAGGTCTCCAGGCACAGCCGGTCGGCGAACGGCAGCAGCTGCATCAGGATCACGCCGGTGACGTCACGCGCCGGATCGATCCAGTAGTAGGTGTTGGCAAGGCCGGCCCAGGCGAGGCTGCCGGCGCTGCGGCCTTCCGGAGTCTGCGCGGTCGTGATCATGAAGCTGAGGCCCCATTTCTTGACGATGTCGGGATAGAGATCGACGTCGTTGGTCACGCCGGGCACGGCCGCGGCCATCTTCGTCATCTCGAGCTCGCCGATGTGGTTGTCGCGCATCGCCGCGACCGTCTCGGGCTTGAGCACCTGGTTGCCGTTGCCGCGGCCATTGTTGAGGATCATCCGGGTGAAGCGGATGTAGTCGCCGGCCGTGCCGTAGAGCCCGCCGCCACCCATGTGGAATTCCGGCTCCTGCTCGAGTTCGAACGGAATCGGCGCGAGACTGCCGTCCTCGCCGCGCGCATGCATGCCGACCAGGCGGGCGCGCTGCGACGGACCGAGCTTGAAGCCGGTGTCGTCCATGCCGAGCGGCGCGAACAGATGGTCGCGCAAATAGGCGTCGAGCTTCTGGCCGCTGGCGGCCTCGACCGCCTTGCCGACGAAGTCGATGTTGATGCCGTATTCCCAGCGCGTGCCGGGATCGGAGGCGAGTGGCAGCGCCAGCGCATCGTTCTTGCAGGTAATGATGCCGGGCGTGCCGGCCTTCTGCACATAAGTGGCCATGTCGCCGTTCCACATGTCGTAGCAGAAGCCGGCGGTGTGAGTCATCAGATGGCGCAGCGTGATCGCGGTCTTCGCCGGCCGCAGGATCGGGTCGCCATTGGCGTCGAAGCCGTCGAGCACCTTGGGCGCCGCGAGGTCGGGCAGCACCGTGCCGATCGGCGCATCCAGCGACAGCCGGCCCTGCTCGACCAGCTGCATCCCGGCCGCGCAGGTGATGGCCTTGGTCATCGAGGCGATCCAGAACACGCTGTCGGCGGTCATCGGATCGTCGCGGCCGAGGTCTCGCCTGCCGAAGGCGCCTTCGTAGATGATGCCGTTGCTGTCGGCGGCGACGGCGACGACGCCGGGGATCGCTCCCGCCTCCGCCTTCTGCCGCAGCACGCCGTCGATGTCGGTCTTGTTCTGCATGGTCTCCTCCGTTCCGTTCTTGATGACGGTAGGCGATTGTTCCTCGCGCCGGCCCGGCCAGCAAGGACCGCCGGTCCCACGGCCGGTCGCGATCTCGTGATGATGCGGCGCGAACGAAGCAGCCGGGGACAACAGCGCTGCGGAGGCCACAGCGCTTCAATTTTCCGCCAGAATCATGATTAGTTCCACGTAGCCGCGAGACCGACACATGGGGGCCATGTTCCCACCACGGGCTTGCGCCTGTTGTGAGTTGCAACCATTTTTGCATTAAAGAGTTCGAGAACCGGCTTTTTCGAGCCGATGACGTGTTTTGGCGGCAATGTCCGCCGTTGGGGGCGATATGATTTCGACATGGAGCGAGTGGAAGCGGTATCCCCGCCCGGGGCGCGGTGACAATATCGAGGCGCCCATCACGCCCGGCATCTACGAAGTGCGCATTGCGGCGACCGGAGCGCTGTACGCGTTCGGCGCGGTCGACAATGTGGCGCAGGCGCTGGCGCTGCTGCCCGTGGGGCAGAAATCATGGTTCGGCCGTCGTGATCCCGCCACCTTGCCGGACCTGGAATACCGCACCTGCGCCACCTCGACCAAGGCCGACGCCAAGGCGGCGGCGGAGCGCATGATCGGCCGCCGCGAGACCTATATGAGCGGCGCGGCCTGATCCCGCGCCGGCGCGTCGGCATTCAGCATCCGGTGCCGTACAGGCACGGATCGCCGGATCGAATGTACCGTTGAGGAGGCGCACGAGTCGTGCGCTGCCGCCGGGGCTTGGCTATAGTCGGGGGAAAGATCGCTCGCTCCGAGGAGTAGCCCGATGACACCGCCCGCCGCCGCCCGTGCCTCCACTGCCGCTCCGAGCCTGCGTGACCGCCTGAAGGATCCGTCGCTGCTGCGTGAGCAGTGCTACATCGATGGTGCGTGGGTCGGTACGCCGGTGCTCCCGGTCAACAATCCCGCCACCGGCGCCGAGCTCGCCAAGGTCGCGCAACTCGGCGCGGCGGAGACCACGCGAGCCGTCGAGGCCGCCGCGCGCGCGTTCCCGACCTGGGCCAGGCTGACCGCCAAGCAGCGCTCCAACATCTTGCGCAAATGGTTCGAGCTCATCACGGCCAACCGCGAGGACCTCGCGCTGATCCTGACCTCCGAGCAGGGCAAGCCGCTGACGGAGGCGCTCGGCGAGGTCGATATCGGCGCCGCCTATATCGAGTTCTTCGCCGAGGAGGCGCGCCGCGTCTATGGCGAGACCATCCCGACGCAGAAGCCGGATGCACGTCTCCTGGCGCTGAAGCAGCCGATCGGCGTCTGCGGCGCCATCACGCCGTGGAATTTCCCGAACTCGATGATCACCCGCAAGGTGTCGCCCGCGCTGGCGGCCGGCTGCACCGTGGTGCTGAAGCCGGCCAACGAGACGCCGCTGTCGGCGCTGGCGCTCGCCGTGCTGGCCGAGCGCGCCGGGATTCCTGCGGGCGCGCTCAACATCATCACCGGCGATGCGCCTCCGATCGGCAAGGTGCTGTGCGAGCATCCGTCGGTGCGCTTCGTCGGCTTCACCGGCTCGACCGAGGTCGGCAAGATTCTCTATCGCCAGTCGGCCGGCACTGTGAAGAAGCTCGGCCTCGAGCTCGGCGGCAACGCGCCGTTCGTGGTGTTCGACGATGCCGACGTCGATGCCGCCGTCGAGGGCGCGATGGTCTCGAAATATCGCAACATGGGCCAGACCTGCGTCTGCGCCAACCGCCTCTACGCGCAGGACGGCATCTACGACCAGTTCGTGCACAAGCTCGCCGCCAGGGTCGCGGCGATGAAGATCGGCGACGGCACCGAGGCCGGTGTGGTGCAGGGACCGCTGATCAACGAGGACGCGGTCGAGAAGGTCGAGCGCCACATCGCCGATGCGGTCAAGGGCGGCGCCAGGATCGTCACCGGCGGCAAGCGCCATGCGCTCGGCCGCACCTTCTTCGAGCCGACCGTGCTGTCGGACGTGAAGGCCGATGCGCTGGTCGCGCATGAAGAGACGTTCGGCCCGCTCGCGCCGGTCATTCGTTTCCATAGCGAGGCCGATGTGATCGCGATGTGCAACGCCTCGCCGTTCGGTCTCGCGTCCTACTTCTTCGCCCGCGATCTCGGCCGGGTCTGGCGCGTCGCGGAGGCGCTGGAGTCGGGCATGGTCGGCGTCAACACCGGCCTGATCACCACCGAGGTCGCGCCGTTCGGCGGCGTCAAGGAAAGCGGCCTCGGACGCGAGGGCTCGCATCACGGCATCGAGGAATATCTCGAGATCAAATACGTGATGATGGCGGGCGTCTGAACCTCGGACGCCTGAGTTCAGGCGAGGCGATATTGGGAATCAGGCCGTCTTGGGCAGCTTGTCGACCGGTACCAGGTAGGACTTGTTGCCGACCTGGAAGATGACCTTGCCGCTCTTGCCGTCGGTCGTCGAGATCTGCGACTGGCCGAACATGATGACGTTGTTGTAGACGATCCCCGTGCCCTCGCGCGTGACGCCGTTGGTCGTCACGCTGACCTGCGCCTCCTTGCCGCTGACGGACAGCACGCGAAAGCTCGCGCTCTGGCCGTTCTCGCCGGAGTAGCCGGCCCAGCTGCCGACCAGATTGCTCTCGTCGGCTGGAGGCGCCTGCTTTTCAAGCATCGCGGTGGCCTTGCCGCCGCCGGCCGAGAACAGCAGCACCGCGTTCTTGCCGTTCTTGGTGCCGAGCGTGACCGCGCCGAAGTCGATGGTCGAGCCGTTCACCTGGCCGATGCCGCGCTCGGTGCGGCCGTTGTGGGTGTATTCCACCGTCGCCGCGGCGCCTCTGATGTTGATGACCTTGAAGCTCACGGCCTGGCCGTTGGCCGTCCAACTGCCCTTCCACTCGCCCAGCAGGTTGCTCTGGCGATAGACCCGCTCATTGGCGGGCGAGATCTGGTTGGTGCTTTGGATGGCGACCATGCGTGCTTCCAAGGAGCTCGATTGCTCGTTTACCCCGTATGTCGGATCGTTGCAGAGTGTTGCTAACGAGACGTAGGTCGAGGGGGTTAATGAAACGTAAACTGGCCCCGGCGAGCCGCCCGGGTCGCGGTGCGGCCCATCGTCTCAGCGTCCTCCGGAGCGATGGCGGTCATGGCCGGATGAATGCAGCAGCGAGGGGCACCTGGCGACCTGGGAGCGAGCGGACGCTTGCCGCGGAGCGCCGGATCGCCGACCATGATGCAGCGAACCACGCCCTCTCTTGTGCGAGCCCACTATGACCGCAGCCCTCACGCGCAGCAGCGTCGGCCAGCTTCAGGACGCGGAGGCGCGCCGCCTCGATGGGGATGGCTATCTGCTGCTGCGCGGTGCGATTCCGGCGGACTGGCTTGTCGCATTACGCGACGCCTTCGAGCTGGGCACGCGGCCGTCCGAGCAATGGCCGGTGCCGCGCGGCCGCGACTGGCGCCACGCCATGGTCGATCTCGATGCGACGGTGCAGCAGGTCTGCCGCCTGCCGGTGATGCTCGCCGCCGTGCATCATGTCCTGAAGGCGCCGTTCTTCCTCGGCCAGGTCGAAGGGCGCGAGCCGTGTGCCGATGGCGGCCAGCAGCCGCTGCATCGCGACGGCGTCGATCGCCGGCGCACCGACGCCGTGTCGGCGCTGGCCTTTCTCGATTCCTTCGGCCCCGACAATGGCGCCACGCAAGTGGTGCCGGGCTCGCATCGCCTCGACGCGGACGATGCGCGGGCCGCGTCGTCTGCGTTCGTCACGGCGGGCGAGGCCGGCGACATCCTGCTGTTCGACGTCAACCTGCTGCACGGCGCGACGCGCAACCGCAGCGGCGCCCGCCGCCGCTCGCTGCTGATCACTTACGCCGTCTTCTCGCAGCAAGAGGACTGGCGCAGGACGCGCAAGTTGCGCGCGGTGCGGATGGATCAGGACGAGATTTTCGGGGCTGACTGATCCGGCTGCGTCATGACCACCGAGGCCGCGGGCCTGGGAACATGCCACGACGTCGATCGTGACAGCGCAGAACGACCCGCGCCGACTCGTTCCGACGTCACGCGCCCGTGGTTTGGTCAGACAGAGAGAACGCTCATGAAGCTGTACGATGCCGCAGTCGCCCCAAGCCCGCGCCGCGTGCGGATCTTTCTCGCCGAGAAAGGTCTCGCCATTCCCATGGTTCGGCTTGATCTGCGTGCCGGCGAGCAGTTCGAGCCGGAGTTTCGCGCGCTGAATCCGCAATGCACCGTTCCGGTGCTGGAGCTCGACAGCGGGGCTGCCATCACCGACGTCATCGCGATCTGCCGCTATCTCGAGGAGCTGCATCCCGCACCGCCTCTGATGGGCCGCGACGCCGAAGAACGGGCGCTCATCGAATGCTGGATCCGGCGGATCGAATGGGACGGTCTCCACGCTCTCCAGGAGGCCTTTCGCAACGGCACCCCTGGGCTGGAGCGCCGGGCATTGCCGGGTCCGCTGCCGCTTGAGCAGATCCCGGCGCTCGCGGAGCGCGGACGCCTGCGCGTCGCGCACTACTTCGCATGGCTCGACGCGCGGCTGGCCGAGCACGCCTTCGTCTGCGGGCCCGATTTCAGCATCGCCGACATCACCGCCATGGTGTCGGTCGACTTTGCAGCCCGCGCCAAGCTCGATCCGCCGAATCATCTCCATCATCTCAGGCGATGGTACGGCGAGGTTTCGAGCCGTCCGAGCGCAAAGGCTTAGGGCGGATGCGCGCCCGCGAGTCTCTTCAGCGTGATCCGAAGCGCTGTCTGGCTGCGTCGCTCACCGGCGTATACAAACTCACGATCGTGCCCTCCGGGTCGCGGAACTGAGCGGCGCGGTTGCCCCACGGCATCGTCTTCGGCGCGTGCACCACCTCGACCTCGTCCTTCAACCGCGCGAAATCACCATCCACGTCATCGACCTCGAACTCCAGAATGGCGCTGCGATTGGCGCCGGGCTCGGCGCTGCCCTCCTTGAACAGCGCCACGGTCTCGGCGCTGCCGATCGCGAGCGTTGCGCGCGACGTGACGATCTCGGCGAACACCGGCGCCAGCCAATCCGCCGTCTGCTCGGTGACCTTTTCGTAGAAGCTGACCACGGCCTTGATGTCGGCCGCCACCAGACGGGTCGATGCGAACTTCATGACTTTTACCTTGCGTTCGAGGATCGGTCCCCGACCCGCTATCGCAGGGCTGCTGACAGCCTTGTGTCAGCAGTGGTGTCCCAGCATCGGCCGCATTACGCCGCGAGCTTCGCCAGCCCCTCCCAGTCGAACGCGATGCCATGGCCCGGCCGCGCCGGCGCCTGGGCCAGGCCATCCCTGAGCACGAGCGGATGCTCGATGTAGCGGTCGAGGCCAAAACCGTGCGCTTCGAGGAACGAGCGGTTCGGGCAGGCCGCCAGCAGGTGCACGGTGATATCGTGCGCGCCATGGCTGGTCACCGGCAGATTGAACGCCTCGGCGAGCCGCGCGATCTTCATGAACGCGGTGACGCCGCCGCAATTGGTCACGTCGGGTTCGGGATAGGACACCGCACCGGCGGCGATGTAGTTCTTGAAGTCCCACAGCGAGCGCAGATTTTCACCGGCCGCGATCGGCACGCCGCCGGCGCTCAGGATGCGCGCGTGGCCGGCGATGTCGTCGGGAATGGTCGGCTCCTCCAGCCAAGTGAGATCGAACGGCTGCAACGCGCGGGCGGCGCGGATCGCCTCCTCGACCGTCCACTTCATGTTGGCATCGGCCATCAGAGGAAAGCCGTCGCCGAGATGTTGCCGCATCGCCTGCACGCGCGCGACGTCGGCGGAGAGAGCCGGCCGGCCGACCTTCATCTTGATGGCGCGAAAGCCCTTGGCGAGATTGTCGTCGGTCTGCTTCAGCAGAGCGTCGACCGACAGATCGAGGTCGATGCCGCCGGCATAGCAGGGCACCCGGGCATCGAAGCCGCCGAGCAGCCGGAACAGCGGCAGCTTCGCGCGCCGCGCCTTCAGATCCCACAGCGCGATGTCGAGCGCCGACAGCGCCAGCACGACCGGACCGCCGCGCCCGCCATAATGCAGGCCCCACCACACCCGATGCCAGATCGCCTCGGTGTCGTCGGCCTCGTGCCGCGCAACCAGATCGGGGATCTCGCGCCTGACGATGTCGGCGACCGCGGGGCCGTTGCGGCCGACCGTGTAGGTGTAGCCGACACCCTCCGCGCCGTCGGCATCGCGCACCCTGCACGTGATCAACTCGAAGGCTGTCATCTCGCCATGCGTGCTGTCGGACAGCGTGACGGAAAGTGGGATGCGATAAAGACCGGTCTCGATCGATGCGATCACTGCCATCGGCTCGGTTCCTTCCCTGGCGTTTTTTATCAGCGTAGGCCTGCGGCGGACCGCGGGCAATTGCTCAAGCCATCGGCCTGATGCATTCATTGTCGCGGCGGAACTGATGCCCGCGTCTGCGCGGCGCGGAGCGGGCGTTTACGCGTCTCACACCGGCCGCTATGCTCGGACATGTCTCCGGTTCACTCAGTGCTGCTCGACCTCGACGGCACGCTGATCGACTCGCGCCCCGGCATTGCCGCGAGCGCGCTCGCGGCAATGCGGTCGCTCGGTCATGCGCCTGACGACACGCTCGACGTCACCGCCGTGATCGGTCCGCCGCTGCAGGACATGCTGCGTGTGCTGCTGCAGGCCCACGGCGACGGTCGCGTCGACGAGGCCGTCGTGGCCTACCGCGAGCACTATGGCGAGATCGGTCTGTTCGGCAGCACGCTCTATCCCGGCATCCGGGAGGCGCTGCAGGCGATGCACGATGCGGGCTTGCGCATCTATCTCGCAACGTCGAAGCGCGAGCTGTTCGCGCGGCGCATCCTGGAGCATCTCGATCTCATATCGTATTTCCAGGCCATTTATGGCTCGGTGCCGTCGGGTGCGCTGGATCACAAGCCCGAGTTGCTCGCGCATATCCTCACCGAACGGAATATCGCCGCGCGCGACAGCCTCATGGTCGGCGACCGCCGCCACGACATCGCAGGCGCCCATGCCGTGAAGATGCGGAGTCTCGGCGCGCTCTGGGGCTATGGCAGCCGCGACGAGCTCGAAACCGCCGGTGCAGACCGTCTCGTGGAAAATCCAGATGATCTGGCGCGCGCGGTGCTGACGATGCTGAGGCGTTAGTCCGGTTCGAGGCGGTGACGCAGATGATCGCCTGCGCGTCGCAACCTTGCACTGGAACCGGAAAGTCGCGAAGATCGCGGCCAGCTCAGGGATCATTCCGGGAATACCAGCATATGCAGTTTGACGACGTCATCCTCGGCCGCCGCAGCATCCGTGGCTACAAGCCGGATCCGGTGCCGCGGGCGCTGATCGAGGAAATCCTCACGCTGGCGATGCGCGCGCCATCGTCGATGAACACCCAGCCGTGGAATTTCTACGTCATCACCGGCGAGCCGCTCAACCGCATCCGTGCCGGCAACACCGAGCGCATGCTCGCCGGCGTGCCGCAGTCGCGCGAGTTTCGCATCGGTCAGCCGTTCGACGGCGCGCACCGCGAGCGCCAGATCGGCGTCGCCAAGCAATTGTTCTCCGCGATGGGCATCGCGCGCGACGACAAGGAGAAGCGCCAGGACTGGGTGCTGCGCGGCTTCCGCCAGTTCGACGCGCCGGTCTGCATCATCGTCACCTATGACCGCGTGCTCGACGGCAGCGACGACACGCCGTTCGACTGCGGCGCCGTCACGACCGCGCTGGTCAATGCCGCATGGTCACGCGGCCTCGGCGCCGTCATCAACAGCCAGGGCATCATGCAGTCCCCCGTCGTCCGCGAGCACGCCGGGATCGCCGACGACCAGGTCATCATGAAGAGCATCGCGCTCGGCTGGCCGGATCATGATTTCCCGGCCAATGCCGTGGTGTCGGAACGGAAGTCGGTGAAGGACGCGACGGTGTTCGTGGGGTTCGGGGATTAGTGGCGGGCCGGGGAGATGAGGTCCGTAGACCGATGAGGCCAATGACGTGCGTTGTCGGATCCAAGCTGTAGCGTGGGCAAAGCCGCCGCCGAAGGCGGCAGCGTGACCACCGTCGACCGGCGCATTCGTCTGGCGATAGCGTCACTGCACGTGCTGCAGCGGCAGCGGTGCCGCGGCCTTGCGGGTCTGGATCGCGATGTTGCTTTTGACCTCGCGGACGATGGGCAGGTTCAGCAGCCGCTCGACCAGGAACTGCCGGTAGTGCTCCAGGTCGGCCGTGACGACCTCGAGCAGATAGTCCGACTCGCCGGAGACCAGATGGCAGGCCAGGACTTCCGGCATCGCGCAGACGGCCTCTTCGAAGGCCAGAGCGTGCTCGTTCGCATGTCCCGCGATCTTGATCGCGAGGAATGCCGAGAATCCGAGGCCGACGCCGTCGCGATTCAGGACCGCGCGATAGCCCTGGATGACGCCGTCCTGCTCCAGCCGCTTGACGCGACGAAGACAGGGAGACGGTGACAGGCCGACCCGGTCGGCCAACTCGACATTGCTGAGCCGGGCGTCGGCCTGCAATTCCCCGATGATGCGCTGGTCGATCGCATCGAGCTTGGCTTTTGGCATATCTCTGACATCAGTCGCGGAAAACAGCGGGTTTATTGCGTAACGAGCCCGTACGTTAGCACAGTTCGCAAGGACATGCGCGCCGGTTCGGGGCGAGGATGACGTGCTTCCCACGAGCCTCCGGAGACCTGGATATGACCGACACCGCTGTGCCCCAGACGTTGCTCGATGCCGTCGAGCGATACTTCGACACCATGTTCGACTCTGATGTCGAACGATTTGACCGGGTGTTTGCGCCGACCGCGCAACTGCACGGCCTGCGTGACGAGGCTCTGCGCGTCCTGACCGCGGCCGAGTATCGTCAGCTGTTGACGACCACCCCCTCGCCGCAGTCGAAGAGCGCGCCCCGCCAGCAGGAAATTCTGCTCATCGACTTCGCATCATCCACGCAGGCGGTCGTGAAGGTTCGCGTCAGGATCGATCTGATTCTCTATCTCGACTATCTCTGCTTTCACCTGATTGGCGGCGAGTGGCTGGTGACGGCCAAGTCGTTTCATGTGGAGCGGCGTTTTGCGGACGGGAAGTAATTGTTCAGCCGACCTGCGCCAAATGCGCGCCGTACGCAACTGCCCGTCGGGCTATTCTGCCGCACCAGTTTGTGCTTGCTAATTTTCCGAAATCATGTTTCTATCCGCGCATCCCGTCCTCATGCAGAGGGGCGTACGCGTCGTCACGATACGTAGAGGCGGGGAGCGGTGGCCGCGGGTCTGTCAGGTGCTGATGCGCTGGACGATGGACAGCTCGCGGACGTTCAAGCTGTGTGGTCCTGGCGCCCCGAAGCTGGCGCCAAGTCCGCGGTGACGCGATCCCTGACAGGACGTGTCATCAGGGCGACGGGGGCAAACAAGCCGGTCCCCGGGGAGAGCGCGGAGCAGACGTAAACCCATCGCGCAGGGAGGGCCGGGATGTCTCGGCTGAACCTGTGGTACCTGCCGCCTGCATTTTTTTCCGCAGGCGGGCCATGGGAGCAGCCAGCTCCCGGCCTTCCCTGCGCCCTCGGCATTTCCAGAGGGCGGGATCGATCAGCAGAACTCGGGCCATTGCGCCGCGAGGCCGATCAGGCGCGTCTTAACATGGATGGCGGGGCTCATGCATGCTCGGCGCTCGCCTCGCTTGCAATAGGGCCATTTCATATGAGGTACGGGCTGTGGCGACAAACAATCCCGGACGTTAGTTACGCCGTCATGCCCGGGCTTGTCCCGGGCATCCACGTGGCGCTCAGCGTGCTGAACGACGTGGATGGCCGGGACAAGCCCGGCCATGACGATGTGGCGACGCATGAGCGCACGACTCTGATCGCCAGATACCATGGCTCTGCCCCTTCCAGGGGAGCTCGGATTGCCTCGAATGCGATCCGGATCAGCGGCTCCCCTCCCTGCCAGCGGGGTGAGGGGGAGCACTGCCGATGCGGCATGAGTTCAGCTCACACGTCCAAACAAGAGCGCTGGTCGTGCAACCGCTGACCGCAGAAAAGCGATCCTTAGATCTTCAGCTCGCTGCCCGTCACGCGCCGGAACGCCTCCAGATAACGCTGGCTCGTCGCGTCCACCACGCTCTGCGGCAGCGGCGGCGGTGGGGCGTCGCCGTTCCAGCGGCCGGCCTTGCGCTCGGCGTCGAGATAGTCGCGCAGCGGCTGCTTGTCGAAGCTCGGCTGCGGCTTCCCCGGCTGATAGGCGTCGACGGCCCAGAACCGCGAACTATCCGGCGTCATGACCTCGTCGATCAGGATGATGTTTCCATCCTTGTCGCGGCCGAACTCGAACTTGGTGTCGGCGATGATGATGCCCTGCTCACGCGCCAGCGTCTCGCCGAGCGTATAGACGGCGCGTGTCATGCTCTCCAGCGTGTAGGCCGTGTCGTCGCCGACCACCTCGCGCATCCGCGCAATGGTGATGTTCTCGTCATGGCCAGTCTCGGCCTTGGTCGCCGGGCTGAAGATGGCGGGCTCGAGCTTCTGGCTCTCGACGAGGCCGGCGGGAAGCTGCTCGCCGGCCAGCGTGCCGCTGGCGGCATATTCCTTCCAGGCCGAGCCCGAGAGATAGCCGCGGATCACGCATTCGATCGGAAACACGGTGGTGCGCTTGCACAGCATCGCCCGCCCGAGGATCTCCTCGCGATGCGGCTGCAGCGCCGGCACCTCGGCGATGATCTCGTCGGTGTCGGCCGAGATCATGTGGTGATGCACGACGCCTTCCAGCGCGTTGAACCAGTAGGCCGAGATCTGCGTCAGCACTGCGCCCTTCATCGGGATGGTCTCGTTCATCACGACGTCGAAGGCCGAGATGCGGTCGGTGGTCAGCAGCAGCACGCGGTCGTCGCCGACGGCATAGATGTCGCGGACCTTGCCGCGGCCGATCTTCGGGAGCGGCAGATTGCTGGCGAGAAGCGTGGTCATCGTTCGGGGCCTTCGAAAGGGAGCATCGCCTCCCATAGCCTATTCCGGCAGCGGAATGAACTCGTGCTCCTGGGGAACAGCGGCGAAGCGGCCGGTTTTCCAGTCCTGCTTGGCCTGCTCGATGCGCTCTTTGCTGGAGGAGACGAAATTCCACCAGACGTGGCGCGGCCCCTCCAGCGCGTCGCCGCCGAGGAACATCATCCGGGTCGGCTTCACCGTGCGCACGCTGATCGCATCGCCAGGCCGGAAGATCAGCAGCCGCGGTCCCTCGTGGCGCTCGCGGGTGATCTCGACCTCGCCGTCGACGATGTAGATCGCACGCTCCTCGTGGTCCGGATCGAGCGGCACCACTGTGCCGGCCTGCGCCGTCACCTCGACATAGAACCAGGGCGAAACCATCGTCACCGGAGAGGCTTTTCCAAACGCCCGGCCGGCAATGATGCGCGCGGAGAAGCCGGTGTCGCTGACCGTCGGCAGCGCGCCCGCCGCGTAATGCTGGAAGCTCGGCGCGATCTCTTCCGATTCCACCGGCAGCGCGATCCAGCTCTGCAGGCCCAGCATGTTCTGGCCGTTCTGCCGCTGCAGGTCCGGCGTGCGCTCGGAATGCGCGATGCCGCGGCCGGCGGTCATCAGGTTCATCGCGCCGGGCTGGATCTCCTGGACGTTGCCCTCGCTGTCGCGATGCATGATGGCGCCGTCGAACAGATAGGTTACGGTGGCCAAGCCGATATGCGGATGCGGCCGCACGTCCATGCCCTTGCCGGAAACGAATTGCACCGGACCGAAATGGTCGAAGAAGATGAACGGCCCGACCATCTGCCGGCGGCCATGCGGCAGCGCGCGGCGTACCGCAAAGCCGTCGCCGAGATCACGGGTGCGCGGCACGATGACGTGCTCCAGCGCATCGCACGAGGTGGGATCGCCGAATTCGGGATCGTTCGAAGGCTGCCAGCTCATGGGACGCTCCTGAGATGTGGTCACGCGAGCCTAGCAGCTTCGCGACGGCGAGGGCAGGGCATGAGGTCGCGGCGTCGGCGTGATTTGAACGGAGCGGCACTCCGGCCTAGAGTTCCGGCGCTGACAACGGATCCGTGACGATGACGCTCGACAGCCTCGATCTCGTGCTTCGCGCCGCCGCCATTGCGCTGCTCGCCGTGCTCGCCGTCGCGTTGGGACGTGACCTCGGTGGTCAATGGCGCGGCCGGCTGGCGATCGCGCTGGCGCTCGGCTCGGCCGCGCATGCGGCGACCTTCAACATCGGCGGGACGGCGGCGCCATCGCTCGCTTCCGCGCCGCTGATTGCGCTCGCGACGGCCGACATCGTCGTGCTCTGGCTGTTCTGCCGCGCGCTGTTCGACGACGGCTTTGCGTTGCGCGGGCTGCACGGCCTGATCTGGCTGGCTGTGTTCGGCTTCAGCCTGATCGGCTGTCTCGTGCTCGGACCTGCCGGACATGGCCGGCTCGTGATCGTCGCCAACAATGTGCTGGCGCTCGGCTTCCTTGGCCTGACCTTGGCGCAGACCATTCGCTCCTGGTCGGCGGATCTCGTCGAGGGACGGCGGCGCATCCGGGCCTTCGTCGTGATCGCGGCGCTGTCCTACGGTGGCGTCAATGCGCTGCTGCAGATGGCGTCCGCCGGCAGCGGCCCATCCGAGCTTGCCAATGTGGTCAATGCGGCGATGTTCCTGGTCGTGGTCGGCGCCGTCGCGCTGATGCTGCTCAGGGTCGGTGCCGGCGATGTGTTCGCGCCGGAGACACCGCCGGTCGCAGAGCCCGAAGCCACGGCTCCCAGGGCCGCGGACCGCAGGCTGGTCGACGCGCTGATGCGGCTGATGGCGGATGAGCGGATCTATCGGCGGGACAACGTCACCATCGGGATGCTGGCGACCAGGCTCTCCATTCCTGAATACCGGTTGCGGCGGCTGATCAATGGCGAGCTCGGCTACCGCAACTTCAACACCTTCCTCAACGCCCACCGTATCGAGGAGGCCAAGGCCGCGCTCGCCGATCCCGCACAGGCCGAGGTGCCGGTCATCACCATCGCCATGGACGCCGGGTTCCAGTCGCTCGGTCCGTTCAACCGGGCGTTCAAGGCGGTGACTGGGGTGACGCCGACCGAATACCGGCGCATGAGGCTGGCCGCAGCGTGATCTGTTCGGCCTTGAAATCACGGAGGAATTCCAGAATCGGCGAGGTCCCGGCCATTCCCGGCTGGTGCGATTTGCGAAATCGGCGAGCATCCGGGCCGCAGCCGCGGTCTGGTCCGGCGGATCCAACTTCCGGAGCTCCTCATGACCAGACGCCGCCTGCTGCCTGCTCTCGTTGCCACCACCGCGCTGACCGCCCTGGCGGTCGGCGGCGCCCGCGCCCGCGATGTGCCGAAGGTGGCAACCGGCTTCATCGCCAGCGTGCTGTGCTCGGAGACCTTCGTCTCCGGTCTCGACCCGGACCGCACGCTCTCCGAGACCCGGGCCGCGATGCCTGGCGCCGGCCTGCTGAGCTGGGCAATGGACGTCCGCGTCGATCGCGCCGCCAAGGACGTCAGCGTGACGCTGCTCGGGCTCGGCCGGAGCCACGCCGTGTATCGCGACGGGCTCGGCTGCCACATGGACCATGGCGAGAGCCGCGACTGGCCGGCCGTCCGGTTGTCGCCGCCGCAGCCGGCCTTGCTGCCCGACATCGCTCCGCCGCATGTCGTGGCGCCGGCGACACCGGCGCTCGCCGCGGCGCTCGACCGCGCCTTTGCCGAGCCGGAGGTGCCTCCGTTCCGGCGCACCCATGCCGTCCTGGTGATGAAGGACGGCAAGGTGATCGCCGAGCGCTACGCGCCCGGCTTCACGCTCGACACCCCGCTGCTCGGCTTCTCCGCGACCAAGTCGATGACCGCGACCCTGATCGGCATTCTCGTCCGCCAGGGCAAGCTCGCGCTGCATGCGCCCGCGCCGGTCGCGGCGTGGCAGAACGAAAGCGATCCGCGCCATGCGATCACCGTCGATCATCTGCTGCGCCACACCGCCGGTCTCGCGCTCGGCAGCTCGCTGCAGGCCTCGTTGTTGTCGGCGCTCGAGCCAGTCAACCGGATGAAGTTCGTCGAGCCCGACCGCGCGGCCTTTGCCGAATCCATGCCGATGGAGACTGCTCCGGGCGCGGTCAGCAACTATCACGACGGCAACACCGTCATCCTTTCCCATCTCATCCGCGATGCCGCCGGCGGCAGCGCCGCGGATGTGCTGCGCTTCGCGCATCGCGAGCTGTTCGATCCGCTGGGCATGGCCAGCGTCACGATCGAGTTCGACGCCGCCGGCACGCCGGAGGGATCGAGCCAGATGCTGGCCTCGGCGCGCGACTGGGCACGGCTCGGCCAGCTCTATCTCGACGACGGCGTGGTCGCCGGCCGGCGCTTTTTGCCCGCGGGCTGGGCGGACTACGTCGCCACGCCCACACCGAACGCCTATGTCGGCCTCGGCGCCGGCTTCTGGACCAACCGCGGCGACAGTTTTGGCGCCAACTACCGCATCGCGCACGGCTGGCCGCGCGATGCGGTCTTCGCCAAGGGCACGCTCGGCCAGTACGTCATCTTCGTTCCCTCCGAGCGCCTCGTCATCGCGCGCTTCGGTCGCACCGTGAACTGGCCGCCGGAGGCCGACGGCGTGGCGCAGCTCGTGAGCGACGTGATCGCAGCGACAAGAGGGGAATGACGCATGCGCTACGTTCTCCCCAACGCCGTCGCCTGCGCCACACGGTCGAAACGCTCCAGCGACAGGATCGCATCGGCAAAGCTTTGCGCGCGGCTGCTCAGCACCGGCCGTGCCAAAGTGATGAACTTGTCGCTCATCGCCCGCGCCGATGGAAACGAGGTCGGCTCGCCCGAGGGATCATCGTGCAGCCGCTCGTGCACGCCGTCCTCGGTGGTGATGGTCACGCGGGCGCCGAACGGATGGCTGCGGCCGATCTCCAATTTGTCATCCTGCACGACGTCGAACTTGTCGGCGAGCGCGTTGATCGCGGCGTCACCAAGGCGCGTGTAGTCGTCCCAGCCGAAGCGGCCCTGGTCGAGCGCCAGCGCGCCGGTGAAGAACATCGAGAACTGGCCGCCGACGATCGAGCTCGGATGCCGCTTGGTCGCGGCGTCGCCCGTCAAGGTGATGCCGTTGCGATGCAGGCCGATCTCGACGCGCTTGACCTGGTCCGGCGTCAGATTGTGCTCGCGGCGCAGCGCGATGATGGCGTCGATCGCGGCATGGGTGTAGCGGCAGCTCGGATACGGCTTCACGCCGATCTTCATCGTCTCATAGGTGGAGCCGAGCCCGGCGACGGCCTTTTCATGGTGCGGCGTGTCGGTGTAGCCGACCAGCAGGCCGTGCTTGCCCTCGACGGATTCGATCGCGCCGACGAAGTCGTTCTTGGCGAGCGTGGCCGCGATCACGCCGTTCATTGCGGACGCACCGACCTGATAGCGCTTGTTCCAGGCGCCGTTGACGAGAAACTGCAGCGAGCCCGCCGCCTGGCTGCCGGAGACGCCGAAGGCGTAGATCAACTGCTGCTCGGACAGCCCGAACAGCTTGCCGGCGGCGGCCGCCGCACCATAGGTGCCGGCGGTTGCCGTCGGGTGGAAGCCGCGCGCATAATGCGAGGTCGGATCGAGCGCGTTGCCGAGCCGGCAGCACACCTCGTAGCCTGCGACAACGGCGGTCAGCACCTCGCGGCCGGAGGCGCCGACCATCTCGCCGACGGCGAAAGCGGCCGGCACCACCGGCGCGCTCGGATGCAGCGAGGAATCGGCGTGGGTATCGTCGAAGTCGAGCGAATGGCCCATCGTGCCGTTGAGCAGCGCCGCCACCGCCGGGGTCCAGGTTCTGTCGTCGCCGAATACGGTCGCCTCGCCCGCCGCATCGAGCTTCAGCGCCGCCAGCATGTTCACGACCGAAGGCGTCGATTCCGCCTCGCGCCGGGCCCGGATGGCGCTGCCGAGAAAATCGAGCGTCAGCACCTTGGCGCGGTCGAGCACCTCGGGCGGGATATCGTCGTATTTCAGCTCGGCGACATAGGCGGCGAGCGTTGCGGTTTCCTGGGCCATCGTGTTTCCTCGCATTGTTGCAGCCAGGGTAGGCAAGCTGATTCCGCCTTTCAAGCCGGTCCGGTCCGGTGGGAGGCTGCCATGCCGACGCGCTGGTCCGTTCGAGGTGAATGATTGATGGCGTCGTTCAAGGAGCTGTTCGGCAGGTTGCGCGGCGGCAAAGCGCAGATGTCGCTGGCCGTCCGCAGCACGGTGGCGGCGACGCTCGCTTTTGCCGTCGCCACGGCCTTCCACCTGAAGCTGCCGCTGTGGGCGGTGCTGACCTCGCTGATCGTGACGCAAGGCAGTGTCGGGCGTTCGCTGAAGGCGACGCGCGACTACATGTTCGGCACCATCGGTGGTGCGATCTATGGCGGCGCCATCACCGTGTTCATTCCGCATTCCGGCGAGCTGCAACTGCTCGGCATGTTGATCCTGGCGGTGACCCCGCTCGCCTTCGTCGCCGCGATCAATCCCAGCCTCAACGCGGCCACCGTGACCGCGGTCATCGTGCTCCTGGTGCCCACGATGGGCCATCTCGATCCGCTGGGATCGGCGATCGACCGTGTGTTCGAGGTTGCGGTCGGCGCGTTCACCGGCCTCGCCGTGTCGTTCATCGTGCTGCCGTCGCGGGCGCATGTCCAGATGCGCAGCGCGGCGGGCCGCCTGCTCGAACTGATCGCCGCAGCAATGACCGAGCTTCTGGCCGGCCTGTCGCGGGGCCGCGACAACGACGCGCTGCATCGGATCCAGGACGGCATCGGCACCGCGCTCACCGAGTTGAACGCGACAGGGGCGGAGGCCGAGCGCGAACGCTCGGCGCGGCTGTCCTCCGGCGCCGACACCGGTCCGCTGCTGCGGACGATCCTGCGCCTGCGCCACGACGTCGTGATGATCGGCCGGGCCAGCGTGGTGCCGCTGCCCTCGGAGCTGCAGGCACGTTTGTCGGCGCCGGTGGCGCGCGTCAGCGATGCGATCGCGAGCTATCTGCGCGGCTGTGCCGCGGCCATTCGCAACGGCTCCGGCCCACCGCCGATCTGGCCGATCCATGTTGCGGTCAAAGCCTATGCCGAGCAGGTCGCCGCCGTCCGCAGCGACGGGCTGACGCGCGGGCTGCCCGGCGATGCCGCCGAGCGCTTCTTCGCGCTGGGCTTCTCGCTCGACCAGATGCGGCAGAACCTGATCGACCTCGAGCGCGTCGTCGCCGAATGGTCCGGAGCGTCGGCTGGAAAGGTGCATCGGCCGGAGCCCGGGGAGTCGTCCGATACGGCCGGCGCCTGAACTCTTCATCGGGTCAGCCGCAGGAAGCGCACCACCAGCAGCGCGGCGTAGATCGTGGTGCCGATCGACAGGCCGATCCAGATTCCGACCGCGCCGAGCGTGGTGTGGAGGCCAAGCAGATAAGAGGCGGGGAAGCCGATCAGCCAATAGCCGAGCACGGCGAGCAGCAGCGGCACCCGCGTGTCCTTGATGCCGCGCAGCGCGCCGACCGCGATGCTCTGCAATGCGTCCGTGATGAAGAACGTCGTGCCGACGAGCAGCAACGTGGCGGCCAGCGCCGCCGTCGTTTCGGCATCGGAGATCCCGGAGCCGAGGAACAGCTGCACGATGTCATGGCGCGCAATGACGATGCCGAGCGTGAACAGCATTGCGAGTGAAAGGCCGAGCAACATCGCCATCAGGCCGGCGCGGCGAACGCCGGTCGCATCATCGCGCCCGGCGGCGTGGCCGACGCGCACGGTCGCGGCCATGCTGATCCCGAACGGCACCATGAACAGGATCGCGGTGATCTGCAGCGCGATCTGGTGCGCGGCGAGCGCGGCCGTGCTGATCAGCCCCATCAGGATCGCGGCCGCCGAGAACAGGCCGTATTCGAGCAGGAACGACAGCGAGATCGGCGCGCCGATGATGAGGAGCTGTCGCATCAGTCGCCAGTCGATACGGCCCAGTCGCGCGAGGACGTGGTAGTCGCGGAACGGCGGTCGGAACGCTGCGAACCACAGCCCGGCGAGGAACGTCCCCAGGTTGACGGTCGAGGTGGCGAGGCCGACGCCGGTCAGGCCCAGCCGCGGAAAGCCCCAGTGGCCGTAGAGCAGCGGATAGACCAGCAGCGCGTTGAGCGGGATCGCGGCCAGTGTGATCCAGAGCACCGGCTCGGGGCGGTTGACCGCGCCCATGAAGCTGCGCAGCGCCAGGAACCACAGCATTGGCGCGATGCCCCAGGCGAGGCCGGACAGATAGTGTTGCGCGAGATGCGCCACGCCCGGGGCCTGTCCGAGCGTGAGCAGGATGGTCTCGCCATTCAGCGCGATCAGCATGATCGGCAGCGCGATGAGAAGACCAGCCCAAAGTCCAACGCGGAGCGCGCGCCGCACCAGCGCTGCGTCCGCAGCGCCGAACGCCTGCGCGGCCAGCGGCGCCACCGCCGACATCAGGCCCATGCCGAAGGTGGAGCCGACGAAGTACACGGTGCCGGCCAAGGCGGCAGCCGCGACGGCGTCGCCGCCGAGCCGGCCGATGAAGGCGAGATCGGTTGACATCATCGCGATCTGCGACAGCTGCGTCAGCGCCATCGGCGCGGCGAGGCGGATCGTGTCCCAGAGTTCGTGCGCGAGGGGAGGCGTCGGCGCCGCCGTCGGCGGTGCGTGGTTGGTTCCGGCTGTGGAGGTCATGGTCGGGGCTATAGCAGGCCCTGCGGCGTCGTGCACATCACGGCGGCATGTTCGGTCGCAGCCGTGTGCGGCACGGAGGCGCAGCTCAACCTGGCCAAATGCAGACGGCTGCGTGAGGCGCATCGTCAATCGCATTGACGTGATCGCGTGCATGACTGACCGGTCTCGCGGCGCTGACACGTCCGAGCTCTGCTTGATCGATGGCCCTCGGAAGCGAGAGGGCGCGGGGAATGCCGGGCGCTGGCCGCACCCATGGCCCGCCTGCGTAAAAAAATGCAGGCGGCAGGAACCACAGGTTCAGCCGAGACATCCCGGCATTCCCCGCGCGATGGTTGGAACGACTTATACGTACTCTCCCCGGGGACCGGGCTTTCTTGCCCCCGTCGTCAGCGGAATCGCCCGCCGGCTTGACCTCAGCGTCGGGAGGCCAGGACCATACGCTTTCGCCGTATGCGACCGCCCCTTCGTCCACACGCCAGCCTCGGGTTGCTACCCAAGTGCGCGCTGAGAGCCGCCGCATCCACCGCATCCCCGCCCTCAACGTCCGTGACGATCGCGAAGCGCCCCTCTCATGAGGACGGGATGGCGGCAGTATTTCTGACTTTCGGAATAAAAGCAAGCGAAAAGTTCGGAAAAACATCAGCCAGAAAAGATGGCCGGGGCCCAGATAGATCCGCGGTTCAACGCGAGAGCAGCGAAGCACGCGCCATCGTCTCCGCGGCGGAGTTCCGGATTGCTTCGCTGCGCGTGCAGTGACCGCGTGAGGGGAGAGCGAAAGGCTTGGGCGTGATCAGGCGGCCGCCGCGACCTGCCGGAGCATCGCCTTGACGACGAGGCGATGAAACGGCGTGACGACGGTGAGATAGACGCGGCCGAGCGCATTGTGGGTCTGCACCAGGGTTGTTGCTGTCACCTGCGATGTTCCGCCATGGGAGGAGGCGTCGACGAGGACCCGGAAGTCCAGATGCTTGTCGTCAAAGCCGAGCACGATCCGTGGCGGCGTTTCGTCGATGATCGGAAAGACTCCGATCAGGGGACGCGGGTCTCGTGCATCCGCGCCCGATGTCTTCAGCCCGAAAGGCCGGACCAGCAGATTGCGGAGCGTCAGCAGCGCGGTCATCCACCAGGGCGCGTGACCAAGCATGCGCTCGGCCGCCGTGCGGGCATCGACGGCCGGGCCGTCGATCGTGATGCGGAAGGCATCGGCAAAGTCCGCGCCAGCAAGCCATCTGTTGCGGTCGACATCGGGAGTGATCTCGCTGATGGTCATGAGCAGTGAGCCTCACATGTCATGGATGTCCCCATCCTGCGAAGCATCATCGCACGCGTACGTCCGCGAAGCCAGCGCGTGTCCGCCGTTGGCCGTCGCGCGCAGCGCGATGGGCGCGACGCGAGAACCATCGTGCATCAGTCGGGACGGTGCCGGCGTGCCTTTGCCGATCCTGAGGTTTTCTCGGCCATCGTTGCGAGGTGTCACCCATCCATGTGGGCGACGAGGGCTTCTGCGCCACGAAGCTCCACGACCAAGGTGTGATTGGGATCGGTCCGCGAATCGAACGACATCTCCCACTCGGCCGGGCCGTCACTCGGAAGCGGAATCGAAAAGCTGCTCAGGATGAACTCCGCCTCGAAGGGGCCTTCAGTCGGCTTTCGGAACCACCGTTCACAGATGGGGCGCGCGACCTGATCGACATTCCTGATGATGTCGGCGTAGTCGCGCTCGACCCACGCGAAGAATTCGCGCTGTCGTTGATTGGGAGGCTGCCGTTCGCCGGGCGCATCGATGAAGAGCTCGATTTCGGTTCGTGTGGGCGAAAACTGCCGCCTCGCTTCCCAGTAAGATCCCATCGAGACGAGGCGCCCGAAGAAGACGTCGTCCAGCTCTAATGGCTTGCTGACGAACCTGGAGAGCCATCTGCGGATCAACCCCATTTCTTGCCTCCGGCATATCGCATGTGGCGGTGCAGCCTGAGTTCGATGTTCAAGACCAGCCGAAATGGGCGAGGACGTCGCGCGCCTGCCGATCGAGTTCCTCCCGTCGCTCGTTGTCGCTCGGCGTGCTGCAGAGCCGATCGAGCTCCGGTCGAAATTGGAGGGCGACGTCCTCGGGAAGAGACGGTATGATCAGTTGGATGATCCAGTACTTCCAGACGTCATCGTCAGACGTCAGGACGTGCAGGATGTGCGGCGCCATCGGTGCGCCGAGCGAGGCCACGAAGGGAGCGAGAATGTGGGCCACGGGCCAGTTGTGGTCCTTCAGCCATGCCGTCAGCTCGCCTAGGACCGGGGCGACGGCGGGATAGCCGGCCCGCACGGCCGCTCGCGCCCGGTCGAGGTCTTGCTTGCCGCGTGGAACGAAATCGCGAATGTCGTGCATGGGTACCTCAGCCGCCGGCTCTACGTCTGGATCTCGCGAGGGACGACGGCGCCCGGTTCGCGCTCGCGCAGAGCGGCAACTGCCTTCGCCGCTGCCTTTCGTACATGACCGTCGCGGTCCGAGCTGAGCGTGTCGAGCAAAGTGGTTGCGTCCGGATGTCCGAAGTTGCCGGCGAGGTCGCAGGCCCATACGCGATGTCGCGGTATGTCGTCGGTGCGGAAGGCTTCGAACAGTTGAAGCCAATCGGAGCTCGTGACTTGCTCACGCAAGGTCCATGCGGCCTCTCGACGTACCGCAGGCTCGGTGTCGCCGCTATAGATGTGAAAGACGGGTTGAAAATCCGCCTGACGCCATATTGCGCTCAATGTGCGGATGGCGGTTCGTCGAGTTTCCCGTGACGTGCTCCTCAACAGGGCGGCAACGACGTCATGCACAGCGTCCCACTTCCAATCTTCGATGATCCTGCACCCTGCACGCACCACATATTCGGATGGATCGGTCAGTGCAGACAGAACCACGTTGTGGAGGTCCCGTCCGCTCGGATGCCGGCCTATGATTTCGATCGCGGTTCGACGGATGAACTGGTCGGGGTCTGCGGAAGCTTCGCGCAGCGCCGTCAGCGCCTCGGCCCCGTTGCGGGTCAAGAGCGCGCGGAGCGAGCCATGGGTGAGCGGATCTGGGGGAATGCGTGACATGGTCGTACAGCGAAGTTGGCAAGCAGCGACCTTACCTCCTTATCGATCATCGAAGTAGGGCAAGCCGTGCTATTCATATGCTGAGGCAAGCAGGGAAACGAGCGAGTAGGGTGGGCAAAGGCGCGCCACTCTGGCTCGGTTCGCACGCGGTGGCGATCGTGCCGTGCCCACCAGCCGTGCTCGCCACAGGGGTCGTAAGCTGCGCGACGGTGGGCACGAGCCGCCAGAAGGCGGCTCTTTGCCCACCCTACGAATTTATCGCTCCGTCATTGCGAGCGAAGCGAAGCAATCCAGGACCGAGCAAGGACTCTGGATTGCTTCGCTTCGCTCGCAATGGCGCCGTGGTGAATAGCCGCCCTGAACGTGTCTACCGCCCGCGCTCCGGGACCCGCGTGATCCTGGCGCCCAGCGCATTGAGCCGCTCGTCGATCCGCTCGTAGCCGCGTTCGATCTGGTCGGCGTTGTCGATGCGGGAGGTGCCCTCGGCGCACAGCGCGGCTAGCAGCATGGCCATGCCGGCGCGGATGTCGGGTGAGACGACGCGGGCGCCGCGCAGGCGGCTCGGGCCGGCGACGATGGCGCGGTGCGGGTCGCACAGCACGATGCGCGCGCCCATCGAGATCAGCTTGTCGACGAAGAACATCCGCGACTCGAACATCTTCTCGAACATCAGGATCACGCCCTCGCATTGCGTGGCGGTGACGAGCGCGATCGACATCAGGTCGGCCGGGAAGGCCGGCCAGGGCTGGTCCTCCAGCTTCGGGACGTGGCCGCCGAAATCGTCCTTGATCCTGAGCGTCTGCTCCGAGGGCACGATCAGGTCGTCGCCGGCGACCTCGCAGACGATGCCGAGCCGCTCGAAGCCCATGCGGATGGAGCGCAGATGCTCGGTACCGGCGCGCACGATGCGCAAGGGAGAGCGCGTCACCGCGGCGAGCCCGATCAGCGAGCCGACCTCGATGTGATCGGGCTGGATCGCGTAGGACGCCTGGCCGAGCGTGCTGGCGCCGTGGATCACCATCGTGTTGGTGCCGATGCCCTCGATGTTGGCGCCGAGCGCGACCAGGAAATGGGCGAGGTCCTGGACATGCGGCTCGGAGGCCGCGTTGCGCAGATAGGTCGTGCCGTGCGCAGCGACGGCGGCGACCAGCGCGTTCTCGGTGGCGGTGACGCTGGGCTCGTCGAGGAACACGTCGGCGCCTTTCAGGCCGGAGGCGCGCAGCTCGATCTTGTCGGTCGCGGTGACCGTGGCGCCGAGCTGCTCGAAGGCCAGGAAATGGGTGTCGAGCCGGCGCCGGCCGATGACGTCGCCGCCAGGCGGCGGCAGCGCCACTTCGCCGCAGCGGGCGAGCAGGGGTCCTGCCAGCAGGATCGAGGCGCGGATGCGAATGCACAGATCCGGATCGAGATCGGCGGCGCGGATGTCCTTGGCATGGATCGCGAGCCGGTTGCGGCCGCGCCATTCGGCGGAGGCACCGACCGAGCGGATCAGCTCGACCAGGGTCTCGGTGTCGCGGATGCGCGGCACGTTGTCGAGCGTGACCGGATGCTCGGTCAGCAGCGCGGCGGCGATGATCGGCAGCGCGGCGTTCTTGTTGCCGGACGGCTCGATCGCGCCTTTGAGCCGGTGACCGCCCTCGACGATGTATTGAATGGGCGCCATGCGCGGAAAGTCCGTTCTGAGAGGGTGATTTGCCCGGGCCGGCGAAAAGCGGAACAGCGGTCCGGCACGGAATTATCACGGAAGACGCGGTCAGGCCACTGCGGTCCATGGGTTGACGAACCCAATACCCGCGGCCTTGAATGCGCTCGTGTCGCGGGATGCGACAATGAAACCATGGCAGGCGGCAATCGCGGCGATGTAGCCGTCGGGCGTCGGAAACCCCTTTCCGGCGGCGCGGGCCTTGACGGCGAGTTCAGCATAGTGGCGGGCAGCGCTGGTATCGAAAGGCAAGATTCTGCTTCCAAACAGCTCCAGCAGGCCATTGAGCGCGGCGGCCAGCCGCTCCTTGCGTCGTCCTCTCGGAAGTGCGCCGATGCCGAACATCAACTCCGCAATGGTCACGCTCGACAGATAGAGCGTCTCTGCGACCTGCTTGTCGAGCCATGCCAACACCTCGGGTGAAGGCTCCGGCTTCATGGCTTCCGACACGACATTGGTATCGAGAAGGATCATTTGAAGCGGTGCGGTTCGGCGGGGCTGGTGGCTCGATGCTGCTCAAGCGCTTCGACATCGGCATTGGTGACCCCGATGTTCCGGCTCATGTCAGCCAGCGCGGTGCCAAGACGGACGCGTCCCTCGGGCTGTACAGCGGATTCGAGGATGGCGCGAATTTCCGCCTCTGTGCTGCGGTTGTGCTGAGCCGCCCGCGCCTTCAAGGCACGGTGGGTCTCGTCGGACAGATTGCGAATGGTCACGGCCGGCATGATTGCGCATCTCCAGAATGCGAGCGATATCAATATCAGAAAATGATATCACTGTCCAGGAGAGGGCCCGGGGCCGTCTCAGTCGAGATGACACGTCCACATTCGCCGACAGGCGCGTGGCGTCGTCGTCGCGCCGTGTTCTTGACGGCGGGTTGGGCCCAGTCGATGGTCGTGGCCGTCGCCACTGTGGCATGGAGAAACGCTGGAATGGCCGATGATCAAGCTGACGTCTGGACCTGCTCGCCGCAGCGGCAGGCGCGCGCCAACATCCGTCGGTATCTCGACTGGCTCGCGGCGCGCGGACACAGTTTCTCCGGCTACCACGATCTCTGGCAGTGGTCGGTCGACGACGTCGCCGGGTTCTGGCGTTCGATCTGGGATTATTTCGAGGTCATGGCCGACGGCGAGATCGGCGAGGTCGTCTCGCGCGATCCGATGCCGCGGACGCGCTGGTTCACGGGGACGCGGCTGAACTTCGCCGAGCACGTGCTGCGCCACGAGTTGAGCGGCAGTCCCGATCGAGCGATGCTGCATCACGGCTCGGAGCTGCGTCCGCTGGCGGCCGCGAGCTGGGGCGAAATCGCAGGCCGCGTGCGGCGGCTCGCCACGTCGCTGCGCGAGATGGGAATCGGCAAGGGCGACCGGGTCGTCGCCTACATGCCGAACATTCCCGAAGCCGTCATCGCGATGCTCGCGACCACGGCGATCGGCGCGGTGTGGTCCTCGGCGGCACCGGAATTCGGCGCGCAGACGGTGATCGACCGCTTTTCGCAGATCGCGCCGAAGCTCGTCTTCGCGGTCAACGGCTATCGTTATGGAGCGAAGGATTTCGATCGCATCGGCGATCTCGAGACGATCCTCGCGGCGCTGCCGAGCGCCGAGATGCTGGTCATGCTCGACTATCATCCGGCCGCGCGCAAGGCGCCGGAGTTTCGTGGCCGCATCCGGGCGTGGCCCGACCTGCTCGACGGTCCGGCGATCGCGCGCGACGCATTTCAGTTCGCACGCGTCGCATCGGATCATCCGCTCTGGGTGCTGTTCACCTCGGGAACGACCGGCCTGCCGAAGCCGATCGTGCACAATCACCACGGCATCGTGCTCGAGCACTACAAGTCGGCGGCGTTTCATTTCGAGATCGAGGCGGACGGCACGCTGTTCTTCTACTCGACGACAGGCTGGATGGTCTGGAACACGCTGATGTGGGGGCCGCTGATGAACGGCACCTCGGTGCTCTATGACGGCCATCCGAGCCATCCGGACGCGCGGCTGGTGTGGCGGCTCGTGGAAGCCGCCGGCGTGACCGTGCTCGGCATCAGCCCGAGCTACATCCAGCTGGTGCGGCAGCAGGGCGTCGTTCCGGGCCGCGAGTTCAATCTGGAGCGGCTGCAGTCGGTGATGCTGGTCGGATCGCCATCGACACCGGAGGTGTTTCGCTGGGTGCACGAGGCGGTCAAGCCCGAGGTCTGGGCCTCCTCGCAATCCGGCGGAACGGAGTTCTGTTCCGGTCTGCTGGCCGGCTCGCCGCTGCTGCCGACGCATGCTGGCGAGATCCAGGCTCCGGCGCTCGGCGTGGCCGCGGTCGCGTTCGACGATGCGGGGCGCGAGATCATCGACGAGGCCGGCGAACTCGTCGTGCGCGCGCCGATGCCTTCGATGCCGCTCTGCTTCTGGGGCGATGCCGATTTCGTCCGGTATACGGACAGCTATTTCGGCGTCTATCCGGGGGTCTGGCGCCATGGCGATCGCGTCCGCTTCAACGCGCGCGGCGGCTGCCATGTCTTGGGCCGTTCCGACGCCACGCTGAACCGTCATGGCGTGCGGATCGGCTCGGCGGAAATCTACCGGACGATGGAGGGGATTCCCGGCATCGTCGACAGTCTCGTCATTTGCATCGAGCAGCCGGACGGCGGCTTCTACATGCCGCTGTTCGTGCAACTCGCCCAGGGCATCGAGCTGACGGACGGGTTGCAGGACGAGATCCGCCAGCGGCTGCGCCACGAGCGCAGCCCGCGGCATGTCCCCGACGTCATCATCGGCGTGCCGGAAATCCCGATGACCCTGACCGGCAAGAAGATGGAGGTGCCGGTCCGTCGGCTGCTGCTCGGCGACGCTCCGGACAAGGTCGCGAGCAAGGATGCCACCCGCAACCCGGCGGCGCTGGACTGGTTCACGCAGTTCGCGGCGGCACGGCGAGGCGGATGACGGGGGCGAGCGTCAGCCCGATGAGGGGCAGGCCGGACGGCCGGAGCGTCCCGGCATCCGGGCTTACACGTCGACGTTCGCCGACAGCGAGTTGTCCTGGATGAACTCGCGGCGCGGCTCGACGACGTCGCCCATCAGCTTGGTGAAGATGTCGTCGGCCTCGTCGACCTCCTTGACCTTGACCTGCAGCAGCGTCCGGGCCTCGGTATCGAGCGTGGTTTCCCAGAGCTGTTCCGGGTTCATCTCGCCGAGACCTTTGTAGCGCTGCTGGGTGACGCCCTTGCGGCCGGCGTCGATGACGGATTCGAACAGATCGACCGGGCCATGGATCACGGTCTGGACGTCGCCGCGGCGCAAGGTGCCGGGCTTGGCATAGGCCTCCTGCAGGCGGGCCGCATAGTCGTCGAGCTTGCGGGCATCCGCCGAGGCGAGCAGCGCGTCGTCGATGACGGCGACGTCCTTGACGCCGCGCACGGTGCGTTCGAAGGTGAAGCCCTGGCCCTCGAGGAAGTGACCGATCCAGCCGCGCTCGACCTCGTCGGCCAGCACGTCGAGCCGTCTCGCGATGTACTCGGCCGCGGCGTCCGCGGTCGCCAGGTCGCGGGTGATATCCGGCCGCAGCACGCCGGCGATCGCGGCCTGCTCGACGACCTTGCGATCGTAGCGGCTGTGCAGATTGCGCAGGATGTTGCGGACGATCCGCGCTTCCTCGACCAGCCCCAGCAGGTCGCGGCCCTTGCGCTCCTCGCCCTCGGCGGTCTTGAACACGCAGTCGTCGAGCCCGGTGCCGATCAGATAATCCTCCAGCGCGCGCTCGTCCTTCAGATACTGCTCGGACTTGCCGCGCATCACTTTGTAGAGCGGCGGCTGCGCGATGTAGAGATGGCCGCGGTCGATGATCTCGCGCATCTGCCGGTAGAAGAAGGTCAGCAGCAGCGTGCGGATGTGCGCGCCGTCGACGTCGGCGTCGGTCATCACGATGATCTTGTGATAGCGCAGCTTGTCGATCGAGAACTCGTCACTGATGCCGGTTCCGAGCGCGGTGATCAGCGTGCCGATCTGCTCGCTCGACAGCATCTTGTCGGGGCGCACGCGCTCGACATTGAGGATCTTGCCGCGCAGCGGCAGCACCGCCTGGAACTCGCGGTTGCGGCCCTGCTTGGCGCTGCCGCCGGCCGAGTCACCCTCGACGATGAACAGCTCGGACTTGGCCGGATCCTTCTCCTGGCAGTCGGCGAGCTTGCCGGGCAGCGAGGAGACGCTGAGCGGGCTCTTGCGGGTCAGCTCGCGCGCCTTGCGCGCGGCCTCGCGTGCCGCCGCGGCCTGGATCACCTTGCCGACGATGGTCTTGGCCTCGCCCGGATGCTCCTCGAACCAGGCGGCGAGCGCCTCGTTCAGAACGTTCTCGACCACGGGACGCACTTCCGAGGACACCAGCTTGTCCTTGGTCTGGGACGAGAACTTCGGATCGGGCACCTTCACGGAAAGAACGGCGGTGAGACCCTCGCGACAGTCGTCGCCGGTCAGCGCGATCTTCTCCTTCTTCGCATTGGCCTCGGCGTAGCCGTTGACCTGGCGCGTCAGCGCGCCGCGGAAACCGGCGAGATGGGTGCCGCCGTCACGCTGCGGGATGTTGTTGGTGAAGCACAGCACGTTCTCATGATAGCTGTCGTTCCACCACAGCGCAGCTTCCACGGTGATGCCGTTGACCTCCGAGCGCACCATGATCGGCGCCGGAACGATCGCCTTCTTGTTGCGGTCGAGATATTTGACGAACTCCTCGACGCCGCCGTCGTAATGCATCTCCTCGCGCTTCTCGACCGCGTGGCGCATGTCGGAGAGCACGATGTTGACGCCGGAATTGAGGAAGGCGAGCTCGCGCAGGCGATGCTCGAGCGTCGCGTAGTCGTATTCGACGTTCTTGAAGGTCTCCGTCGAGGCCAGGAACGTCACCTCGGTGCCGCGCTTGCCCTTGGCCTCGCCGACCACCTTCAGCGGCGCAATCGCATCGCCATGGGCGAACTCGATGAGATGCTCCTTGTCGTCGCGCCAGACCCGCAGCAGCAGCTTGCTCGACAGCGCGTTGACGACGGAGACGCCGACGCCGTGCAGGCCGCCGGACACCTTGTAGGAGTTCTGGTCGAACTTTCCGCCGGCGTGCAGCTGGGTCATGATGACCTCGGCGGCGGACACGCCCTCGCCCTTGTGGATGTCCACGGGAATGCCGCGGCCGTCGTCGCGCACGGTGACCGAATTGTCCGGATTGAGGATCACCTCGACCGCGGTGGCGTGGCCGGCCAGCGCCTCGTCGATCGCGTTGTCGACGACCTCGTAGACCATGTGGTGCAGGCCGGAGCCGTCATCGGTGTCGCCGATATACATGCCCGGGCGCTTGCGCACCGCGTCCAGGCCCTTCAACACCCGGATCGATTCTGCGCCGTATTCGTTCGCGGTTGCAGGCTCGGTGTCGGCGATGGTTTGCCGGGCGGGTTCGGTCATGTGGGGCCTTCGGAAGGGTGGTCGAATCGGCATCGCAAACCGCATGCCGAGAGCGCTCTTTCTCTCACGAAAGAAGCCACACGCCTAGCGCAAAGTGGCCCTTCGTAAGACATTGAAGAGATAGCGTTTTTTAACGGTTTTTCAAGGCCTGGCGAGGGTCGTTTTCGTCCCCTCCGAAAGCCGGATTCAGGCCATTCTCACGGCTGGTTTTGAGGCGCGCGGCGGCGCTCTTTGGCCTGCGATCAGGGGTGAGTCCGGACGACCCAAGGGGATCCCGACCAACGGCCGAAGGGATCACCGACGCGAGCTGATCCGGCCCGCCTCGACGCTGAAGATCTCGCCGAGCTCGCGTAGTTCGGCAAACGCCGCGGGATCGGCGCCGGTCAGCCATACCTGGGCACCGAGCGTGCCGAGCTCGGTGAACAAAGCGGTGCGGCGGCCGGGATCGAGATGGGCGACGATCTCGTCGAGCAGCAGCATCGGCACGATGCCGGTGGTCTCGGCGACCAGCGTCGCATGCGCGAGGATGAGGCCGATCAGCAGCGCCTTCTGCTCGCCGGTCGACGCGTCGCGCGCCGGCATGTTCTTCGGCGCGTAGACGACATGGAGATCAGTGAGATGCGGCCCGTCGAGCGTGCGGCCAGCCGCGGCATCGCGCGCGCGATTGTCGCGCAGCATCGCGCGGTAGCGGTCCTCGACGGCAAGCGCCGGCTCGCTCAGCAGCGCATTCTCCATCCAGCCGTCGAGCGCGATCTCGGCGGATGGGAACGCCGAGGCTTGTCCGCGCTGGCGCAGCATCGCAGCGAGCTTCACCGCGGTCTGGCCGCGGCTCGCGGCGACGGCGACCGCGAGCTCCGCAGTCTCGCGCTCGATCGCGCCACACCAGTGGTCGTCGAAATTGCGCACCTCGAGCAGCCGGTTGCGCGAGCGCAAGCTGCGCTCCAGCGCCGACACGCGGCTCGAATGCTCGCTGTCGATCGCGAGCACCAGGCGGTCGAAGAAGCGCCGCCGCTCCGAGGCCGCGCCCATGAACAAGCCGTCCATCGCAGGCGTCAGCCACACCATGCGGATGTGGTCGCCGAAGGCGGCTGCGGAGCCCACCGGCTCGCGGTCGATGCGGCAGCGCCTGGTGGTGCTGGCGTCGCTGCGCGGCGGCTCGATGCCGGTGCCGAAGGTCGTCAGCCCCAGCGCCCCCTCGACCTCCGCCGAGACCGCCCAGGAGCCGTCGCCCTGGTTGTCGGCGACATCCTCGAGTGTCGCGCGGCGCAGGCCGCGTCCCGGCGCGAAGAACGAGATCGCCTCCAGGCAATTGGTCTTGCCGGCGCCATTGGCGCCGACCAGCGCAACCATGTCCGCCTGCACGCTGACGCTGGCAGCGCGATAGCTGCGAAAATGCGTCAGCGCGAGGCGGTGGATGCGGGAAGGGGTCATGGGAAATCTAGGCCACACATTCGAAATCCCCTCTCCCCTTGCGGGAGAGGGTGCCGCCGAAGGCGGCGGGTGAGGGGTATCTCACGGCTCGCTCAGCTTCGTGAGGATGTCCTCTTGAACGGCGGTCGAATTGTACAGCACGTCGTTGTTCCAATAGCGAACGATGCGAAATCCTGCAGCTTTCAAGATCGCGTCTCGCTCGGTGTCTTTCTCGTTGTCAGCATGCTGGCTGCCATCGATCTCGATGATCAGGCGCTTTTCGAAGCAAACGAAATCGAGGATGAATTGCTCTACGGGCGCCTGACGACGGAATTTGTATTTCTCAAACCTGCGATCACGTAGCAGTCGCCACATGGCCGCTTCGGATTCGGTCGGCTGACGTCGCATCGTCTTGGCGAAGCCGCGGATGCGTGTGGATGTCGTCCGATGGCTCGGTGATCGTGGAGGCATACCCCTCACCCGCCTCGCTTCGCTCGGCACCCTCTCCCGCAAGGGGAGAGGGGATTTTCGTCGTGTGGCTCGTCCCAAGCGTTGCGTGCAGCGCGCCTCACACCCGCATCGGCATCAGCACGTACAACGCATTCCTGTTGTCGCGGTCCTGGATCAGGGTCGGCGAGCCGGGATCGGCAAGCCGGAGCACGGCGACCTCGCCCTCGATCTGGGCGGCGATGTCGAGCAGATAGCGCGAGTTGAAGCCGATATCGAGGGCATCCGCGGCGTACTCGACCTCGAGCTCTTCGGTCGCGCTGCCGGAATCCGGATTGGTCACCGACAGCACCAGCTTGCCGGGCGCCAGCGCCAGCTTCACGGCGCGGCCGCGCTCGGAGGAGATGGTGGAGACGCGGTCGACGGCGGCGGCGAAATCGGCCTTGTCGACGACCAGCTCCTTGTCGTTGTTCTGCGGAATGACGCGGCCGTAATCCGGGAAGGTGCCGTCGATCAGCTTCGAGGTCAGCACCACTTGGCCGAGCGTGAAGCGGATCTTGCCCTGCGACAGCTCGATCCTGATCTCGCTGTCATTGTCCTCGATCAGCCGCTGCACCTCGCCGACGGTCTTGCGCGGCACGATCACGCCCGGCATCTCGGCGGCGCCGGCCGGCTGCGGCAGGTCGACCTGGGCGAGGCGGTGGCCGTCGGTGGCGACGGCGCGCAGCGTCGGCTGCTTGGCGGTGCCGCCGGCATGCAGATAGATGCCGTTGAGGTAGTAGCGCGTCTCCTCGGTCGAGATCGCGAATTGCGTGCGGTCGATCAGGCTCTTGATGTCCTTGGCCGGAACCCCGAAGGCGTGCGTCATTTCGCCCGCGGCGAGATCCGGGAAATCGCTCTCCGGCAGCGTCTGCAGGGTGAACTTGGAGCGGCCGGCGCGGATCGCGAGCACCGCGCGCTCGCCGTCGCTCTCCAGCACGATCTGCGAGCCGTCCGGCAGCTTGCGGACGATGTCGTAGAACATGTGCGCCGGAACTGTGGTCGAGCCCGCGGTGGCGGTCTCGGCGGCCAGGGTTTCCGTCACTTCGAGATCGAGGTCGGTTGCGCGCAGCGACAGCCGGGCGTTCTCGGCGCGGACCAGCACGTTACCCAGGATCGGGATGGTGTTGCGCCGCTCGACCACACGATGGACGTGGCCCAGCGACTTCAGGAGCTGCGCGCGTTCGACGGTCACCTTCATTGCACTTACCCGCCCGTTCCCAACTGATCTCGTCCTGGAATGCCGGCGGGCTAGAGCAGCGCCGCGGCCGATGGCACCTCGCGCCCGAACGGCGCTTGGCCAGCGTCCAGGAGCGTGAGGGGGAGGCGTAAAGTGGCGCGGATGAGGCTCAAGCGCAAGGGATGCGGAGCCGATTTCCCATGTTTCGGCAGGCTCTTCCGGGACCCGGAGGCAGGGGCCGAGCATGACGCCCGAGGGCAGCGTCGAGCCGCCGGGACAATGGCCCGGCTGGGGGCGAACCTTCTGTCCGCTCCCCTGGCCGTGCGTGCCCTCTAATCCTGCAGCTGGCGCTTCAGCGACTCGACTTCGTCGTTCAGCGTGACGTCCTTGCCGACCAGCGCCTCGATCTTGCGCACGGCGTGCAGCACGGTGGTGTGGTCGCGCCCGCCGAAGCGGCGGCCGATCTCGGGCAGCGAGCGCAGGGTCAGCGTCTTGGCGAGATACATCGCGACCTGGCGCGGGCGCACCACGTTGGCGGTGCGGCGCGACGACAACAGGTCGGAGCGGCTGACGTTGTACTGCCGCGCCACGACACGCTGGATGTCCTCGATCTTGATCCGCTTCGGCTCCTGCGGGCGGACCAGGTCGCGCACCTCGCGCTCGGCCATGTCGAGCGTGACCGGCTGATTGTTGAGCTTGGAATGCGCCAGCAGGCGGTTGATCGCGCCTTCGAGATCACGGCCGTTATGGGTGATGGAGCGGGCGAGATAGTCGAGCACCGGCTCCGGCACGTCGAAGCTCGCATGATGGGCGCGGGCCGCCGCGACGCGCGACTTGAGAATGCCGAGGCGGAGATCCTCGCCCAAAGTTGCCATCTCGACGACGAGGCCGCCGGCAAGCCGCGAGCGGACGCGATCATCGAGGCTTTCGAGGTCGGACGGCGGCCGGTCGGCTGCGATCACCACCTGGCGCCCCGCGTCGATCAGCGCATTCAGCGTATGGCAGAACTCCGCCTGGGTGGATTTGCCCTGCAGGAACTGCAGGTCGTCGATCACCAGCACGTCGATGCCGCGCAGTGCTTCCTTGAACGCCAGCGCGGTCTGCGATTTCAGCGCCGCGACGAAGCCGTACATGAACTTCTCGGCGGTGAGGTACAGCACCTTGCGCTCGCCGCCGGCGTTGCCGGCCCAGGTGACGGCCTGGAGCAGGTGCGTCTTGCCCAGCCCGACGCCGGCATGGATGTAGAGCGGGTTGAACATCACGGGATCGCCGCGGCGACCGTCGGCGACCTGGCGCGCCGCCGCATGGGCCAGCGTGTTGGCGCGGCCGACGACGAAGCTGGCGAAGGTCAGCCGCGGATCGAGCGGCGAGCCGCCGAGCGCGTCATGGCTGGTGGCGAGCGAAGCCGCAGCCGACGCCGTTCGCGTGTCGGCGCTGGTCGCCGGCTTGGCGTCGCTGCGCTCGGCGCGGCGGGCTTCGACGGCGACGGGGGCTTCCTTGACCGGCGTCGCGCAGCGCATCGCGGTGCGAACGGACAGATCGATACGGTGCACCTCCGGCATCTCGGCCTGCCAGCACGACAGCACGCGCTCGGCGTAGTGCGCCTGGATCCAGCTCTTCAGGAAACGCGTCGGCACCGACAGATGAACGCTTTCGTCCTGGACGGCTTCGAGGTCCATCCGCGCAAACCAGCTCGTATAGACATCCTCGCCGACGGTCGAGCGCAGCCGACCCTTCACGCGAGACCAGCGTTCCTGTTCCGAATTTGTCATGGCAGTCGCAACTTTTCGAATTGAGTGGTGGTGTCGTGTGATCGCCGGGCAGGCGTCCCGTGGAAGGACGCGTCTCCCGCAGCGAGACCTCGAGCGGAGGCTCAACTCCAGACATGGCTTGCCGTTCGGCGCGAGCGCCGTTGGGCTGATCAATGCTGGTGAAGAAAACTACTCCGCGAGGTCAGCGCATACTCGGACGAGCGGGAGGGCCGATGGCCGTGCTGGCGATGGCCGTGCTGGTCGTACCGGTCACTTCAGTGCCGACCGCCAAAGTGCCGACCGCCAAAGTGCCGACCGCCAAGGGTGCGTGATCCGGAACCAGCTTATGGTGTGTGCCCGCAATTTGTCCGTAAAGCATGCAACCTCCCCGCCCTGCCGTGATTGCTCACGGCAAGTTGTCATCCCAATGCCGCCGCGTCCGAACCCCAAGATTCAGCCGCACCGCCGTACATCCCGTCCAACTTGTCCACTCGGTGAGCGAAGCCGCCACGAGCTCCGGCCGGGTCGACCGATGTCGTATTTCTCTTGTTCAAAGCGGCGCAACGATGATGCTGCGCCCGAGAAATTTCGACAAAGTTCGGTCGTTCCCCATATTGCTATGGGTACAGATCCGGCCATCGCTTTGGAAAGCGTCGCCAACGCGCACACCGCCGCCGATTTGCACGTCCGCCCCGTTTCTAAAACCGCGCTGGTCTCAAGATCGTGGGCGCCGCGAGTGATTAAAGAAATACACGATGCGTCGGGACTCGCAATCCATAAGATCGGAGCACGCGTGACGAGTCTTCGCAGCGGTTGCGACGCGGTGTTGCGCGTTAAGAAAGCAACGTTTTGAATCATCGCGAGGAATCTCGGATGTGACAAACAACATCGTCTGCCCAAAATTTCTTCATAATTTTTTTATGTTTCGACCGGCCTCACCCGCTTTTCCAATCACTTGGTCGCGCTATGCGCTTAAGTCATTTTCGAGACGATGTTTTTCGCGATTGCCGGACGCGGGTAACTCCCGCGATGCGCGGTGCGTGACGTGAACGACGCGCCGCGCTCACTTGACATCGCTGCGCAAGCGCGACGCGCAGAGTCTTCGCTGTTTCACGTGAGACAATATTGTCACCGCGTAAAACTACGGAACGTCACGTAGGACTACGGAACAATGTCAGGCGCGTATGACGTCGCGCATCCTCCAACACGCGCAGATCGCATTCGCGACGCGATATCGCCATCAAATAGAAGGCGCGGCGAGGAACGAATGTGCTCCGGCGCAATGCGCAAAAAGAAAAGCCCGGCGCGAGCCGGGCTGTTTGCATCTTGATAGTTCGCCAGTGGCGCGGTCGCGTTACTTCGCGAGCTTGGCGATCTGATGCGTGAGGCGCGACACTTTGCGGCTCGCGTTGTTCTTGTGAATGATGTTGCGCTGCGCGGCGCGCATCAGCTGCGGCTCGGCGTTGGCCATCGCCTTCAGCGCAGCCTCGCGGTCGCCCTTCTTGATCGCGTCCTCGACGGAGCGAACGGCGCCGCGCATCTGGGTGCGGCGCGACTTGTTGATGATGGTGCGGCGGGCAATCTTGCGCGTCGCTTTCTTCGCGGAGGTCGTGTTGGCCATGCTCTCAAATATCCTTCGGCGGCGAGCAGTCGCCGCTCTTGCGGGTACGCGCGCGGCCCGCTTGACGCGGCCCCATCGACGCGGTGGGTTGTTCGGACGCCTCTCTGAGAATGCCATGACCGGAGCGGATGCTCGGCGGATCGGCGCTGCTCAAAGAACAGCGGCGGCGGGATTGCGCCCACCGCCAATGGCGACCTTATAGGGGCAGGCCTGCCGAGCGTCAACGGTCTCGGAGCGCCCGCGGCGGCCGGAATCGACCAAAACCCGGTTCTAAGCCCCTGACGAGGTTGAATTTCTGCGGGGGCCCCGCTATGGCCTTGCTGCCCGCAAGGGCGTGCGAGAGAGGGCAGGTGAGGCATGATCCGCGGTTTTTTCCGTCTGGTAGGGCTGTTGCTGCTGGCCGGAAGCTTCATCTTCCTGGTCTATGACGGCGCGCGCTGGGTGGCCGACCAGACCCTGCAGTTCACCCGTTTCGGCCAGCTCTGGAACGACGTCCACCAGGCGAGCCAGGCCGCCTTCAAGGCCTGGATCGAGGCCAAGGCCCCGTTCTTGTGGGAGTGGATCGTCAAGGTGTTTTTGGACCAGCCGGTGTTTGCGGTGCTTGGACTGCTTGGAATCCTGCTGATGCTGCTGTTCCGGCCGCGCAAGCCGCTGATCGGCTATGGACGCGACTGAGCGCGGCGGTTCGTCTCGCTGCGCCGGCAGCTGTATGCTGGCAGCATGCCGCGGGAACCGCTGGCGCGGCGTAACAGCGCTACTGCTGGACCCGTAGAGCCCTATATATTCCCCCTGAGGAGAGGTCATCGCGCCGTGGGCCGTCCCGCGGGCGCTGGCCATGAGCGGAGACATCCCATGTTCTTCATGCGCAAAGCCCCTGTCATGCCGTCTGCCGCCGAGGCGCTCCCCGGCCGCACTCAGCCGATCCCGACCGCCGCCACGCATTTCGTCAACGGTCGCCGCCTGTTGCCGCCCTATCCCGACGGCCTCGCGCAGGCCGTGTTCGGGCTCGGCTGCTTCTGGGGCGCGGAGCGCAAGTTCTGGCAGCTCGGCGACGGCATCCACGTCACCGCCGTCGGCTATGCCGGCGGCCATACGCCGAACCCGACCTACGAGGAGGTGTGCTCGGGGCAGACGGCGCACACGGAGGTCGTGCTGGTGGTGTTCGATCCCAAGGTCATGTCCTACGAGCGGCTCCTGAAGACGTTCTGGGAGAGCCATGACCCGACCCAGGGCATGCGCCAGGGCAACGACGTCGGCACGCAATATCGCTCGGCGATCTACACGTTCGGCGACGCGCAGCGCGAGGCCGCCGAGGCGTCGAAGACGGCCTATGAGTCGGCGCTGCGTGCCAAGGGGCTCGGCGCGATCACGACCGAGATTGCTCCGGCGGGGCCATTCTATTTCGCCGAGGATTATCATCAGCAGTACCTCGCGAAGAATCCGGCCGGCTATTGCGGCCTCGGCGGCACCGGGGTCGCGTGCCCGATCGGCGTCGGCGTGAGCGCCTAGGCCAGCCGCGCGCCGGATCGCGCCGAATATTCTCGGGTCCCTCTCCCACGCGGTGGGAGGGGGATTTTTTTCGAACCGCCTTCACCGCGGCGCGCTTGCGGATGCACGGACTGCACGCGCCAACGGTTTGTTAACCTTAACCGCGCATGACTAACGCACATCCTCATTCAAGGATTGTTCGAGTGCGCGCGTTGTTTGTTCCGGTCATTGCCGTCCTGTCCGCGATCCTGTTGTCGGGCTGCATGCAGACGATCTCCCCCGTCGCTGCCGTCCAGCCGCAGAGCGATCTCGACGCGATGGCCTATGGAACGCCTTCCTCCGGCCCGGTTGCCGCCACCGGGCAGGGCGGGGCGATCCCGGCGCTGCGCAACTCGTTCGCTGCCGCCACCCGCGCGGGCGCCTATGTCGTTCCCGCCGGCTACGTGCCGGCGCGGCGCGACTCCGCCTATCATCTCGACGCCGGCGACAAGCTGCGCGTCGTCGTCTACGGCCAGGAGGGCCTGACCAACACCTATGCGATCGACGCGTCCGGATCGATCACGATGCCGCTGATCGGCAGCGTGCCGGCGCGTGGCCGCACCACCGCCGGCCTCGCCGCCGAGATCACCGCCAAGCTCCGCAACGGCTACATCCGCGAGCCATCGGTGGCGGTCGAGATCGAGGCCTATCGCCCGTTCTTCATCCTCGGCGAGGTGCAGGCGCCCGGCCAATACCCTTACGTGCCCAACATGACGGTGGAGAGCGCAATCGCGATCGCCGGCGGCTTCTCGCCTCGGGCGCGGCGCGACATCGTCACCCTGACGCATACCGATGCGTCCGGAGTCGCGCGCTACGAGGTTCCGCTCGGGACCTCGCTCAAGCCGGGAGATACGATCCAGGTCGGCGAGCGCTGGTTCTGATATCAGCACGTCTCGCCCGGCTACAGGGATACATTGCCGCCGAGTGGCGCGCTGCTCCATCCGCCGTCATTGCGAGCCAACGGGTCCGCGCACATGCGCGGCCCGATGACAGGCTCCGCGAAGCAATCCAGAGCGTCACGCGCGACTCTGGATTGCTTCGTCGCTTCGCTCCTCGCAATGACGGTGGTGAGGTTCAGCGCAAATGCGTTCCGAGGAACGCGAGGCTACGGGTCCACGCCAGATCCGCGCTCGGCTTGTCGTAGCTCGCACGCTCGTCGCAGCCGAAGCCGTGCTGTGCGCCGGGATAGACGAAGATCTCGACGTCCGGCCGCTTGGCCTTGATGGTCTCGACGTCGCTCAGGGGGATGCCGGCGTCCTTCTCGCCGAAATGCAGCTGCGTCGGAACCGTCGGCTTGTCGTCGGCGAAGCGGATGATGGCGCCGCCGTAGTAGCCGACCGCGGCCTTCAGCCCGGTGAGCTTGGTCGCAGCCGCATAGGCGATGCTGCCGCCGAGGCAGAAACCGATGATGCCGACCGGCCCGACATTCCTCACGCCGTCGATTGCGGCCTGGGTGTCGCGCAAAAAGGCCGCCCAATCCGGATTGGCGACGAACTTGCGCGCGACCGCGATCTCGTCAGGCGAATAGCCCGAGGTGAAGCCGGGCTCGACGCGGTCGAAGATCGCCGGTGCGATCGCGACGTAGCCTTCGGCCGCGAGCCGGTCGCAGACATTGCGGATGTGATGATTGACGCCGAAGATCTCCTGGATCACGACCAGCGCGCCCTTCGGCGCCGCCGTCGGATCGGCGCGATAGGCGCCGAGCTGGAAGCCGTCGGATGCGGTGAGCTTGATGTCCTGTCCCACGTTCTGTCCTTTACGAAGTCGCGGCGCACGCTTCAGCGCCACATCCAGTTGGTACCGTAGTCCTCTTTCCAGCCGGTCAGCCGTCCCTTGCGGAACTGGAGGAACAGCCGATGACGGTGCGGGACCAGTCCGCTGCCGCCGAGATTACGCAGTGCCAGAAAGGTCTCGTTGCCGGACGTGCCGTTCAGATAGATCAACGGCTGATCCAGCACGCGCGATGTCTCCCCGACATCCATGCCGAACGCAAGCGGCGACACGTTGGATGACGTCGCTGTGAATGGCAGGCGGGTGATTCCGTGCGGCTGCCCGGCTCCTGCGGGCTGTGCGGCTGCCAGGATCGGCAGCACGGCCGCAGCCAGGCACAGCGTCATACGTACGGACGGTCTCATGGGCTGAAATCTCCTTTCGCTGTCGCGCGGCCTGCACCTCTTCTTAGCGCGCCCGGCGTCACCAGCCCAGCATCGTTCGCGCTGCACAACGCAAATGCCGTTTCATTTGCCAAGCCGACGCTCAAATCCCGTTGCGTCGCCGCGGCAACGCGATCATTCTTATGATGGCTGGCATCTATCCGGTGGGTTCCAGCGAATCGATAAAACCGAACTTCGCCGTAAGCGAAGTCGCACGCCGGGCGGGGAAGAAACCACATGCCCAATCTCACCATCAACGGGCGGACCATGTCCGTCGACGCGGCGCACGATACGCCGCTGCTATGGGTCATCCGCGAGCAGTTGCAGATGACCGGCACCAAGTTCGGCTGCGGCGCCGGGCTGTGCGGCGCCTGCACCGTGCATGTCAACGGCGAGGCCGTGCGCTCGTGCCAGACCATGGTCGGCGACGTCGCGAACAAGAAGATCACCACCATCGAGGGGCTGTCGCAGAAGGGCGATCATCCCCTGCAGAAGGCGTGGATCGCCGAGCAGGTGCCGCAATGCGGCTACTGCCAGTCCGGCCAGATCATGCAGGCGGCCTCGCTGCTCGCCAAGACCACGAGCCCGACCAAGGAGGAGATCGTCGCACATATGGACGGCAATCTCTGCCGCTGCATGACCTATTCGCGGATCCAGAAGGCGATCCAGCGCGCCGCGTCCGAAATGCGTACCGCGTCGAACACCAGCGACCGGAGGGCGACATGAACCAGCACGTGAAAGCAGCGCCTTCGATGGCCCCCGATCTCAGCCGCCGCTCCTTCCTGGTCGGCACCGCCGCGACCGGCCTCGTGCTCGGTTACGCCGGCCTCGCCGACAGCGCACTCGCCGCCGCGGCGCCTGCAAACTTCGAGCCCAGCGTGTGGTACGCGATTGCGCCGGACGGCATCGTGACCGTGACCTGCGGCAAGGCCGACATGGGCCAGCACATTGCGTCCACCATGGCGCAGATCGTTTGCGAGGAGCTCGGCGCCGCCTGGAAGGACATGCGGGTCCAGCTCGCCTCCAACGATCCGAAGTTCAACGATCCCGTGCTCGGCGCCCAGATCACCGGCGGCAGCTGGAGCACGATGATGAACTTCGATGCCATGAGCCGCGCCGGCGCAGCCGGCCGCATCGCGCTCACCGAGGCGGCTGCGACCGCGATGGGCGTGCCGGCCAAGGAGCTGGTCGTGCGCGACAGCGTCGTGATGCATCCGAAGTCCAAGAAGCAGATGAGCTATGCCGAGATCGTCAAGAGCGGCAAGATCACCAAGAGCTTCACGGCCGACGAGCTCAAGGCGCTGACGCTCAAGACGCCCGATCAGTACACCATGATCGGCGTCTCGGTGCCGCAGCTCGACATTCCTTCCAAGACCAACGGCACGGCGAAATACGGCATCGATACGATGCTGCCGGGCATGGTCTACGGCAAGGTCGTCACGCCGCCGGTGCGCTTCGGCGCCACGGTCACGGCGGTCGACGATTCCGAGGCCAAGAAGGTGCCGGGCTTCATCAAGGCGGTGACGCTCGACGACAAGACCGGTTCGACCTCGGGCTGGGTGGTGGCGGTCGCCAACACCTATGCCAACGCCAGGAAGGCGGCGGACGCGCTCAAGATCAGCTACGACAAAGGCCCCTACGCCAATGTCAGCACCGACACCATCATCACCGAGGCGATGCGGCTGCAGGCGCAGGACGATGCCGGGCAGTTCTTCGTCAAGGATGGCGATCCCATTGCAGCGCTATCGGGCGCGGCCAAGGTGCTGGAGGCGGAGTACACCACCAGCATCAACATCCATGCGCCGCTGGAGCCGATGAACGCGACCGCCGAGTTCAAGGGCGATATCCTGCACATCTACTCCGGCAATCAGTTCGCGACCCGTTCCGGCGCGATCGCGGCGGGTGCTGCCGGGATCGATCCGAAATATGTCGTTATGCACCAGGCCTGGCTCGGCGGCGGCTTCGGCCGCAGGCTCGATGCCGACATGATGGTGCCGGCGGTGCAGGCGGCGAAGGCCGTCGGCAAGCCGGTCAAGGTGATCTACTCCCGTGAGAACGACATGACGATGGACTACTCGCGGCCGCTCACCTACCAGAAGGTCAAGGCCGGGCTCGACAGCAACGGCAAGCTGATCGCGCTCAGCCACGACGTCGTCTCAGCCTGGCCGACGGCGCGCTGGGGCATCCCGGACTTCCTGTCGCCCTCGGTCGACAAGAAGGGGCCGCTCGACTCGTTCACGGTCAACGGCGCCGACTTCTTCTACACCGTGCCCAACCACCATGTGCGCGCGATCAAGAACGAGCTCGCGCACAATGCGACGCCGTCCGGGCAGCTCCGCTCTGTGGCGCCGGGTTGGACGTTCTGGGCGGTCGAGAGCATGATCGACGAGATCGCGGTGGCCTCGGGGCAGGACCCGGCGCAGTTCCGCATCGCGCTGCTCGACGGCAAGGGCAAGAACGACGGCGGCGCGCAGCGGTTGCGCAACACGCTGCTGGCAGCGATGGGCCTGTCCGGCTACGGCGCGAAGAAGCTGCCCAAGGGCGAGGGCATGGGCGTGTCCTGCGTGTCGTCGCAGGAGCGGGCGACCGCGAGCTGGACGGCGTGCGTCGCCCATGTGGCGGTTGCCGACACCGGCGAGGTCACGGTGAAGAAGCTCACCGTGGCGACCGACGTCGGCACGCAAGTGCATCCCGACAATATCCGCGCCCAGGTCGAGGGTGCGGCGCTGTGGGGATTGTCGCTGGCGATGTATGAGAAGGCGACGCTGAAGGATGGCGGCATCGAGCAGACCAACTTCGACAGCTACACGCCGCTGCGGATGAGCCAGGTGCCGGAGGTCGCAATCGCCGTCATCGCCAACGGCGAGAAGGCGACCGGCGTCGGCGAGCCCGCGGTGACCGTGGTCGCGCCGGCGCTCGGCAACGCCATCTACAACGCCTGCGGCGCGCGGCTGCGCTCGCTGCCGATCACGTCGGCGGCGGTCAAGGCGGCGATGAAGGCCTAGCGTCGTCGCGCGGCCAGCGCCGTATCTGGGAACCGCCGGAGCCAGTCTCCGGCGGTTGCTTTTTGCGCTGCGGTCAGGTCTCCGCGCCGGACGATTTGACCAATTCCCTTAACCTCTCGCTCACCTGAAACGATACAGCTTGAATGATCGGCTTAAGCCGCGACGAACCCGTATCCCGGTAACTTGCATGAGCAGCAAACCGCAGGGGGCGAGCACGTATGAGCGCGACAGCCAAGCAGACCGTGACCCAGACCGCGAACAGGCGCCATCTCCTGCTCGCGTCGGATCGCGGTGACCAGAGCAGCGAGCTGGCGCGCATCCTGCGCTCGGTCGGCGACGTCGACATGATGCCGACCACCGAAATCCCCGAGAACCCCGGCAACCGCTTCTCCGGCGTGATCGTCGACATCAACCTGCGCTCGCCGGAGAGCGTGCAGCGGGTGCGCAAGAAGCTGTCGTCGCGCGCCTATAGCGAGGTGCCACGGCTGTTTGTGCTGGCCGAGGCGCTGCACCACGCCACCATGCAGGCGTGGGCGCTGGGCGCCACCGACACCATCGCGCGGCCGTTCAGCCCCGCCGATGTGCTGCAGCGCATCCGCTCGGCGCTCCCCGCCGACGACGGCTATGACGAGACTGATCGCGGCAAGCTGCTCAATCGCGGCGTCGAGGCCGCGCAGGCCATCATGGTCAAGATCTTCGAGAAGCTGCCCACCGGCGCGCATCTGACGATGGAGGACATCGTCGCGGCCGAGAACAAGATCCTGAAGGCGATCAAGCACTCGTCCTTGCGCGAATGGATGACCGTGGTCGGCTGTCACCACAACGACACCTACCGGCATTGCCTGTTCGTGACCGGGCTTGCGGTCGGCTTCTCGATTCATCTGGGCATGCGCGACGACGACCAGCGCCGGCTGGTCCGCGCGGCGCTGCTGCACGACGTCGGCAAGGCGTTCATTCCGGTCGCGATCCTCGACAAGCAGGGCAAGCTGACGGCGGAGGAGATCGCGCTGCTGCGCCAGCATCCGCGCCGCGGCTACGAGGCGCTGTGGCGGCAGGGCGGCTTCCCGCCGGAGATGCTCGACGTCATCCTGCATCACCACGAGTTCCTCGACGGCTCCGGCTACCCTGACGGGCTGCACAACGAGCAGATCAGCGACATCGTGCGCCTCACCACGATCGTCGACATCTACGCCGCGCTGATCGAGCACCGCGCCTATCGGCCGGCCTTCACCCATGCCCGTGCGTTCCAGATCATGGAGAACATGGGCCCGAAGCTCGACCAGCAACTGCTGCAGGCGTTTCGCCCGGTCGCGATGGGCGCGCATTGACGCGATCGCCTGAGAGCGCATCCATCGCCCGGCGGTAGCTGCTCGACGCAAGTGCATCTCGGCGGAGGCGCACTATCCTACCCGCCAATCGATGAAAGGCGGGAGGAGCAGCATGGGCGCAGCCGAACAGGCCGGCGAGGTCATTCCCGGGCATATCGCCGCCGCGCTGGTCGATCCGGCCTGTTACGCCGACGACCGCATCCATGATGCCTATCGCTGGCTGCGCGCCAACAATCCGCTCGGGCGGGCCGAGCTCGACGCGTTCGATCCGTTCTGGGTGGTGACGCGGCACGCTGACATTCTCGCCATCAGCCGTCAGAACGATCTGTTCCACAATGCCGACCGTGCGACCACGCTGACCAACAAGGCGGTGCTGGAGCGCGTTCACAAGATCACCGGCCAGCCCAATCTCGTGCGTTCGCTGGTGCAGATGGATGCGCCGGACCATCCGAAATATCGCGCGCTGACGCAGGGCTGGTTCATGCCGGCCAACATCGCCAAATTCGAGCCGCGCATTCGCCAGATCGCGCGTGCGACCGTCGACCGCATGGCGGCGAAGGCCGCGGCCAATGGCGGCGTCTGCGATTTCGTCGCGGACGTCGCGCTCGGCTATCCGCTGCATGTGATCATGGAGATCCTCGGCGTGCCGGAAGAAGATGAGCCGCGCATGCTCAAGCTGACGCAGGAGCTGTTCGGCCCGCAGGATCCGGACACCGCGCGGGTGCGCGAGGCGCTGTCGGCGGAGGTGTTCGCGGCCATGCTGCAGGCCGTGGTCGCGGATTTCGCCGCCTACTTCCAGCGCATCACCGACGACCGCAGGGCCAATCCGCGCGACGATCTCGCCACCGTCATCGCCAATGCCAGGATCAATGGCGAGGACATGCCGCTGCATGACCGCACCAGCTACTACATGATCGTTGCGACCGCAGGCCACGACACGACGTCGTCGTCGACCGCCGGCGCGATCTGGGCGCTGGCGGAAGACCCCGAACAATTCGCGCGCGTCAAGGCCGATCCCGCGCTAATCCCCGGACTCGTCGACGAGGCGATCCGCTGGATGACGCCGGTCAAGCACTTCATGCGCAGCGCCACCGCCGACACCGAGCTCGGCGGCCGCCATATCGCGAAGGGCGACTGGCTCATGCTGTGCTACGCGTCAGGCAATCGCGACGAAGCCGTGTTCGACGAGCCCGACACGTTTCGTTGCAACCGCAAGCCGAACCGGCACGTCGCCTTCGGCTATGGCGCGCATCTCTGCCTCGGCCAGCATCTCGCCAGGCTCGAGATGCGCATCCTGTTCGAGGAGTTGCTGCCGCGCCTCGCGTCGCTGTCGCCGGCGGGACCGGTGAAGATGACGCAGGCGACCTTCGTCAACGGGCCGAAGAAGCTGCCGATCCGCGTGGAGATGTCTTGAGGTCGAGCCGCTCGATCCTGCTCAATCCAGCAGCTTGCGCAGCTCGGCCTTTGCGACCTTCTCCAGGGTCGAGCGCGGCATCTCACCGACGAGCTTCACCTCGCGCGGCACCTTGAAGTCGGCGAGACCGGCGCGGCAGGCGGCCAGCACCTTCCCGGGAAGTTCGTCGCGCGCGATCCCGGGCTGCGGGATCACGAACGCGACCGGCACCTCGTCCAGCATCGGATGCTTCCTGGCGACGACGGCGGTCTCGCGCACGCCGGGCACGGTGATGATCACCTGCTCGATCTCGGACGCCGCGACGTTCTCGCCGCCGACCTTGAGCATGTCCTTGGTGCGATCGCCGAACTTGATGAAGCCGTCGGCCAGGCGCGTGACGCGGTCACCGGTGAGGAAGAAGCCGTCGGCATCGTAGCTCGTGCGGGTCGCTTCGGCGTTGTAGAGATATTCGGCGAACAGCGACAGGCCGGGCACGCCCTTGATGGCGAGGTTGCCGGTGGCGCCGACCTCGGTGGGCCGGCCGTCATCGTCGGTGATGCGGATGGTGTATTCCGGTGCGGCCCGGCCGATCGACATCGGCGCGTTGGGCTGGTCGATCTCGCCGACGATGCCGTGGGTGATGGTCTCGGTCATGCCCCACCAGCCGATGATCTTGATGCCGAACCTGGCAAACGCAGGCGGCTCGGATACCGCCGTGCCCCACAGCCGGAACTTGTGATGCTTCGGCACCTCCTGGTCGAGCAGCGCCTTCATGCAGAACGGGATGGTCGAGGTCCAGGTGCAGCCATGCTCGAGCGCGACGCTCCAGAAGCGGCTCGCGGAGAAGCGCGGCTGGATCACGCAGGTCGCGCCGACCCAGAGCGTGGCCAGCATCGAATAGGCCAGCGCGTTGGTGTGGAACAGCGGCAGATAGGTCTGGTGCACGTCGCCCTGATGCAGGTCCTCGTGCACGGCATTGACCTTGGCGCCCCATAGCGCGTTGGCATGCGTCCACAGCACCGCCTTCGGCCGCGACGTCGTGCCCGAGGTGTATTGCACGCTGCAAGGCGCCAGCGGGTCGGCCGGCCGCCGCGGCCGGTCGGCACTGTCGGCAAACAGCGCTTCGAAGCGCTGGCCGCGTCCGACGGCCGGCGCCTCCGCCTGACCGGGATCGTGCGAGATCACGGCCATCCACTTGAGACCGCGGCAATGCGCTGCGATCATCTCGGCATAGGCCGGCTGGGTGATCGCCGCCACCGCGCGACAGTGCTCGGCGAAGTAGCTCATTTCGGCGGCTGCCGAGCGCGTGTTGGTCGTGACGGCGAGTGCGCCGAGTTCGACACAGGCGAACCAGGCGAGCATCGCCTCGACGCAATTGTCGAGATGGATCAGCACGGCATCGCCAGGCCGGACGCCGCGCTTGACCAGCCCTGCGGCCAAGGCGCCGACACGGTCGTGAAAGGCGCCATAGGTCCAGCGGCGCGCCGGCGCATCGAACGGGGCGGAGATCAGGAACGGATGGTCGCGCCGGGTCTCGCTGCGCAGCTTCAACAGCCAGGGCACGTCCATGCCGTCGAACGGCGTCACCGTGCCCGCTGCCATCGTCGTTCCGTTCATCTTCGCTCCCGCCATTCTTGAGTACGGCCTGTCTCCGGCCGCTTCGTTCTTGTCGTCATCTTTTGCCACCTCGCGCCGCCGCGATCAAATCGGGATTGAACCCGTCTCCGTCTGCGGGCGACCAATGGCGCGGCAAGACACGCCCGGAGGTTTGCATGCAGGCCGAGCCACGACCATGGCGGCTGCCCGATGCGCGCTATTTCCAGATCGCGGCATTGGCGACGCTGCTGGCGATCAATTTCGCCGCGATCGATTTCGGCGCGCGTCCCGCCGCGAGCGTGATCGCGGTCACCATGGCGCTGCTCACGCAGGTGGTCTGCTGCCGCATCGCCGGCGTGCCGCTCGATCTCAAATCGCCGCTGATCACCGGCCTCTCGCTCAGCCTGCTGTTGCGCGCCGATGCGCTGTGGCTGCATGCGGCGGCGGCCATGATCGCGATCGGCTCCAAATTCGTGCTGCGCATCGACGGCAAGCACATGTTCAACCCGGCCGGGCTCGCGATCGTGGGGCTGCTGCTCGGCTCCAAGAGCGTGTGGATCTCGCCGGGCCAATGGGGTACGGAGATCTGGTTCGCGAGCCTCGCCGGCTTCTTCGCGATCCTCGTGCTCAGCGCGTCCCGCCGGGTGGATATCGCGCTGTATTTCTTCGCAAGTCACGCCGCGCTCCTGCTGCTGCGCGCCGCCTGGCTCGGCGATCCCCTGGCGATTCCGCTGCATCAGCTGCAGAGCGGCTCGCTGCTGATCTTCACCTTCTTCATGATCTCCGACCCGCGCACCTCGCCGGACTCGCGCGTCGGCCGGCTGCTGTTCGCGCTGAGCGTTGCGGTCGCGGCGCACTACCTCACCTTCGCCCTGCAGATGCGGCCGGCGCTCTATGTGGCGCTGATCGCGCTGTCGCCGCTCACGCTGCTGCTCGATCGGCTCGTCCCTGAGACCCGCTTTTCCTGGCGTTCATCCGTTCCCGAAGGAGTGTCGACATGACCCCGCGTGACAACAAGCTCTTCCGCACCGGCGTCGCGGCCACCGCGATCCTGGCCAACGCGGCGATGGCGCCGGCGAATGCCTTCTGCGGCTTCTATGTCGCCCAGGCGGATGCAAAGCTGTTCAACCAGTCGTCGAAGGTCGTGCTGGCCCGCGACGGCGAGCAGACCGCGATCACGATGGCCAGCGACTTCGAGGGCGACGTGAAGGAGTTCGCGGTCGTCGTTCCCGTGCCGACCTTCATCGAGCGCAAGCAGATCGGTGTGGTCGAGCCGAAGACGATCGATCATCTCGACAAATACACCGCGCCGCGGCTGGTTGAATATCATGATGTCGACCCTTGCGCGCCGGTCGTCGTCGCGGCGCGGGCCATGTCCGCGGCGCCAATGATGGCAGGCGCCGTCTACGAGATGGCCCGGCGGAACTATGGCGTCACCGTCGAGGCCAGCTACGACGTCGCTGAATACGACGTGCTGATCCTGTCGGCGCAGGAGAGCGACGGCCTGACCCGCTGGCTGACCGACAACGACTATCGCATCCCGGCGGGCGCGGAGTCCGTGCTCGGCAGCTACATCAGGCAGGGCATGCGGTTCTTCGTCGCCAAGGTCAATGTCGAGCGGATGAAGGGACTGGGGAACGGCCAGCTCCGGCCCCTGCAGGTACGCTACCGGAGCGCCAAGTTCATGGTGCCGCTGCGGCTCGGCACGGTCAATGCCAGGGGACCGCAGGACCTCATCATCTATGCCCTGACGAGGAGCGGCCGCATCGAGGCGGCCAATTATCGCACGGTGAAGATCCCATCCGACATCGATGTCCCGCTCTATGTGAAGGACGAGTTCGGGCCGTTCTACAAGGCGCTGTTCGAGCGCGCCGTCGCGCGTGAGAACATGCAGGCGGTGTTCGTCGAATATGCCTGGGACATGGGATGGTGCGACCCCTGCGCCGCCGATCCGATGAGCAACAGGGAGCTGGTCGAGCTCGGCGCGCGCTGGATCGGCAGCGACGATGACGCCTCGTTCCGCACCACGCGCCGTGGCGGCTCCGATGCCTACGCGACCCGGCTGCACGTGCGCTACGATGCCAAGACGTTCCCCGAGGACATCGTGTTCATCGAGACCAAGGACCGCAGCAATTTCCAGGGCCGCTATGTCCAGCACCACCCCTGGCGGGGCGAGGCGTCCTGTCCAGCGGCGAAGACCTACCAGGACAATCTCGCCGCACGCTTCGCCAGGGAGGCGACGGATCTCGCGCAACTGACCGGATGGTCGCGCAGCGAGATCGCCGCCAAAATGGAGAAGAGCGGCGAGACCGCGAGGCAATGACCTCGGCGTGGCCCCGGCTCAATCCTGATACGACGAGATCTCGATCAGGCTGCCGTCGGGGTCGCGGCAATACACCGAGCGCAGGGTGCCGCGCGCGCCCTGCTTGGCGACCGGGCCTTCCTCGATGGCGACGCCGAGCGCCCTGAGATGCGCCACAACCTCGTCGGGGGTGCTGGTGGTGAGGAAGCAGAGGTCGTCGCTGCCGGCCACGACGTGGTCGGCCGTGAACCAGTCGACCTTGTCCGCGTCCTTCGGTCGCACGTTGATCTTCTGGTTCCCGAACAGCAGCGACGTGCGCCTCGCCTTGCCTTGTCCGGGATCGAACACCTGGACCGTCATGCCCAGCACTGCTTGATACCACGCCGTCGTGCGCTCGACGTCGGCGACATTGATGACCAGATGATCGAGCGCATCGACCTTGACTGGCATGGGCCCTTCCCTCCTGATGGGACATCGATCTCGCCGCCATCGCGGCACTCTGTTACAATCGATGTTACAATAGATCCTGGCGGCTCGTTGACCGCCGCCCAACGATAATGCCTGAGGAAACGCATGATTTCACGTCGTACCGCGCTTGGTCTGATCGCCTCCGCCGTCCCGTCCATCGCTGCTGTTCGCAACGCCTCCGCGGCCGACTATCCCACCCGTCCCGTCCGCTTCGTGGTGGGGTATCCTCCGGGCGGCGCGACCGACATCCTGGCGCGGCTGATCGGCCAGCGGCTGTCCGAGACGCTCGGTCAGCAGTTCATCGTCGAGAACAAGCCGGGAGCCGGCAACAATATCGGCACCGATGCCGTGGTGAACGCGGCGGCGGACGGCTACACCGTGTTGCTGGTCAATCCGGCCAACTACATCAATGCCAGCCTCTACACCAATCTCAAATTCAACTTCGTCCGCGATATCGCGCCGGTGGCCTCGTTCAACCGCGTCCCCAACGTGATGACCGTCAACAAGGACATCGAGGCCAAGACCGTCGCCGAGTTCATCGCTTATCTCAAGGCAAACCCCGGCAAGGTGAACATGGCCTCGTCCGGCAACGGCACCTCGGTGCATCTGTCGGGCGAGATGTTCATGGCGATGACCGGAACCAAGATGCAGCACGTGCCCTATCGCGGCGCGGCGCCGGCGATCACCGACATGCTCGGCGGCCAGGTGCAGGTCATCTTCGACAACATGCCCTCCATCATCCAGCACATCCGCTCCGGCTCGTTGCGGGCGCTCGGCGTCACCACGCAGCAGCGTTCGCCGCAATTGCCGGACGTCCAGACCGTCGCCGAGACCGTGCCCGGCTACGAGGCGAGCGCGCTGTTCGGTATCGGCGCGCCGAAGAACACGCCGAAGGAGATCATCGAGAAGCTCAACAAGCAGGTCAACACCATCCTGGCCGAGCCCGAGATCAAGACCCGTCTCGTCGATCTCGGCGGCGAGCCGCTGATCCAGTCGCCGGAGCAGTTCGGCGCCCAGATCGTCGCCGAGACCGAGAAGTGGAAGAAGGTCGTCGAGTTCGCCGGCCTGAAGGTCGAATGAGACGAGTAGGCGACGCCGCGATCGCCGGGCCGCGCGCCGCGGCAGGTCTTCGATGAGGCGCCAGCCCGCCAGACGGGTGTCGAGGGCTGAAGGTGACGTGCCGCGCAGGCGACACGTCACTGCCTTGGTTGGTGATCCGTTCCGCCGATTTGTCGTTTTTTGACCATGCCGGTGTGGTGCAACCCTCCGGCCAGAAGAGGAACAGATCATGCGCAAGGTTATGATGATGGCAGCCGGCCTCGTCGGCGTTGCACTTGGTGGCGGTATCGCGCCGGCCTCCGCAGGCGGTTACGACTATCCCTGGTGTGTGCAGGGCCGAGGCGTCGGTTACCCCGGTGACTGCTCCTACCAGACCTTCGAGCAATGCCGGGCGAGTGCCTCCGGGCGCAATGCAGGCTGCGGCATCAATCCGCGCGTCGCGTTCGATCCTGCCCGCCGCCGCCCCTCGGTCTATGTCGATATGCCGCCGCCGCGCCGCGTGCACCGCTATCAGTATTACTGACACCCTCGACCGAGTGGGTCGGCGTGCGCGACCGATCGGCTGACGCAGGCGCGCTTCCGGGATCGCGCGGGCTTGCATCGACTTTGCGTTCGTATATACTTTGTACCGCAAAGTTATACGAGCCGGTCACCGGCTTCAGGTGAGACATGCGCGATCTCGATAAGGCGCTGGCGGACATCATCGCGATCCGCAGCCAGCTTGCGGCGGGCACGGCATTTCGCGGCTACGGGCCGGCGACGATGGCCGCGACCTCGGCCGTCGCGCTGGTCACTGCGCTCCTTCAGCAGCTGTTTCTGCGCGACCCGACGGCCGACGCGTGGACGTTCCTGCTCGGATGGGCGGCGGCAGCCTGCGTGTCGCTGACCATGATCTGGTTCGAGATGCGGGCGCGATCGCGCCGGCATCATTCCGGCCTTGCAGATGCGATGATCCATCAGGCGGTCGAGCAGTTCCTGCCAGCGGGCATCGCCGGCGTGCTGCTCGCGGTGCTGTTGTGGAAGTTCGCGCCGGAGGCGCTGTGGATGCTGCCGGGCCTGTGGCAGATCCTGATGTCGCTCGGCGTGTTCGCGTCGGTGCGCTCGCTGCCGCGCACGGTAGCGCTTGCCGGGGCGTTCTATTTCATGGCCGGCTTCGCCGTGTTGCTGGTCGGCAGCGCCACGCATGCGCTGTCGCCGTGGACGATGGGGCTTCCGTTCGCGATCGGACAGGGGCTGATGGCGGGCATTCTGTATTTTGCGACCGGAGAGTCCGATGTCGAAGACTGATGGCAGCGCGCCGTTCTCCTATGACGGCCTCGATCGCGTCATCCACGAGAAGGCAAGGCTCGGCCTGCTCACCTCGCTGATGGCGCACCCGAAGGGTCTCGCCTTTGCCGACCTCAAGCAGCTCTGCGGGCTGACCGACGGCAATCTGTCGCGGCATCTGCAGGTGCTGCAGGAGGCCGGTCTCGTCGAGGTCACCAAGGGCTATGAGGGCAATCGCCCGCATACCACCTGCCGGCTGACGAAGGCGGGACGCCGCCGCTTCCTCGACTATCTCGCCGTGCTCGAGCGCCTCGTCCGCGACGCCGCGGCCGCTGCCGGCAAGGAGCACACGCCATCGTCGGTCGGCCTGATCCCGGGCCGCGTCTGACTCTCGCATCGCGTTTATTTTTGACCTGGAGCTTTGCAATGCAAAGTAGTCTGCAACCTCAATCGCCTGCTGTGGTGGATGGCCTGCATGTTGGCATCATCATGGATGGCAATGGCCGCTGGGCGACGCGCAAGGGCCTGTCGCGGCTGCGCGGGCACGAGGCGGGCGTCGAGGCGATTCGGCGCGTCGTCGAAGCCGCGCCCGACCAGGGCATCGGCACGCTGACGCTGTATGCGTTCTCCAGCGACAATTGGCGACGCCCGCGGGCCGAGGTCGCAGCCCTGATGGCGCTGCTGCGGATCTATCTCGCCAGCGAGGTGGAGGCGCTGGTGCGCAATGGCGTCCGCCTCACCGTGATCGGCCGTCGCGACCGGCTGCCCGGCGGCATCGCCGACGCGATCGGCCGGGCCGAAGCGGCCACCCGCGACGGCAGCACCCTGCATCTGCGCATCGCCGTCGACTATTCGGCGCGCGACGCCATCCTCGCGGCGGCGGCGAAGGCCCGCGACATCGACGGCCTGACGCGTGCGGCGTTCTCCGACCTCGTGACCGGCCAAGCCGGCTTGCGCGACGTCGACCTGATCATCCGCACCTCCGGCGAGCAGCGCCTGTCCGACTTCCTGCTCTGGGAAGGTGCCTATGCCGAGCTGCATTTCACCCAGCGCATGTGGCCCGATTTCGATGCCGCCGATCTGGCCCAGGCGCTCGCCTCCTTCCGCGGCCGCGAGCGCCGCTTCGGCGGCCTCGAGGCGGCGCCGCTGGCACCGGCGCCGGTCGCCTGACGACGGCGCAATCTTTCCGCGCATCGGGGAATCATCTACCGCTTGCAGCACGAGCGCAGAGATCCCCTGATGAAGCACAAGCCGCGCCGGTCCGCCGGCAAGCCCCCGGCCAAATCCGGATCGATGGGCCACAGCGATACGCCTGACGCGCTGTGTGCCGCGGCCTTGCGGCTGCTGCGCGCCGGACAGCCCGCGCAGGCCGAGGATGCGTGCCGCCGCGCGCTGACGCTGGACGCAGCCTCGCTCGACGCGCTGCGTGCGATGGGACAGGTCTGCCTGGCGCTCAAGCGCGCCGATGATGCGATTGAGTGGTTCGCCCGCGCCGTTCGGCAGGACATGTCGGCCGCGGAGTCCTTCGTCGGCCTGGCGCAGGCGCTGCGGCTCGCCGGCCGCACCGATGAAGCGATCAAGGCTTACGATCGCGCGCTGCAGCTGCAGCCGGATGCGATCGAGAGCTGGGATGCGCTTGGCGAACTGCTGCAACTGAGGCAGCGGCACGCCGAGGCGGCGCTGGCCTGCGATCGGCTGCTGCAGCTCGCGCCCGATCGCGCCGCGACCTGGTTTCGTCTCGGCGAGGTGCTGGAAGCGCAGGGGCGGCGCGACGAGGCGGCCCTGGCCTTCGATCAGGTGGCGCAGCTCAGGCCTGACCACCTCGAGGCGGCCAACAAGGCCGGCGCGCTGCATTTCGATGCCGGCCATTACGAGCAGGCCATCACGCGCTTTGGGCAGTCGCTGGGGCTGATGCCCGATCAGGCGGGCGTGCTGTATCTGAAGGGAATCGCCCTGCGGCGGCTGCGCCGCTACCAAAAAGCCGAGACGTTCGGCCGCCGTGCGCAGGCGCTGGCGCCTGACGATCCCGACGTCGCCAATGGCTATGGCTGCATCCTGCAGAACCTCGGCCGTCACGATGACGCCGTCGCCATGTTCGACAAGGCGATCGCGCTCCGGCCGCAGACCGCGGATTTCCATAATCATCGCGGCACGTCGCTGGCCGAGCTGCATCGCTTCGCAGAGGCGTTCGACAGCTTCGATCGCGCCGTCGCGCTGAAGCCGGACCTCGCCGATGCGCATTGGAACGCGGCGCTGTTCCGGTTGCTGACCGGCGACTTCGCCCGTGGCTGGGCGGCGCGCGAATGGGGACGCAAATGTCGCGCCGTCGGCTTCGTCGAGCGCAGCTTCGAGGCGCCGCTGTGGCTTGCCGATGCGCCGCTGGCCGGCAAAACGATCCTGCTGCACAGCGACGAGGGGCTCGGCGACACCATCCAGTTTTCGCGCTACGCCACCCTGGTGGCGGCGCAGGGCGCGCGCGTGGTGCTCGAGGTCGACGCGCCGCTGCAGCCGCTGTTGTCCGGCCTGGATGGCGTGGCGCAGTGCCTTGCCCGCGGCATCGATGCGCTGCCTTCCATCGACTATCACTGCCCGCTGTCGAGCCTGCCGCTCGCCTTCGCCACCCGGCTCGACACCATCCCTGCCGCGCCGTGCTATCTGCCGCGCCCTCCCGAGGCGCGCCGGGCGATCTGGGAGCAGCGATTAGGTCCGCATGACCGCTTGCGGGTCGGGCTCGTCTGGTCCGGCAACCCCGCGCATCTCAACGATCACAACCGTTCGATTCCGCTGCTGGCGCTCGCGCCGCTGCTCAAGATTGGGGCGCGGTTCGTCAGTCTGCAGAAGGAGCCTCGGCCGTCCGACAAGGCCGCGCTCGCCGCGCGCGACGAGATTCTCGATCTCACCGCCGACATCCGTGACTTCGTCGACACGGCTGCGCTGATCGACAGTCTCGACCTCGTCCTCACCGTCGATACCAGCGTGGCGCATCTGGCCGGCGCGCTGGGCAAGCCGACCTGGATCATGCTGCCCTTCACGCCGGACTATCGCTGGCTGCTCGGCCGTGACGACAGTCCCTGGTATCCGAGCGTGCGGCTGTTCCGCCAGGACGCGCGACGTGACTATGCCGACGTCGTCGTGCGCGTGCGCGATGCGCTGGCGCAGCAGGTCGCGGCGTTTTCCGCGACTTCCGCGACTTAAGGATCGGCATTCAGCAGACCGATCGAGATTTCGTGGATGCGCCGCGTCAGCTCGGCGACGCTGCGCCATCCCGTCTTCTCCCGAGTGCGCTTGAGATGCGTGTAGACCGTCGTGACCTTGATGCCGCGATGCGCGGCATATTCGACCGCAGTCATGCCGGTACTCAGCGCACAGGCCAGTTGCGCCTCCGCCCTGGTCAGACCATGAAGGTCCTGAAGCAGATGCGCCGCCGGGCTGTCCCGCATCGGATCACGCACCAGCATCACCACCATCGCAGCGGGCCAATCCGAACGAGGGTGTCGTTTGTGCAGGGAGCGCAGCGATATCGTGCAAGGCGGCAAGCCGCCTGGACGCGGCGCCAGGAAATCGAGCGCGGCATCCGTGCCGATCAGGCCGTCGGTACGCGTCGCCGCGCTGAGCGCGCGCGCATAGCGATTGCGCAGATCGGCCGAGGCGAAGACGATGCCGCGCCTCTCGATCCGGAACATGGCGCCGTCTGCCGAGATGGCTTGCAGGCTCGGATTGAGGTAGACGATCTCGCCTCTCGGATCGAGCAGTGCGACGCCGTCCTTCAGCACATCGAGTGCGGTCGTGCCGATATCGTTGCCATAGGCTGTGACGAGGCTGTTTCGCATTCTAAGTGCGCGCTGCAGATGGGGCGTGAGGCGGTGCATCAGGGCGATGTCGGCCTTGCCGACATGGCCCTGCCGCGGCGTTCGCTGCAGGGTCAGGGCGACCATCCGCTGCGGCGACCGCTCCAGCACCGCTGAGAGGAAATAGCGAAGCCCGGCGCGCGGCAGGAACTCTGCATAGAACGGATCGCGGTTCATGGCGCTCTCGTCCATGACCTGATAGTCCCAGGCCAGTTCGCCGCGCTGTTGGTTCAGCGCCATGCGCAGGCGCGGATTGCGGGGCGCGAAGTAGGCGAGGTAGTCGTCGCCCTCGGCCGCAGCAACACCGCTGCTGTGAAAGGTCAGGGGCTGCCGGACGATCGGGTCGATGACCTCGAAGGTGGCACCCTCGGACCTCGTCAGTTCCCGGACGCAATCCAGTGCGTCCGTGATGCCATCCGGTTCCGCAAAGCCCTGATAGATGGCGTCCAACGCCCGCGAATAGAACTCGCTCTGCACGGTGACCTCGCTGCCATGACCGGGAACGGGTGCGCCGGTCTGAATAATCAACCCTGGCGCGTGGACGATATTCCCCTTCATGGGTCGGCATGCGGCGGGTGAGGTTCATCGCGCAACGGTCGCGCGAAGCCGCGAGATTGGCAGGCCTGCCCAAGCCGTCGGCTGAGGAGTGGCGCACGATGGGAGCTTCACTTGGCCGGAGATGAGTGATGAGGATCCCTGTGCCGCGCGTGCGGCGACAGTCGCACAGAATTCGACGTCGGATGCGCCGGATGGCGCGGGCCGTGCTCGCCGCGCTTCAGGAGTCGCGGTTGCGCACCGCGCGCCGATTGATCCACGATCATCGGCATCTGCTCGACTGATGAGATATGAGAAGGACGCCGGCCGAGCCCCGGAGCCTGTCATGCTCCGGGGCTCGGCATCGCCAGGCTACTCAGCGACGGCGTCGCCCGAGCCGCCGAACTCGCGCGGAAAGTCCTTCAGCTTCGGCAGGCCGTCGCGCATCGGCAGCACGGTCTCGGCATAGTTCACGTGCACGGCCGGCTTGAAATCGAGATCCGGAAGCGTTGCCGCGAACACGTCGACCAGCCCGAGCGGCGGATGAGTGGTCATCAAATGTCCACCGCATTTGGCGCAGTACTGCCGCTGGCTCAACGGCGTCTTCTGGAACATCGCCACGTGCTCGGCGCCCACCGCGATCCTGACCGCGTCCGGCTTCCACAGGCTGAAGGCGTTGACAGGGCCGCCCGACCACGAGCGGCACGACCGGCAGTGACAATAGCCCATCGCCTCTGGCGCCCCGGACACCTCGACTTCGACCGCTCCGCAAAAACATCGTCCAGTGAGTGTCATCCTCGTCCTCGTTGGTTGTAAGGCCGCAGACGGCATCACTCCCGAAGCCCTGTGTCTTGGCGCGCGGCGACGATCGGCAGGGCTGGCACGACCGCGCGTGACCCAGTTCACATTCGGCCATCCTCCGACAGGCGACATCCTCTGATCGGAGGACGCCGCGTTTGCGGCGATGACGCTATCGATTCCGCCTTGGATGGAGCGCGCGGCTCCAGGTTTCAGTTTCGGATTGTCTCGGGTGATCGCATGTCAGGTTTCAATTCGCGCATCGTCGAATTCTCGACCGACAACATTCCGGAACCGGAGCGCGCGACGTTCTGGCGCGAGCACTACGGCCAGGTCATGCTGCGTGTCGATTTCGAGCCCGCGCCGGATCTCGCGTTCAAGGCGCGCAATCGGGCCCTGACCCTGCCGGGGCTGCAACTGCTCGATGCCTGGGCCACGCCGGCGCGCATCTCGCGGTCCGGCCGCTATCTTGCCGACGGTGCGGACAATGTGATCCTCGCGATCAATCGCCAGGGAACAGCGTTCGTCGAGTCCGCCGGGCAGATCCGCGAGCTGCGCGAAGGCGAGGCGGCGATCCTCAGCGGCGCCGATGCGAGCGCGTTCCATCGCACCAGCAATGGTCGATCGTTCACGCTGCTGATGCCGCGCGTGATGGTCGAAGCCGCGGATGTCAGCATCGCGGATGCCTTGATGCGGCCGATGCCGGTCGATCGCGGCGCATTGCAGCTGCTCGACCACTATGCGGGCTGGCTCATGGCCAGCAGCGGCGCGATCGATGCGCAACTGCTCAATCTGTCGGTACGCCACGTCCAGGACCTGCTCGCGCTGTCGATCGGGCCGGCCGCCGACCTGGCCGAGACGATGCGCGCGAGAGGATTGCGCGCGGCGCGGCTGAAGCTCGCAAAATCGTTCCTCATCGCCAACAGCCGGCGCCGCGACATGTCGGTGGCGACGATCGCGGCGAAATTGAACGTCACGCCACGCTACGTGCAGCGCCTGTTCGAGATCGACGGCACCACCTTCTCCGCGTTCCTGTCCGGCGTGCGGCTTGCGAACGCGCATCGCATGCTCTGCGACCCGGCCCATGGCCAGCTTGCGATTGCCAGCATCGCCTATGATGTCGGCTTCGGCGATCTCTCGCACTTCAATCGCTCGTTCCGACGCCAGTACGGGCTGACCCCGCGGGAGGTCCGGGGCGATTGCGGAGGCAGCCGCGGGCAGCCGACCGCGCGCGTGTCCTTAACGGGGAGCACGCCATGACGTCCAAGACGATCGTGTTGAGGATCCTCGATGGCATCTTCGTCGCGGCAACCGGCCTTCTCCTGCTCATGCTCGCCGGTCTGCCGATCGAGTGGATGCTCGTCCTGCTCGATATGTCGCCACGCGAATTCCAGGCGTTCGCCTTGTTCGTCATCTTCAGCAGTCTGCTGCTGATCCATGCCATCGCGACGTCGGATTCCGCGCCGTAACCCAAACGTGATCACAGGCTTCGGCGGCATGCGCGGGGCTGGTTGAGCTGTGTCAACGGATTCTCCCGCGCCTATGGCAAACGAGCGCCATGCTTCAGCGGAGAAGGTTTTTCGGAATGGATCCACAGGACACGCAACTCGCCGGCGACGAACGGCCCGTTCAGCGCGTCCGTGCTGAAACCGCAGCCGTCGTTCCCACGCCGGCGATGCCGGTTCCTGTGTCCCATCAGCCGCGGCGCAGGTGGGCAGTGTGGCCGCTTCTCGTGCTCCTCCTTGCCGTCGGGGCGGCCGGTGGTGGCGGCTACGTCTGGTGGCAGCGGCTGCATCCGCCGCTGCCCCTCGGCATCAGCGTCAGCAATGGCCGCATCGAGGCTGACGAGATCGACATCGCGACCAAATATGCCGGCCGTGTCGCCGAGCTGCGCGCCGATATCGGCGATCGCGTCGAGGCCGGGCAGATCGTGGCGCGGATGGACACGAAGGAGCTGCAGCAGTCGCTGTCGAAGGCGCAGGCCCAGGCCGAGCAGGCGCGGCACGTGGTCGATCAGGCCCGTGCCAATCTCGCGCAACTGCAGGCGCAGAAGACGCTCGCCGAGCAGGAGATGGAGCGCACCCGCAGCCTGCTGCAGAGCGGCTGGACCACACGGGAGCTGGCCGATCAGCGCCAGCAGGCGCTCGACACTGCGACCGCCGGCCTTGCCGGCGCGCAGGCGCGGATTTTCGAAGCCGAACGCGGGCTCGAAGCGGTCCGTCACGACGTCGCGCTCTACACCGTTCAGATCGCCGACAACTCACTGATCGCGCCAAAGCCCGGCCGCATTCAATATCGTCTCGCCAATGTCGGCGAAGTCCTCGCCGCGGGCGGCAAGATCTTCACCATGCTCGACATCGGTTATGTCTACATGGACGTGTTCCTGCCGACCGAGGAGGTCGGCAAGGTCAAGATCGGCACCGACGCGCGGATCGTGCTCGATGCCTATCCGGATCGTCCGATCCCGGCGAAAGTGTCGTTCGTGGCGAGCCAGGCGCAGTTCACGCCGAAGACCGTCGAGACCCGCAGCGAGCGCGACAAGCTGATGTTTCGCATCCGTGTGCGCGTCGATCAGGACAGGCTGGCCGCACATGCCGATGCCGTGAGGAGCGGATTGCCCGGCGTGGCGTATGTCCGGTGGAATCCCGACGTCGCATGGCCGGCGCGTCTGCAAGCAGCGCCATGATGGCCGACATGATCGGCGATGCGTCTCCGGTCGCGATGGTCAGGGACGTCTCGCAGCGCTATCGCGACGTGATCGCGCTCGACAACGTCTCGATCGACATTCCCGCCGGCCGCGTGGTCGGCCTCATCGGCCCGGATGGCGTCGGCAAGTCGTCGCTGCTGTCGATCCTGGCCGGCGCGCGTGCGATCCAGGCCGGGCAGGCGCGCGTGCTTGGGGCCGACATGGCCGACCGGCGCGCCCGCACGCAGGTGTGTCCGCGGATCGCCTACATGCCGCAGGGCCTCGGCAAGAATCTCTACCCCGATCTCAGCGTGCGCGAGAATATCGCGTTCTTCGCCCGGCTGTTCGGCCAGTCGCGGTCCGAGCGCGACTGGCGCATCGCCGAACTGATGGAGGCGACGGCGCTGTCCGATTTCGCCGACCGGCCGGCGAAAAAGCTGTCCGGCGGCATGAAGCAGAAGCTCGGCCTTTGCTGCTCGCTGATCCATGATCCCGATCTTCTCATCCTCGACGAGCCGACCACCGGCGTCGATCCGCTGTCGCGGCGGCAGTTCTGGGACCTGATCGACCGCCTGCGCGCGCGCAGCGCGGCGGGCATGAGCGTGATCGTCGCCACCGCCTATATGGAGGAGGCCGAGCGTTTCGACTGGCTGATCGCGATGAACGACGGGCGCATCCTCGCGACCGGTACGCCGGCCGAGCTCAAGGCGCAGACGCAGGCCGCCTCGATCGAGGATGCGTTCGTCGCGCTGCTGCCCGACCGCTCGGCGCGCGACCGCGCCGAGATGCCGGCCAAGACCGAGCTCGACGGCAGCCACGAGACCGTGATCGTCGCGCGCGACCTGACCTGCCGCTTCGGCGATTTCACCGCGGTCGACGGCGTCAACTTCCAGATCCGCAAGGGCGAGATCTTCGGCTTCGTCGGCTCCAACGGCTGCGGCAAGACCACGACGATGAAGATGCTGACGGGGCTGCTGCCGCCGACCGAAGGCGAGGCACTGATCTTCGGCCGCTCCATGGAGGCCGGCAATCACGAATCACGCAGCCGGGTCGGCTACATGTCGCAGGCGTTCTCGCTGTATGGCGAGCTCACGGTGCGGCAGAACCTGGTGCTGCATGCGCGGTTGTTCCATCTGCCGCGCGACGCCGCCGAGAAGCGCATTGCCGAGCTGGTCGAGCGCTGCGACCTGACCGATCACATCGACGGCCTCGCGGCCGATCTTCCGCTCGGCATCCGCCAGCGCTTGTCGCTCGCGGTGGCGATCGTCCACAGGCCGGATCTTCTGATCCTCGACGAGCCGACGTCGGGCGTCGATCCGGTGGCGCGCAATCAGTTCTGGCGCCTGCTGATCGAGCTGTCCCGCCGGGACGAGATGACGATCTTCGTCTCGACGCATTTCATGAACGAGGCGGCGCGCTGCGACCGGCTGTCGCTGATGCATGAGGGGCGGGTGCTGGCGACCGACACGCCGGACGGCCTGATCCGCGCCAAGGGCGCGCAGACGCTGGAGCAGGCCTTCATCGCCTTCCTCGAGCAGGACGCTGGTGTCGCCGATCCGCCGGTCACGCTGACCCAGGCGAGGCCCGATCCAAAGCCCGCCGACCGGCCGCGCGAGGAGCGACGGCGGGGCGCCGTCAGCCTGCGGCGGCTGTTGGCCTATACGATCCGCGAAGGTCTCGAGCTGATCCGTGACCCGATCCGTCTGATGTTCGCGCTGTTCGGAACGGCGTTCCTGATGATCGTGATCGGCTTCGGCATCTCCACGGACGTCAACAACCTGACCTTCGCCGCGCTCGACCGCGACCAGTCGCCCGAGAGCCGCGCCTATCTCGCGGAGCTCAGAGGCTCGCGCTACTTCGTCGAGCGGCCGCCGCTCGCCGACTACGCCGAGCTCGAGCGGCGGATGAAGAGCGGCGACATCAAGGCCTCGATCGAGATCCCGCCGAACTTCGGCGTCGACATCAAGCGCGGCCGGCCCGCGTTCGTGTCGGCCTGGATCGACGGCGCGATGCCGTTCCGCGCCGAGACCATCCGGGGCTATCTCGAAGGCACGCATCAGCTCTATCTGTCCGATCCCGCCGTCAAGACGACGCAGCCATTGCCGGCCTCGCCGGTCAATGTCGAGATCAGGTTCAAGTACAACCAGGCGTTCGACAGCATCTACGCCATGGCTCCGAGCACGATCGCGCTGTTGCTGGCGCTGTTTCCAGCCATCCTGATGGCGCTCGCGGTGGTCCGCGAGAAGGAGCTGGGGTCGATCACCAATCTCTATGTCACGCCGGTGACGCGGCTCGAATTCCTGCTCGGCAAGCAACTGCCCTACATCGCGGTCGCGCTGGCGAACTTCGCGCTGATGTATGTGATGGCGATGGTCCTGTTCCGGGTCCCGCTCAAGGGCGCGTTTCTGCCGCTGATGGTCGGCACCTTGGTCTATGTCATCACCACGACCGGCTTCGGCATGCTGATCTCGACCTTTTGCCGGACCCAGATCGCGGCGCTGTTCGGCACCGCGATCCTCACCGTGCTGCCGGCGACGCAGTTCTCGGGCATGCTGGTCCCGGTGTCGTCGCTGTCCGGCGTGGCCAAGCTGATCGGCATGGTGTTCCCGATGACCTACTACCGCCCGATTGCGGTCGGCACCTTCACCAAGGGACTTGGCTTCGCCGATGTCGGCGCCGATATCCTGATCCTCTTGATCTTCATTCCCGTCCTGACAGGGTTCAGCCTGGCGATGCTGCCGAAGCAAGAGGCCTGAGCGATGATGCGCTCGCTCTCCAACGTGTTCTGGCTCGGAACCAAGGAGCTGCGCAGCCTGTTCGGCGACGCCGTGCTGATCGGGCTCGTGATCTATTCGTTTACGGTGGCGGTGATCAGCCAGGCGCAGAGCAGCTCGCAGGAGCTGCATCGCGCCTCGATCGCCGTCGTCGACGAGGACAGCTCCGAGCTGTCGCGTCGGATCGCCAGCGTATTCCAGCTGCCTTACTTCCAGCCGCCGGTCTACATCAGCCAGAGCGAGGTGGAGCGGCTGATGAACAACGGCCGCTTCACGTTCGTGCTCGACATCCCGCCGAATTTCCAGCGTGACGTCCTGGCGGGGCGCAAGCCATCTGTGCAGGTGAACGTCGATGCGACCGCGATGATCCAGGCGGGGATCGGATCCGGCTATGCGCTGCAGATCATCAACACCGAGGTCGCCTGGTTCGTGGCCCGCTCGGAGACGTCCTCGTCCTCCCCGGTCAACCTGGTGACGCGGATCGCGTTCAATCCCAACGTCACAACCGCCTGGTTCGAAGGCGTGATGGGCATCATCAACAGCGTCACCATGCTCGCGATCATCCTGGCCGGCGCGGCGCTGGTGCGCGAGCGCGAGCATGGCACCATGGACCATCTGCTGGTCATGCCGCTGTCTCCGTTGGAGATCGCGATGTCCAAGATATGGGCCAATGCGCTGGTGATCGCCGTCGCCGTCGCCATCGCGCTCTACGCCGTCGTGCGGTGGTATCTGCGCGTGCCGATCATGGGCTCGATCCCGCTGTTCATGGTGGGCACCGTGCTCTATCTGTTCTTCGCGACCGCCGTCGGATTGTTTCTCGGCACCATCGCGCGGTCAATGCCGCAGCTCGGCCTGCTCTACATCCTCGTGGCCGTGCCGATGAACCTGTTGTCGGGCGGAATGACGCCGGTGGAAAGCCAGCCGGAGTGGCTCGCCACCATCATGAAGGCGTCGCCCTCGACGCATTTCGTGTCGTTCGCCCAGTCGATCCTCTATCGCGGCGCCGGCATCGATGTCGTATGGCCGCAATTCGTCGCGGTGGCGGCGATCGGCGCGGTGGTCCTGGCGTTGACCTTGCGCCGCTTCCGGGCGGCGATCGCGGCGGCCTGAGCCCGCCCTCGACCCCAACAAAAAAGCCTCGGCACCGGGCCGAGGCTTTTCCTTGAACGGCATCGGTATGGATGACGGCGATCAGTAGCGCGCGACCGCCGGGCCGCCAAACTTGTAGTTCACGCCGACCCGCACCGTGTGGAATGAAAAATCCTGCGACAGGCGCTCGACGTAGTTCGAGCCGGGCGGAGCGAATGTGCTGCCCGGGACGTAGGCCGAGGTGTAGTTGATGCTGCCGAGATCGGTGTAGAGATATTCCGCCTTGACCGTCCAATTCGGCGCAAATGCATGCTCGACACCGGCGCCGACCGTCCAGCCGACCCGCGTCTCGTTGGCCGAGGCGGTCTTGGTGTAGCCGTTGGCCGAGGTCAGATCCCAGCTGCCCTTGACGTTGCCGACGGCGAGGCCGCCAGTGACGTAGAACAGCGTCGTATCGACCGCGTAACCGGCGCGGCCGCGCAGGGTCATGAACCAGTCGTTCCGGATGCTCTCGTTGAAGGTGCGGGTCGTGGGCGGGTTGGCCGCCGTGTAGACCGTCCGCTTGTTGAGGTCAGATCCGTTGATGTCGGCCTCGATGCCGAAGACGCCGGCGCCGCTCTGCCAGTTGTAGCCGGCCTGCAGACCGCCGAGCACGCCAGCCGGATTGAGCCGGTTGTTGCTGATGTTGACGAACTGATTCTGGAAGGCGGCGCCCTCGACCGCCCAGCTGCTGGTCTGGTCCAGCGTCGTGTTCAAGTTCGACCGGCCCCAGCCATAGCCGACGCTGCCGCCGAAGTAGAAGCCGGTCCAACTGTAGATCACGGCCGGGGGAGGCGCCTTGGTGTAGCGGGCCGGCAGATCCGCGGCGAATGCGCCGAGCGAGCTGGCGAGGAGCAAAGAGACGGCGGAGGCAAGGGTTTTCATCGGTCACAATCCTCAATGAATATCAGCAACATTGAGACAAGGATTTCTCACAATTCGGCCTATTAGGCTGTAGTTCAACTACAACACTCGTGAGCGTAAGTATCTGTGACGACGTCACTTTATGCGAGTGCGTCCTTAACCTTAAGTCGTTGTAAATTCGAGCGTGCGGCGGGGAGGCGGTCGATCGATACCGTCGTCGATCGACGATCCGGACAATTCGACGCACCGCGTTAGTCAACGATTCGCCAACCATCCGCACGCTCCATCGCGCCCGCTAACGATTTCGCAAATTGCATGCGTGCACCTTCGGCACGTCCTGGGGGACGGAGAGGGGAGAGCATCATGATGATGAATGGGGAAGCGGTTCTCGAGAACGTGCGGCGCTATCGTACCATCGCCTCCTTGTACCGCCAGACCGCGGCGTTCCGTCCGCATCAGCGCGACTCACTGCTGGCGCAGGCTGCCGAATGGGAAAGCCGCGCGGTCGCCGAACTCGAGGATTACTTCCTCGCCCGCCATGCACCGTCACAACCGCCGGCGAACTTGAACTTCAATATCAGCCATCATGGGGCCTCCTACAGGTCGTCGCACCGGCAGATGGCTGCGGCGTAGCGCCAGATCACGGCACCGTTTTTTCGCTGCGCTCATCCGGATGGCGCCTTATGCTGCATCTCACTCCGGTGCCATGCGCGCTGCAGCGAGCAGGCCGATCAGGGCGGACAGCGCGCCCACGCTCATCGCGTTGATTGCGATCAGCGAGGCGTAGTTGAGATCCACGACGCTCATCACCGGCTCGCCGAGCCGGGAATCGATCAGCAGATAGCAAACGAACGGCAACGCGAGCAGCGGCAAGGACCGCAGGCGCTCCGTGGGTGCGAACAGCAGCGCGGCCAGCAACACGCAGGGAATGAGAAACAGCTCGACGCCGCTCTGGGCGCCGAACAGCTTGACGCAGAACACGGTGTTGGCAGTTCCGGCGAGCACCATCAGGGCGCGGCCGGCGAACGGCTGGCGCTTCGCGAGCACAGGCACGGTCGCGAACAACGGCGTCGTGAGCAGCGTCAGCCAGGCCGGCCAGGCCGCCCGGCCTACAATGGCGTGGAGATACAGCGGGTAGAACGGCTGGTTGGAGACGATGACGAGCGCCACTTTGGCGGCAATGTCGGAGCGCGCATCATCGGCCGATGCATAGGCCTGCACGGCGGCCAACCAGCGTCCGAACGTCTTGCCCATTCAAGTCCCTCAATTCCGCAGGCCGCCGCGCGCGCCTCGGCCTGGAAACGCGCTGGCGTTCAAGGCAGATCATTCGTCTCGGGAATGGGGGCCGATCACGCGTTCAACGCGGTGCGGATCATGCGGGCAAGGTCGGCGCTCTGATAGGGCTTGGTGAGCAGCAGCACGCCGGCATCGAGGCGGCCGTGATGGACGATGGCGTTCTCCGTATAGCCCGACGTGTAGAGCACCTTGAGGTTCGGGCGCCGCTTCAGCGCCTCGATCGCGAGCTGGCGACCATTCATGCCGCCGGGCATGATGATGTCGGTGAACAGCAGGTCGATGCGGGGGTGACTGTCGATCAGCGCCAGCGCCTCGTCGGCCTTGCTGGCGGCGAGCGTCGTGTAGCCGAGCCGCTTGATCTGGGCGATGACATATTCGCGCACCAGCGAATCGTCTTCCACGATCAGGATCGTCTCGTCGCCGCGCTCCATGCCCTCGGCGCTGATGGTCGACAGTGCCGCGTCGGCGTCGGCATTGGCCTGCGGCAGGTACAGCTTGACCGAGGTGCCGTGCCCCGGCTCGCTGTAGATCTTGATGTGCCCGTTGGATTGCTTGACGAAGCCGTAGACCATGCTGAGGCCGAGGCCGACGCCCTTGCCGACGTCCTTGGTGGTGAAGAACGGCTCGAAAACCTTGTCGAGCAGATTGGCGGGAATGCCTTCGCCGGTGTCGCTGACCGCGATCATCACGTAGTTGCCGGGGATCACCTCAGGGTTCATGCGCGCATAGGCGGCGTCGAGCAGGACGTTCTTGGTTTCCAGGGTCAGCTTGCCGCCGTTCGGCATGGCATCGCGCGCGTTGAGCGCGAGGTTCAGGATCGCGGTCGACAGCTGGCTCGGGTCGATCATGGCCGGCGCCGAATCGTGCGCCAGCATGGATTCGATCTCGATCTGCTCGCCGAGCGTCCGGCGCAGCAGGCGCGCGGTGTCGACGACCATGCCGTTGATGTCGACGCTGCGCGGCTGCAGCGGCTGGCGGCGGGCGAAGGCCAGCAGGTGTTTGGTCAGGTCGGCACCGCGCGCTGCGGCCGAGTTGATCAGGCTGGTGATCTGCACCAGCTGCGGACTGTCCTTCACCGCCTCGGCCAGGATCTCGATGGTGCCCGTGATCACGGTGAGGATGTTGTTGAAGTCGTGCGCGACGCCACCGGTGAGCTGGCCGATCGCCTCCATCTTCTGCGCCTGCCGCACCTGCGCCTCGGTGGCCTCGATCTCCTGGAAGCGCTTGACCATGGCTTCCGCGGTGCGGCGCTGCCGCGTCTCCTCCTCGAGCTGTGCATAAGCGTTCCGGAGTTCGGCGCGGGACGGCATGGTCAGGACCCGCGGCAGCATCAACAGCAGCGCCGCGGCGATGCCGACCGACATGAAGGCCAGGAAGCCCTTGGTGGCCGCCTCCAGGCTGTAGGCTGGAACCCAGATCGTGAGCACCTCGATCAGCCGCGTCATCCCACAGAAGGACACCCACAACGCGAAGGCCCAGAAGATGTAGCTGAACTGAAAGTCGCGGCGGCGATAGACGATGAAGGCAAGCACGAACGCAATGGTGAAGAAGGCGAACGAGGTGAGGATGTCGGACACCGTATTCACCCATATCAGCTCAGGTGTCCACAGCAGGCACTCGCCATGCGGCGTGAGCATCGACATGTCCGATTTCCCCAAAACATGTAGCCGACGGACCGTGTCGCCCCCGCGGCTCGGCCGGTTCCCTTAGCAGATCATCGAATTTCCGTTGAGCACACAAGGGTTCTCACTGTCGCGACACACACATTCGGTAAACGGGCACCGCAAGCATGGTGGGCTCCGCGTCGATCCGATTGCTTACGGCTGAGCTTGTGCCGGGAGCTCTCTTTAACATGCGCGGCTTGACGGCTTGTACCGATCGGTACATAGTATTCCGAATGGTATACAAGGAGATGTCCCGTGAGCACTCTCGCCCCGCCGTTTACGCTGCAGACCGCCACCCAGAAGGTGCGCATGGCCGAGGATGGCTGGAACAGCCGCGACCCCGAGCGGGTGTCGCTGGTCTACACGCCCGACAGCCGGTGGCGGAATCGCGCAGAGTTCATCACCGGCCGCGCCGAGATCGTCGCCTTCCTCACCCGCAAATGGGCCAAGGAGCTCGACTACCGCCTGATCAAGGAGATCTGGGCCCACAGCGACGACCGGATCGCGGTGCGCTTCGCCTATGAGTGGCACGACGACAGCGGCAACTGGTTTCGCTCCTACGGCAACGAGAACTGGGAGTTCGACGCGCAGGGGCTGATGCAGCGTCGCTACGCCTGCATCAATGACCTGCCGATCAAGGCGGCCGATCGCAAATTCCACTGGCCTCTCGGGCGCCGGCCGGACGATCATCCCGGCCTGACCGAATTGGGACTTTGAAGCAGGGAGAGCCATGCGGACGCTCAACGAGCGCGCCGACGTCGTCCCGCTGATTGCCGAGGTGTTCCGCGAATTCGGCTTCGAGGGCACCTCGCTCAGCCGGATCACCGAGACGACGGGACTGGGCAAAGGCAGCCTCTATCACTTCTTTCCAGGCGGAAAGGACGAGATGGCGCGCGCGGTGCTGGCGCATGTCGACGCCTGGTTCGAGCGCGAGATCTATGCGCCGCTGCGCGATGATCCGCCGGAGCAGTCGATCGCGCGGATGTGGCGCGGCGTCGACGACTACTTCCGTTCCGGCCGCCGCGTCTGCCTGGTCGGGGCGTTCGCGCTCGACGAGACGCGGGATCGCTTCGCCGCCGCCATCGCCAGCTACTTCACGCGCTGGATCGAGGCCTTGCGCGATGCGCTGATCCGCGACGGCTGGCCGGCGGCACAGGCCGCCGACGGCGCCGAGGAGGTGGTGCTCGGCATCCAGGGTGCACTGGTGCTGGCGCGGGCAACCGGTGAGGCGGCCGTTTTCGGCCGCGCGCTGATGCGGTTCCAAGCGCGTCTGCAACGATCATCCGTCGTCTGACTCTCGAAACGCCGGCGGCCGCTGCCTCCGCAAGCGGCAAATGGCGGGCTGAAATATCGGCGCGCGGCTCTCGTGAAATCGTGGTTGTCTTGGGCAACGTCTCGAGCAGCGGCGACACCAGGGAGGTCCGGCATGAACGGGTTAGGCGGTCTCAATAAATCCGATAACGGCGTGGTCATCGGCCTGGTGCAGCTGCAGCTCCCGGTCGTCGTGACCAAGGACGACCTCGCGCGGCAGACCGAGAAGATCGTCTGGATGGTCGGCAAGGCCCGGCGGAATCTCGGCACCATGGACCTCGTGGTGTTCCCGGAATATTCGCTGCATGGGCTGTCGATGGACACCAATCCCGAGATCATGTGCCGGGTCGACGGGCCGGAGGTCGCCGCGTTCAAGCAGGCCTGCATCGACAACAAGATCTGGGGCTGCTTCTCGATCATGGAACACAACCCCGACGGCAATCCCTACAATTCGGGTCTGATCATTGACGACCACGGCGACATCAAGCTGTATTACCGCAAGCTGCATCCATGGATTCCGGTCGAGCCGTGGGAGCCCGGCGATCTCGGCATCCCCGTGATCGAGGGACCGCGCGGCGCCAAGATCGCACTCATCATCTGCCATGACGGCATGTTCCCGGAGATGGCGCGGGAATGCGCCTACAAGGGCGCCGAGATCATGATCCGCACCGCCGGCTACACCGCGCCGATCCGCGACAGCTGGCGCTTCACCAACCAGGCCAACGCGTTCCAGAACCTGATGGTGACGGCCAATGTCTGCATGTGCGGCTCCGACGGTTCGTTCGATTCGATGGGCGAGGGCATGATCGTCAATTTCGACGGCAGCATCATCGCGCACGGCACGACGGGGCGCGCCGACGAGATCATCACCGCCGAGGTGCGCCCCGATCTCGTGCGCGAGGCGCGCATCAACTGGGGCGTCGAGAACAACATCTATCAGCTCTGGCACCGCGGCTATGTCGCGGTGAAGGGCGGCGCGATGGATTGTCCCTACACCTTCATGCATGACATGGTCGCCGGCACCTATCGCTTGCCCTGGGAGGATCAGGTCAAGATCACCGACGGCACCTCCTGCGGCTTCCCGGCGCCGACGCGCGCTTTCGGCAGGCTCGGCAAGGCGGCGGAGTGAGCGAATGCGGCGGCGCGTGCGGCCGCCGCAAGCTTGACAGATCGATCGTCCGCGAATTATTTTATACTTAAAATAATTGGCGGACAGGTTTTGTCATGAGTGCATCGGCGAAGGTGATCCCCCGCGACTGGCTCGACTGGCCGTTCTTCGAGCCGCGTCACCGCGCCCTGTGCGACCAGCTCGACCGCTTCGTCGGCTCGGGCGTTCTCGACGAGGTCGATCACGGCGACGTCGACACCGCCTGCCGCAAGATCGTGCGTGCGCTTGGTGCCGCAGGCTTGCTCGACAGCGCCGTCGTGGCGCCCGATGCGGATGCCGGCGCGATCGACTCGCGCGCGATCTGCCTGTCGCGCGAGACGCTCGCTTATGCCGACGGTCTGGCCGATTTCGCCTTCGCCATGCAGGGCCTCGGCTCCGGCGCCATCGCGCTCGGCGGCTCGCCGGAGCTGCGCGCCAGTGTCTTGCCGAAGGTGCGCGCCGGCGAATGGCTCGCCGCTTTCGCGTTGTCCGAGAAGGAGGCGGGCTCCGACGTCGCCGCGATGGCCTGCGCGGCGCGGCTGGACGGCGATACCTACGTGCTCGATGGCGAGAAGACCTGGATCTCCAACGGCGGCATCGCCGACGTCTACACGCTGTTCGCCCGCACCGGCGAGGCGCCCGGCGCGCGCGGCATCTCCGCCTTCGTCGTGTTTCCCGATGATCCCGGTTTCTCCGTCGCCGAGCGCATCGAGGTGATCGCACCGCACCCGCTGGCGACGCTCCGCCTGCAGAATTGCCGCATCCCGGCCAGCCGCCGGCTCGGCGCGCCTGGCGGCGGCTTCAAGCTGGCGATGCAGACGCTCGACATCTTCCGCTCATCGGTGGCGGCTGCCGCCCTCGGCTTCGGCCGCCGCGCGCTCGACGAGGCGCAGGCGCACGCCTCGAGCCGGCAGATGTTCGGCGGCGCGCTGGCCGACCTGCAGATGACGCAGGCCGCGTTCGGCGAGATGGCGACCGATACCGACGCCGCGGCGCTGCTGACCTATCGCGCGGCCTGGCGCCGCGACGTCCAGAAGCTGCCGACCACCCGCGAGGCCGCGATGGCCAAGCTCACCGCGACCGAGACCGCGCAACGCGTCATCGACCGCGCCCTGCAGATGTTCGGCGGCCGCGGCGTCCGCAAAGGCGAGATCGTGGAGAGCCTCTACCGCGAGATCCGCGCGCTGCGCATCTACGAAGGCGCGACCGAAGTGCAGAAGCTGATCGTCGCGCGCGAGTTTCTGAAGGCGCGGGCCGGCGTGGTGCGCGGCTGAGACCAGACGCGGGCGAGACCGGAATAGGGCTGGCGCACCCGACACGATTCGAACGTGTGACCTTTGCCTTCGGAGCAAGATAACGTGCCCATCCGAAAATACGATAGGGCACGCTATTCTACGCTATCCGGCTGAAGCAACTGGATATTCTCGACAACAACAGCGACGTTCCTGTCCGAAAACCCGCACCGATTTTCTCCCGCCTGCTTACGTCCTGCTTACGCGAGAGATCGGGCCCGGAACGCAGGAATGTCATGGTCAAGATCACGAAGAGGGTTGTCGAGGCAGCGGAAGCCCAAGAAAAGGACTACCTGATCTGGGACGACGAACTGCCCGGCTTCGGACTGCGGGTCTTTAGCTCCGGCAAGCGCAGCTATGTCATCCAGTATCGAATAGGAGGGCGCTCACGCCGATACACCATAGGTCTTCACGGAGCCTGGGCGCCCGAGACGGCACGCCGAGAGGCAAAGGTGCAACTCGGTCGGGTCGCCGGGGGTGAGGATCCGGTCGAAGATCGCCAGCTCGATCACAAGGCGATCACTGTGAAGGAGCTGTGCACCCGGTATCTCGCTGATCTCCAGGCCGGGCTCATTCTGGGGAAGGGTGGGCGACCGAAGAAGGCTTCAACAATTGTCACGGATACTGGCCGCATCGAGCGTCACATCATTCCTCTCATAGGGACCCGGCGGGTCAAAGATCTCACCAAGACCGACATCAACAAGGTTCTCAAAGACATCATGGCCGGAAAGACGCGGGTTTCGGTCAAGACCAAGAAGCTGCGCGGAAAGGCCATCGTTCGCGGCGGCGCTGGAACTGCCACCCGCACCGTTGGTCTTCTCGGTGGTATCCTCACCTACGCCGTCGAAGCGGGCGTTATTGAAAGCAACCCGGCGCACGGCATCCGCAAGCCAAAGGACAACGTGCGAATGCGTCGGCTATCGGAGGCGGAGTACCGAATACTCGGTCGGATGCTCCGCGACGCCGCCAGGCAGGAGAAATACACGACGATCGTGGACATCATTCGCCAGCTTGCGCTGACCGGCTGCCGGCGCAGCGAGATGATCGGTTTGAAATGGACGGAAGCGGACACCGAGGCGAGCTGCTTGCGGTTGGAGGACAGTAAGGAGGGTGACTCCATTCGCCCCATAGGGTTGCCTGTCGTCGACTATCTCGAGCGACGGCGCACCGACAATGCTGGCACATACGTCTTTCCGGGGCAGGGGGAGGACAACGCTTTCGGCAGCTTCCCGAACCATTGGAAGTATATCTTCGAGGACTCCCCACTATCCGATGTCACGCCACATGTCCTGCGCCACAGCTTCGCGAGCATCGCCAACGATCTCGGGTTTACCGAGGTGACCATCGCCGCCCTGGTTGGTCACGCCAAAGGTTCGGTGACCAGCAAATATATCCATACGCTTGATACAGCCCTCATCATGGCGGCGGATACAATCTCCGGCTACGTCCAAGGACTCCTTGATGGCATCGAGTTCAAGCAGACAGCCTACGCTTTGGACCGGCATTCACGAAAGGCTGCGCTGGCGCGGTTCCTGAAAAGAGCTTCGAGCGATGAGCCGGCGGCGGTCGGCTGCTTGGCTGCGTAGGTTCAGGAGCGCAGGTCGGATCGCATTTGATCTGCCAACTCCGTACATTTCGGCCGATGGGCCGACATCGCATCGGCGCGATCTAGGCTGGTAAACCTAGTCGACCTCCAGCCACTCAGGCTATCGACCCTCGTCATCTGCATGACAGGCCGCGCGGTCCAGCAAACAAAGCTGCTGGTCCATAATGAAGCCGAACGTAGCGGTTGAAGAGATGGGCTAACATCCGCCTTCCGAGTATTGAGTCGGAAGAAACAAAACAGGAACAGATCTAGCTACAGATGCAAAAATGAGGCCGATTTTGATTCAACACTTGTGTGAGAATGCACACAAATGTTACGAGGCTATCGTCATGAACGCGCACGAGCTACGCAGGTTACTCTCCAAGTACGACTGCAAGTTCGAAACGCACCATGGCGGCAGCGGCCACATCACCGTGATTCGAGCCGATCGTCGGACGCAGCTTCCGATGCATGGCGGAAAGAAAGATCTGGGGAAGGGGCTTGTCAGGAAAATCTTGAAAGACCTGGGAATTAAATAATGGGACGCTGGTATGAGCTAAGGCTATCCAAAGACGATAACGGGACACTGCTTGTGACTTCGCCGCAGTTTCCCGAGGTGACGACCTTTGGAAGGGGAAATCAGGACGCTCTTCGAAGAGGGTTGGACGCGATCATCGAAGCGATGGCGGCGCGGATCGCTGCCGACCTTCCTATCCCAACGCCGCTTGCCAAGCCGCATAACCGGTTTGCGAAAGTGGAGCTCCCGGCCCTGATCTATCTGAAAGTCGCCCTCTATATGGTTGCTCTCGAAGCCGGGATGAATCGAGCCGAATTGGCAAGAAAGATGAAAGTTCATCGCGAGCAGGTCGACCGTCTCTTTCGTCTTAAGCACAGATCTAGATTAGAGCTCATCGAGAAAGCCGCTAACGCTCTGGGAGTAAGCGTCCAGGTCGAGCTTCCGAAGCGAGAAACCGAGGCGGCGTAGCCCATCGAACGGAGCGGGAGAGTATGTATTTTTATCAATCAAAGGTTGCGCATCACAACTTTGTGAAGCATATTCCTAGCCCTGGGTGGGAGGGCTCATGTCAATATTGGACTATATCCGCAATTTCGCGGGTAATGATCTCGGTCGCATAGTGAGTGCGAACGCGTGCGATGGCGAGGTAATTGGTCTCCATCCGCGCGGATTTTGCGACCGCGTGTTAGCGGCGGCATACGCGAATGCTCCGAGCGATCCCGATAAGACCGATCCTAGAGAGTTTATCCGGCTCATTGCGGATCTTGCGATCAATGACCCGAGTTTTCGCGGGCAAGCCGTTTTGGGTGCGGGGTGTAGTATCGACACCGATCGCGCCGAGGTGATGCTGCCAATTGGTGTGTTGGAGGGCTTCGCAAGTAGCGACGATGTAACAAGATTCGCAAGGTTGACGGGCCAGATGCCCGACTTCAAGAATCCTCGCTGGATCGAGATGCTGAGTGGCATTCCAAGCAATGAGCGATATTTTCGTCTGAAGCCGGGCCGCACGCTGGGCACAAGTTTTATTTGGTTTAGTTCAAAGCGCAGTCTGGATCGCGCCTCGCAGGCTGCGAAGCGCAACGGTGTGAAGCCAGATGAGGTAGCTAACTATCTCCGCGACCTGCTCGGCTTGGTGCACCGAGAGCCAACTTCTCCGCCGCTTTATCTAGTCGTCTACAGTTTTCCTGCATCGGTGGTTGAGAAGGCGGTACACTTCCGCCCCACGTTCGTGGAGGCAGGAAGCCATAGGAGATTCGCCGCGCGCCCTCGCGGTAGAGGTGCTCCTCGGCGGAACGATTGGGGCAAAACTGTCGATCTTGCTAGATTGGAGTTAGGCGGAGTTCTAGCTGCCGGTCTTAGAGAGCGTATCTGTTGTCCAATAAATCGTTCGATGTTTGAAGATGACGAAAATATTAGATTTCGCGTCGTCGGCCAGGTGACCCGATCAAATAAGTTCACTGATCGCGAATTTTCTTTGGCTTTGGCGGACGGAAGAAGTGATGACGAGCTAACAAAGACTCTCGGGAATACGCTGTGAAGGTTGAGCGCGCCGACATAGAGCCTTTGAACTCCTGGTCCGACCGGCAATTCGGGGACTGGCTTAGAGGAAGCCTGCACGACTATTTTATAGCTAACCGAGGGCGTTTCGCGTTCGCGCCGCTTCATACATTTTTCGGTGAAGATTACGACGTCACCGAGGAAGTAATGTCAGTGTTCGCATTGCTCACTGAACAAGCGAAGGGACGCTTCAAGGCGGGCCTGTCTATCGCTCTATCCGAAACAGAATTGATTCAGGAGACTGTTGTCGACGCCATCCTAAATTTGGCACGTCGGACCGACGCCACCCATCTGCTTAGGATATTCTCAGGAAAGGTGCTCAAGGATTGGCAAAACCAGCCGTCGCTTAATACTGAAATCGACAATGCGATCTTTTGGACGATTGGCGTCCTCGCAAGGTACGCTGGCGAAAGCTCTCTGACAGACGAAAGTGTTAATTGCCTCGAAACAATGGCACGATCGGGAAAGATGCCGAAAGACTATGTGTTGCCACTTTTCAAACTGCTTTGTGAGATCCGTCCGACCGCTCCAGTCGAGAATCTAAACTCTTTCTGGTATCAGTTAAATTGCCACTTCGGCGAAGCGCCGGACTCGGGCTCGCTCAAAAAGCTCATGAGTGAGCACGAAGAGCTCGTCGAAAGCGTTTATGCCGCCAGTGGGCGCGAAGGCCTGCTTCGGACGGTCGTCGCTCGGCTCCACAGGCCTGAAGCGCCTTATGCTTACAGTTGGTGGCAGGAGGCCGCTGTGAGATTTCTCTGGCGTCGGCATATAGAGTTGCCAGGAGATGCGGAGGTGGTCCCCGATCCTGACAACGAAGTCGCGCCATTTCCGGCAATTGAGGAAACGGGATCAGTTGAGCCATCGCCGTGGATGGTACATCTCCGCCAAAACTTGCCCGACGCCTACTCCGCCATCCGAGGATTCGGATCTCAAAGGGAGAAGGTAAGCGAATGGTAGCTGAGAGCGAGCTTGTCTCCCGTACGCGAGATGCGGCAATTCAGCTGCGCTACATGCTCCCCTGGCTGGAGGATCGCAGATTTGAAGGCGCTGGCGGACGCATCATTTATGCCGTCGACGCCGACGTATTTCATGCCTATGGAGCTCCTCACGAGGGGGCAAACATAGAGTTAGGTAAAGTTTTCTTCGACGATGATCCAGATCTCAGTGCAGCACTCACCCAAAGGCTCGCAGATCATATTTTCTTTAGAGTCTCTCCCGAGAAGCCTTTGCTGATACCGCCGCCTATCGAACAAGACGTCGCGTCCATATTAAATGGCCTTGTAGGCAAGTTTGGCGCAGACCCTCCGGCCATCGACCTCAACGTTGGTGAATTGCAGGTCAACGTCGAAAAGCTAAATCAGGTTGGAATAGTGGGTGCAGATTCCAACGTGATCTACGAGCTTGTTCTCCGCTTGTTATATCTCCGGACTGGTGCGGCAGCGACCTACCGCGCGCTCGCCCGGTTGATTAGTCTTGATCGCATTGCGGGGCCGGAGGTTTTCGCAGAGACCGATAAGGGTTCGGAATCGCTTAGGAGGGTGCTGCGGCCCTTTGAAAGTCTCCCTGACATTTACGACCATATCTCGCTGCGAGATCAGTGGTCGGAGAGGCTTACGGCTCACCAAGATCTTGGCGCTCGAAGACGCGCGAACAGAACGAGAGACGCGGATTGCCTTGCAAGGCTTGAAATCTGGAATCGCAGGCTCGAAATATCGAACATCAAAATACTGTACATTACCGCAACGCCCTCGATCCATGAAGTGAACTTGCGATACGAGCCGCCTATCTCATTCATCAGGCATCCGAGATACTTCTTGGCAAGCGAAGCGGTGTTTCGTGATCTGCATCCGATCGATCTTCCGACAACCGAGAGTGCCTTTTTTGGTTGGCTGTATACATTCGTAGGTAATATTTCGGACGGCGAGCGCTTCGAAGATAAGCGCCCCTCCAAGCTCAATAAATCGTTTGTGGACGCCGTCCTGAGGACGGAAGAATTACGGCCCGGGTCGTCCGACGAAATTAAGAATGGTTGGGCGAAGTTCACACGCGAGTTTCGTGAGGCGTATCGTCCGCCGCATGAAATTCAGGCTCGATTTATCGAGGAGTTGGGCCAATTAGCGAACGGAATACAGACGTTAAGAGAGTGGAACGCGCTTCGCGAACGTCTCGATAGCCAAATCCGCGAACTCACCACAGAGGCGTGGAACGATTGCTTTTTCGTGACCACACGTACGGGATTCACCGTCAGAAGTGAGTCTCCGCTCCATCAGGCTACGCCGGCTCGAGTAGTCGTTCCCATCTATTTCGATAGCTGGAGGAAGACTCGAAAGTTCATCCAGTCAGTCGCGAGCTGGCATGAACCGAGCGATTTCGATCAGGGGCGTTACGACGAAGGCATACTCGACGTGCTCAATGAGGATCCCACTGGATACGCGTACTACCTGGCTCATGCGGCACTCTTCTCGGGGCGAGGCGAATGGCGAACGGCGGCTGCTCTATGTGATCAAGCGATCGCAGTCGTGTCATCGAGGCGCGACGCAGAGGAGACGCAGGCCAACGGACGAGAAGCTCACTATTTGGGTGGCTTTTGCCGTCGACATACAGTGAAGCAACGTCGCGAGCTAGAGCCTCTGTACGCTTATGTGCGTCGAGCCAAGAAAATCTATGATGACGAAAGAAAGGTACGGCCGAAGTTAGATGTAATCGGAGAGCGCTTTGAGTCAGAGGAGTTGTCGATTGGCATTACCGAGCTCATGTTCGATAACTATGTTCCCGATGAACTGAGCGCTGGAAAAGAAGCCCTTGTGGCAAGGGCAGACGATCTCTTGCGACGTACGGCAGACTTAAGAAGCCGATTGAAGCGACGCATCTCCGAACTCGAGGTAAGCCCCGATGAGCTGGATAAGGAGCGTCGGTGCGAGGCAGCGAGACAGCTGTTGGGGCGCATAAATGCGAATATCATCAGCATAAATCTAAGCTTCAGAGCGCTGAAATCCGCGGATATACGTGAATTACGCGAAGCCTTCTCCGAGCTCGCCGAATACAGCCGATTGGAAGACTACGGAGGGAAGGAAATGGGCAAAAGCCTTTTCATCCGTTCGGCTCTGCTGGTGGCTGGATTGGTCCTCGGTGTAACGAGGTCGCGCAAGAGAGAGATCGAGGATCACTTCGAGAAGGCAATGGCGAACGCAATATTCCCATATGATCGCGCGCGGTTCCTCGATTGGACTAGGGTGGCTTTGTCGAAGCTCTAGTCGATGAAATGATCGGTTAATGGCGCAGCCGGTAGCGACTAAGAGGGTTAAGAATGTCTGCTCAAGGTGGGCTATACTATCCCTACATAAAATTTCGAAATGAGCAGTGGCTGAAGAGCACTCTGCTTGTTTTTCCCAAGGTCTTTCGAATGATTCCGGATAGATTCCACCCGGAAGACTCAGAGGGGGTTCGCGACCTGGAAAGCAAAGGTCTTCTTGACTACGCAGATCTGTCAACTCCAGGAGTTAGACGCGCGCTGGGTATTTTGCTGAAGAAGATTGAGCGCGACGTCGAGGCCGACCCGCGGTTCGCCGCGCGTTTTTCCAAGGCCGCTTCAGATCGCATGAAGCGGCTGACCGGCGACCCTTATGGGTATCAGCTCCATTCGTTCAAGGCGAAACAGCTCCTGGAGCAGCTCAAGGATTTAGACCTCGCATGGGCTCCAGAAATGCCGGACGGGGATCATTACCTGGAGATGCACCCGCATATTGGCGAAGGGATCATGTCAACGCTGGCCGTTGCCTGCGCGCTTGATGACGGCCTCGACATTGTTGCAGATGAGGCGCCTTTGCATGATTGCGTCGTCCGGCACGCCGAGGATGAATTGTACAGCAAACTGATAAAACGGCGTCGGCGCGACGCGTTTCACACCTTCAGTGTTGACCGGTGCAAAATCGAATTGCTGGTGTTCCAGCAATTCGATTTATCAAAGCTGACCGCGACGAACATTATAAAATTGCACAAAGAAGGAAACGAGCTTGCGCGGTTTCACGATGAGATGACCAAAGTTGCGCAATCAATTCGGGCGATGCGGGAAGAGGCGCGCTTTGAACACAGATTGAAGGAGAAGGTGGGCACGATTATTGCGGATTGGGAGAAAAGCAAGGCAAAGCCTAGGTCTTTCATCAAAGAATTCTTTGGCGGCAGCGAGAAACCTGCAGGCGATTTCTTGAAGAAGGTAGCGGAGCTGGCTGCCGGGCCGACTGTCGCCGGAGCAGCTGTTGGTGGGCTCACTACGGGCGCGCTCCTAGGCGCCGCGGCCGGCCTCGGTGTAGCCCTAGTCATTCACACGTCATCTTCTGTTCGGGCGGTCCAGAGGAATGCGCAAGACAGCCCGTATCGTGTGCTGACCTTGCTTGAGAAGTCAGGTGCTGCCTTCACGGCGGGGAGTTAGCGGCAACACCACTGTTGACGCTAACCCGTGGGTAGCCAATTACTTTCCTTAAGAGTTGTCGTTTCAAGGCGCAGCTTGAACCCAATTGACCCTCCATCCTATGCATGCCAGCGATGTTAGTTAGCCGTGGCCGATCTAACCCGTCGCTCATGCCAGATTGAAATCGATCGAGGTGATTTCCAGCAATGTGCGACTTGCCGGTCCGGGATCGTCGGTCGCAAGTTTGACGCGCAGGCGCAAGGCCGCCTGCACATCTGGCGGGACATGGGTACCGAGCAACTCCTTGTATAGCTTATCATAGACGAAGCTGGCGTAGTCCTTGGCCAATCCGCCGCCCGGGGTGATGTCCGCAGGCAGGATCGAGAAGGGCGTGACACCAGTCAGTTTCCCACTCTGCCATTTCAGGGACGCGCCGATTTCAATTTTCATCCCCGAGAGAGGCGCCTTCAAAAACAGCTCCTCGAAGAAGTGACGAAGCGCCGTATCCAGCGATTCTCCTGCGGTCATCTTGTACTCGAGACTGCCCCACATGTTTTGAGCCCAGCATACCAAGGCTGACTCGACCGAAGCGCACTCATAGATCAGGCTCGGATCGGCCGGCTTCTCGGAAATCGGCCCGAAGGACTCGTTGCGCAGCAGCTTGAGGGCAAGGCGATAGTTCCTGACCGCCTTGGTTCCGGTGAGAAACGCATTGTTTCCTGCCGCTTCCGCGGCAGCGAGGACGGTCGCGGTCTGTGATACCGGAGTCACCGTCCACGTCACCGTGATCGGGCCCTGCATGACCGACAACCCGCCCGTATCCGGGCCGGGGACTGCATTGAGAGGATCGGTCGTCTTCCGAGCCTTGATCGTAAAATGATCTTCCGGACGACCGGCGGCAAATGCAGCAAACGCGGCTGTCGGCGACAGCGTCTCGCGAAGAAAGGCGGCGAGATCGGCGACGATCTGAAGGCGGTCCGGTTCGACGACACGCTCGACGTTGTCATGCAGCAACTTGAACGCAACGAGACTGTTGAGCAACGATTGCGGCTTCCATCCCGAGGTGACGTTGAATGCGCTGAGGGCAGCCGATTGAACGGTAGCCGGTTCGTTGTAGCGAACCGTCACATGAACGACATCGTTGGCGCCCGGGTCGACGAGGCCGAAATCAAACTTCCAGCCCCAACGCGCCAGCAATGCTGCATTCTGCTGGGTAATTGGCGTTGCCGAGCCGATCGCCGGCGTGACGGTCTTCGTCGACGTAATGAACGGCTTCGCAGGGAACCTGCGATCGGCGACCGGAATGTAATCCCCGGGCCCCTTCCATTGCATCTCCTGCGGTTGAACCAGTTCAAGCCATGCACCCTGGTTGAACAGATTGTTCTGCACGGGCGGGCCGTCCTCGAGCGGGAGTTGCACGTGGTGCAGCCGCGCCTTGACGATGTCGAGTTTCGGCACGTTGCTGGCATCGCGGGTTCCTGGCGGCAGGTCGTACAGCAGCGTGACCTTGCGGCTTCCCCCGCCGAGAAGCACGTTGGACAGCACGGGAGGAGACGCTGTCGAGCCTGCCGCGAACGTTGCCGTGACGCTGCCCTCGAATATCAGGATGCTGCCGCTGCCCGCTTTCGTCAGCGGCAATTGCAGGATCGAATCCACATTGTAGAACGCAGCCATGTCGGCGAGGAAGGCATCCCTCGCGATCCGGACCACGTTCTCGGGTTCGAGATCGTCGGGAGTCTGGTGCAACGGCACGAGATAGCCGGGTCCGCCGTCGCCGCGAAAACTGCTGAGCGCAAGCGCGATCTGTTCCCGTTCGGCAAGCAGCTTCCTCGCCGCATCCGCATTTTTCTTGGCGGTCATGACGGCCAGACTGATGCTTTCCTGCTCGATGAAGCGGAAGGCGATGCGGCCTAGGTCGTCGAGATCTTGGTCGGTGACCGAGAGGGGAACGATCGGATGCTTGTTCCAGCAATCCGGGCCACTTGTCGTGCAGCTTGCATTGAAGTCGGGCACGGTGAACGTTTCGGCGCCCAGCTTGTTGCTGAGCGGCCGCGCGGTGGCGAACGACCAGGCGGAATATGCCGCCGAACTGGGAGTTTTCGGAAAGAAGTCCTGAGGAACGAACCACAATTGGTGAAGGTTCAGGCGATCGCGCAGGAAGCCGACTTGCGCCTTCATCGGGCTTGCGAGACTGGCCTGGAATGCGCTCGCGATGACACGAAATTCCTCGTCCGCCCGGTCGGTTGCCGCGGGCCCGGGCTGCGGCGCGGCGGTTGCCGCCTGCAACGTGATCCGGCTTTTCGTCCAGGTGATCTGATCGCCGATCGGCACAGCCAGCGATTGATCGGACGGCAGTTCGGTGGCCGTCGGCAGGTAGTCCGCCTTCGTTCGGGTAATTTTCAGCTCGGGTTTGAACTCGACGACTTCGGTAACCGAACCGGTGCACTGAACGGCAGCCAGGGGGATGACTGCGGTCGGAAGCTTCTTCGGACCGGTGTTGGCATCTTCCTTGTTGAGCCAGTCGGTGATCTGGGTCGCAAGCTTCGCGGCGTTGAGCTGATACTCGGCAATCAGCGGCTTCGCCGTGAAGCTGACGGCAACATCCGCCTTGGCGCCCTGAAGCTGCGTGCGAACAAGCTCGAGCCTTTGCCGACGCGCCTTCTTGTCATCACGAGTATTCGGACCCGGCTCGAGATAGCGGTATTGCATTTCCAGATAGACGTACGGCTTACCGCCCTGCAGGCCGCAATAGATCGCAAATCGGATACCCGGCCATTCGGAAGGATTGATAAGTGCGTCGGTATAGAACAGCCGACGGCGGAACGCGGGCGCGGCTGCGGCTTCAAAACGATTGCCGAACACGTCGCGGAAGCCAGGGCTAAATACGATCTGGCTACGAAGCGGGTCGGCGATGCGGACATAGGGTGACTCGGTTTTCGGATCGTAGCACGTCAGTGTCGAACGGTAGTGACGCAGGACCGAATCGCCCGCCGCGAAGCTTGTGACGGACATCGCCCGGATCTCGTGTGGCGCGAGCAGCCGCATGGCCGCCGCATTGCCCGTGTGCAGATGCTGATCGGACGTGTCATCCGCCGTGGCAGCGCTCTTGCGATCGAACAATTCGCCCGGCAGCGGCTGTGTCGGCGAGATTGCGACGACCGTGTCCGCGGAATACAGCCCGACCTGCGTGCCCGTGCCGTCGACGGCGGAATAATCGACAAGGCTGATGGTGCCGAAACCGAACCTGTCCTCATCGGTGTCCTTGGCCGCCGGCTCGCTCCGCGTCCATCCGAACGCCACGTTGCCGGGCGGCACCGCCGGGATGACCTGAATGTGGTCGTGGCCATGGAAACGAACGGAATCCGCGATCGAGGTTCCGGATACGAGCGCCATCGCGTTGGCGGCTCGCGGCAGCAACAGGCCGTCGGCGTTGTCGGGGTCGGGCGTGGCCTTGAGCGTGATGCTGAGCACGAGCGACTCGGCATTGGCGATGGTTGTGGCCGCCCGGAGAAAGTAGCCGCCGGAGTTTGTGATGCTGATCATCTGCAACAAGGTGACGGCATCACGGTTCTGCGCTGCGCTGCCGTCGGATATGGCGACATAAGGCAGCGTAGCGGGTGCAACTGCGGTCGCCATGATGCCGCTGCCGGAGCGCGCTTCCCGGGTCAGATTGGTTCGGATGATCGTCCAATCACTGATCGGCGATGGTGCGGCCTTCGGCGGTTCGACTGCCAATGAAATGGCTTCGATTTCGGGCGGATTGGGATCGGCTTTTGCGGCCAGGTAATCATCGAGCAGGCCGAGCCGGTCGAGGAAATAACGGTCGCCCTGCGGAACGCCCTGGATCTCGAATATCTGCATTCCCGCGGGAAGATCTGGAGTCGGCGGCGGCTGTTTCAGCTTGAAACGAAGCATGATTGCCGGCTGCCACTTAGAACGGGGAATGGGCTGCCACTCCTTCCGGACTCCGTCGAAGGTTTGGAGGGAGACGAAATTGTCGACGTCGGCCTTGACTTCGCCGAGCGCCGCCGCAGGCAACTTCACCACGTCAAGGTTGGCCGGTACTGCGATGGAAATCTTGTCTTCATCAGGCACGGGGTTCGGCATGGAGTAGGAGCGCTGGCTGAAGACCCATGTCGGGATCGCGTCATCCGCGCTCAGCGTCAGGTACCTGGCCTTGTCGGTACCGATGGCCTTCTGCATCAGGTCCTGACTCTTGCTGGCATCCGACTGGCTGATCAGAACCCTCGCCGTCGAAGCGGACGACGTGAACTCGAAGTTCATCGGGCCGCTCGCAGGCAAGTCGACCTGTATCTGCTGCGCAGCGGCGACGGTTGCCGGCCTGGTGTGCCCGGCATTGTCGGTGACGCGGCTGCCGTGAAGCCAGGTCCGGGAGAGATCGCGGGCAATGCGGTCCAGACGGGTCTTGGGTTCATTTGCCATTGGTCGTTCCTTCGGACTTCAGAGGGGGGCAAGCATCTTCTGCCAGAGCTCGGACCACTTCAGCGATTTGCGTGGATCCTGCGCCGGCAGCGAGGCGTTGGGTTCGACTGTTCCGTCCGCGTGGAGGAAATAGCCGTCGTCCCGGATCAGTTGCTGGATTTCCGGAATCGTGCCGGCAATCAGGTGCCGGCAGAAATCGGAAAATGCCGCATCGGTTGCGGACATCGACGCTCCGTGGGCGGACACGACCGCGGAAGTGCCCTCGGTCGGGGCGGGGGTGCCGCCGACCGGGACGTATTTGAAGGTGACGCCGGGCCACAGCGGGATGGTCGCGAACGACTCCGTCGAACCGCTGGTCAGCTCGGTGAGTTGTGCGGCAAACTGCTTTGTCGTGACGTCGAGCGCGACGGCCGGGAATCCATCCCAGAACGTTGTCTTGGGATCCCGCATCTGGTCCACAATTCCATTCACCTGTCCCAGGGTCAGTTGATAGGCGTCGGCGGCTGCCGGGTCGGGGCCGATCGTCGCGGGCAGCAGCACCCAGCCCAGCAGGAACCGCGCAAGGTCGGCAAGTCCATGGTCCGGCCCCAGCGCAGGGAGCAGCAAGGTGCCGACCGCGCACGTCTTGGGGCTGCCCATCTGTTCGACGTCAGACGCACGGGCCATGCAAGGCAGTACGGTCGCGAAGATCGTGAGATCGCGCGTCGCTGGCCAATATCGATAGGCCGGATTCCAGGTGAATGCGGCCTCCGCCGTCAGCAACGCGTCGAAGGAGGGCGAGAACACGTCGTACGGACCCTGGTCCTTGAACTGGGTGAGGGCTTCTTCGTAGCGCCAGGTCGCGTTGAACGAAAGATGGATCGTGATGTCGACGCAACCGATGTGGATTCCGACCTCGACGGTGACCGTGAGTCCGATTTCGGCAAAGATGATGATGGGAAGGTCGACGATGCGATGTTGGCCGGCGGGATTTTTGGCCAGCACGCGTCGAATCTCGAAGCCAACTTCGACATAGGCCAGGATATGCGCCGAAGCCCTTATGATCGCGAAATTGACGGTGGCCCTGATGTCGACCATCAGGCCGACATAGCCCTTCACGGCATACAGCGTCGGATGGAACAGGTCGTTGCCGGGGCGATAGGCAATCGCTCCCTCGACGCCGCCGAAGATGGTTACCGACGCTTCGGCTTCGAGAATTCCAATGGTGAAGCTGCGACCGATTCCGACCCGCGCGGCGAAGCCGAGGCGCAGCGTCCGCAGCTCGTTCAGCTTCGTGCTGTCGGGCGGCGAGTAGCCGTAGCCCCCCTCGAACTGCAGCAGGTCTGCGGCGGCAGCCGATGTGATGCCGTAGTAGAATCCGCCTGAGCCGAGGAAGATCGCTATTTCGACCTGGCAACTGCGCGAGAAGTCGTTGTTCCACGGGAAGCCGAAGTCGAAGAGGAAGCCGCCATCGGTGTGAATCTCGATGCGGAAGACCGGCAGCCGAACGGTCGCGACACCGATCTGGAATTGCCGCAGCGGACCGGGCAGGGCGTATTCGATCGAGAAGATGCCGAGCTGGCTGTTGACGCGCCGGTACATCACGTCGAGTTCGCCGAGCGCCGGAATCTCGATTGCGATGCCATAGAGAGTGGGGTCGGAAATCGCGAGCTGGACGTTCAGTTCACCGCTGTAGCGTCCCACGATGCTCCAGTTGTCACTGGAGGCAGAGGCCTGGGACGCGAGGCTGCAAATTTGGTTATCGCTGCTACCGACGTCGTTCAGTGTGTCCTCAAAGTTCTTGACGACACCTTTGATATCTTTTGGCTCCTTTGCGCTGGCGGTCGGCAATTTGAGACGGTAACCGCCGCCGACATACCAGGGGTCGTTCTTGACGCCGAATGCCCAGCTCGGCTTCCGTCCCGATGCTATCGGGACGAAGAAGGCAAACGACGTGTCGGCATCGGGCCATTTGTGGCCGAGCATGACGATTCGTGCCTTGACGGCCTGGATGGCAAACGTCAGCAGATTGTGGCTTCCGTCGTAGCAGGGCACCAGGTTGAGCTTTTCAGCCTGCAGGCGGATGAATTGCTGGATACCGATGTCGATGCCCTTGCCTTCCCGGCTGGGAAACTGGATGCCGAAGGCGAGGCCCTTGCTGGAGCCGCCGCCCCAGCCGAGCAACATCGGAAACTTCATGCCGCGCAAGTCGCCGGCGAGGTTGCCGAACGAGCCAAAATCGAGCTCCATCAGGAAGCCGAAATGGAATTTCGTGCCGAGGCCGCCGAAGTTGATCGGCGCGAAATGCAGGTCATTGAGATCGAGCACCTGACCCAGGGCGATGCTCATGCCCTTCAGCTTGACGGGCAGGAACGACAGCAGACCCTTGAGGCCGCTGAGGTTGAAGTCGATATCGACGGACATGCCACTCGGCTTGAAGCGGAATTTGAAGTCCGGGTTATCCCCCTTCTTGAAGCTGTATTCGAAGCCGAACGAGGACAAGCGGATCAGCTTGACGCTGAAGATCGGCAGGTTGGCGATCTTCTCGCTGAGCTGGAGCTCGCCGTCGATGCCGATGAACGCAGTCAGCTGGTCATTATCGCTGGATACGACGCCGAGCTGTGCCCGCGTGATCGTCAGCTGCTTCAGATAGGAGGCATCGGGAAATTTGATGACGAACTTGTTGGGACTGATGAGACTGAAAACATCTTCGGTGCCGCGGCGCTCGTAATGGCCGTCGAGTTCCAGCGAATAGAGCCCGTCAGCGCCCAGGCCGTCCAGACCGTCCCAGAACAGATGGTCGAACTTGATGAACAGCTTTGCCTTGAAATCGGCGATCTGACTGTTCTCGAACACGATCTGAAGGGAGTCGACGATGAACCGGTACTGCCGGTCGGGATCATGTGTTGCGCCCGGCTCGACGTCGTCCTTTGTGGGAACATCTGGCTCGGTGCCAACCTCTGTCTTGTCATACCTGATCATGCCGAAGACGGAGCCAGGCCGTTTCGGATCAGCCTTCAGGTCGGCGGCAGTGGCCTGAAGCGCGTTGAGTCCGAAATAGGGCGCCTTCAACTCCACTTTCGTCGCGCCAGGTTTTTTAGCCAACCCTGGCCGCAACGCCTTGATGAGGCCAGGCTCGTCATCCAAGGGGAAGTCGAGCACCAGCACCCCCTGCCAGTTTTCGTCGGTCCAGACATCATGCAGCCGCTTTAAATGCGGGGGGACCGGCTGGCCTTTCGGGAATGGAGTCCATTTGTCGAGATCGCTGTTGCCCTTGGGCGCCAGGTCGTGCGCGCACAGCCATACAGCGGGGTCCTTAAGCAAGTCTTCGATGCTCTGGCCCTTGTAGTACTTCACCAGGAAGGCGGCCGCCTTCAGGCTGGAGGCGGAAGCCGCCCCGTCGTGGATAGCAAATTCAAAATCGCGTGCGTTGAGCGTCAGCGAAGGCGTGACGACCTTGAGCGCATCCGGCGATGGATTGCGAAGCACCGCGAAAAGCTGACTGGCCTTCAGCCCTTGCTGGACGTCGAGATAGAGTTGGGCTGCCGCGTTGTTAATGTTGAGGACGAAGTCGGGCCTCTCTGTCTTGCTGTCCGGATTGCCGAAATAGAGCTGCTGATAGTTGCCGTCGGGGCCCACCCTTGCGAGGATCCCCTGCGGCGTAACTGCGAACGTCGGAGCCGCATCGAAAGCCGTCAGGGGTGAAGGCGGGGGCGGCGAATTCTTGCGGCGATACGGCGCGAGATGGGTCGTTTCATGCCTTTGCAGCCGGTCGTAGTCTCCGCTCGTGTGCCCGGCGTGGGGGAACACCGGCAGGGCGTCCTTTGCGAGGCCGTATCGCTGCCGCCGTCGCCGCAGATGCTCGGGAGTCGCGACGGCCGCTTCGAACAGCGGGGCCTCGGACGACTGCGAGTGAAGCTCAACCGCAACTGCCGTTGGATTCCCCTCCTTCATGAACTTGACATGCGACGTCACCACGGACCCGTCCTTGCCGTGGGCGAGGAATTCGCGGGCGTTCGAAGGCAGTGCGGCTTCGTTCGGCAAGAAGGCAGGGCCGCTGACGAATTCGATATGCGTGACGTCGCTTGCCGCGCCGAGGTTGAGGAACTCGCTCGTTGCGCCACCGGCGACGAAATCCCGGCGCGAAATATTGAGATCGGATGCCAGCGCGAAGGGGGCAGGCGATGGGGCTGCACTTTTCAACTCGAACCGCCCCTCCGGATGGAAGACCATCGCCCCGCTCGGGTGCATGTCCTTGCTGCCATCGATCATGTCGCGGAGGAAGCCGATCCTCGCCACTGCGTTGTCGGTTGCCTTCATCAGAAAGCGGTCGCCGGCGGCCCCGAAGAAGGTCGAATGGAGGTCGGCATCGCCGAATATGAGCCTGGAATTGAGACCGCCCGCATCGAGCCATCCCGGTGTGTTGACACCGTCCCTGGGATCCAGGTGCACGCCGCAAACCGCGCTGGCAGCGCCTTTTACCTCGTGGATGATTCCGGATTGCCAGGCTTCGCATGTCACCGGGTCATCGCCGGGTGCGGGAAGAGCCGTTGGCTCCGCGACATAGGCTACCCGGGTGCGCTGATATGGATGTGTGCCGGCGGTCGTAAGATTCCAGGGGATGTTCATCCCGATCGAGCCCGCAGTGAATTTGCTGCCGGGATCGAGCGATACGACGAGTTCGACGCTCGGGGTGTTCACGCCGTCGACGCTCCATTTGGCGCCGGACGCGGCAAGCTTCAGCGTCAGGTCTTCACTCGCGGACGCGCTGATGGTGAAGTTGTCCAGGCTAGTCGGAATGGTGCCGGTTTCCAGGCGAAGCGACACCTCGCCTACCTTCAGAAGTGTGCGCGAACCGGGACTGGAATCGGGAAACCGGGCGTTGAAGGGGCCTCCGCTGAATGACTTGTCGCGCCAATAGACGAGCTTTCCCCAGCACTGGCCGACTGCGCCCGACGTCACCAGCAAATCGAGCGCTGTCGTGATCGTTGCCGGATCGAATAGCTGACAAAACAGGATTGAGCGCTGAGCGGGACGGCCCGAGGCTCCGCTCCACGCAGCGAGCATCGGTGCAAGCGAAGCATAGGTATCGGGTGGATTGGCCGCAGACGCAAAAATAAACAGATGATGTCTTGGAGCGCCGTTCCGGGCGTAAGCGAAAATGCCGTTCTTAGCGTAACATTTCTGATATTGAGATGACATGAAGATCGTCTCCCTCAAGCACAATGGCTTGATCCAAAATATCGCTCATGGTCGTGAAAAAACGAACGCGCACCCGCTGCTGAACTGACCCGTCCTGCCTCCAGGGCGAAGCTCTCCAGAGATCCAGCAGGGCGCCCGAACCCGGCGCGGCTTCCACATTGGCGCGGGTGCCAAGGGACGGGCCCAACGCCTGTCCCACGGTTGAGAAATGGAGGATGCCGTCTTCAACGAGGCGTCCGTCAATGCTGAAGCGATTTCTCAGTTCTACAAATGCTTTTCCGGCGAACAGCCCGTGTAGATACTTGCCGCAGCGAGGATTATGTCCCTGAGGGTTGCCGCTTGCAGTATCGAGCATTCTCTTCCATTCGTCCGCGACGGCACTACGGTCCGCCACGTTGCAAGCCAGAATGACGAACTGCCGTGTAAGCGAGAGGAATTCATCCTGAGTGTCGGCGGTGGGCACCCGGCTGTCAGTTTCCGCCCGGGCAATTTCACTGCTGGTGTCCGGCTTGATGTAATAGCTTGGCGCAAGCAGGAACAGATGTGGCGGCGCCTTGCGCGCCCTGTCAGGACAGGGGAGGCGGTCATTATTCAGGTCGACGATTGTCAGGAGCCTTGGATTGTGCAGATCGAACAGATTGTAGACCGGCATTACCCAGTTGCTGAACAGCGTCTTGAACGTCTCGGGAAAGGGCAGCGTCGCGGTGTCGCCGGGATCGATGCCAAATTCGCGCGTTTCACGAATTCTGCAGTTCGGTGTCGGAAACAGTCGCAAGCCGGCATCGGATACAATCTGCAGCCGCGTCGTCCCGCCCGACGTAATGCGGCTGTAACTCGTACCGAGGAGAGGTGTTGAGCTTGTGCCGGGGTAGAAGTTCTGATTTCCCCAGGTAATGGCGAGCTGCTGTCGCGGGAAAATCTGCGTAGCCAGCATATTTCCGCCGCCCTTCGATTTGAGGGATACGGGCGGTGGAGGATTGAGATAGCTGGCCGCGAAGCGTGCGAAGGTCGCGTCCTTCAGCACGTGATTCCTCCAGAAGTCACGCAAGCTCAGCGCGGACTCGTTCGAGAAGCAGTCGATCGACCAGCAACTGCTCTGCGCATAGAGCCACGACAGATAAGCAGCCTGGAGCCCTCGAAACTGCTCCCAGTCGAGCCGATGGATCTGCGCCATCGATGCTGCGTCGATGTCGACCACCAGATTCTGATCCAATCGCGCGGTTCTGATTTCGACGGCCTGATCGATTTCGGTGGCCGGCAGTCGGACGAATGTTCCGTTCTGGAACCAGGTGTTGGGACGGAAAAAGCCGGGGACATCGACATGAAGCGGCGTGCGTGACACCCTGACCGTGGGCAATGACGGGAACGCGAAGGCAACTCTGACGCCGCTCGGGTCCTGCCCGGCGCCAAGAGACCTGCCGTCTGCCGTGATCCAACCCGGCGGCACCACATCGAACTGGCTCACACTATCCGCGAACGACGTCACCGCGGGAACGTCGGAGCCCGTCGACACACAACCGGCCGCGAGCGACACCAATAAAATAGCTGCCGAAAATTGCGTTACCCTTATCATCGACAAATACACTCAAACTCAAAAAGTTATTCGCTAGGCTACCTCGAATGGACGCCGCGACTGCGAACTCGGTCTCGACGCGCATCCGGACAAGCATCTGCGCGGCATCGCGCTCGTTGGGTATTCGTCGATCGGAAGCTTTAGAACGGGTATGACTGGATCAAGTGACAAGCCATCGCGTGGATCGGATACGCTCGCGATCCTAGCCTCGATGGGCTGGTCAGCGCCCATGTACGGCCTGTCGGTGGCCCTCAGTGGGCCAATAAACTGAACTGGGAACCCGGAACTACCGATCCGATCAAAACCAAAGGTTGACATGGTTGCCCCCGCACCGGCTACAACTTAAGCATGAACAGCCTGCGCCCACAAGGGCAAGACTAGGGGCATCGTCCGATCGGAAGGGACGGCAGGAATTCAATTCAGAGGGTACAGGGAGGTATGATGAAAGGTACCGAAAAACGTGAGTCCGCAGGGAGCGGGATCCAACGTTTCGATGCCAAAGCGTTCGAAAGCAAGGCTATGTCGAGAGCCAAGCATTTCGAAATGATTGCTGAGGTTTTGGAGGATGGAGATCATTACGTGCTGAACCCCGATCCGTGTAGGGGAGTGCGGATGTACCGGATCAAAAAGACGGAAGTCGAGATATTGAGCGGCGCTTTCCCTATATATTGCGATGTCGGAGGGGAAAGGCCAGTACGGCGTTTGCGCATCCTTTCAAATGCCAACTGCTTTGGCTTCGAACACGGCCCAGCAGCTCTGCTGCTATTGCCAAACGCAAGTTCCGAGGCGCTCGAGCTAACCACGGCCACTCTAAGAGCCGACGTCGTTCTCGGACCGGAGGGCCCGGGGACGCTCACCTACGGCGCAAAATCTGTTCAATGTCGGGGCAGGAAGGGCTACGACTACGTCAAAGACATTACGAACAACGGGGTGGAAGATGTAGATAAATTCAAAAGGCGATGGAGCGATCAGTACAAAGTCTGGATGCCCTGGGCTGTCTTGATCGATGGTGCGCGGGGAGTGTTTATTCACGAGTTTCCGCTGGACATTCAATCCGCTGGGTGCATCCATCTCGGGACCGAGGATGCCCAGGACTTTTACAATTGGATCACTGGAAAGGTTCGCATCACGATCAGCTTTCCTTGGTAGGCGACCTACACCCGTATCATGGCATGCGCTGCTGCCGCAATTTACGGCTTGGATCTGATCTCGTGGCGGAACACGACGCCGGATCGCGGTTCTACTAGACTAGGCCAGCCGTTAGTTTGAACCCTTCTTGATCGCCTTCTTTCGACCTGTCTTGCCAGTAATGACGACGACTTGCTCCGGTCTCTTCAAACGAGAAGAAGTCGGCACCTTGCCGGACTTTCCTGCGACGCGCCGCTTTGGCTTCATGCCCTGAAGTTGACGCTCATAGTCGGCCGCAACCGTCGTGGCGAGTTCCAGAAATGCGCGGAGCTTGCCAAGACGATCTTCTAAAATCTTCCGTTGGCTATCGGTTGGGTCGTCTGTCTCGCTCAAATCGTCTTCGATCATAATGATCTTCAGGAGCGGCAGTTCAACCTGCTGGCCCCCAATCTCTTCGGCAAGAGCCACCCATGGTCGGGCTTTGTCGATAGCAGCGGCTGCCGCGTTGGAGATACAGTGGCGAATAAGAATACGTGCGGAATAGTCCAAGCCTTCGGCGAGCTCGAGCCATTCCCTCGTTTCCTCGCTCTCTTTGCCATCGCTCAGGGGCGGCCGCGCGAACGGAAAATAGCGGTTCTCGAGATTCCTAGGATCGAGAGAGTCAATGGCTCGTAAAGCCGGTTCAAGCGTTTCGAACGGACGCTTGCCGTCGGGCATTTCATGCCGGTGCCGCCAGAGCGCTAGGATCGCGTCGAAGCATTTTTCGCGATTTGCAGTGTAGTGCTTGTCGGACTTGTTCTCGGCCTGCTTGATGAGTTCAGCGAGATAATGGATCATCCAACGCGAAAGCGTGTCGTTTGTCGTGCCGAGCTTCAGCTCGCTGATGAGTTTCTTGCCGAGCGCGAGAATAGCGTCAGATGGTTCGGAAACGACCATCGGCTTTGATGAGATAGACGCGCGTGCTTGGCGGGACCGGTTTGATGTCATCGGGATGCTGGCTTTCGTATCGAGAATAGCTGCGTTGCCGCTTAACTTCTACCTCAACAATCATGTCCATTCCGAAGCGTCCGAGGAGGTCTTTGACGAATTCGGTGGAAACCTGGACCCTGTCACCGCGTTCATCCTTCACGTCGTCGTCGTCCTTGTCGCGATATGTCCCCCAGGTGTCGGCCGTCATCACGATGCGCCCCGTTTGACCATGGCGCCACGCGCGATGCTCGCGGTCGGCGACAAGATCGAACGCCTCGATGACTTCCTGAGAAGGGCTTGGGGCCGGATAGCTGATGCCTCCTGCCCATGGGTCCTTCCCATCGATTCCCGTATCGTGTGATCGGTCGACGATCCAGCCTTTCAATAGAAATGCGTCGAAGGCGATTTGGCAGTCATCTTCGGCGTCGGGTATGATGTAGTCGTGGTGGTCGTCAGCACTCTGAAGCGCCCGCAATAGCGCGTCCGACTGTTGAGGCGACACGAGAGCGCTCCGGATATTGCAGATTTCTTCCAGTCGGTGAACTGCGCTGGTCCAGTAGCCCCAAAGCGCCACCACGCCACTCGACGGGAAGAGCACGCGGTCGCAGTCCTCGTAACCTGTGGTGGGGTTTGGCTCGCCGGTTGTTTCGTGGTTCTTCCACGTATGCGTGTCGAGCGGGACCGGATCCCGTCGGTCCGCCAGCCAATAGCCGTCGCGGCGCGTGAGATCGTGCCGAGAATGGAGCCAGGTGGAAAAATCCTCCTCGATGGAATCGGGACTACGATAGATGGGCATGGCAGCTAGAAGCTGCCCTGCGACGACCATCATCGCGTGGTATGAAAGATAGAAGCGAAGGTCATCCACGCTTGGATAGGAACTGTGCCTGTAGTACGAGTCTTCGTGTTTGAAGATATTGCGGCGGCTTCGTTCGTCTTCTTCCCAATTCAGCCGGCCCGAATAGCGCCAATCGGTTTCGATTACTGTGGCAGCGCGATCCTCAACGTCCTTCTCGACCAGTCCAAAACATCGCGCCAGTGGGGCGAACCAATAAGGTCCGATGTCGAAGCCGAAATAGAACCGGTCCTCATCGACGGCTGGAAGGCCTGATCCCAGAGATGGCCTGTTGGGGGCTCGTGCCTCAATCGGCGGAAAAGGCGAAAGGTTGACGTTGGACGTGGATGGTCGCAATTCGGAAGCCAGCAGTCCAGCGTCAATGAGCGCAAGCGCAGTACGCTTGGCGAACTCGCGAATCATGACGTGTGGTTCGGAACTTCGCAGATATTTTAGCACAAAGTCTGAATGAGCAGCGACTAGGTCGGGTCGCTCCTGCGCGGCCCGCGCGAGAGCGATGAACAGCCATTGCCGTGCATGAAGATGATAAAAGAACAAGCTGCTATCGGCGAATGCGCCTCCGGTCGATCCATCGGCGAAGGAAACGAGCGCCGACAGAATCGCTTGGTGTCCAACCAGGCAGACGGCACGCGCGGCATGCGTCGCTTCCCAGCGGATCGTTCTGCTTGGTGCGGCCAAGCCTCCAAAGATATATCCGGCAATCGCACTGTCGAGGTCGGTTGGCGGCAGAAGCTTGTTAGACCAAGGCCCATCGCCATCGTTGTCCTTGAGGACCATGTCGAAGAGTTGCAGCCCGTAGCCGAGCGCCTCCAATGACTCCTTTCGGGACAGCTTGCCGGCAAGCAGCCCAACCAGCGTAAAGAGCCGACCGACGCCGACGATCTCGGTTACCTCGCCAATCCCAGACAGAACGACATCGACAATGTCGCTTTCCGGTACGCGAGCGAGTTGACATGCGGTTTTCAGGGGAAGAACCTCGTAATAGCGGCCCCGCGTTATCTCCAGGCAATAGCGTCGGCTGAATGTGCGAAGAGCATTCGCGAGGGCGGCTTTTACCGCGAGAAAGCTTTTCCATGGGGCCGGCAGGGCCTCAAGAAAGCTGCGGAAATGGTACAGGCTAAATTCTGGAACGTGATTGAGCGCGCCAATGAATTCGGCCTCCTTCCCGACTGGAACACGGGAGATTGCCTGGGCAAAGAACTGGTCCTGATAAAACGGAGGCTTGGTGTCGCGAAAGCGCTGTTGGGCAGTTGAAATATCATTCGCGACGGTCAAGTCGACGTTCTTGAAAACTGCGCCCCAATCGCGCTTGACGTCATCGTCCCGTCGCGAGCTGCGAGGTTTGGGCTCGTCGTCTTCTCTTCGCTTGGTCTCCTCGCTGCGCTCTTGCAGTTCCAGACGCGCGGCCAGATCGGGAACGGTAATGCGGTGCTTGTCGAAGAGATTCTTTAGCTCGCACCATGTGTTCGCAGATTGGTCGGTCATTTGCATGTACCGGTAACTCAATTCTGCGAGAGCCTGCTTGTCGGCCAATTCCGTACAGGCGTCGAGCGCCGGTGCGAGCACACGCACCTCATTCCAGTGCGCGCGAAAGCCCATCAACGGAACGATTTTCCGTGCATCGAGGGTTTTGCGTTCGAGGAGGTGTTCTACCGCAATCGGTAAGACGCGTTCCGTCCACCCGAAACCGCGATCGCGCCAGCGGCTCAAGATGGCGAACGATGACGACGCGCAGAGGCTCGCGATGGCCTCGACTGTTCGCTCCCAATCGAAGTGCTTATCGCGATCGACATAGTCATAAGTGACTTCAGCGCAGCGCGAGAGCCGATAGGCCATCTCCGGAGCTGGCTGCGTTTGATCGGCGGCGGCTTCGGCCAGGTCAAGCAGCGCGGCCCAACGATCAATGTTCTCGTCGCCGATTTTATTGGCGACCTCGACGGCTTGATTGAAATAGGCCTCTGCTTCCGAGCGGCTTGCCATGAGCAAGGATCTTGCCAAGCTGATATACATGCTGGACTTACTATCCGCATGCGCCCTTTCATCGTTGGTCAATTGAAAGGCCTTCGCCGCGTATTGACGCGAATGGGCCGACAGCGCCGCGATACGGGCCGTGCGGCGTGCAAGACGTGCGAGCGTCGGCGTAAACAGCGGCTTCTTGAGACTGCCGATCCAGTCATTGAAGGCTTGCATCTCGCCGGTTGCGCCGGCGTGGATCAGGATTGCCAACCATACTTCCGAGATTTCGTCGGCTGTTCGCCACTCCTCCCGATGATTTATCCGTGCAGCGGTGCCGGAGTTTTTCAAGGTTTCGCTGATCGCAGTGGAGAGCGCGATCGTATGGCGCGCTGAGACCAATCGCGTGGCCCAGAGCGTATACCAAGGCAGCAGCGCCCCGACATCCTCCTTGAATTCCGATACTTCCCGCGTTTGCGAATAGGTTTCTTCTTTTTTGAGCTGGGTCCGCAGCTCCGGATGCGCGAGGTCTATGAGGTCCAGTGTTCGACCACGAAGCGCCGCACGTAAGGCGTAGGCGCGAAGGAACAGCCTGCGCGCATCACTGTAATGGGAGGCCATGCCGCGGGGAGGGGTTTTTGGTAGGTAACGCGACAGGAGCCTCGCCAGGGTTGCGGCAGAGCCAAGGGAATGACGGCGGCACGCCTCGACGAGAGCCGTGACTGCGTTCAATGCATTGTCACGCTCGCCCCAATCCTCGCCTGTTTCAAACTTGAACCTGGGTTTAAGTAGTTGGGTGAGACAGAGTTTAACCGCCGCCTTCGGCGGCGTGCGATGAACGTCACGTAGCTCTACGATGATTGCCAGCGCAAGATGAAGGTTCGTGCCTGCGGCCGTAGCCAAGTCGTCAAGGTCGGCATATCGGCCGTGGTCGACAAAGCGATGACTGAGAATGCGGCCGACGTTGAAGGCGACGGCCGGTGGTCTCCACCCCTTGAGGCTCCCTGCGCATGCGTGCGCTCCGTGGATATTGAAATACGCGGCGGCGAGTTCACCGATATCGGCATCGGTGATCTTTTCATCGCTGCGCTCATCCTGGGGCAGTCGAGACCAGTTACTGAGCCACTCCGCAGCCATGCGCAAGCGACTGCGTGCTTCACCCATTAATTCGGCATGCCCAGACATTAGGGCAGCTTCGTAGGCGTTGTGTGAGCCGACCCAGCGGGAGCCGAAAATCCTACGCGAGACAAGCTCCTGAATTCGGTCTCCTTCCATGAAGGCCGAAGCGAGATCCGTGTTCTCCTGCAAGAGCCGCCGCTGCCGCTCGTCGCCTGCCGTTTCTCCGCCCGTCTTGAGGGCAAGTTTCGCGGCATCCAGGTATCGCTTCGCTCGCAGACTTGCTTTCAGCGCGAACTGAAGGCGCTGCAACTCAACGTCGCGACGATCAAGCGGGCTCAATTCCGGAAGCGCGTCGGAAGACAGCGCGAGCGCGACCAGATCGTCGAAATGGCCCGCCTCGAGCATAAGTTGGGGCAAAGCTGCGGCAACATACGCGCTGCCTGAAGCCAGGGGCTTGATGCTCGCAATGAACGTGCCCAGCTCCGCAGGTGTCGGCTTGAATTTCTCGCGGAACCATGTCTCGGAAGGCTCGTCGAAAAATTGGATTGTCTCGCCGGTCACGATGAGTGGGCGGCGAAGGTCGTATGCAAAGCTTTTGATCGCCGAGGCCGGCACGCCCGACATGGCAGACAAGACTGAAATCGGAACCAGCGGTCGCAGAGCCGCAAGGCCGGCGCAGATGCGGTCAATCTGTACCTTGTCGATCGTGCCGCCGGCATCGCGCATTTTGGCGATGGCAGTGGACAGCAGATCGCCGATCGCTTTCTCGACCGTGGTGGGATTGGGACCAAGCCCTCTCAGGATATCCGCGAGCGGTCCGCCTGCCGCAAGGGCAAGAGATTGAACCCGAGGATTCTGGGAACTTAAGCGGTGGAATTCATCGACATCCCGCTCGCTCGCATCTGGAAAGGCATGGCGGAGATGGGCGGCAGTTTCGGTCCTGCTGAAGGCTTTGAGCTCAAGCGAGAGCACTGTTAAGGGCGAGTCGAGCATTTCGCGGCGATGCGAGCGGCACAGTGCCACCAAACGCACGCCATCGGGTATTTGCTCCTTGAGGAGATCGCGGATGAAGGAGCGCGCTTCCCCGACTTCTTCGGCCGCCATTTGTGCGTTATCGGCGGCATCGACGATGATGCAAAGAACAGCTTGCGGGTGTTCGGCCCTCAGAAGCCTAACGGCTTGTTGGAGCCGGAAGATGAACTTTTTCAGGTAATCCGAGGCTCCCGCATTGGAGGTTGGGATTAGAAGGTGACACAGACTCTGGCCAGCAAGCTCGTTGACGATTTGAACGAGGGCATCCTTATGGCGATGCCGGAAGCCGGTCGCGCTGCGGTACTGACCATTTGCGAAGCAGTCATAGAGAACGGTCGTAGAGCCTACGGGCAATCCCAGCTTGATGCGCGTTGCGAAGATCGACTTTCCGACGCCGCCCTCGGCGTGAACGATGACAGGCGTGTTCTCGGCGGCGATGATGGCGTTGACGAGAGCGGCTTCCTGTTCGCGGGGAACGGCGTCCGCCAATTGCTCGATGCGGCATGGTGCAGGATAAAGGCGGTCCTCATCTGTTTTCAGCGCCCGAAGAACGTCGAGGCGCTCGATGACAGGGTTGGAGGCGGCATCGGATAGGGCTTTGCGGGTGACAAGTTCCTTGAGCTGCGCAGGAGCGTCGACATCTGCATCCGGCAAATACTGGCTTACATCCTGAAAAAGGATGTTCCGCTGGTCCCACAGCGCGTCATGCCTTCCTTCCAGCTTAAGCAGTTGACAGAAGCCGGAGAGCTGATCGCCCTTGAGGCCAGTATATTTTTCGAGCTTGTCGAGGTCGGCCTGCTTAACAGGCAAACGCTTCGCGACGTTGTCCACGGCAACGCAAAACGCCGAGCTGATTGGCCGGTTGGAAACGAACAAGAATTCCAGGTCGGGGCGTTTTCCGTTCTTTGCCGGTGCCGCGAGAATGGCCTTGTAGCGCTTCGCGAAACCCTCAATCGTATTTTCGAGCCCGCTCGGCGGCCAGGGCTTGTTCGGCGCTTCGGTCGAGTGCTTAAGCTGGATGTAGCGAACGAGGCTCGCGCGATCGAAATTGCTGTCACCAAAATACTCGGCGACATCGATCACCTCTTCGCCGGCGGTAATCGGGCCGCTCGCAGTCTTCTCGGACGGCGAGGCGCCCTCGATGGTGACGGCCTTGAGCTCCGATTTTGGCAGGAGAAGACTAAGACAACGCCGCGCGGCCCACAGGTAATGAAACTGGTCCCCGTCGCGACTCGGCCGGACGAGATTGGTGTCGGTGGATTTCGGCTTGGTCGGCTTGCGCAAGGGATTCCCAAATGGCGATGCCGGTGCGGGTGAAGTTCGAATGATTCTGATTCGCCATCATAGTGCGAAGCCGTGTCCCGTCACGAAATGTTTTAGCTATCCAGATGATTTCACTGTAGAAAACGTAACTTCGGGCGCGTTCGGTAAGTTGCCCTGGGGCTTGCAGTCAGAAGGCACGACGATGCCGAGTTCGGCTAACGAAATCATCCGTCCAAAACTTGTTGCGCTTGATTCCTCCCATCTCAGCGGTTTCGCGGCTGACAAGGCTACATCGGACCGGACGCGCCTTGCGCGTGCCGAGGCCTTCGAACGAGCCTTTGAGGAGAGCGGCAGTGTACTTCTGCTCTGTTGGCATCACTTTCAGGAATTGCTCGCGCATGGAAGCGAAGCTGTTGTGGCAAAGCGGGTGGAATATCTTCAATCATTGCCGACGGTCGCGTCTATCGCCTCGTTTCGAAACGAAGACGTGGTCGGGACGATCGTGGATGTGCAGTCGTTCGAGGTTGCCGCCGCGCATAACGATCCTGTGGCCGACCCGCTGACAATACGCGACGACGTGGCAAAGCGCATGTTTCGGTTCACGAGCGGAGCCGATTTGGTTCGACCCTTCCTGCAAAGTTGGCGAGACGTGCGGCGGGCGTTGGCCGAGCGCGAGCCGCGAAATGGGGAGATCGTGGCGATTTCCCGATCCAAGTTTACGAACAACGGCAACGAAAAGATCGTTGATCTGCTGAAAGGCAAGGTACGAGCTCCGGACGACATCCAACGACAGTTTCAGCGCTTACACGGAACCCTTTCTACCGACATAAGGGAGCGAGGCGACAAACGCATTATCGATGCCGAGAGCTCGTCGCGTGCGTTTCTCGATGAGGTTCGGCGCCTTGGGCTCGAAGCGATAGAGGGTGATAATCCTGTGCTTGCCATTCTTAAAAGAGCTGGCGTTGATCTCGCCGAAATCGGGCCGGAAACAACGGTCGCAGATGTTGGCAATCTCGCGGTGTTCCGCAGGAAACTTGAGGTGCTGAATAGGTCCCTCAATCTGCCGTTCGAAGAACTCAAAGCACGGGTCAAGGAGGATCGTTTGCCGTCTGGCATTATCAGCACCGCTATCGCGCGCTACCATCCCGATACGCGTGAATGGGATGGCAGTGAACTAGCCGATCGTTACCTCGCCTGTCTCGCGGCGTATGCCGACGTAACCTATGTCGATAAGAGGACTCACGAAGCGTCACGTCAGGCTCGGCAAAAATCAACGACCTTCGCTTCCATCGTCGGCTACATGGAAAAATCTGGTGGATACAGCGAGATCGCCAAGCAACTATCTGCGCTATTCGCCAAACGGTAGCCGTGAAGCCAACCGAGCCGGACCGCTAAAATTTGGGTCTCGGTTTCCAAGCAGGCAATGTCATCGGAACTGTAAAACCCTTGTCGTCCTTTGCGCGAATTTGTTCTTCCCGATGCATGGCAAGGCACAGATGGATCAGCGCAGCGCGCGCCAGCTTTAGGATGCGTAGTGCCTTTGCCTCAAGCTCATGCCGCTCGACCGAAAGAGCAAGCCGATCATCGTAAACGGGGGGAAGCGACGATGAATAAATCGGGTCGCGATCGTGGACTTTGAGATAACGGTGTTCAAGATGATTGCGGATTGACGCGAGATCGCTTGCATCTGGCTCAGTGGAAGCCTGAAAATCCTCTTCAACAAAGTCCTTTGCCAGCCAGTACAGCCCTCGTAGGGGCCAGTTTTTGGCTGTGGTAAATACCGGCCTTAGTGTTGCACTGCCTCTCTTTTCGAACCACAGCGACCTGAAGGAAACAGCGGGGAGCGGGATTCCAAGTTTGAGATAGTCGTTGAGAAAAAAGGCGACCTTGTCGAGGAGCGAATAGGCCGACCGGAACGCCAACTTCGTCTTCTCGATCGAAAGTGAATAGCCAGGATCGTCGAGAGTATCGGGGAGTTTGGTGTCCCTGTCTGAAAAATGCGGGGCATCATCGGCGATGCCCTCAAAAAGTAGCCATCTCGCTGACGCAAATTCCTGCTTCATTTGATTGAAGAAGGCAATCAGGGTCGGGCCATCGTCCAATGGCGTTCGATAGGATGGAAGTGAGAGCGCGTCCGTTGACGCGATATCGTTATTTCCCAGATCATTGAGGGGATTGAGGAATAATATGTGGTCGAGAGCCCATCGTCGATAGTCGCGTTCCTTGCGGGACCGGCCGAGCCCGTAGCCATCAAGCTTTAAATCCGTCGCGAGGCGTTTCACGTCGATCATTTTGGCGATGCGTGCGCGAAGATCGACGAAAAAATCGCGCGCGCCGTCGGGCGCGCTCCCCCAGTCTGCTTCTCTTGCGAGCGCCGCGGATAGAGTCTGATGGGCTCGGTAGAGGAAGACGCTTTGATGACCGGAATCGTAATGGGCGCGAGCGTAATTGTACCAGGCATAGCCTCGGTTCGCGAGCGCCATGGCGAACTTCGGGTGCTCGTTGATGGCGCGCGTCCAATATTCACCTGCTTCGACAAGTCGGCCAGCACTGTTAAGCTGATTGCCCAAGTTAGTGAAGATCTGCGCTCGTTCGATCGGTTGAAGTTCGGCAAGCCCTTCGGCCTGTGCAGCGCGACGCAAGCTTAGAAGTTGACTCCGCAGCTCGGGTTGTTCCCAAGCCCAGGCATAATTCTCGGCGTCGTATTTTCGTTTGCGTGCGTCGTCCCACGCATTCGCCCGATAGAACTCGAGCAAACTACGTTGACCTGGAGTTAAGAAGTCCCCTTGGATGCTGTCGCACCACCGCAATGCAAGCTCAGTGCCTTCAGGGCAATCCAATTGGCTCGAGAGGTCGACAAGGAGTGCGGTTCGTTGCAGCGCCTCTTCGATGGGAATGGCCGCGATGTCTTTGGTCGCCAGTAGTTTATTGAGATAGGCTTTGTGATCCTGCGTCATGGCTGCTTCTGGGGTAGCTCCGGCAGGGCCTCTGCAAATGCCCGCATTTCCAAGAATAATTCGTAGCCTGGCTTGTGCCAAAATATGGCCGCCGTCATGGGTTGGCCGTCCATTTGCGCGGTGATCTCGACGGTCCTCCAACGGATCGGAAGCTTGCTTCGCATTTTGCCGAGTTCGATGCGAAAGTTGTGCGAGACAGCGTTGCGGACAATGTAGGAGACGGCGTACCACGACTGCGCCTTCAACTGTGACAGCAGCGACGAGCCAGGTGCAACTTGGTCAAAGTCCTCGCAGTAATCCGATAGCAGTTCGAAAGGTGCACGTATCAGGGTGTGAAGATAGGTGAGCAGAAAATCGGAAGACAAAAGCTCTCGGTCATTCGGGTTCTGTAACCGCACCACAAGGTCGGCATTGGAAACAAGACGGTCATCCACCAGCATGTTCAAAGTTGGCGCAAGGTTTGCCGCGCTTGGAGAATATCGTTCAACATCGCGTATCCAGTGGGTACACATAATTCCGAGGCGGTATGATCTGTCCTCACGCGCAAGTGTTTGGATGATCTCGGTCTTGGAAAAGCGCATTTTTGGGTTGCTTCGGTTAAGTCGTTGCGATGAATCTCTAGTCCACTCTACCTTACTTCCTCGCGCTGCACATCGAAGCCTAACAGGGGGCAGAGTGTCCATAGATCCCCAACTTCAGCTAATCGGCTCATCGCCGCGCTTTTGGCGATCGGGGCCCGCCGCGCCCAGGACGCCGGCCTGATACTCGTTCAAATCCCGAAGTTCTGCTCTGCCGAATGCGGCTGCGCTTGATGCTATCGTCCTTCTCGTGGACCAGAACGAACTTCAAGCTGGATTAAACTCATGGGGCAACGTCTCAACTCTTTTCGGTACCAGTTGTAAGCGAACGTGATCCGTTACTTCTAATCTACTTGTCGAGGCGACATGCTAACTCCGCCTCTCATGATTCTGTTCGGATGCTGGCTTACCGGCCTCATTAGACTCCATCGGCTTCATGTTTCGGACGCCACGAGGCGGGATTGGCGATCCAGCGGTTGATGTCTGATTCGTGCCACCCAGTCCCGTTAGCACTGATTTTGAGCTGGGCCGGGAACGTGCCCTCGGCAATCTTGCGGTAGATGGTGGACCGGGACAGTCCGGTCCTTGCGAGGACGGTTTTCAACCGAATGATACGGTCTGGTTCGCGCATGGCCGCGCTGGCTCCTGCTGGCTGTTTCTGACGGCTTCTGAGATCATGCAGGACATGCCGTTCTAGGCGCGCAAGAGCATTTTAGACGTCGCCGTACCATGGCGTTCAGACGGCGGAAAATAGGATAGATCAAATTCCGATGTCTCGACCCCTGCCAAGGTCTATGCCGTGGGTGAAGGCGAGTTCAAGGCCAAGCCGGCGACCCGATTCGAACGCGATCCCAAGCTCACGCTTGCGGTTGTCGAGGAGAGATTCAAGTTGCGGATCGCGTTCGAGGCTTCTCGCCATATCGCCCATCGCCGAGCGCGTGGCCTTGTAGCCGCCGATGTCGCCCGCCTGATACTGGCGCAGGCTGGCTTGGTCGAGCTTCTGCCAGCGCTCCACGAACCGGTCGGCGCGGTGGCCCGGATCGGTGCGGAGTTCGGTTTCGAGCTGGAGCGCGCGGATGGCGCGGTTGACCTGGCCGCCAGCCGCCTCGTGGGCCAGTTCCGGGTTCTTCTTGTAGGCCGCTTCGGCGTCGTGCGAGCCATAAGGCCGGGCCTCCTCGAAGACCTGGCGGGCCTTTTGTAGTTCCTTCACCTGCTCGGGACTTGCCTTGCCGCCCATCTCCTGCGCCTTGAAGATCGCATCCACGGCGTGGGCATGGCGCACGAGCGCCCGGGTACGCACGCGACGCAATTCCTTTTCCGCCTCTTCCGCTGCCTTCCGTTCCGGCGCCTCGGTATCGCGCCGTTCGGCTCCCGTACCGCTCCTTTCCCTTCCCGGCGTTTCCCGCCCCGGCTTCCGTCCGCCATCCGGCCCGGGCACATCTCCAGGAGAGCGAAGGCCGCCGAACATGTCGCGCACCTTTTCGGGCACGACCTTGCGCACGATCTCGGCCACGCGTTCGCGGAAGGTGATCCCCCGCCGCTCGGCGTAGCTCTGGACCGGATCGGCACGCTCGTAGTCCGAGGCCATGTCCTTGGCCCGGTCGCGCGACAGGGTACGGGTGAGCTGGTCCTGATTGGCAAAATCGTCGCGGCCATAGTGCAGCTCCACGCCGTCGCGGTGCCGCGACAGGGCGACGTAGCTGCTATGGGTATCCATCCCCGGCGTTGCCAGCACATGGGCGCGGTCTACCGTCAGGCCCTGCGCCTTGTGGATGGTCGCGGCATAGCCATGGTCGATCCGGTTATAATCCTTGAGGTCGAAGCGAACGGATCGGTCATCGTCGGTCCGCACGGTGATGGACCGTGCGCTGACCTGCTCGACGGTGCCGAGCGTGCCGTTCTTCACGCCAAGGCCACGCTCGTTCTGCAGGAACATGACGCGATCCCCGCTGGCGAAGTTTCTTGCGCCGCGCTCGACGGTCAGTCGGATGTCATCCCCCAGATCACCGGCGGCCCGCATCCGCCCGCGCGCCGCCTCGTTAAGCGCCCGGACTTCGTCATTGGTGTGGGTGAGAATGATCCGGCTCTTGTCGGGTGACGCCTGCCGGTCGCGGTCCCAGCGCTCGACCAGATTACCGCGCGCCTGCTCGCGTGTCTGCGACTCATGCACCATGCCGTGGGAGCGGTAGGCTGCAAGCGCATTGGCGGCTCTGCCATTGGCGAGATCGCGCGTGGCGTCCCGCTGCCAGTCCTCCCGCTGGCGGCGTACCTCGCCGATTTCCGCCCCGCCGTGGCGCTCATGAACCGACCGGAACGCTGCGCCCGCTTCTATTGCCTGCAACTGCTTGATATCGCCGACCAGCACCACTTTCGCGCCGGCCTCTGCCGCTTGGGATAGGACGCGCTCCAACTGACGCGTGCCGACCATGCCCGCCTCGTCAATGACAAGCACATCGCGGACCGTGAGCAGATCGCGGCCCTGTTGCCAGCCGTGCTCCATGCTGGCGATGGTGCGGGACGATATGCCCGATCCGCTTTCGAGATTCTCCGCCGCGATGCCGGACAGCGCCACGCCCCGGACCTCGTAGCCCGCCGCTTCCCAGGCCTCCCGCGCCAGGCCCAGCATGGCGCCTTTTCCCGTTCCGGCGTGGCCAACCACGACGCTCAAGTCGGGCCCATCCGTGACGCGCGCCATCGCGTCAGCCTGCTCGCCCGAAAGGACAAGCCCGCGCGCTTCCGCTCGCGTCAAAGCGGCTGCGCGATCCGCGTCACGCACCCCATGGCGTTCCCGTTCCGCCATGAGTTCAGCCGCGCGATGGAGACGCTGTTCGGCCTCAATCATCTCGCGGGTCGTGAAGCGATCTTCGCCGCGAGCGTCCTTGCCGAGTTCGACCAGATTGGGCGCGCGACGCATCGCGCCCATGACTTGGTTGAACTGGTCGATTCCGTCGCTGTGGCGATGCGCGAACTTCGCCAGGTCGCGCTGCGTGAAGGTTGATTGCTGCTGGGTGATCGCGTCCAGTGCCGCGGAGGGATTGGCGATGATCCGCACGCCGTTATTGCGCGCGATTTCGCGGTGCATCTCGGCGCGGTCGGCTTCGAGCCCTTCGCCGTCGATTGCCCGAACCTCGATACGTTTGGCGGGAGCACCGATCTGGCTTTGTGGCTCCAGCGCGATGCCCTGTGCTTCAAGGCTGCGGTGGTCGATGCGCGCGTCGATGTCGAGTTCGGCGAGTCGCTCGTTGGCGAGCTCCGCCCACCGTTCACGCCAGCGCTCCATCATCTCCGTGCGGTTCCAGTCCCGCACCTTTTGGCCAAACCCGTTCTTGTCCACCGAGCGCATGGTGAGCATGACATGGGCATGCGGTTTGGGCATGCCGTCCTCGGCCATGTCCCAATGCAGGTTAAGATCGGCGATCATGCCCCGGTCAACGAATTCGCCCCGAACGAAGTCGCGGGCAAGCTCAATCCCCTGAGCCTGCGTCATCTCGCGTGGAATGGCGAACTCCACCTCGCGGGCAAGCTGGGCGTCCTTGCGGACCTCGAAGGCCTCGACATCGTTCCACAGCCGCTCGCGGTCGCTCCATCCCTCGGGCGCCTTCTCCGGCAGCATCACCTCGGAATGGACCACGCCGCGCTTTCCGGAAAAGTCGTGGCTGCGGTCCAGCCGCTTGTCGCGCAGCCGCGAGCCCGACCGGTAGGCGGCTGCCGCCACCGCGCTGGAGCCAGACTTGCGGCCAATGACCTTGACGTGAAGATGATAGATCGCCATCGCGACCAGACCATCTACACGGCGAAGCGCACGTCGGCACGACGTATAAGCGCGCCCTCCCTCGAAAAAATCTCGGGAGGGACCATCCCGTCTCAAACCGTCCTGACGACCTTACAGCATTGTGCCCGGTGCTCGACTATCATTTCTCCATCAACACTCATGGAGAGACGGATGCGCAAGCCACGGGACTTCGATGCCGAACTGAAGGCACTTGGGGACAAAGCGCGCGACCTCAAGAGCCGCAAAGTGCAGCAGCTCGGCGAACTGGTTATCGCCACCGGGGCAGACGCGCTTAACGCCAACGAACTTGCCGGCGCGCTGGTCGTGCTAGCCGAGACAAAAGAGGCCGGAAAGAGGGAGGCATGGGCCAAACGCGGGGCCGTGTTTTTTCAAGGCCCGGCGCGCCGAAATGCTCCGAAAACTGACGGCAACCCGGACGGCCCTGCTGCACAATCTAGCGGCGCGCAACCGGTATCAAGCCGCAAGGGCACGACATGACATGCGCACATGGCAAGTCGAGCGCCGCAAGCGCACGCGTCATCTCATCGAACTCGGCGGCCTCGTCGTGAAAGCTGGGATTGTGAATCTGACAGGAGACGACCGCGCCACGATTTTTGGCGCGCTGCTATGGTGCGCCGATAAGCTCCAAAGCGAACAAGGCGAACAGGCACGAGCACTGTGGGTGGAAAATGGGAAGCAAGCGTTTGAGGCGGCTTCGGCGACTCGCAGCAAGACGGACCCAACTAGTCCGGCGGTTCGTCGTTAATATTTTGCAACAGCATCTCAACAGAGCGACGCCATGGCCGGGCGGCAGCACAAACGCTAAGTTTTGGCGCGGGCGCGGTCGATGCGCAGTTGCCGGGACAGGGCCCGCTGCGAAGGCTGCGATCGCCGACACCCGGGGCTGCGCTCGGCCGAGACACCCCGGGTGGCTCGGTTCACGAGCGCCGTTTTCGCGAAGCGAACGCGCCCGGAAAGCTCTCCGACCCTGAATGCTGGAACCGAAGGCCATGCGCCGCTATAGTCCGGCATACATGGATTCGCCCACCTTGCCCCCAGCGGTCATCGAACCGAAACCGCAAACCGTTGTGATTGTCACCGCCCTCGACGTCGAGACGAAGGCGGTGCTTCGCCATTTGGGCAACGACTGGACCGACGAAACCGTCCAGGGGACCGTCTTCTATCGCGGCACATTTGAAGGCTGGAATGTCGCCGTCGTCGAGGCTGGGCCCGGCAATACGAGCACGGCCATACTCGCCAATCGCGGTTTCACACACTACGGCCCGGACATGGCGCTGTTCGTCGGTGTTGGGGGCGGCGTCAAGGACGTCTCACTTGGCGACGTTGTCGTCGGCTCGAAGGTCTACGGCTATGAGTCAGGCAAGGATACGGCCGCCGGCTTCAGAACGCGCCCGGATCTCTCGCGTGGCGCGCACGCGCTTGAGCAGCGCGCTCGCGCGATGTCCAAACGCAATCAGTGGCGTCAGCGGCTCAATCCAGCGCTCAAGCACGGGGAAGACCCGGAGCTAAAGGTTGGACCGATCGCGGCTGGCGAAAAAGTCGTCGCGTCGCAACGCGCGGCGACTGCGAAATTCCTCAAGAAGGCATATGGCGACACGATCGCGGTTGAGATGGAAGGGCGTGGATTTCTGGAGGCTGCCCATGTCAGCGTGACGGTCGCCATCGTCATTCGCGGGATCTCGGACCGTCTCAGCGGCAAAGCAGTTTCCGACAAGGATGGCTGGCAGCCTCTGGCGGCCGATGCCGCAAGCGCAGTGGCCTTCGAACTTCTCTCAAAGCTGAATAGCGCATCGGAGGCAGCACCGGCCCAGCCCCGGAGCGCCCTGAATCCGCCGCCGACGGCAAAGCCTCCCGCGTACGGCGGCACGGAGGCGGATGCGCCGAAGCCGGACGCGCCGTTCCTGGAAGCAAAGCCGACGCTGAACGCCGCGAGTTTTTTCGACAAGGATGAAGTGCTGGCGCGCGTCGGCGTTCCCGATGTCGACGAGGTGCAATTCCATTTCGAGGAGCCGCCCGACGGTGTCATTCGCGTGATCCCCCATGTCAGGCATCCTCGACCAATTCCGCTGGCCGAGCTTCGCGAGAAGGCGGCGCACGCTCCTCTCTTGAAGACCAGGCAATATGGTGCACTGGCCGGCCTGAATGCACATGGCGCGATGGCCTACGATCCGGGCGCTTCACGCCGCGGTGGGCCTGCGCCCCTCGCGTGGGCAACGCAACTGTTCCCCAGCGGCGAGCTTTGGCTCGCCAGCAACACGGTGGTTGTCCGGAAACGGGGCGAGCGGCCGGCTTGGGTCCCCATTCCCTTCATTCCGGCGCTGCTGACCGAACAGCTATTCCATGAGAAGGCGCACGCCGCGATCGAGTTTGCGGCGAGCCAGCTCAGAGGCATGTTTCCCTGTGATATCGAACTCGGAATTTTGGGACTGAAGGGCGCCAAACTCGCCATCGACCAAGACGAGATGCGCGGCCCTATTCAGCGAGATGCGATCATCATGCGGCGTACTGTCGACAGCGGCGAACCATACGAAATTGACGAAATCCTCCTCGAATTTTTCGAGGAGCTGCACGATGCCACGGGTTACGCCAGACCGAAGAATCTTTTCCATTTTCCGCCCGACGCGCCGCGCGGGGGATAGCTCAGCGCATTGGCGTTTATCGGCTCATCGCCAGACTAGTCGTCGTTTTTTCGCTTGCGTGCTTTGACGGTCTTGGCCTTGGACTTCTTTGCAGACGATCCGCGCGATCGTTTTGCTGCTGTGGCTCGCGGCTTGGGTGTTACTCGCGGCCCCTTTGGAGATGTTTTCCCGCTTTTGGCTGGAGCTTTTGTTTTGGCTGGCGCTGCGGGACTGGCTGGCAGTGCCGGCGAGGTGGCGCTCGTCGTCTCCGCGGTTTTGAGCGGCTCGGGAGGATACGCCCGCTCGGGAAAGCCGTGCTCCGCGTAATTGGTGCAAGGACCTTTGTACCCAATCAGCGCGAAGACGATGTGATACATCAGCGCGGTCACCTGATGGACCTGATCGACAAGTTTTTGATGGTCGATTTGCGAGGGATCGACGCCGCTCTTTGTCGGATGGACGCCGCGATTGCGCAACGCGGTCCAATCCTTCACGAGCGCCGGCAACGTGCCTCCGTTCGCGGCGAGCGCGTTCATGCGATCGACGGCGCGAATGGTCGTCAGGCCATTCATCATTCCGCCGATACGAGATGCGAACTCGCTGTGGTCCTCGTTGCCTGTGACCTGAGCGTTGACGAAGTCTCTGAGCGCTTCCAGCTTTGTTTTCAACGTTGGATCGAGTTCTTTGGGTAGGAGACCGGCAAGTCCCTCGACGGCGACACCAAGACCAATCGCCCAGGCATCGAGCGCGTTGGCGCTGGCTTCGCACGCGTTGTGCAGATGGTTGGAGCAGGTGTGCCAATAGGCACTGGCGTCGGGAAGCACAAATGCAAGGTACGCTTCGAACAGCTGCCACGAATGGCGATTGAACGCGGGAACCCCGCGCGAAATCGGCGGCGGCAGATAGGTACGATGGGATGACGGGTAACGCGAGTAAAGTTGAAGGTGTCGATTTGGACCTTCGATCACACGGACGCTGACGGTTTTGGCAAGTAGGAAGCGGATACTCTCCTCGATCTTGACTTCGATATGGTCGGGCAGCGGGACCTTCGACTTCACCTGAATCGTGAAACTGTTCTCTGCTTTCTTGATCTCGAAATCGAAACCGCAGGCTACGAAGTTCGCCTGATTGACCAAACAGGGAATGTCGGCCTTATCGAAATAATGCAGGCGCATGCCTGAAGCGGTGTTGCTGCGTTCACCGCGCTCACAATGCCCGATCGACGCATGGACAATCGGATTCGGGTGATCCGCATGCCAATTGCCGTGCGGCAAAATATTCTTCGCCGTCCAAACGGATCCGTCTAGTGTTCTGCCCGTGAGCGTGAAATAGTCCGCGTCCTTGTAGAGCGTGCCCGACACAACGCGAGAGACGCTGTTTAAGTCCCTCATGAAATCGTTGTTCTTGGTCTCAACCGAATAGAGCTGGAGGGTGAGTCCCTCGGTTTCGGTTTGTCGGATGTAGCCCGTGCCGCGGTACTCGATGGGATCGGTCGCCCTGTTCTGGACCAGCACGAGTTCAATGAAGTCGATCTGCAGCGAGCCGCCCTGAAAAGCCTCGATGATCTTGTCCATGCAGGCGGGTTCCCCCCGAGTCGGCGGATACGTTCGCCGTTCTCCCGATGGTATCGCACAAGGCAGGGTTTCGCGAGGCAGTTGTGTCGGCCATTCGAGTCCGATTAAGCGCCGGTTTCTGGTCGTGTTGCTCGCGCGCGGGCCTGTTCTTCTGCCTCGCGCTTGGTGACGGCGTAACGCAGAACAGATCTGGCGTCGGTTTCCTCCATCGCGCTGGCGACGAAATCTCGTTTCATCACCACACGAACGCAGGGCAGGCCCGAGTCGTCATAAGTCTCCATTTTCAGGAGATAGTCCTCACCGAGATCGATGTAGACCGGGCTGGCTGCCTCAAGCCAAGTCTGGCGAGGCCTCACCCAATCGAATTGGTGGTGCCCGCGATAGGCGAAGAGGACTTCGTCCCTGATTTCATGCATTCCGTGATAGATGCCGCCGCGAATGGTGGCTTTCGTCACGTCCGGATATTCGAGCCGACACTCGGATAAGCGAAAAAAGAGCCCGGCGTTTGCTCCGTTCATGTGACGGCGCGCCTTAACCCACACCAGGTCCCGCGCGATCTCGGACCGGGGATCGGGCAGCTCGTGATAAATGTCGAAGTTCGATTTGAACGGCTCGCCGTCGAGGACCCAGATCAAATTCCCGTAGAACGCCTCCCGCGACAGCCGCTCTGCGTCGGACATGGCCGAGTGCTGAACCTCGATGTAGATGCCTGTGGGCGTCCGGATGTCGGACCGGTGGATTTCACCGTCCGGCGCGGTGTGACAAATCTCGCGACACTCGGGCGGGAACAAACTCTTCCACGTGCGGTGCCAGTCTGTTTCGTTTTCCCACCACGGATCGCAGTTCCGTCGCCCGGCATGAGCCCAGTGATGAATGACACGAGGACCACACTTGGCGACCATGGCGGCGCCACAGGTCGGGCATAGGCCTCTCGCACCCGGCGACGCCTCTTGTCGCGCACCCTCCACAAGCGCGTACTGCATAACCATGCCTTTCTAGGCGCCTACTACAAGGCTTTTCGCAGCTGTGAATTCTGCCATCGCGGCTGCGGGTTTGATAGAAGTGCACTCACTCTCGCCGTTGGGTGGCCAGCAGCCGTAACGCTTCACCCTGCTTCCCTTGCTGCGTTAGTATACGCGCTAGAATTGCTGAAGCCCAAATACACGACTCCAGGATCTGGGATTCATTATCCAATTCCAGCGCATGCTTTGCGGCATCCTCGGCTGATTGCCACCGTAGCTCTCGCAAGGGGTTGTTTAAGGGCTTGCCCAATCGACGTGTTGCTGTAGACGCGCGGTCCCAACCTGAACGGTCTTTATCGTGGAGATAAAGCGACGCTGGAGAAGGCGCGATTGCGGGCCGCGTTGTGGCATCCGGCGGTGTTCGCAGATGTCTACCGAAGTGGCGCACCCGACACGATTCGAACGTGTGGCCTTCGCCTTCGGAGGGCGACGCTCTATCCAGCTGAGCTACGGGTGCTTACTGCTTACGCAGTGCTTACGCGGGTTTTGTGCAGGAGTTTAGTCCTCACACGCGCCCTCGCAAGTCTTTGTGGTCCAATACTCTTTCTTCGTCACTTTCCACACCAGCCGGCTTGACACATGCCTTCGGAGGGCAACGCTCTATCCAGCTGAGCTACGGGTGCGTACGGCCAATCGTTTAGCCGATTGCCTGGGCGACGGCAACGGCCTTGGAGGCTCCCGGACCGGGCGGACGGCCGCTCGCGCCGCGAGGCAATTCCGCGGGGTCGCGCGGCCCAGCCGCTCCTGCCGCCCCGCCTTACGCCGGCACGATGGTCTTGCCGATCGGCCACAGTGCCAGCCCGGCGAGCTTCAGATGGGCCCAGGCGAAGGGCAGGCCGATGATGCTCACCGCGAGCACGATTGCGGTCAGGAGGTGGCCGAGCGCCAGCCACCAGCCGGCCAGCACGAACCAGATGATGTTGCCGAGCAGGCCGAGAACGCCGGTTCCGACGTCCTCCATGCCCGTCACCTCGTCACGGCGAACCGCGCGCGAGCCGAACGGCAGCAGCGTGTAGGCGGCGATGTTGAAGGCGGCGCGGGACCAGGGCAGGCCGACGATCGTGATCGCCATCACGACCGCGGCGACCAGCCAGCCGAACGCCATGTAGGCGCCGCCGCACAGGATCCAGAGGATGTTCAGAAGCATGGAAACCGGCTGCATGACGACCTGCCAACTCCGTTGTTGCCGCTCCGGATATAGGAACGCGACGCCAAGGCCGGTAGCGGGCGGTCGTCGAAATCTGCGTGGCCTCCCGCCGCAGCCGCGGCCGGGGCGGCCAGGCGTTGAGGACGCCGGAAAGCCGGCTCAGCCGGCGGCCTGCAGGCTCCCTGCCGCCGTTGGAGCGAACAGCTTGCGCAGCTCGGCGGCCGGCTTCGGCGCGCTGAACAGATAGCCCTGCATCTCGGTGCAGCCAAGCTGCCGCAGCGCCGTCTGCTGCGCGCCGGTCTCGACGCCTTCGGCCGTAGTCGTCATGTTGCTGGCGGCGGCGATGCTCACCACCGCCTGGACGATCGCCGACGAGCTGCCGGCGCCGATGTCGCTGACGAAGCAGCGGTCGATCTTGATCTTGTCGAACGGAAACCGCTTCAGGTAACTTAGCGACGAATAGCCGGTGCCGAAATCGTCGAGCGCGATGCGCACGCCCATGTCGTGCAGCTGGTGCAGGATGCCGAGCGCGACGTCGTCGTCGCTGATCAGCACCGCCTCGGTGATCTCGACCTCGAGTCGTTCGGGCGCAAGGCCGGCCGCCGACAGCGCACCTGCGATCCGCAGCGCCAGGGTTGGCGATTTGAGCTGCACGGGCGAGACGTTCACGGCGATGCGGATGCCGGCGGGCCAATGCGCGGCCTCGGCGCAGGCGGTGCGCAACACCCAGTCGCCGATCTCGTTGATGAGCCCGGTGTCCTCGGCGAGCGGAATGAAGTCGAGCGGTGGCACCATCCCTCGCTCCGGATGACGCCAGCGCAGCAGCGCCTCGCAGCCGGTCATGACGTTCTCGCTGAAGCCGAGCAGCGGCTGGTAGTGCAGCTCGAACTGGCCTTCCGTGATCGCCCGGCGCAGGTCCTGCTGCAACTGCAGCCGCGCGCGCGCGTTTTCGTCCATCGACGGCTCGAAGAACCGGAAGGTGCGGCGGCCGCCGGCCTTGGCGGCATACATGGCGAGATCGGCATTCTTGGTCAGCTGGTCGCGCTCGACGCCGTCCTGCGGCGCCAGCGCGATGCCGATGCTGGCATCGGTCGACAATTGGTGGCCCAGGCAGCGATAGGGCTTGCGGATGGCCTCGAGGATCTCCTTCACGGCCACGATGACCGCGTCCCGGTCCGCAACGGTGGTCAGCAGCACCGCGAATTCGTCGCCGCCGAGCCGGGCGACCATATCCTCCGGCGCGAGGCAGCCCTCGATGCGGCGCGCGATCGTCTTCAACAGCTCGTCCCCGACATGATGGCCGAGCGAATCGTTGATGCCCTTGAATTCGTCGACATCGATGTAGAGCAGCGCGAAGAAGGTGCCGTGACGCGCGCGCTCCAGCTCTTCGTCGATGCGCTCCCGGAACAGCACGCGGTTCGGCAGCTCGGTCAATGCGTCGAAATGTGCGAGATGGGCGATCTTCTCGTCGGCCAGCCGCCGCTCCGTGGTGTCCTCGATCACATTGATCAGATAGCGCGGCTCGCGCGCATCGTCGGCGACGGCGATGCGCCGCGACGTGATGTAACGCAATCCCAGCCCCGGACTCTGCCAGGGATGTTCGGCGAGAAACAGCCCGTCCGACTGCTCCAGAGCCCGGTCGTCGTCCGCGGTCACCTTTTCCGCGACCGATCGCGGCAGCAGGTCGAACGCCGTCTTGCCGACGATCTCCTCGCGCGGCACGCCGAAGCGTTGCTCGGTCGACTGGTTGACCAGCACATAGCGGCGGTCGCGGACGTCCTTGACCATGATGTGCGACGGGATGTGGTCGATGATCTCGCGCAGGAATGCGTAGTTGCGGTCGCGCTCCTGCTCGAGCCTGCGATGTTCGCTGATGTCCTCGATCGTCGTGACCCATCCGCCCGAGGCCAGCGGCTTGTCGATGATGTTGAAGAAGCGGCCGGCTCCGCCCGCCGCGATCATCTGCGACGTGCCGCCTGCCGCGGCTCTGTCGATGATGTCGGCGCAGAAGTCGGTCACGTCGCCGTTGAAGGATCCGCGCGCCTTGCAGTGCGCGATGACTTCGCTGAGATGGGCGCCGGGCCTGATCACGTCCGTGGACAGGCCGAGCAGGTCGATGAAGCGCTGATTGAACATCACGACGCATGCGGTCGCGTCGAACGAGATCAGCCCCTGCGTCATGTTGTCCAGCGCAGTCTCGACCCTTTGCTTCTCGGTCTCCAGCTGACGCGTTGCCGCACGCCCCTGCCGCACGATCTGCCGGATCATCAGGCTGAACGTCACGGCGATGACCGCGATCGCAAGCACCGCCGCACCCACGAGCAGCACCATCTGCGATCGCCAGTCCGCGAGCGCAGCGTCGACCGGCCTGTTGGCCGAGATGACGAGCGGGAAGCGCCCGATCCTGGAAGCCGACGCGATCGTCTCCAGGTTGTCGACGGAGCTCGTGAGCAGGGTCGTGCGCAGGCCGCTCTCGGCGACGCCCTTCAGCAACTCGTCGTTCCCGATCCTGGCGCCCATCAGGGATTCGGCGTGGGGGTAGCGCGCCAGCACGGCGCCGTCGGAATGGACCAGCATGATCGACGAGCCCTTCCCGAGGGCCATCGATTCCAGGAACGTCTCGTAGGTGTGCGGATCGACCCGGCGGGTCAGCAAGCCGAGGAATTCCCCGTTCGCGCCGTTCAGGCGATGCGCGACGATGGTCGCCCAGCCGCCGGTGACGCGACTCATGACCGGCAGGATCACGAAGCTGTCCGGCCGCGATGTCGATTGCAGGTCCTTGAAGTAGGAGCGGTCCGCGACGTTGATGGCCGGCAGCGGGTCGTTGGACGACCAGTTCACGAAATTGCCGTCGGCGTCGACGATCGTGAGGTCTCCCATATAGGACAGGCCATTGACCTGAGAGCGCAGCATCTCGCTGATCTCGGGCTTTGCCATCTCGGCCCGGAACGCCTCCGGCGAAGCGATCGACGCGAGCGGCATGCGGCGGATCGCGTGCGATACCGCGGTCTCCGCATCTTCGAACTGCTGCGCGAAATGCCGGCTCAACAGCAGCACGGTGTTCTCGAGTTCGCGCTCGTTGTTGGCGATCGCACGCGCCCGAAAGCCGCTGGCCATGACGATCGTCCCGATGACGATGGCTGCGATGAGAAGCGCTCCGCACGCGATCAGCCATGGCACCGGGCCGCGCCAGAGGGACGTGCCAATCCGTTCCGGCTCGCTACCGCCGGTCCCTGACGTATCTGCTGCGCCTTGCATGCCTTGATCGACCCGGGAGGAAATGACTTGTTGCAAGCCAGCTTGATAGCAAGGCACTGGTGCCGGACCGGTTAGGAAATGCGGTTAGCCGTCGCTTAAGGCGCGCGCCGAAACTGCGCGGCAAACGATAATTTCCGCATGCGAATACCGTGCGGCAGAGGCTGCGGCGGCGCCGTTGCGCAGAATTTTAAGGGTACTTGCAGCTCAGCGCGCCGCACCCGGTTTGTTGCGAAGGCGGCCGACGACGCCGGTCGGAAAGAAATAGACGCTGGCGATGAACAAGAGGCCGAGCCACAGCAGCCAGCGGTCGGGGTGCAGCAGGCCGGGCAGCAGCGGCAGTCCGGCGTCCGCCGCCGCGGTCGAAGCGATCCCCATCAGGGCCTGCAGATAATTCTGCGCCAGGATGAAGATCGCAGCCCCGATGATGGCGCCGTAGATGGTGCCCATGCCGCCGATCACGACCATCAGCAGGATGTCGAGCATGATCGAGAACGCCAGCGACGTGTCGGGCCCGGCATAGCGCAGCCAGAGCGCGTTCAACATGCCGGCGCAGGCGGCGATCACCGCGGCGATGCAGTTGGCGTAGGTGAGATGGAAGACGGTACGATAGCCGAGCGCCTCGGCGCGGAAACGGTTCTCGCGGATCGCCTGCAGCACGCGGCCGAATGGCGAGTTGACGACGCGCAGCAGCGCCAGGATCATCAGCGCGCAGGCCGACAGCACCAGGTAATAGGTCAGGATGCGGCCATTGATCGGAAAGCCGAACCAGTCCTTGCCGATGAACACGGTGCCCGGGCGCAGCAGCTCGGGCAGCTGGAAGCTGCGGCCGTCCTCTCCGCCCGTCAGCCACGACAATTGCGACGCCAGCACCAGGAACGCGGAAGCGATGGCGAGCGTGATCATCGCAAAGAAGATCGCCTCGACGCGCAGCGAGAACAGCCCGATCGCGAGCGCCAGCAGCAAAGCGAGCGGCAACCCGGCGGCGACGGCGACCGCCACCGAGGTCCAGTTGGGGCCGAGCCCGTAGAGCGCGATGGCGATCGCATAGGAGCCGATGCCGTAGAACATCGTATGCGCGAACGAGACCGAGCCTGTATAGCCGAGCAGGAGATCGTAGGACGCGACCAGCGCCGCGAAGATGCAGATCTTGGCGGCGACGTTGAGCGCCTTGGCGCCGGGGAAGATGAAGGGCGTCGCCAGGAGCGCCAGAATGATGACGACGAGCAGGATCGACAGCGCACGGCTGCGGGGCGGATCGCCGGACAGGATCATCATCGGCTGGTCACCGCATAGAGACCGCGCGGCCGCCACATCAGCACAGCGACCATCAGCAGGATGTTGGAGACGAGGGCGAGCTTGGGCACCAGGAAGCCGCCATAGTTGGCGACCATCGCGACCAGGATCGCGCCGATGAAGCAGCCGGTGATCGAGCCGAGCCCGCCGATGATGACGACGATGAACACCAGCACGGTGAGCTCGTCGCCGAGCGAGGCGTGCACCTGCTCGCGATACAGCCCCCACATCACGCCGCCGAGCCCTGCCAGCGCCGATCCCGTCATGAAGACGCCGAGGAACAGGCGACGGATGCGATAGCCGAGCGCCTCGACCATCTCGCGGTTCTCGACGCCGGCGCGGATCAGCAGACCGAGCTTGGTGCGGTTCAGCACCAGCTCGATGGCGACGAAGATCGCCAGGCCGACCAGCATGGCCAGCAGCCGGTATTTCGAGATCGCGACGTCGCCGATGATGAAGGAGCCACGGAATGCGTTGGGTAGCGGCAGCGGAATGATCTGCGGACCGAACAGCGCATACAGCGTCTGCTCGGCGACGATGAGCCCGCCGGTGGTCATCAGGATCTGCTTGAGGTGCTGGCCGTAGACCGGCAGCACCAGCACGCGCTCGACGACGAGGCCGAGTGCGCCGGTGACGCCCATCGACAGCAGCGCCGCAGGGACGAGGACGGCAAGGTTGGTCAGCAGTGAGTCGGACTGGGCCCAGCTCGCCAGCGGCAGCAGCACCAGCGTCGCGACATAGGCGCCGACGGCGATGAAGGCGCCATGGCCGAAATTGAGCACGTCCATCAGCCCGAAGACGAGCGTCAGGCCGGACGCCATGATGAAGATCATCATGCCCATCGCCAGGCTGGCGACCGTCAGGGTCACCCAGGAACTCGTCGATCCCACCAGCGGGATCATCAGCAGCGCCAGCACCACCGGCAGCAGCAGGGGCGCAATGTCGCGCTTCGGTTTCGGCAGTGCCTCGGTCGCCGCGATCTCGCTCATTGATGCGCCTCCAGGCTGAGGCCGAGTAGGCGCTCCTGCAGCGGTACGTCGGCCGCGAGCGCGGCCATCTCGCCGCGATGGACGATGGTGCCGTTGTCCATCACCAGTACCTGGTCGCCGAGTTCGCGCGCGGCGTGGAAATTCTGCTCGACCAGCAGGATCGTGGCGCCACGGCGCTTGATCTCCTTGAGGCATTCGATCAGCGACACCACGATCGCCGGCGCCAGGCCCTTGGTCGGCTCGTCGATCAGCAGCAGCTTGCGCGGCTCGACGATCGCACGCGCAATCGACAGCATCTGCTTCTGTCCGCCGGACAGGCTGCCTGCACGCGACAGCCAGAACTTCTTCAGGGCAGGGAAGAAGCCGAAGATCCAGGCGAGCTGGGCATCGTCGAGTGGGCCGTTGCGCGCCGCGAGCACCAGGTTCTCCTTGACGGTGAGGTCCGAGAACACCGCCATGCTCTCGGGCACGTAGCCGACGCCGCGCTGGGCGATGTCGGGCGTCGCCAGTTTTTCGATCGGTTCGCCGGCTAGCGCGATCGTTCCATTCCTGGCCTGCCACAGCCCCATGATGGTGCGCAGCGTCGTGGTCTTGCCCGCGCCATTGCGGCCGAGCAGCATCGTGGTCTGCCCCTCCGGCACTTCGAAATCCACGCCCTGCAGGATGTGATAACGCCCGATATAGGTCTCGACGGCAGACAGCGTCAGTAGCTTGCTCATGCCGCGCTCCGCGGGGCGACGCCCAGATAGGCTTCCTGCACGATCGGCGAGGCGATCACCTCCGCGGGCTTTCCGTCGGCCACCAGCTGGCCGTTATGCAGCACGATGATGCGGTCGGCGAGCGAGCGCACGACGTCCATCTTGTGCTCGACGAGCAGGATGATCTTGCTCTTGTCCTGCTTGAGCCTGCCGATCAGGTCGAGCACGACCGGCACCTCGTCGATGCTCATGCCCGCCGTCGGCTCGTCGAACATGAAAACCTTCGGCTCCAGCGCCATCATCAGCGCGACTTCGAGCTTGCGCTGGTCGCCATGCGACAGCGTCGTTGCGGTGACGCTGCGGCGGCCGCCGAGCGCGACCTGGTCGAGGATCGCGTCCGCTCGCGCAATCAGGTCGCGTCGTGCCATCCAGGGGCGGAGCAGGTCATAGTGCACGCCGCTCTGTGCCTGCACAGCGAGCCGCACGTTCTCCTCGACGCTGAGATTGGGAAAGAGGTTGGTGAGCTGGAACGCGCGTCCCAAGCCGGCGCGGGTGCGCAGGGGTGCCGAGAGACTGGTGATGTCGCGGCCGTCGAACAGGATGGAGCCCGAGGAGGCCGTCAGCTGGCCGGAGATCAGGTTGAAATAGGTGGTCTTGCCGGCCCCGTTGGGGCCGACGATGGCGGTCAGCTCGCCCGGCCTGAAGCTGCAGCTGACGCTGTTGACCGCGACATGACCGCCGAAACGGATGGTGAGGTCGCGGGTTTCGAGGGTAAGGGCCATGTCGCCAGCTTGTCAGTGCCAGTAAGAACGTGCCCGGCGCGAGGGCCGGGCACGCAATTCATCATCTCAGCGCTTGTTGCGGATTGGCACCGCCATCTCGTCGATCTTGATCTCTCGCACCGGCTCGTTGACGGCCCAGGCGAGGTTCGGATCGACCTTGACGCGGAAGTGATACATGCTTTGCAGCGCCTGGTGATCTTCTTTCCGGAAGATCATCTTGCCCTTCGGCGTATCGAACTCCATGCCCTCCATCGCCGCGATCAGCTTCTCGGTGTCGGTCGACTTGGCCTTGGTGACGGCGGTGACGACGGCCATCGCGGCCGAGAAGCCGCCAGCGGTGAAGAAGTCCGGCGGCGCGTTGAAGCGCTTCTGGTGCTCGGCCACCAGCCAGTCGTTCACGGGGTTCTTGGGAATGTCATAATAGTAATAGGTGGCGCCTTCCATGCCCGGCAGCCGCTTGTAGGCGGCAAGCGCCGGCAGGATGTTGCCGCCGGTCGACAGCTCGATGCCGTAGCGCTTCGGATCCATGTCCTGCAGCTTTGTCAGTGGATCGCCAGCGCCGGCCCAGATCACCCAGATGATCTTCTTGCCGGGCTTGTCCTTCAGCGCATCGAACAGGCGCTGGCCGACGGCAGTGAAGTCGGTGGTGCTGGTCGGCACATATTCCTCGGCCCCCAGCGTCGCGCCGGTCTTGGCCAGCGCCTCCTTGAAGGCGGCGACGCCGTCGCGTCCGAAGGCATAGTCCTGCGCCAGCGTGGCGACCGTGACGCCCGGCTTGCCGATCGCGACCGCGTTGGAGATCGCATCCTGCGACGAGTTGCGGCCGGTGCGGAAGATGTAGCGGTTCCACTTCTCTCCCGTGATCTGGTCGGCGACCGCCGGCTCGACGATCAGGATCTTCTTGTTCTCCTCGGCGACCGGCAAGTCCGCGAGCGCCGCGGCGGAGGAGGTCGTGCCGATCGCGATGTCGGCGCCGTCATCCTGATAGGCTTCGGACAGTGCGGCCTTCGACAAATCGGGCTTGCCCTGGTCGTCCTTGGTGATGATGACGATCTTGCGACCGTCGATCATGTTGGTGCCCTTGGTGGCATATTCGAAGCCGAGGCGGAGACCCGCTTCGGTCTGCTTGGCGTAGGCCTCGAGCGGGCCGGTCTTGCCGTAGATGAGAGCGATTTTCAGATCGTCGGCCTGGGCGGCGGTGGCCAGCAGGGCGGCAGTCAATGATGAAACAATACCTTTGAGAATATGTGACGTCTTCACGAGCCTTCCTCCCAGCTACCGGCGGCTGTTGCCTGCAACTGATAGTGTGCAGGCTCAGCCTGGGTCAAGGCGCTTTCAGCGGCAGCCGGTGACGCTCATATTTTGTGCTGAAGGGCTCCGTCCTCCGAGAGGTCAACGCCGATAGCGGCTGCTGCGCGCATAGGCCTGGCGATTTTCCTGCACAGGGCGACTGGCGAGACTGATGCGCGCTTCGCTTGCAAGCGGGGCCGCCGGCTTCAGCTCTTCCAGGAAGATCGGACGCGAGAAGTAGTAGCCCTGCGCATAGCGGATCTTGGTCGCGGCCTGCAGATAGGCGAGCTCCTCGAACGACTCGATGCCTTCCGCGATCACCGTCATGCCCAGCGCCTCGCTCAGGGATTCGATCGCGCGCAGGATGCCCTGGCTGCGCGGCCGCTTATGAATGTCGGTGATGAAGGAGCGGTCGATCTTGATCTCGTCCGCCGTGATGTCGGCGAGCGCCGATAGCGACGAATAGCCGATGCCGAAATCGTCGATCGAGATGCCGACGCCGATCCCGCGCAGCAGCGGCACGATCTCATCCTGGAAATGGCTGCGGGTCACGAACGCGTCCTCGGTGACCTCGATCATGAACCGCTTGGGAAAGCCGGTCGCCGCGATCGCCAGCGCGAAGGGCTGCATGAATTCCGGATTCGACGCCTGTTTCGCCGCGACGTTGATGCTGATCGTCGCGTCCGGTCCAAACGCGTCGTTGATCAGATCGATCGATTTGACGATCTCGTCCAGCACGAGATGGGCGAGCTCGTCGATCAGGCCGAGCTCGACAGCGAGATTGATGAAAGAGCCTGGCGCCTGGATCACGCCTTCATTGTCGCGCAGCCGTACCAGCGCCTCGATGCCCTTGATCTCCTCGGTGCGGATGTCGACCTTGGCCTGGAACGCGCAGCAGAAGCGCTTTTCCAGGATCGCGAGCCGCAGCGACTGCTCGACCTTCATGCGCGCCAGCGCCTCGTGCTCCATCGCGCTGGAGAAGAAGGCAAGCGTGCCCTTGCCGCTGTTCTTGACGCGGTACATCGCCAGATCCGCGTTCTGGCGCAGCACGTCGTAGCTTGCGCCATGCTCGGGAAACAGGCTGACTCCGACGGACGCGGAGGCGAACACCTCCGCGCCGTCGATGAAGAAGGGCGCGTTCAGGCGGTCCAGCATGTCGTGCAGGAATTCGGCGACCTCCTCGGCACGCTCGATCGGATGCAGCAGCAGCAGGAACTCGTCGCCGCTGATGCGCGACAGCAGGTCCGACTCGCGCAGGTCGCGGCTGATGCGCTTGGCGAGCTCGACCAGCAGCGCATCGCCGGTGGCGTGGCCGTAATAGTCGTTGATGTACTTGAAATTATCGAGGTCGAGAAAGGCGAGCGCGAAGCGTCCGTCGACGCGGCCGCGCCGGACCAGGAGGTCGGCGCGATGCTCGACCACGCGGCGCATCGGCAGGCCGGTCAACTCGTCATAATAGGCGGCGCGAAACAGCTGGTCCTCGAACTCCTTCTGCTCGCTGATGTTGGCCGAGCTGGAGATGAGGACGCTCTGGTCGCCGATGCGAACCGGCCGATGCGCTGTCAGCAGGGTCTGCCCGCCGCGCTCGCCTGCCACCTTTTCCTCGCCGATCACCGTTCGTCCCCGGCCAAGGATCTCGCGGCAGGCCGTGCGCCTGTTGTGGAGATGCGGCGCCGAGAGGCCGTCGATGCTGTTGGCGGCGGCGCCGAGCTGGACGGCGGCCGTATCGTTGACCAGCAGAAAGCGACCGTGCTCGTCCTGGACCGTGACGCCCGAGGGAAGCTGGCTGAGGACGGTGCGCAGGAAGCGCAACTCGGCCTCGGTCGAGCCCAGCCCCTCGTTCGGTCCGGGAGAAAAGTTGAATCGGTCGCTGCTGTACATGCGCCGATTGTGCAAAGTTCCCGCTTCATTTTAGTTAAGCGCTACGTAGAAACCCGGAACGCGCGCGCCAAGTCTTGGAAAGAACGGAGCTTTGTGCCGCGGCGTCATTAACCGTTCCTGAATCGGATGAACGACGCGACCGGACCCATGCGGCGAAAGTCGCAGGCAGGAATGGCCGCCCGGCGGCCAATTCAATTCGGTGGCACGCGACACTGCAAGGTGCAGTGAAGGCCGGATTCGAGAAAGCTGGTCTCGGTCCTGCCGTCGAACGACGACAACGCGGCCTTGAGCAATTTGCTCCCGAAACCGGGCATGCCGACCGGACCGATCGGCGGACCCGCGGCCTCGTCCCAGGTCAGATGGAGCCGGTCCTCCTGCATCGTCCATGACACCTGAAGGAAGCCGCGCGGCGAGGCGAAGGCGCCGTATTTGCCGGCATTGGTCGCCAACTCGTGGAAGATCAAAGCGAGGCTGACGGCCAGCTTGGCGGGCAGGAACAGCGGCGGGCCGTGGAGCTCGAAGCGGACTTGGCCATAAGGCCCGAGCTCCGACACCAGCAGGTCCTTGAGGTCGCAGCCCTGTCCTTCGGCGCGCGCGACCAAATCGTCGGCGGTCGCGAGCGCGCGGATGCGCTGGTCGATGCGGCTCCACACCTGCGGTTGGTCGTACAGCACCTGATGCAGCACGGCGTGAATGGTCGAGGTCTTGTTCTTGAGGCGGTGATGCAGCTCGTCGACCAGGAGCTTGCGATACTGCTCCTCCTCGGTGAGCCGCCGGGCGATCTCGCGCTGCTTGCCGGCCAGCCGCCGGTAGTGATCGACGCCCCAGATCACCAGCAGCGCCACGACCATATACATCGCCATCAGCGCGAGCCGGGCGCCATCCGCCGGACCGCCGCCAAAATCGAGCGTCAGGCCGAGCGCTGCGCCTGCGATCGCCGTTGCCAGGCCGACGCCCGATCCGCCCATCGCGGTGGCGAAGAAGACGGCCGGCATGTAGGGCGTGAAGAACACGTCGGGCCGCAGATGCGCCATGCCGTAGCGGATCGCCGTGGCTGCGAGCAGGCACATCGCGGCAAACATGCAGCTCCATGTCAGGGAAGGCTGCTGCTCGCCGCGCCAGATCCGCTTGATGTCGTCGATGAGTCGCGTCATGGACATCCATGAGCCTCAACTGCGCAACCAAATTAAGGCCGACGTGGCGGTAATTTGTCCGGTTGATGGAAGCCGTCTTGCGTGTGTTGCCGTTTGGCGCGCACGATGACGGTTCCGCGGCGGAACTCGGGCGCTTATTATTCCGCCGCCAAGAACGAGCACGTAGCAGCAACGCAAGGAGTAGGGAATGGGACGGTTGGAGGGCAAGGTCGCCGTGATCACGGGCGCGACCAGCGGCATCGGTCTGCGCACGGCGGAGATCTTCGTGGCCGAGGGTGCGAAGGTCGTCGTTGCGGGCCGGCGCAGCGCGGAGGGCGAGGCGCTGGCGAGCCGGCTCGGAGCGAGCTGTGTGTTCCGGCAGACCGACGTCACGGTCGACGCGCAGATGCGGGCATTGATCGATGGCGCGGTCGAGCGCTTCGGCCGGCTCGATTGCGTATTCAACAATGCCGGCGGTCCGGCGCAGACCGGCGGCATCGAAGGCCTCGACGCCGATCGCTTCGACCAGGCCATGGCGGTACTGGTGCGCAGCGTCATGCTGGGCATGAAATACGCCGCGCCCCACATGAAGCGGCAGGGTGCCGGCAGCATCATCAACAACGGCTCGATCGCCGGCCGGCTCGCCGGCTTCTCCACCTCGGTGGTCTACAGCACGGCGAAGGCGGCGGTGATCCATCTGACGAAATGCGTGGCGATGGAGCTTGGCGAATCCGGCGTGCGCGTCAACTCGATCTCGCCCGGACTGATCGCGACCGGCATCTTCGGCAAGGCGCTCGGACTGTCGACCGAGGCGGCCGAGAAGACGCCGGAGACGATCCGCAACGCCTATGCCACGGCGCAGCCGATCCCGCGCGCTGGCCTGCCCGACGACATCGCGCATGCCGCGGTGTTCCTCGCCAGCGACGAATCCAGCTTCATCAACGGCCATGATCTCGTCATCGACGGCGCCATCACCGGCGGCCGCAACTGGAGCCAGCAGCAGCAAGGCTATCAGGCGATGCGCAAGCTGCTCGGGGACGCAGTGGAGTAGGGGATGGTGAAGTATACACTTCGTCATGCCCGGGCCTGGCCCGCCTGCGCGGCCGAAGCCGCTTCGGCGCGGCGAAGGCCCGGGCATCCACGTCTCTCCGTCCGCGGATTGCAGGATGGATGGCCGGGTCAAGCCCGGCCATGACGAGGAGGAAAGAGTCCGCAACAAACCGAGATCCTTGGCGCGTTTGCTGCATCTATGCGGACCGATCACACCGCCTTCAACATCACCTTCAGACCGTCGCGCGGCTTCGGGATCGGCCAGACCTGCCAGTTCGGCTGATAGCCGGGGGCGAACGAGACCTCGAGGTTGGCGAGGAAGTGCCGCGCGAAGCACTTCACCTGCATGTAGGCGAAGTGCAGGCCGAGGCACATGTGCGCGCCGCCGCCGAACGGCACCCAGGCGAAGCGGTGGCGGCCGCGCTGGGCCTCGTCGGTGAAGCGCATCGGGTCGAACCGCTCCGGCTCCGGCCAGATCTCCGGCATGTGATGGGTGTACATCGGGTTGATGCCGACGCCGGTGCCGGCGGGAATTGCGTAGCCCTTGAAGGTGAAATCCCGGATCGGCCGGCGCGGCAGCGACGGCACCGGCGGCATCAGCCGCAAGGTCTCCTGGAACGCCATCTCGGTCAGCTTCATCTTCTCCAGATGCTCCGAGGTCATCGGTTCGTCCTTGGCGAGGCCGAGGCTCGTCACCTCGTCGCGCAGCCTCTGCTGCCACTGCGGATGCGCGGCGAGCTGGGCGATGAAGGAGGTCAGCGACGAGGTCAGCGTGTCGTGCGCCGCCATCATCAGGAAGCTCATATGGTCGACGATGTCCTGTGTCGACAGCAGGGCGCCGTGGTCGTCGGTGGCGCGGCACAGATGCGAGAACAGGTCGTCGCCATCGCCTTTCGCGCGGCGCAGTGGGATCTGCTCGGAGAAATAGGCGACGATGCGCTGGCGACCCTTGACGCCGCGCGCCATCTGCGTGCCCGGCAGCGGCCGCCGGATCGGCGCCACCGAGGCTGCGACCATGTCGACGAAGGCGCGGTTGATGGCGTCGACCTCCGGTCCGATCTCGGTGCCGAGGAAGGACGTCGCGGCGAGGTCGAGCGTGAGCTGCTTGATCGCCGGATAGAACAGCATCTCGCCCGGATTTGCCTTCCACTGCGCGATGCGCGCGGCGATGCCGCGGTCGAGGCCGGCGAGATAGGACTTCATCGGCCCGGCCTTGAAGGCGACCGACAGCGCCTTGCGGTGCATGCGGTGCTCGTCGAAATCGAGCAGCATCAGGCCGCGCGGAAACAGCAAATTGAGGATGTGGCCCCAGCCATGCGCCGAGGAGAACAGCTTGGCCTGGTCGAACAGCACCAGCTCGTTGGCTTCGGGGCCGAGCAGCACGACGTTGACGTCGCCGAACATGTGGGTGCGGTAGACGGGGCCATACTTCCTGGCGTTACGCTCGACGTGACCCTTGGGGTCGGCGAGGGTCTCGAACGTCTTGCCGATGATCGGCCAGCCTTCGTCGCCCGGAATATGGGTCAGCGAGTTGCGCCGCGGCGAGGTCAGGCGGAACGATGGCGTGGCCACACTTTGCATCGACATCAAGGAGGCTCCGTTTTCGGATCGGCGGGGCGCGGCGATGCGCCGGCACTTCATTGAAGGGCGGTTGCAGCCATCATGCAATACGCTGCGTTATTTCGTCTCGGTGTAGTTGTGCTGCATCGCACGCGTTCGCGATCTCGCGACGCGCTTCATGCGTCCGAGTCCTGCTGGACTTGCTGCCCTCCTTGGGAAGAGGGCACGGGGAATGCCGGGCGCTGGCCGCACCCATGGCCCGCCTGCAGAAAAAAATGCAGGCGGCAGGTACCACAGGTTCAGCCGAGGCATCCCGGCATTCCCCGCGCGATGGTTTTGACGGCTGCTTCGCGATCTCCGCGGTGCGCCGGGCTTGTTGGCCACCGTGCGCGCAACGCGCTTGCGCGCGTTACGCGGGACACCAGCATCGGGGTGCCAGGACCACGCGACTTGACCGTGCGCATCTCTGCTGTTCGTCGGCGCGGGATCACCCTACGCTGCAACATCGACGCGCCCACCGCATCCCGCCTCAACGTTCGTGACGACCGCGAAGCGCCCCTCTGATCGAGACGGGACGACGTGACGATATGCGAGATTCGGAAAAAGGAAAGCAGAATATTTTTGCGCGCGGGACTGGACAGGGGTGATGTGATTGAGCTGGTTCGTGAAATGAGTTTTTCGGCGCGCATCGCCTTATGGTGATGAGCCTGCGACCGGCAGGCCGTCGCGGTGCGGCTTCGCGTTCTCAAAGGCGCTTTGCTGGAAGCGATTTGCCCGTCGGCCCGGACGGGCGCCATTATTTCCTGCTGTCGCTCGCGAGTGATGCCGCGATATCGGCGGTCTATCGACGCAGGATCAGCGGATCATCTTTCGAGGCGAGCAAGCAGAAGCCGCCACGCGTTCCGATCTGGACGTCGAGACCGTCAGCCGCCCGATTTGTTGATCTTCTTCACCTTGGCGTCGGTTGCCTCGATCGAGGCGGCCAGCTCCAGGATCGCCTTTGCCAGGAGGTCGGCGGCCTCCTTGGGATCCTGCGACCGTTCGGCGCGCAGCGCGTAGTTCCTGGCTGAAGAGAGTGACATTGGCGACCTTTCCTACGGAAAAGCCCGCCGGGTCGAGACGGCGGGCAGTGAGGTGTCCTACTCGCGAGAGGTAGCAGGTCCGGGTTAAGAAAATTTTGGAGACGCTCCCCTGCGCCGGTGTCCGCCATGCGGTCGCTGGCGCCTCATCTCGGGGAGATCAGACTGTGTGACCAAAAGCTGGCAAGTCATAGGTTGATATCGCCGCGGATGACGCCGCCCTGGGGGGCAAAGGCGATCCGTCGATCGCTCCACGGGCCCGCTTGCAGTGGTGCCGCGCCCACCATCTTGCTGAGGAGCTCTTAGATCAATAATGGGCACGCAGCCGCCTGCGGGGGCTGCTTTGGCCACCCTGCAGTCTTCACCCCCGACCGCGCCTCAGAACTTGTAGGCGACTCCCACTGTCGCGGTGTGGGTGCGCGTCGCGACGTGCGCCGTGAAGCGGTCGTCGAAGCCGATCCCGACGCCGCCCGCGACGAAGAAGGGCTGAGTCCAGGTGCCGAAATCGGCGTAGCGGTAGTCAGCGCGCACCAGCCAGTGGCCGCCGATCATGTGCTCGACGCCGCCGCCGACGGTCCAGCCAACCCGGGTCGATGCCTGGGTTTCGTTGTGCGGATTGCCGAAGCAGAAGGCGTTGCCCGGAACGACGGTACAGTTGGCGTTCAGCTCGAGGCGCTGCCACGCCACGCCGCCGCTGCCATAGACCAGCGTGTCCGGGGCAACCAGATAGCCGAGCCGGGCGCGCACGCTGCCGTCCCACGTCTCCTTCACGGAGCCTGCGGGAAGGCCGACCAGCGGAGCACCGAAGAACAGCCCGGTGGTTCCCGGCAGGGGATTTGCTGTCGTCTTGTTGTCGGCCCATCCCGAGTCGGCTTCGAGTCCTGCGACCCATGACGGGGCGAACTGCCAGTTGACGCCGAGATAGCCCCCGATCCTGGCTGCTACGCTGTCCATGGCCCCGCCGGTGCCGGCCGTCGGCACGAACACGCCGGCACCGAAGTTCGGCGAGATGTCGCTGGTCCGCCAATCATTGTCGGCCCAGCGGGCGCCGATCGACACGCCGGCATAGACGCCGGTCCACGACGGCGCGGCCACAACCGGCGATGCCTTCACGGGCAGGTCGGCCGCCAGCGCTGACCCCGCCAGGACAATGCTCGCCAACGCGGCCGCAATCCCGGCCACTCCAGATTTCGTCATGCTTTGCCCCAGCGCGCGACGTCGATTCGACATGGTTGCGGCACCATCGCCGGTTGCATCGAACGCGGCAATTGCATCGCCATCGACTGGATCAAAAAGGTCGCGGTGTTGCTGGCGGGATACGTCGACCGGGGTGAGGCGGCGCTCGACGAGATGGCGACGAGTCGGCATCCATGACCACACGATCGCCGCGAGCCTGCTCGGGCTGGCCGCACGTCATCAGGCCCGCCTCGCTCCAGGCGGCCCCCGCGTCCCGTTCACCCGTAGATCCACGGAGCCAAATGTTTACCACCCGGCCACTGGCGGCATCTAGCAACGGCCTGACCTGACGTCTGGTCAACAGGCAACGAGGACAAGGGAAATGAGCAACCAGTTGCTGGTGATCGAGGATGCCGAGGTGCATCTGTCGATCCTGCGCAAGATCGCCGCGCAGTGCGGCTACGAGGCGACCTGCGTAACCTCGGTCGAGGCGGCGGCGGATCTGCTGCGCCGGCGGACCTTCGACTGCATCACGCTGGATCTGTCGCTCGGCGACCGCTGCGGCGCCGACATCCTGCTGCTGCTCAACGAGCTGAAATCGCGCACGCCGGTGATCTTCATCAGCGGCGCGGAGGACGCCACGCGCGACGAGCACGTCCGGCTCGCGACCGTGCTCGGGCTCGTCGTCTATCCGCAATTCCAGAAGCCCGTCGACCTGCCGGCGCTGCGCGAGACGCTGAAGCAGATCGCGACGCTTGCTGACTGCGAGAAGCTGGTGGCCGCGGTCAGGTAGCAACCCCGCATATGGCGGATTGGCGCCGCGTCATCCGCCGACAGATTGCGGGCCTTCTCGATTGTGCGTCTCGGCGGCTTGATGAATCCGGCTGCGCCGGATGTGGCGGATGACGCTGCGCCGCTCCGCCCCACGCTTCTCATCCCCTCTGCTTCCCCGCCGCCTCCTGCAGGTCCGGTGCATTCACCGCAGGAATCGCGACGCGGCCAGGTCCGGTCTGCGACAGCGCCGCGGCGGCCTTGTCGTTGTCCATGATCTTGGCCATCACGGCCTGTCCCGCGCGCTCGAAGATGGCGCGGTTCTCGATGACGAATTTCTGCGACCGGCGCAGGCCGTCGATGTAGCCGTTGATCTCCGGAACCACGTAGCGCGCGACCATGTCCCAGCTGCGGCGCGTGTTCTCCGGATTGGCCCAGTCGTGCACGAAGCCGATGATGTGGCCGACACCGCCCGACACCTGCATCAGGTTCTTGATCGTCTTGACGAGATCGTCCGGCGTGCCGATCGTCGATGCCGCGCCCTCGACGAAGGCGGTCTTGTCGACGGCCTCATCGGGCGAGGAGAACGGCTTCAGGCCGGGACGCATCAGGGTGCCCACCGTATATTCGTTGTGCCAGCGCATCAGTCCGGCGCCGGCCTCGCGGCGCCCCTGCTCGCGCGTCTCGGCGATGTGCCACGACAGCAGCACGCGCCAGTTCGCGCGGCTCACATTGGTGCCGTGCTTCTTCGCCGCGTCCTCGGCGAACTCCCATTGCTGCGGCAGCGCCATTAGGCCCTGGGTCGACATCGAGCCGAGCGAGATGATGCCGATGCCGTATTTGCCGGCGAGCGTCATGCCGGACGGCGAGATCTGCGACGCCACGACGAACGGCATCTCCTCCTGCAAGGGCAGGATCTGCAAGGCCGCGTCGTTCATCGTGAACCAGTCGCTCTTCGCCGTGACGCGCTCGCCGTTGAACAGGCGGCGGATGATCGCGATCGCCTCGTCCTGACGGTCGCGCTGCGTCATCGGATCGATGCCGAGCGTGTGGGCATCGGAGGCGAGCGCGCCCGGGCCCGAGCCGAAGATGGCGCGGCCGCCGGTCATGTGATCGAGCTGCACCATCCGCTGCGCGACGTTGTAGGGATGATGATAGGGCAGCGAGATGACGCCGGTGCCGAGCCTGATGCGCTTGGTGCGCTCGCCGGCGGCGGCGAGAAACATCTCGGGCGAAGCGATCATCTCCCAGCCGCTGGAATGATGCTCGCCGCACCAGAACTCGTCATAGCCGAGCTCGTCGAGCTGCGAGACCAGATCGAGGTCGCGGCGGAATTGCAGCATCGGATGCTCGCCGATCGGATGATGCGGAGCGAGGAACGCGCCGAATTTGAGCCGCGCCATGTGTTTTCTCCCAAGCGGAATTCGTTGTTGCTTACCGATCAGGCTAATTGGCGCCTCGGTGCGAGGCAATCATCTTGCCGCGCGGGACGACCGGTGCATGGCTGCCATTTGTTTGTTTACTGATCACCGATCGGTGCTCACACTCGGCGCGGGGTTGTCGATTCGTTGACCTGTGGCTGCAATGGCGACATGCCGAACGCGGTCACTGCCTTTCCGGGTTGCGTTGCGTGTCGCTTTCACGCTCGCGGCGATCGAACGCCTCGTCGGTTCGCTTTTCGGTGATTGCTGCGTGAAGAACCGCGTCGGCGTGGCATTTAGATCGCAGCAAGAGCGAAATTCGCAATCAAATTGCCGAGCTCCGCAATCTCGCGGGCTTTTTCTTTTGCGCTGCAGCAACCATCTGGGTGATGGTGGGTTTGATCCGTGACTGCCAAGGAGCTGCCGTTGTCCCTCGCTGAAAATGTTGAGTATTTGCGACGGCTGCGCGAGCTGAATGGCATCACCGGATTCGCAGATTTCCACCGACAGTCCGGTCCCGCTCCGGAATGTCCGCTGGTCGAGGTCGAAAGCTTCGGCAGCAATCCCGGCCGTCTGAAGATGTTCGCCCATGTGCCGGCACAGCGTCAGCCGCTGCTGCCGCTCGTCGTCGTGCTGCACGGCTGCGGGCAGGGCGCCGCCGACTACGATCTCGGCGCCGGCTGGTCGACGCTCGCGAAGCATTTCGGCTTCGCGCTGCTGATGCCGGAGCAGCAGCGCATCAACAATCCGCAGCGCTGCTTCAACTGGTTTCAGTCCGAGGACATCACGCGCGGCCAGGGCGAGGTCGCCTCGATCCGCGAGATGATCGCCCGCATGGTGGCCGACTACGCCATCGATGCGAACCGCATCTTCGTCACCGGCCTGTCGGCGGGCGGCGCCATGACCATGGCGATGCTGGCGGCGCATCCGGAGGTGTTCGCGGCCGGCGCCGTGATCGCCGGGTTGCCGTTCGGCACCGCGCGCAACATGCGCGACGCCATCCTGCAGATGCGGATGCCGCCGGCGCGGCCGGCCGGCGAGCTCGGCGATCTCGTGCGCCGCGCCTCCAGCCATCGCGGCAAATGGCCGAAGCTGTCGGTGTGGCACGGCACCGCCGACTACACGGTGCATCCGGACAATGCCGGCGAGATCGTCAAGCAATGGCTCGACCTGCATCATCTGCCGCTGGCGCCGATGGCCGCAGGCGAGGTCAACGGCTATCCGCACGAGCAGTGGTGGAACGCCGATGGCGAGACCATGGTCGAATCCTTCACCATCTCCAACATGGCGCATGGCACGCCGATCGGCGTCGCCGCCAACGACAAGCGCTATGGCAAGGCCGGGCCGTTCCTGCTCGAAGCCGGCATCTCCTCGTCCTATCTGATCGCGAAGTTCTTCGGCGTGACCGACTGGATCCGTCAGCCGAAGCCGGCCGCGACCTCGCCGAGCACGAAGCTCATTCCCGAGGTGTCGCCGATCTCGGCGCTGCCGGCCCTGACGAAAATGCTGCGGCGGCCGGATGCGCCGGCCGCGGTCGAGCCGACCGAGGCCAAGCCCGTGCCGGAGACACCGGTCAAGGCGGCGCCGGTCAAGCCGACACCGGCGCGTCCGCCGGCGCGGGCGAAGGGGACGCGGTCTGCTTCCGGCAAGGCCGCGAAGCCGAAAACCGAGTTGCCGGGATCCAGGCCATCGGCGCCGGTGGTCGCGCAAGCGGTGGCCGCGAAGCCGGCCGTTACGCCGGTCGAAATCAAGCCTTCAGCTCCAAGGCCTTCAGGCGCGAAGGCGGTCGACATGACGCCGGCCGACGCGCCGCCGGTTCTCAAGCCCGCGACCGCCGTCCCGACGCAGGCGCCGCCGCAGAAGCGGCGCCGTGTGATCGACGTGGCCGCGGTGATCGAGCGCGCGCTGCAGGCGGCCGGCCTGAAGTAGTTCGTCTCAGGCCATCCCCGTCAGGAACGGGTTCGTCATCCGCTCCTGGCCGAAGCTCGAGCCGGCGCCGTGGCCGCAGATGAAGCCGACGTCGTCGCCGAGCGGCAGCAGCTTGTCCTTGATCGAGCGGATCAGCGTGTCGTGGCTGCCGCCGGGCAGGTCGGTGCGGCCGACCGAGCCGTTGAACAGGACGTCGCCGACATGGGCGAAGCGCATGTCCTTGTTGAAGAACACGATGCTGCCCGGCGAATGGCCGGGGCAGTGCAGGATGTCGAAGACGAGCTCGCCGATCTCGACCGTATCGCCTTCCTCGAGCCAGCGGTCGGGCGTCACGTCGCGCACGCCTGTGATGCCGAAGCGCGCACCGCTGGCGACGACGTTGTCGAGCAGGAATTTGTCGGCGACATGCGGTCCCTCGATCGGCACCTTCAGCTGATCGCGCAGATCGGCCGCGCCGCCGACGTGATCGATATGGCCATGCGTCAGCCAGATCTTCTCGACGGTGACTTTGGCCTGCGCGATCGCCGCCTGGATGTTCGGCACGTCGCCGCCGGGATCGATCACGATCGCCTTCTTCGTCGCCTCGCACCACAGGATGGTGCAGTTCTGCTCGAACGGCGTCACGGGCACGATCATCGCGCCGGCCTTCGCCCTGGTCTGGTTCTGCTCGGTCATGGGCGCCAGCATGCCGATTTTTCGCAATGCGCCAAGTGAAAAGGCGGCTGTCGGTGCGGAGCTCCGCCGCGGCTCCGCGCTGCAGCGGCCCGCATCGGGGCGTCAACAGGGCTTGGGAGACGCCTGGAATCGGCTATGCTGCAGCGATGGACTCGTCAGCCGCCAGAATCAGCCTCGTCCCCGTCGACCGCCGCCAGTCGGAAACGGCGCTTTCGATCGCGCGCGGCACCTCGCGGCTGCTGCGCTCGCTCGGCTTTGCCACCATCAGCGAGCTGCCGCTGCCGTCGGGCCGCCGCGCCGACCTGGTGGCGCTGAACGAGCGCGGCGAGATCTGGATCGTCGAGATCAAGTCGTCGCTGGAGGATCTGCGCGCCGATCACAAATGGGAGGACTATCGGCTGCATTGCGACCGGCTGTTCTTCGCCTTCACGCAGGATCTGCCGTGCGAGATCTTTCCGCAGGACACCGGCCTGATCGTGGCCGATGCCTATGGCGCCCACCTGCATTGCGAGGCGCCTGAGCACAGATTGCCGGCGCCGACGCGCAAGCTGATGACGGTGCGCTTCGGGCTCGCGGCGGCGCAGCGGATCAACCGGCTGATCGACCCGCAGGGCCACGCGGACCTCTAGAGAATCCTTAAGCGCGCTCCGGGGTTCCCTTGCCTAGGTAGGTGACGCAGGCTCCGTCAGGTCACGACTCTCGAGATGAGAGACATCGCATCGCTGAGAGCCGATCCGCAGGCAGCGCCGTCAAAAATTTGCAGCGACGAGATCGTAGGATCCCCGGCTTCCTCGGACATAGACCTTGGCAGCGGCGGCGCAGATGCGCTCACGGTTGGAATCGAACGCAGTCAGAAAGCCCGACTCGTCCGGACAGGTGTCGGGTTGAAGGCGTCTCAACGCGCCCTCGTCGACGAAGAACGACGCTTCGATCGCGCTGTCGTAGCCCCAGAACCGTACGGCACGTCGCGTGCGATCATAGGAGCGGCTGTGATTTGGAAACTCAATCATGTGTGTGTCCGATCAGGTTCGGAGGGCGCCGCAGATGGGCGGACGTCATCCAAGGGGGCGCTCGGCGGTGGTTGCCGGCGGCAAAGCGGGTGCGCATCTCAATCGAAAGCCGACGGCAACTCGCCGTGGCGGAAGAAAACCGTCGGCTCATCGTCATAGTCGCCCATGTCGGGATCGCCCGATGACGAGAAGGCGACGACGCCTGCCTTGCTCGACACCAGTCGTTCCGCAGTTCGGAGCGCGCTCGATTCCGTCTTGCAGGCGATCGGCGTCTCGGCTTTCGGGCGTCCGCCCCGGCCGGTGCTGAACGCCTGGACGAAATAGATCGTTTCGCGCGCCATGCTCTGTCCTTTGCGCTGCCAGTACGGTCAGCCGCATCGTCACCGCATTGCGCGCGGCCTTGCGTGCGGGAGAACCATCCAGACTGATGAGACCGGAAAGCCCCTAGCGCTTCTTTTTGTCGCTGGAAAAATCCGGCTGCCATGCTCCGGCCTTCTGGCTCGGCGCTGCGGCAATGCTCTTGGGCTTCTCCCTCTTGGGCTTCTTGGCTTCCCGATTGCTTTTTTGCTGACCTTTGGCCATGTCGGTCTCCTCGACTCGGGTTGGAGCTGGTTCAGCGCATCGAACGAAGGCGCTGTCTCGATCCTGCGTGCGCGGCGCCACTGCCTTGTCGGCGGGTGGCCATCGTCCACCGACGCCGACGGGGCGCACGGCGGTGTGATCTACGAATGCAGCGCGGCAGTTGCGAGCGCGAGAAGGATCAGCAGCAGCGGCACGATGATGGGTGGAACGATCCACTCGCTCAGACGAAACTGCGGCATTGGCTATCCCTCGCGTGGTTTGCGGCGGGAGCGCTCGTGACCCTCAGTCACCGGTGAATGCCGTCGGAATGGCGGTGATCACCATTGATACACCCTGGCTCCTGTAATAGCGAGCACCAAAGCGCAGCGACACGGTGCGATGACGGCCCAGCCGCTCATCCGTCGTGCTGACGAGAAAGCGGTGGCTATTGCCGGCCGCAAGGCGCATGCTTCGTAGAAGCCTTGAGGTTGCGACAGCGACAGCGGGCCTGTTGCGAAAGGTAGGCGCAGATGAGCATTCGCTCGCGGCGCGAATTCGTCACCTTCAGACATCCGTTCCGGATCAGAAGCATCGAGCGTCTCCTGCCGGAAGGCACCTATGAGGTGGTCACGGACGAAGAGATGATCGAGGGGCTGTCCTTTGCTGCCTACCGCCGGGTTGCGACGATGATGATGCTGCCCGCCGACCGTCCGCACTCTGGTGCCGTCGAGATGGTATCCATCAGCTCGGCCGATCTTGCAGACGCGCAGCGTATCGACGCGAGTGCATCGGATGACTGACGAACCGCTCGATCTCGACAGCCACCGCGGGATGAGCGCGCAGAAGGCCGTGGACCTGCGTCGCGCGTTGGCGGAGGCCGAAACTCACGCACGGGACCTGCGCGAGCGCCAGGCGGTTCTCGAGCAGCACCTGCTCGCCCACGCGGCTGCGTCGTGGCCGGAAGCTGCCGCGAAGGCGCGCTATCTGCTAAACCTCTACGCCGCGAGTCTTGCGGAACAGGATACCAGGCACCGAGAGCTGATCGCCGCCGTGCTGGCCGATTTCTCCCGGCTGGCCGGGGAGAGCTGACGCGAGCCGGCGAATCGTGGCGCCTATCAGCCTATCGTGCACCCGCGCCCGATTCAGGACTGTTGCCAAGGGCGACAGCATCGACCCGTCTGGCCTCCCGGCAATTTCCCCGACTTCGCCCGACAATTGCCCCGCATAGGGCGCAACATGCCGGAACAATTTTAAGGTTCGAGCAGTATCCAGCCCAGGGGTGCGGACAGGGACGACAGATGCGACGGGTGGTCTTGGCGTTGGCACTGCTCTTCGCGACTGGAGTCCGCGCGGAGGAAAAGGCGTTCTACGTCCTCGGCGTGGGCGCCGATTCCTGCGAGCGCTTCATCGCCGCCGCCGAGGAGCAGCCGCCCGGCACCTACAAGGCGATCAGCAATGGCGACGAACCCTACGTCAACGCCATATCAAAATATCAGCAGTGGATGATGGGCTACGTCTCCGCGATCAATGCGGACCGCGGCGACGAGGGCCGGCAGATCAAGCTCGATCTGACCGAGGTCGACAGCTGGATGCGCAACTGGTGCAGCCGCAACCCGCGGCGCACGGTCTTCCACGCGCTACAGGCGTTCGTGAAGACGCACTGACGCCGGAGCGAGCAAGCGCTCGCTTACTTCGGTGCGCGCTTGGCGAGGATGCGCTGCAGAGTGCGGCGGTGCATGTTGAGGCGGCGCGCCGTTTCCGAGACGTTGCGATTGCACATCTCGTAGATGCGCTGGATGTGCTCCCAGCGCACGCGGTCGGCCGACATCGGATTCTGCGGCAGCTCGGACTTTTCGCTGGTGGTCGACAGCAGCGCGGCGACCACGTCGTCGGCATCGGCCGGCTTGGCGAGATAGTCGACCGCGCCCATCTTCACCGCGGTCACCGCGGTGGCGATGTTGCCGTAGCCGGTCAGCACGATGGCGCGGGCTTCGGGACGCTTGCGCTTCAGCGCCGACACCACGTCGAGGCCGTTGCCGTCGCCGAGCCGGAGGTCGACCACGGCAAAGGCCGGCGCCGCCTTGCCGATCTGTGAAATACCTTCGGCGACGCTTTCGCAGGAGGTGACGGTGAAGCCGCGAGTCTCCATGGCGCGCGACAGGCGCTCCAGGAACGGCTTGTCGTCCTCCACGATGAGGAGAGAGCGGTCCGGGTGGTTCGTCAGTTCGGCGATGGCGCCCACGGTCATATATCCTTGAGAAGAAGGCTCGATGGTTGCGAGACGATCTGGTCCATCCTCATATGGTCTGCCGAGTCGCCGCTGCCAAGATCGCGGGTTGCCGCAGTCTGCGGCGTGACGCCGCGCAGGGGCGGGTGCGCTGTATGCCAGGAGCACGCCAGGGGCGGCTGCCCCGCGGGTTTCATTCCGGCTCCGCCTCGCCATCGTCGTCCTCGCTGGCCTCGAAGCGCCGCCGCGGCCAGACGATCTGGACCACGGCGCCGTGGTCGGGGAAGGTGCGATTGCTGAACGAGACCTTGGCCCCGGTCCGCTCCAGCAGGGTGCGGGCGATGAACACGCCGAGCCCGAGTCCGCCGCCCTGGTTACCTCCCGGGCCGTCCTCGACGCTCGGCCGCCGCGACAGATAGGGCTCGCCGATCCGCTTCAGGATATCAGGTGCGAAGCCGGGGCCGTCGTCGGACACCACGATCTCGACCGTCTCGTTGTTCCACCAGGCGTTCACCTCGACGGCGTTGCGCGCGAAATCGACGGCATTCTCCAGGATGTTGCCGACGCCATAGAGGATCGCAGGATTCCGTGAGCCGACCGGTTCCTTGGCTGCGGCCACCGCGACGCGCACCTTGATGTCGACGCCGAAGTCGCGATGCGGTGCGACCGTCTCCTCGATCAAGGTCGACAGTTTCATCCGGTCGTACATCGACCCGATCGAGGACAGCTGGGTGATCTTGCCGAGAATGTCGCGGCAGCGCTGCGCCTGCTCGCGCAGGGTCTTGATGTCGGACGTGACCTGGCTGTTGTCGTGCAGGGCGCGCTCCAACTCGCGCGAGATCAGCACGATGGTCGCGAGCGGGGTGCCGAGCTCGTGCGCGGCGGCCGCCGCGAGACCGTCGAGCTGGGTGAGGTGCTGCTCGCGCGCCAGCACCAGCTCGGTGGCCGCCAGCGCGTCCGACAGCTTCCGTGCCTCCTCGGTCACCTGGAACGCATAGAGGCTGGTGACGCCGATCGCGAGCGCGATCGAAAGCCAGACGCCGAACAGATAGATCGGCGGGAAGATCAGCGGCTCCTCGCCTTCCCACGGCAGCGGCAGGTGCATGAAGAACAAGGCGGTGGCGCAGGCCACGGCGAGCAGGCCGAGCATGATCGTCAGGCGGACCGGCAGCGCGGTCGCCGAGATCAGCACCGGCGCCAGGAACATGTAGGAAAACGGATTCTCGAGCCCTCCCGTGAGATAGAGCAGCACCGTCAGCTCGATGATGTTGAGCGCGAGCAGGCCACCGGCGTGGGCCGGCTCCAGCAACTGCATCGGATTGAAGGCGATCTGCAGGCCGAGATTGAGCAGCGCCGAGATGCTGATCACGGCCAGACAGGGCACCACCGGCAGGTCGAACTCCAGCCCCTGCACCACGATGAAGATCGCGCTCAACTGACCGAGCGCCGCCAGCCAGCGCAGCCGCAGGATGGTGTCGAGCCGGACGCGCTGGCGCGGATGGCGATAGTCGGTGTCGGGCGTGTCGATGATCAGGGCGTCGTCGGTCATGACGGGAACCTAATGCCGCGCAGGCGCGGCGACAAATCTGGGCGGCCGTTGGTGGCCTGTTGCGGTTTGCGGCACAATGCCTCAATGAACCCCTCCCATGACGCAAGATGACGCAGTGCCGACCCTCTCATCCGATTCCGGCTCGGTTTCGCCCGCGATTGCCGTGTCGCGGCTGACCAAGGTCTACAAGACGACGACGGCCGTCGACGGCATCTCCTTTGCGATCCGCCGGGGCAGCATCACCGGGCTGCTCGGCGGCAACGGTGCCGGCAAGACCACGACGATTGCGATGATCATGGGGCTGGTGCAGCCGACCTCGGGCGAGGTCGCCGTGCTCGGCCACAGCATGCCGGACGAGGCGGCGGCCGTGCTGGGGCGGATGAACTTCGAGAGCCCCTATGTCGACATGCCGATGCGTCTCACGGTGCGGCAGAACCTCACCATCTTCGGCCGGCTCTATGCGGTGGACCACCTCAAGGAGCGGATCGCCGAACTCGCGTCGCAGCTCGACCTGACCGACTTCATCGATCGCGCCAATGGCAAGCTCTCGGCCGGGCAGAAGACACGCGTCGCGCTGGCGAAGGCGCTGATCAACGATCCCGAGCTGCTGCTCCTGGACGAGCCGACCGCCTCGCTCGATCCCGACACCGCCGACTGGGTGCGCGGCCATCTCGAGCGCTATCGCGCGCGCCGCGGCGCCACCATCCTGCTCGCCTCCCACAACATGCTGGAGGTCGAGCGTCTGTGCGACCGCGTCATCATCATGAAGCGCGGTCGCATCGAGGACGACGACAGCCCGGCGCAGATCATGGCGCGCTACAACCGCTCGACGCTCGAGGAGGTGTTTCTCGACGTCGCCCGCGGCCGCGACCGGGAGGCGGCGCAATGAACGATCTTTCCCTCCACATCTCGCCGCACCGGATCGGCGCGATGATCCTGCGCTACTGGTACCTGCTGCTGTCGTCCTGGCCGCGGTTGCTGGAGCTGATGTACTGGCCGACCCTGCAGATCATCACCTGGGGGTTCCTGCAGACCTACATCACCGCCAATGCCGGCTTCTTCGCCAAAGCTGGCGGCACGCTGATCGGCGCAGTGATCCTGTGGGACATCCTGTTCCGCGGCCAGCTCGGCTTCTCGATCTCCTTCCTGGAGGAGATGTGGGCGCGCAACATCGGCAACCTGATGATGAGCCCGCTGACGCCGATCGAATTCCTGCTGGCGCTGATGACGATGAGCCTGATCCGGCTGGCCATCGGCATCATCCCGATGACCCTGATCGCGGTCTGGTTCTTCGACTTCAACTTCTACAGCCTCGGGCTGCCGCTGATCGCGTTCTTCTGCAATCTGATCTTCACCTCCTGGGCGGTCGGAATCTTCGTGTCGGGTCTGGTGCTGCGCAACGGGCTTGGCGCTGAGAGCATCGTCTGGACCCTGATGTTCGCGCTGATGCCGCTGGCCTGCGTGTACTATCCCGTCCAGGTGCTGCCGCATTGGCTGCAGCTCGTCGCCTGGTCGCTGCCGCCGACCTACGTGTTCGAGGGCATGCGCGCGCTGCTGGCCGATCACGTCTTCCGGTCCGACCTGATGCTGACCGCGCTCGGGCTCAATGCCGCCCTGCTGCTGGCGTCGTTTGCGGCATTCATTGCTCTTTTGCGCAGCGCGCGCCGCGCCGGCTCGCTGCTGGCGGCAGGGGAATAATTGCGCTTTTCCCGTGGATTTCCGGGCTCATTTCGTCGCTTTGCGGCGTTGACACGTACAACACCGCATTGACGCTTAATTACGCATTCGGCAGTATGCTGCGTTGCAGAGAGGTTGAACGAGAATGCCGATAGGTGAGTTTGGCGGTGCACCGCCCCTGGCGTCGGAAGGCAGTCCGGTCCTGACGACACCGATGTACTGGATGTACGAAATGGCGCATGCATCGCTCAATCCGGCGCGCGCTGTCACCGATGCCACCAAGATCCTGTTTCAGAACCCGCTCAATCCCTGGGCGCATACCGAGATGGGCAAGTCGGTCGCAGCGGCTTGCGAGCTGTTCGAGCGCACCACGCGCCGCTACGGCAAGCCCGAATGGGGTCTCGACGAGACCGAGGTCAACGGCATCCGGACCCCGGTCGAGGTCCGCGCGATCTGGGAAAAGCCGTTCTGCCGGCTGCTCTATTTCGACCGCAAGCTGACCCGCCCTCTGCGCGCGCCCCAGCCCCGGCTCTTGATCGTGGCGCCGATGTCCGGCCATTACGCGACGCTGTTGCGCGGTACCGTCGAGGCGTTCCTGCCGACCCACGAGGTCTACATCACCGACTGGTCCGACGCGCGGATGGTTCCGCTGGCCGAGGGCCGTTTCGACCTCGACGACTACATCGACTACGTCATCGAGATGCTGCGCTTCCTCGGCACCAACATGCACGTCATGGCGGTGTGCCAGCCGGCGGTGCCGGTGCTGGCCGCGGTGTCGGTCATGGAGGCCGAGCGCGATCCGTTCGCACCGATCTCGATGACCCTGATGGGCGGCCCGATCGACACCAGGCGCAATCCGACCGGCGTGAACAATCTCGCCCAGGAGCGCGGCATCGACTGGTTCCGCAACCACGTCATCACCAAGGTGCCGTTCCCGCATCCCGGCGTGATGCGCGACGTCTATCCGGGCTTCCTGCAGCTGAACGGCTTCATCAGCATGAACCTCGACCGCCATGTCGACGCCCACAAGGCGCTGTTCGCCAACCTCGTGAAGGGTGACGGCGACCAGGTCGACAAGCACCGCGACTTCTACGACGAGTATCTCGCCGTCATGGACCTGGCTGCGGAATATTATTTGCAGACGGTTGAGACGGTGTTCATCCGACACGCGCTGCCGAAGGGCGAGATGACCCACCGCGGCACGCTGGTCGACCCGTCGAAGGTCACGCGTGTGGCGTTGATGACCGTCGAAGGCGAGAAGGACGACATCTCCGGTCTCGGTCAGACCGAAGCGACGCATGGACTCTGCTCGTCGATCCCGGATCATCGCCGGGTTCACTACGTGCAACCGGGTGTCGGTCATTACGGCGTGTTCAACGGCTCGCGATTCAAGTCGGAGATCGTGCCGCGCATCAACGATTTCATGTTGTCGGCGGCCGATCCCAAGTCGCTGCTCGCCATTGCGGCTGAATGAGCGACAATCACATTCACCGCGCATCCGAATCCGGCTGCGCGGTAACTCTTTGAAGGGACGGTAGAAACCGGAATTCAGGAGTGACTCAAGCAGTGAATGTGGCGTCGCTCCTTGAGCGATGCTTTTGAACCTGAATTCATATCTTCGGGAGCCTGAGAGGCCCAACTGCTGGGGTGCGGAACCTTCGGAACCCCTGTATGTTGGGCAAATGATTTGTTTTTGCGCCGAGCGCTTTCCCTGGCGGTGGATGTGGCAAAATCCGGGCGAGTTCTTACCCCCCGGACTGACAGAAATGGCCACTCGCGCGCTACTTTATCGGCGGCCCGCCGAACCCTCGCGTCTTCTCGTCAAGCACGGCTCGCAAATCTACTCGATTAGATTGCGGCGTCACCGTCGTGCGCGACGTTATACCCTGAGAATTCATCCGTCGGATCGCGAAGCGATCCTGACGATGCCTCCGCGCGGCACCATCATCGAAGCGAAAGACTTCGCGCAGCGTCACGGCGCGTGGATCGCGGCGCGTCTCGGCCGGCTGCCGAAGGCGGCGCCATTCCTGCCGGGCACGTTGGTGCCGCTGCGCGGCGTGCCGCACAAGATCGTGCATCGCGCCGGCGAGCGCGGCACGGTGTGGACCGAGACGCGCGACAGTGGCGAGAAGATCCTGTGCGTGGCCGGCGGGATCGAGCACACCGAACGCCGCGTGCTCGACTTCCTCAAGCGCGAGGCGCGCCGTGACCTGCAGAAGGCCGCCGACGGCTATGCCGAGCAGCTCGGCGTCAAGGTCAAGCGGCTGTCGATCCGCGACCAGTCGAGCCGCTGGGGCTCGTGCACCTCGGCCGGCTCGCTGTCGTTCTCGTGGCGTCTCATCCTGGCGCCGCCCTTCGTGCTCGACTATCTCGCCGCGCACGAGGTCGCGCATCTGATCGAGATGAACCACTCGCCGCGGTTCTGGAAGGTGTGCGGCAGAATCTGCGCCTCGGTCGAGCGCGCCAAGAAGTGGCTCGACACCTGCGGCAACGATCTGCATCGCTATGGCATCGACGACTGAGGTCTCGACGACAGACCTCTCGACGATGTGAGTCCCAATGGCCCGGCCTTCTGGTCCGGGCCATTTCTTCGTCGGGTTCCAATCTGCATCGATGAACTCAGAACCCGCCTGCGGACTATCGAATTCTTAAGCCTTCTCGCCTGCAGTCGCAGGATATTGCCCAAATCGGCGGCGCCTTAACGTGGCTGTAACGCTGCGCTCGCCAGATTTACCGCAATCAACCCAAGGTGACGTCCCAGCGAGCTGCCGGGCCGTTCGCTGCAACCAAAGCGCCGATCGTTTCTCTCGAAACGTGCAGCGCGCCTCGAATCGAACGATGTTTGCAAGCGAGTTTCAACCGGCCGCATCCACACAATTGCTCTCTGCCGCGCTCGACGGTGCCTCCGAGGCGATTCTCTTTCTCGACGCGCAGGGCCACGTCCAGCACGCCAATCAGGCGGCGTCGGTGCTGCTGCGGCGTGAGCCGGCCGCTCTGGTCGGCGCCGACCTCGAAAGCCTGGGTCTCCCCGCGGATCTGATCGCGGCGACCCCGTGCGCCGAGGCGACCGACGCGCAGCAGGAGCCGGACCAGTCCGACGCCCGCGAAATGACGATGCGCCATGCCGACGGCGGGCGGACCCGCCTCCGCCTGTCGTTGTGCGCGCTCCCGCCGGGCCGGGAGGATGAGCCGGTCCGTTCGTTGCTGTTCATTCGTGACGTGACCACCGAAGTCGACATGCGCGAGCGCAATGCGCTGCTGACGTCGGTCGCCGATCGGACCAACCGGGCCGTCATCGTCACCGATCGCCATCTCAACGTCCTGTACACCAACGCCGCCTTTGCCAGCCTGTTCGGCTACACGCCTGAACAGGCGATCGGGCGCCGCGCCGAGGAACTGCTGACCGGCCCCTGCACCGATCCCGCCATCGTCAACCGGCTGAGGCAATGCCTCGAGGACGACCGCGGCATCGAGGAGGACGTGCTGGTCTACGACAAGGACGGCCGCGAGATCTGGACGACCGCCTATGTCAAGGCGCACCGGACCAGGCGGGGCAAGGTCAGATATCTGTTCGGGCTGCTCACGGACATCCGGGAGACCAAGCAGCTGCGCTCGCTGCAGCAGCTGATCATGGCGTCGCTGGCGTCCGACGTTTCGATCACGACCATCGCCGATCAACTGTGCCGCCGGGTCGAAGAGCTCGCCCCTGACGTCGTCTGCTCAATCCTGCACGTCGATTCCGATGGGCACGTGCATCCGCTCGGCGGCCCGAGCCTGCCGGCCGATTTTTCCGCCAGCCTCGACGGGATCCCGATCGGGCCGGACGTCGGCTCCTGCGGCACCGCCGCCTATCTCTGCGAGCCGGTGCTGTCGCGCGACATCGACAATGATCCGCGCTGGCAGCCCTACAAGGCCGGCCCGCTCGCCGCCGGCCTGCGCGCCTGCTGGTCGTCGCCCATCAAGGGCAAGGACGGCCGCGTCATCGGCACCTTTGCCTTCTACTTCCGTGAATGCCGCGGCCCCAGCCCCTGGCACGAGCAGATCGTCGCCGCTTGCGTTCAGCTCGGTGCGCTCGCCATCGAGCGCCAGGAGGTCCGCTCGACGATCTCGCAGGTCGCCTATCACGACATGCTGACGGGCCTGCCCAACCGTGCCCGCATCCCGTCGCTGATCGCCGAGGCCATCAAGGCCTGTCCGGAAGGCGGACACGTCGCCGTCGCTTTCCTCGACGCCGACAATTTCAAGGACGTCAACGATACGCTGGGCCATGCCGCCGGCGACGAGTTCCTGGTCGGCTTCGCCAACCGCCTGCGGGCGCAGATTCGCGCCGGCGACATGCTGGGCCGGCTCGGCGGCGACGAGTTCGTGATCGTGCTGCAGAACCGCGATCCGCTCGAGGCCTCGCTGGCGGCGGCGCGGATCACCGCGGCGCTCGCCATGCCGCTGACGATCGGCAAGCGGCAGGTGCCGATGTCGGCGAGCATGGGGCTCAGCCTCTATCCCGATAATGCCAAGGACATCGAGACCCTGATCAAGCAGGCCGATGCGGCGATGTACAAGGCCAAGCGCGGGGGACGGGCGACCTACCGCTTCTTCAGCGCCGACATCGACAAGCTCGCCGAAGAGCGGCTGATGCATTCGACCGCGCTGCGCGAGGCGATCGCCAGCGAGGCCCTGACCCTGCACTATCAGCCGCAGATCCGCACCCGCGACGGCGCGATCCACGGCGTCGAAGCGCTGGCGCGCTGGCACGATCCGGTGCTCGGCGAGGTCTCGCCCGCCAAGTTCATTCCGCTTGCCGAGGAATGTGGTCTGATCGAGCAGATCGGTGTGTGGTCGATCAAGCTGGCCTGTCAGCAGATGGCGTCGTGGCGGCGTGCCGGTCTCGATATCCCCTGCATCTCGGTGAACCTGTCGCCGATCAACTTCCAGAACGTCAACCTGGCGGCGATGGTGGCGCAGATCCTGGCCGCCAACGACCTGCCGGCGAAGATGCTGATGCTGGAGATCACCGAAGGGGTGATCCTCAACGAGCGCGCCACCGTGATCGCGACCATGAACGAGCTGCGCAACATGGGCGTCGGCCTGTCGCTGGACGATTTCGGCACCGGCTATTCCAGCCTGAGCCGGCTGGCCCAGCTGCCGATCGACGAGCTGAAGATCGATCGCAGCTTCATGCGCGATTTCGAGAACGACAGCGGCACGCGGGCGATCGTGACCGCGGTCGTGCGCGTCGGCCAGAGCCTCGACGTGGCCGTGGTCGCCGAAGGGGTCGAGACCGAGCCGCAGCGCAAGCTGCTGGCCGAGCTCGGCTGCGATGCGATGCAGGGCTTCCTGTTCGCGCGGCCGATGGCCGCCAGTGCCTTTAGCCGCTGGCTGCTGGACTATAGCGCCCACCGCGCGAGCCTGATGCTGCGGCAGATCGGACGCGTTTTGGCGCAGACGGCTGGTTCTGGGGCGGTTGATCCGGCTCCGCTTCCGATCGCCAAGGCGGCTGGCTGAGCCAGCCGGGTTGCATCCATCCTCAGCCGAGCCATCGTCATTCCGGGGCAATCGTGAACGCGCGCAGGCGCGTTGACGATTGAACCCGGAAGCCGAGCTTGTTGAACGAACGCCAGCCAAGCCACATCGAGATTCCGCGTTCAAGGCCTGCGGCCTTGCCCCGGAATGACGGTGGGCGTGGCGCAAGTCGTCACGCGATGAGCTCAGCTCAGCGCCGACCACCGAACAACCGGTCGACCAGCCAGCCATCGAGGCCGGCGGCGGGCTCCGGCCGCACATTGTTGCGGCTTGGCGGCGGCGCCGAGCGCGCGGAGTAGGCGGCATTGGGGGCAGGGGCCGTCGGCGCCGTGATCTGTGAGGCGATCTGCGCCAGTGTCGGGACCACGCCGGGGCTCTGTGCATTCGGCAGCGCCGCCACCGGCACGCCCTGATGCGCTGATCGCATGAAGCGCGTCCAGACCTCGACCGGCAGGCCGCCGCCGGTCGCCTTCTTGGTCGGCGAGTTGTCGTCATTGCCGAGCCAGACGCCGGTGACGAGATGCGCGGTGTAGCCGATGAACCAGGCGTCGCGGAAATCCTGGCTGGTGCCGGTCTTGCCGGCAGCGGTCCAGCCCGGGATCTCGGCCTTCTTCGCGGTGCCGGAGATCAGCGTCTCCTGCATCATCTGATTCATCATCGCCGCGTTGCGCGGCTCGATCACCTGCACCGGCTGCTCGGTCTGGCGCATGTAGAGCAGCTTGCCGTCGAGCGTCCTGATCCGCGTCACCACATGCGGCGAGACGGCGAGGCCGCCATTCGAGAACGGCGCATAGGCGCCGACCAGCTCGATCATCGACACCTCGGAGGTGCCGAGCGCGATCGACGGGTTGGGATCGAGCCTGGAGGCGATGCCGAGCCGGTGCGCGGTCCGCACCACGTTCTTCGGCCCGACCTCGAGGCCGACGCGCACCGCGACCGTGTTGAGCGACATCGCCAGCGCCTGGGTCAAGGTCACCGGGCCGAAATATTCGCGGCTGTAGTTCTCCGGCTTCCAGCCCTTCAGATCGAGCGGCGCGTCCTGGCGGACCGTGTCCGGCGTCAGGCCCTGCTCGATCGCGGTGAGATAGACGAACGGCTTGAACGCCGAGCCGGGCTGGCGCTTGGCGGTGACGGCGCGGTTGAACTGGCTGTCGGAATAGTTGCGGCCGCCGACCATGGCGCGCACGGCGCCATCCGGCGTCATCGCCACCAGCGCGCCCTGGCTGACGTTGAACTTGACGCTCTTCGCCGCGAGCTCGTCGATGATCGCGGCCTCGGCGACGCTCTGCAGCTTCGGATCGATCGTGGTCTCCACCACGATCGATTCCTCGACCTGGCCGACGAGATCGTCGAGCACCTCGCCGATCCAGTCGGCGACGTAGTTGATGGTGCCGGCGCCGGCCGGCTTCACCGCGACGGAAGGGTGCGCGATCTGGGCCTGCGCCTGGGCGTCGGTGATGAACTTGGCGTCGGCCATCGCCGCGAGCACGGTCTGCGCGCGCTTGGCGGCGCCCTCCGGGTTGCGGTTCGGCGCCAGCCGCGACGGCGACTTGACGAGGCCGGCGAGCATCGCGGCCTCGCCGATCGTCACCTGCCGCGCCGACTTGCCGAAATAGCGCTGCGCCGCCGCCTCGACCCCATAGGCGCCGGAGCCGAAATAGACCCGGTTGAGATACAGCTCCAGGATCTCGCGCTTGGAATATTTGCGCTCCAGCCACAGCGCCAGCTCGGCCTCCTGCAGCTTGCGCGCCAGCGTGCGCTCCTGGGTCAGGAACAGGTTCTTGGCGAGCTGCTGCGTCAGGGTCGAGCCGCCCTGCGACACGCCGCGATGCAGGACGTTGGCGACCACGGCGCGGGCGATGCCGATCGGATCGATGCCGAAATGCTGGTAGAAGCGGCGGTCCTCGATGGCGATGAACGCCTTGGGCAGATAGGGCGGCAGATCCTTCAGCGCGACATTGGCGCCCGCCATCTCGCCGCGCTGCGCCAGCATGCTGCCGTCATAACCCACGATCTCGATCGTTGGCGGGCGCTTCGGGATCTCCAGCGACTGGATCGGCGGCAGATGCGCGCCGGCCCAGATCACCACGCCGACCAGTGCGATCACGCCCCACAGGCCGCAGACCAGTGCCCAGTAGGCCATGCGACCGATCGACATTCCCCAGCGTGACTTGGCTCGGGCAGGCTTCGGTTTCGGTGGGGTGGCTTTCGGCGCGCGCGCCGGCACATCGTCCTCGTCGTCCGGCTCGACCGGCTTTTTCTTTGCAGCGGACTTCTTGGGCGCGTTGTCGGAGGGAATGCGATCCTTGGGGTCGAGGCGCAGATCGGCCATCGCGGCCGCAAGACCGAATCGCGGCTCCTTGCGTCCGCCGCCCTGTTTCCGTCCCCGCGCCATACGCAACCCGAGCCCGCGATCCCGCCGTCCGACCACGGTAATGTCCGGAGTTTAAGGGGCAGTTAGGAAGAGCTTAACGCGCGATTAGGAGTTTCGCGCTCGTAACGCCGCGTTATGGTTAAGCCAAGGTAAACAACGACAGACGAGGGAGTTCATGGGCCATATCGATCCCACCAAGGAGGTGTTCGCGCAGTTCCGGGAGAACGACCGCCCGGGTCCGATCCACATGCTGAACCTGGTGCGACTGCGCAAGGAGGCGGCCTATCCCGACGGACGCAAGGTCAGCGGCGCGGAAGCCTATGCCGCCTATGGCCGCGAGAGCGGCCCGGTGTTCGAGCGCCTCGGCGGCCGCATCATCTGGCAGGGCCGCTTCGAGCTGATGCTGATCGGCCCGCAGGAGGAGCGCTGGGATCACTGCTTCATCGCGGAATATCCGTCCGTGCAGGCGTTCGTCGAGATGATCCGGGATCCCGTCTACCGCGAAGCGGTGAAGCACAGGCAGGCGGCGGTGGAAGACTCGCGGCTCATCCGGCATGCGGTACTGCCGGTGGGGAAGAACTTTGGCGAGGTGCCGGCGTAGTTTTTTCTCAGCAGTGTTGGTCGAAGTCGACGCCCCATCGGCGGTAGGTTCCCTCCCCCCTTGTGGGGGAGGGTTAGGGAGGGGGGTAGCTACGAGGACGGTCGCCCGGAGGCCCCCCTCCCCAACCCTCCCCCACAAGGGGGGAGGGAGCGCAGCGGGGGACTTTGCGAGAGTGTTTTCTACAGTGGAATGCAGTCCGCGAGCGTGGGATCGCTCGATAGGCTCGCCAATGCTTGGGCTGCGGGCTTGCACAAAACATAAGTGTATGCTTATGTGTCGTCATGATCGAGAGTGACATCTTCAAGGCGCTGGCCGATCCGACGCGCTACGCGATCTTCGAGAAGCTCGCGGCCGGCGGCATGAATGCCAGCGCCCTTCGCGAAGGTTTGACGATCAGCCAGCCGGCGATGTCGCAGCATCTCGCGGTGCTGCGGAACGCGGGGCTGGTGCGGGAAGAGCGGCAGGGCCGCTTCGTCAACTACGAGGTCGATCCGAATGGCCTGGCGCACATCGCGCGCTGGCTGGCGAAGTACCGCGCCTACTGGCCATCACGGGTCGATGCATTGAAAACCCTGCTGAAGGACATGGACCAATGACCGATCTCGAGGCTGACGCGCAGGGCGATGAACTGGTGCTCGACTACGAGCTCGATGCGCCGCCGGAGAAAGTCTGGCGTGCCATCAGCAGTCCGGCGCTGCGCGACACCTGGCTGCCGCCCGGCGACCTCGCCGATGCCGCGCCGATCTCGTCGACGCCAGGCGAGGAAGTGCGCTACCGCATGCGCGACGACGAGCCGCCCTACCTCGAAAGCATCGTGACGTTCCAGGTCATCCCCAACGCCGATGGCGGCACGCGGCTCAGGATCATCCACGGACTGGCCGCGGCGCCGCTGATGCGGCGGACGCCGCCAGCGGCGAACAGCAACATGCGCAGTCTGATGCGCGCGGCCTGACGCATCAACTCATCAGCAACTCACTGAACGGGAGCTCGCGCATGCGCGACACGATGCAACTCGTCCCCATGGTCATCGAGCAGTCGAGCCGGGGAGAGCGATCCTTCGACATCTATTCGCGGCTGCTGCGCGAGCGGATCGTCTTCCTCAACGGCGAGGTCAACGACACGGTCTCCGCCCTGGTCTGCGCGCAACTGCTGTTTCTCGAGGCGGAAAACCCGAAGCGGCCGATCCATCTCTACATCAATTCGCCCGGCGGCGTGATCACCAGCGGGCTGGCGATGTACGACACGATGCAATTCGTCAAGGCGCCGGTGCATACGCTGTGCATGGGAACGGCGCGCTCGATGGGCTCGTTTCTGCTGATGGCGGGGGAGCCTGGCGAGCGCACCGCGCTGCCCAATGCGAGCCTTCACGTGCATCAGCCGCTCGGCGGCTTCCAGGGCCAGGCGTCCGACATCCTGATCCACGCCAGGGAGATGGAGCAGACCAAGCGCCGCATGATCCGGCTCTATGCCGAGCATTGCGGACGCAGCTACGAGGATGTCGAACGTACGCTCGATCGCGATCATTTCATGACCGCGGATGAAGGCCTGCAGTGGGGCTTGATCGACCGGGTCGTGAAGCAGCGGGACTTGGCTAGCGTCAGCAGCGATTGATGCGCCTGTGAGGCGACGGTGGTTGCTGTCGCGACGAGTGTCGTCATCCGCCGAAGGCGGGTGACCTAGTACCCGGAATCATAGGGAAGTGATACGGCGGCCTTTGAAGGGGCGCTGGCGTACCCTTTTCTTGGTCCAGACGAAGGGCTCAGCTCTGTCGTTGTAGGCTTTGACATAAGCATCGATGTGCTGCTCGAGCTGCTTGAGACTGGTGAATGAGGCGCCGCTTAATGACTGCCCCTGCAAAATCGAAAACCAGACCTCGACCTGATTGAGCCATGAAGCGCTCGTGGGCGTGAAATGAAATGTCACATTGGGATGCGCTGCGAGCCATTCCTCGTTCTTCGTATGGGTGCTGAGGTTGTCGAGGATGACGTGAAGTTGGCGGTTCGGGAATGAGGCGGTCACCTGATCCATGAAGTCGAGAAACTCGACCCGGCGGCGTCGTTTCGAATGCGTCGCAAGGATCTTGCCGGTGGCGACTTCCAGCGCGGCGAACAGTGTGGTCGTGCCGTGCCGCTTGTAGTCGTGGCTTTGACCGGTCAGGGATCTGCCATTGGGTAGTTTCAGATAGCCCTGCGCTCGTTCCAAGGCCTGGATCGACGGCTTTTCGTCGACGCAGAGGACGATCGCCTTTCTTGGCGGCGCCACATAGAGACCGACCACGTCGGCGGCTTTGGTCGCGAACTTTGGGTCGTCACTCTCGCACCAGGACTTGCGAGCGGCGAGATCGATCTTGTTGCTGCGCAAGAATCGCCAGACATATTGCACATCGACGTCGCCGAGTTCCCGAGCCAACAGCGGTCCAGTCCAGCGTCCGTACCCGGCGGGAGGCGACTTATCGAGCAACTTCAATATCCGTTTGTCGGTGGCCTTTGTATAGATCGGCTGCTTGCCAGGCAGCGGCCTGCTCTGCAGGCCGTCAAGACCATGATCTGCATAGCGATGCCGCCAAAGGCTGACGATCCGTGGCTGGACCCCTACCTGCTTGGCGATCGACCGGGTGCTGTACCCGGCCGCTGCCAGCAGAACGATCTTTGGTCGCTTCAAATCGCGCTGGAGCGTCACCGGCGAGCGGCAACGTTCCTCAAGCGTCTCGCGATCCTTCCGCGACAGGCGCACTTCTCTTGCTTCGGGTATCATCCCAATGTTGAATCACGACTCACTTCCTAAGAAAAGTGGGTACTAGTATTCCAGAGGCCGCCGTGATGACCCGAGCGGCCGCGGCCGGTGAGGGCAGCGTAGGCTCGTTAGCGTCGCGTGGGCCATTATGCTTTGCCACGAAAATCGTCCGTTCCCTCCCCCCTTGTGGGGGAGGGCTAGGGAGGGGGTAGCTCCGGGCGACCGTCTTCGTGGCTACCCCCTCCCCAACCCTCCCCCACAAGGGGGGAGGGAGCGGAGTTGAGGTTTTGGCACGATTTGTTGTCTCTCGCACTTAGTCGCGTGGGCTTACCCCGCGGCTCCCGTGTCCTCGATGATCGGGCCGAACAGCTCCCAGCGCTCGCCATTGAACTTCATCATCTGCATCTGCTTGTTGATGCGGAAGTCGGTCGGCGACGTCGTGATCGAGAGGCCGGGCAGCGCGAGGCTGGGCACGAAGCCCTTGATGCTGGCGGCCTGGCGCATCACGTTCTCGCGCGTGAGGTCGTCACCGCACTGGCGCAGGATCTGCACCAGCAGCTCCGCCGTCGAATAGCCGTAGGTGTTGACGGTGTTGAGCTTGTCGCCTTCCGGGTAATATTTGTCCATGAACTCGAAATAGGCCTTCACGCCCGGATCGTCCTTCCATTGCGGGTCGGCCGGGTCCTTGCCGTAGTTGGTGCTGATGATGTCCTTGGAGATGTCGAGGCCGGCCGGCTTCAAGGTCGCCGACACCGGGCTCGCATTGATGTCGAGGATGTGCACCGGCTTCCAGCCGAGATCGGCGAGCTTCTTGATCGCCTGCGCCGCGAATTTCGGCGTCGAGGCGTCGTAGAGCAGGTCGGCGCCCGACGACTTCAGCTTGACGATCTGCGAGTCCACGGTCGGATCGGTCAGCTCGTAGGACGCCTCCGACACGATCATGCTGTCGGCCTTGGCGCCGAGGCCGCTTCTGAGGCCGGCGATGTAGTCGCGGCCGAGATCGTCGTTCTGGTAGAGGATGCCGATCTTGGCATTGGGGTGGTTGGCGAGAATGTATTTGGCGTAGATCCGTCCCTCCGACTGGTAGTTCGGATTGTAGGCGATGGTCCAAGGGAAATTCTGGGGATCGGTGAAGCGCGAGGCGCCGGTCGCTGCCAGCAGCTGCGGCACCTTCTTGCCATTGAGATATTTCTGCACGGCCGCGTTGGAGGGCGTGCCGATGATCTGGAAGGTGAACAGCACTTCGTCGCCTTCCACCAGCTTGCGCACCTGCTCGACCGCCTTGGGCGGCGAATAGGCATCGTCATACTGGATCAGGTTGAGCTTGCGGCCGTTGATGCCGCCCTTGTCGTTGATCATCTTCAGATAGGCGGCCTGCGTCTTGCCGATGCCGGCATAGGCGGAGGCCGGGCCGGAGAACGGCACGGTCTGGCCGATCTTGATCTCGGTGTCGGTGGCGCCGGTGTCGTATTTCTTCTGCGCGTAGCTGGATGATGCAGGCAGCGCGACGGCCAGCGACGCAGCAATTGCAATTGCGCCGAGACCGAACAGCGACGTTCTCATGCGGGTCCTCCCTCCGGTGATGTTTGGCGATGGTTCTTCTTGGTTGTTATGTCGCCATCGCTGCACGCAAGTGTGGAGGAAGCAAGTCGACAAGGCAACGTTTCAGGGAGCGACCAACCGGCGCAATCCGTGCCGCAACGCAAAAGGGGGCCGCGCTCTCGCGCAGCCCCGCACCTTCGATGTCGATCACGTCATTCCGGGGCGCTGCGCAGCAGCGAACCCGGAATCTCGATGTTCCAGGTTCGTCGCTGCGCGCCGCCCGGAACGACGTCGAGCGGTGCTAACCCGCCGCGCCCTTGTCCTCCAGGATCGGGCCGAACAGCTCCCAGCGCTCACCGTTGAACTTCATCATCTGCAGCTGCTTGTTGACGCGGTAGTCGGTCGGCGAGGTGTTGATCTTCATGCCCGGCAGCGACAGGTCGCCGACGACATCCTTCAGCGACGTCGCCTGCTTCATGACGTTCTCGCGCGTGAGATTGTCGCCGCACATGCGCAGGATGGTCACCAGCAGCTCGGCGTTGCCGTAGCCATAGGTGTTGAAGTTCGAGTTCTTGTCGCCTTCAGGATAATACTTGGCCATGAACTCGAAATAGCGCTTCATGCCCGGATCGTCCTTCCACTGCGGATCGAGCGGGTCCTTGCCGTAATTGACCGAGATCACGCCCTTGGACGCCTCCAGCCCGGCCGGCTGAAGCACCGCACCGACCGACGTCGCATTGATGTCGACGATGTGCACCGGATGCCAGTCGAGCTCGTGCAGCTTCTTGATCGCCTGCGCCGCCTGCTTCGGCGTCGCGGCCGAGAACAAGAGGTCGGCGCCGGCCGCCTTGAGCTTGAGGAGCTGGGAGTCGATCGTGGGATCGGAGACCTCGTAGGAGGCCTCGGACACGATCATCGTCGCCGCCTTGTCGCCGAGGCCGGCCTTGATGCCGTTGAGGTAGTCCTTGCCGAGATCGTCGTTCTGATAGAGCACGCCGACCTTGGCATTGGGGTGCTCCTTCAGAATGTACTGGCCGTAGATGCGGCCCTCGGTGAAGTAGTTGGGATTGTATCCCATGGTCCAGGGGAAGTTCTTCGGATCGGTGAACTTGGTGGCGCCGGTGGCCGCGAACAGCTGCGGCACCTTCTTGGCGTTCAGGTATTTCTGGACCGCGGCGTTGGACGGCGTGCCGATGATCTGGAACGTCAGCAGCACCTCGTCGTCCTCGACCAGCTTGCGCACCTGCTCCACGGCCTTCGGCGGCGAGTAGGCGTCGTCATACTGGATCAGCTTGATCTTGCGGCCGTTGATGCCGCCCTGCTCGTTGATCATGTTGAAATAGGCGGCCTGGGTCTTGCCGATCGAGGCATAGGCCGAGGCGGGACCCGAGAACGGCACGGTCTGGCCGATCTTGATCTCGGTATCCGATGCGCCGGGATCGTACTTCTTCTGGGCCGAGGCTGACGTGACGGAGAGGGTGACGGCCAGAGCGGCCGCCCCTGCAAGACGGAAATATCCCTGTCGCATGGGGTCTATCGTTCCTCCTGATTTGTTGTGCGGCTGGTCTGCCCAATGGGCGCCATCGCTGGAAGGCAGTGTGGAGGAACGGCTTGGCGGACGCAAGGCGAGGGGAGCGCGGGTGGGGCGGTTCCGCGGGGCGGGGGCGTGTGCTGATTTCGTCGCCTTTCGGCGAGAGCATTGGCCTCATGGTTCGAGACGCGCCGCAAAGGCGGCGCTCCTCACCATGAGGGTGGAGATTGCGCCGCGAATTCCGCCCTCGTCCTGAGGAGCCCGCCGGAGGCCGGCGTCTCGAAGGACGGCCGCAGCCTCGATGGGTCAGCCCGCGAGCCAGACCAGCACGAGACCGATCGTGGCCGGCACGCTCTGGATGAACAGGATCTTGCGGCTCGCGGTGGCCGCGCCGTAGAGCCCGGCGACCAGCACGCAGAGCAGGAAGAAGATCTTGATCTGGAACGCGAACGCCGGCGCCGGGTGCGCCAGGCCCCAGAACAGGCCGGCGGCGAGGAAGCCGTTGTAGAGGCCCTGATTGGCGCCGAGCACCTTGGTCTGCTCCGCGCGCTCCGGCGTGTTGTTGAACGCCCTCAAGCCGGCCGGCCTGGTCCAGAGAAACATCTCCAGCACGAGAATGTAGACGTGCAGCAGGCCGATCAGCCCGACGACGATGTCTGCAATCAATGCCATGGTTCGGCTCCCCCAAGCCTGCGTGGGCCGGCGGTGGTGCCGGTCCCCTTCTTCAAATCGGCTCCGAGCGGCTCAGGGCCGCGCGATGGTCCCTCATGCCGCCGGTTGAGCGGCCGCGTCGTCGTTCGCCAGCAGATGCAGCAGCGCGCTCTTGATCGCGGCCTGCCGGGTCGGCGCGTTGATCTGCGCGCCCAGGAGGTCGGTGACGTAGAACACGTCGCGGGCGCGCTCGCCGAAGGTGGCGACATGGGCGGAGGCGATGTTGAGGTTCAGCTTCGAGATCGCCGTGGTCAGCTCGTAGAGCAGGCCGGGCCGGTCGAGGCCGGAGACCTCGATGACAGTGTAGAGCTCCGACCATTGATTGTTGATGGTCACTTCCGGCTCGACCGAGAACGCCTTGTGCTGCTTGCCCCGCGTCGTCCGCCGCGCCACCGCGTCGGGCAGCCGCAGCTTGCCTTCCAGCACCTGCTCGATGGTCTCGCCGATCCGGGTCGCGCGCCGACCCTCGTCCTCGTCGCGCTCATATTCGCGGGAGATCGCGATGGTGTCGAGCGCGCGGCCGTCGGTCGTGGTGTAGATCTGGGCGTCGACGATGTTGGCGCCGGCCGAGGCGCAGGCGCCTGCGATGATCGATAGCAGCCAGGGGTGGTCCATCGCGAAGATCGTCAGTTCGGTGACGCCGCGGGCCGGATCGAAGCCGACATTGATCGCGAGCTTGTGTCCCGCATCCTCGCTCGCGCGCACGAAGCGGGCATGGCGGATCTTGCGCGGCAGCTCGACCTTGAGCCAGTAGGCCGGATAGTGCCGGCCGATATAGGTGTTGAGCTCGTCCTCGGGCCAGTCGGTGAAGGCGTTGCGGAACTCGGCCTGCGCCGCGGTGATGCGCTTGGCGCGATTGACCTCGGAGAAGCCGCCGGTCAGCACCGGCTCGGTCTCGTAATACAGCGTGCGCAACAGCTGCGCCTTCCAGCCGTTCCAGACGCCGGGGCCGACGCCGCGGATGTCTGCGGTGGTCAGGATCGTCAAGAGCTTCATCTGCTCCACCGACTGCACCACGGCGGCGAAATTCTCGATCGTCTTGCGGTCCGACAGGTCGCGCGACTGCGCCACCGTCGACATCGTCAGGTGCTCCTCGATCAGCCAGGCGACCAGTTCGGTGTCGGCATTGTTGAAGCCGAGCCGCGGGCACAGCCGGCGCGCGATCTTGGCGCCGGCGATGGAATGGTCCTCGGGCCGCCCCTTGGCGACGTCGTGCAGCAGCACGGTGATGTAGATGACGGCGCGGTGCTCCGGCCGGATCTTGCGCATCAGGTCGGAGGCCAGGGTGAACTCGTCGATGCCGCCGCGCTCGATCTCCTGCAGGAACCCGATGCAGCGGATCAGGTGCTCGTCGACCGTGTAGTGATGATACATGTTGAACTGCATCATCGAGACGATGCGGCCGAAGGCGCGAATGAAGTGGCCGAGCACGCCGGTCTCGTTCATCCGCCGCAGCACGACCTCGGCATCGTTGGAGGTCAGGATCTCCATGAACAGCCGGTTGGCCTCGGGATCGTCGCGCAGCTCGGTGTTGATCAGGTTCAGCGAGCGCGTGACCGCGCGCATCGCGTCGGGATGGAAGGCGAGGTTGTTCTTCTGCGCCAGCCGGAAGATGCGGATCAGATTGACCGGATCGTGCTTGAAGACGTCGGGCGCGGCGAGGTTGATGCGGTTGTTGTCGACGATGAAGTCGTCGCTCTCCGGCACGCGCCGCCAGGTCGAGCCGGTGGTCAGGCGCGAGATCATCCGGCTCAGCACCGGCGCCGGCTTGGCCTGCTGGTCCTCGAGCTTGGCGCACAGGATCGCGGTGAGATTGCCGACCTCCTTGGCGACCAGGAAGTAGTGCTTCATGAAGCGCTCGACATCCTGCATGCCGGGATGGCTGGTGTAGCCGAGCCGGACCGCGATCTCGCGCTGCAGGTCGAACGACAGCCGTTCCTCGGGCCGCCCGCTGACGAAATGCAGGTTGCAGCGCACCGACCACAGGAAGTCCGCGCAGCGCCGGAAGGTGCGGTATTCATGCGCGTCGAACACGCCGCGCTCGACCAGCTCGGCGGTCTCGCGCACGCGGTAGACGTATTTGGCGATCCAGAACAGCGTGTGCAGGTCGCGCAGGCCGCCCTTGCCGTCCTTGACGTTGGGCTCGACGAGATAGCGCGACTGGCCGCCGCGGCGATGCCGCTCCTCGCGCTCGGCGAGCTTGGCGGCGACGAACTCGGCGGCGGTGCCCTGCACCACCTCGCTGTCGAACCGCGCGACCAGCTCGTCGTAGAGCGGCCGGTCGCCGGCGAGATAACGCGTCTCCAGGATGGCGGTGCGGATGGTCATGTCGCCGCGCGCCTGGCGGATCGACTCGTCGACCGACCGGGTCGCGTGGCCGACCTTCAGCCCCATGTCCCACAGCGAATACAGGATGGCTTCGGCGACCTGCTCGCCCCAGGCGGTCTGCTTGTAGGGCAGGATGAACAGCAGATCGATGTCGGATTCCGGCGCCATCAGGCCGCGGCCATAGCCGCCGGTGGCGACCACCGCCATGCGCTCGGCGCCGCTCGGCACCTGCGAGCGATAGAGGTGCTGGGTGGCCGCGGCGTAGAGGATGCGAATGATCTCGTCCTGTACGAAGCAGAGCTGCTCGGCGCAGCGCCGGCCGTGGCGGTCCTTCAGCAGTTGCGCCTGGGCCGCCGCGCGCGCCTTGACCAGCTCGGCCTTGAGGAATTGCACCACCGCGGCGCGGAACATGTCCTCGCGTCCCGAATGCTGCGCGGCCAGCGCGTCGACCGCAGCCGCGATGCCGGCGCTATCGAAATCGGAAACGCTATCAGGGTGGGAATGGGGGGCGACGCTGTCCATGGCTGCAACCGGATATCGAACAAGGCCTGTGCTGTCACGAAACTTCCAATGCAACAATCGATCCATGCTGTCATCGGTGGTCACGGGATGATGATCGTTCTGGACCGCGCCGTCGAAAGGAAAAGCAATTCTCGCGCGCTTCCGGAATAAACCCCTGTAATAAAAGAGAGATTTCCGAGGCGCCGAACGAGCTGCGGCGGGTGATTGTCGGGGCGCGGATTTGCTGCGGTTGCGGCCGTGGTTCTACTGGGCTGCGACGCTTGACGCGCGGCCGAGCCGGTGAATGAGGTCCGCGGCGCGCGTGCGCTTTTGCGCGACGAGCCGTTCTCGGCGCTCGATGCCTTCACCCGCAAGGACCTGCAGGATCATCTGCTCGATCTCTCGACTGATACGCGCCCGACACTGGTGCTCGTGACCCACGACGTCGAGGAAGCCGTCGTGCTGGCCGACCGCGTGCTGGTGATGCGGCCGCATCCCGGCCGGCTGTTCGAGGAGATCACCATCAATCTGTCGCGGCCGCGGGACCGCAACGCGCCCTTGTTCGACCAGTTCAAGCGCCACGTGCTGACCGCGCTGGACCGCTCGCTCGACCGGACGATGCCGGACACGCAGGGCAGGGGTGAGCCCGGCGGCGGCCTGTGGTGGTGACAGCGGCAGCCGGTCCCGGTACATCTCGTCTGAAATAAATCCGGGAGAGAACGACAAATGGATGCTGCCGAGCTGCGCGCCATGCAGGCGCCGATCAAGGAACGCTACAAGGCCGACCCGTCCGCCGCCGTGATCACCTTGAAGGCCAAGGGGGAGGTCGGGCAGGAGGGGCTGACCTGCAAGCTCGAGACCGGGCGTGCGCTTGCCGTGGCCGGTCTGCATCCGGGAACCGGCGGCTCCGGGCTCGAGCTGTGCTCCGGCGACATGCTGCTCGAGGCGCTGGTCGCCTGCGCCGGCGTCACCTTGAAATCGGTCGCGACCGCGGTCGAGGTGCCGCTCAAGAGCGGGCACGTGTTCGCCGAAGGCGATCTCGATTTCCGCGGCACGCTCGGCGTCGACAAGGAGGCGCCGGTCGGCTTCCAGGAAATCCGCTTGCGCTTCGAGGTCGACACCGACGCCCCGCAGGACAAGCTCGACCTGCTGCTCAAGCTCACCGAGCGCTATTGCGTGGTCTATCAGACCATCAAGAACGGCCCGAAGGTGTCGGTCAGCCTGAAGCGGGTGGCGGCGTAGCCCGTCGTTCATTCTGTGTCTCGCCATTGGTGAGCGCAAGCCGGCGAGGCGTGCTCGGTCTGCGCCTTCCCCGCGCGCGGGGGAGGTCGTCTCGCATCGCAGATGCGAGGCGGGTGGGGGAATTCTCTCCTCACGGTACACTCATATCGATCACCACCCGAGCCGCGCCCCCACCCCAGCCCTCCCCCGCAGGCGGGGGAGGGAGAGCACCGCCGCTGCGGCATGAGCTGATGTCCCTCGATCCTTCCTTCCTGCTGCTGCTGGCCTTGCGCATGGCGATCGCCGCGTCATTCGTGGTCTCGGCGTCGATGATCGCCGAGCGCACGGGACCCGTCATTGGCGCGCTAGTCGCGACCCTGCCGATCTCGGCGGGGCCGACCTACGTGTTCCTCGCGCTCGACCACGACGCCGCCTTCATCGCGCAGGGCGCGCTGACCAGCCTGCCGATCAATGCCGCGACGATCTTCCTCAGTCTCGCCTATGCCGTGCTGGCGCAGCGCCACAGCGTGGGGGTGGCGAGCGCCACCGCCGTCGCGGTGTGGCTTGGTCTCGCCGCCCTAATCAAGAGCGTCGAGTGGACACTGTCGATGGGCATCGCTGCCAACGTCGTGACCTTTGCGATCTGCCTGCCGCAGCTCGCGCGCTACCGTCATGCCAAGATGCCGCTGATCACACGGCGCTGGTACGACGTTCCCTTACGCGCCTCGCTGGTCGCGACGCTGGTTGCGACCGTGACCTCGGTGTCGGGCTGGGCCGGCCCGAGCGTCTCCGGCATCCTGGCGCTGTTTCCGATCGTCTTCACCTCGATGATGCTGATCCTGCAGCCGCGCATCGGCGGACCCGCGACCGCGGCCGTGCTGGCCAACGGTGCCTGGGGCCTGATCGGCTTCTCGCTCGCCGTCGTCGTGCTGCATCTCGGCAGCCTGCATTTGGGCGCTACAGTGGGATTGAGCGGCGCGCTCGCAACCTGCGTCGGCTGGAATCTCGGCCTGTGGTGGCTGGGTCGGCGGAAGGCGGCGAGGCGGGTCGCGTAGGGTGGGCAAAGCGCAGCGTGCCCACCACTCTGCGCCACGTGCTCGACATGGTGGGCACGACGCTGCGCGTCTTTGCCCACCCTACGGCTCTCTCCGCCGTCATTGCAAGCGAAGCGAAGCAATCCAGGGCTCAGGTGGGACTCTGGATTGCTTCGGCGCGGGGGCGCCTCGCAATGACGGACAGTCTGAAGCAGCCGCCTCCCAGCCCACCGCCGTCATTCCGGGGCGCGCGAAGCGCGAGCCCGGAATCCATTGGGCCGCGTGCGCTGACGAGAGATGGATTCCGGGTTCGCGCTGATGCGCGCCCCGGAATGACGGAGAAACAAATCAGTTGCGCGGCAGCTTCGCCTTCAGCCGATACAGCGCGTCCATCGCCTCGCGCGGCGTCATCTCGTCGGGATGCAGCGCCTTGACCGCGGCGATCAGCTCTTCCGCTTCCTTCGACATCGCAGGCTCCACGGCCGCGCGCGACGGCACCGCGAACAGCGGCAGGTCGTCGACCAGCGCACGCGCGCTCTGGCCGCGGTCCTGAGCCTCCAGCTTCGCCAGCACCGATTTGGCGCGGCTGATCACCGCCGGGGGGAGACCGGCGAGCTTCGCCACCTGAATGCCGTAAGAGCGGTCGGCCGAGCCGGGCAGCACCTCGTGCAGGAACACCACGTCGCCCTGCCATTCCTTGACCCGCACCGTGGCATTGAACAGCCGCGGCAGCTTGGCGGCGAGGGCTGTCAGCTCATGGTAATGCGTCGCGAACAGCGTGCGGCAGCGGTTGCTCTCGTGCAGATGCTCGATCGCCGCCCAGGCAATGGAGAGACCGTCGAACGTCGCGGTGCCGCGTCCGATCTCGTCGAGGATCACCAGCGCGCGCTCGCCGGCCTGGTTGAGGATCGCGGCGGTCTCGACCATCTCGACCATGAAGGTCGAACGTCCGCGCGCGAGATCGTCTGCGGCGCCGACGCGCGAGAACAGCCGGTCGACGATGCCGATGCGGGCGCGGCTCGCCGGCACGAAGCTGCCGATCTGCGCCAGCAAGGCAATCAGCGCGTTCTGACGCAGGAAGGTCGATTTACCCGCCATGTTCGGACCGGTGAGCAGCCACAACTGGCCGCTCTTGTGTCCCGGCGTCGGCGACAGGTCGCAGGAATTGGCGATGAACGGCTGACCCTCGCGCTTCAGGGCCTGCTCGACCACCGGATGGCGGCCACCTTCGATGGCAAAGCCGAGCGAGCCATCGACCTCGGGCCTGACGTAGTTGTCGTCGACCGCGAGCTTGGCGAGGGCGGTGGCGACATCCAGCATCGCAAAGCCATGCGCGGCGGCGCGCAGATCGTCGCCGATCGCGAGCGCGGCCGCACACAGCCGGTCGAAGATCTCGAGCTCGAGATTGAGCGCGCGCTCGCCGGCATTGGCGATCTTGGCCTCGATCTCGCCGAGCTCCGACGTGGTGAAACGCACCTGGCCGGCCAGCGTCTGGCGATGGATGAAGGTCGCGTTCAACGGTGCCGTCATCAGCTTGTCGCCGTGCTGCGCGGTGACCTCGACGAAATAGCCGAGCACGTTGTTGTGCCGGATCTTGAGTGCCTTCACCCCGGTCTGGTCGGCGTAGCGCGCCTGCATCGAGGCGACGACGAGCCGCGAGGCGTCGCGCAGATTGCGCGTCTCGTCCAAGGTCGCATCATAGCCTGATCGCACGAAGCCGCCGTCGCGCTTGATCAGCGGCAGCTGCTCGTCGAGCGCGCGGGCGAATTCGTCGGCGAGCGCGCGCGCCGGCCGCGCCAGCGCGGCCATCACCGAGGCGATCTCCTGCGGCGGCTGGTCGAGCGCCGACAGCCGCTCCAGCGCCTGGTCGGCGGCGAGGATGCCATCGCGCAGAGCGGCGAGATCGCGCGGGCCGCCGCGGCCGACCGAGAGCCGCGCCATCGCGCGGGTCATGTCGGGCGCGCCGCGCAGGATCGAGCGGATGTCCTCGCGCGCGGCGCTATCGGCAACGAAAACGTTGACCGCGTCGAGCCTTCGCCCGATCTGCGCGGGCTCGGTCAGCGGCGCAGCGAGGCGTTGCGCGAGGAGGCGCGAGCCGGCCGAGGTCACCGTGCAGTCGATGGCGTCGAGCAGCGAGCCGCGCCGCTCGCCGGCGAGCGTGCGCGTCAATTCGAGATTGGCGCGGGTCGCCGGATCGATCGCCATGGTGCTGCCGGTCGCCTCGCGCGCTGGCGGCGCCAGCGGCGGGCGCTGGCCCACTTGCGTGCGCTCGACATAGGTGACGCAGGCAGCGGCGGCGGTCGCCTCCAGCCGCGACAGCACCGCGAGCCCGTCCATGGTCGCGACCGCGAAATAGTCGCACAGCCGCCGCTCTGCGGTGGCGCCGTCGAACACGTCGCGGGTCAGCGGCGTCACGGCGGTGAGCTCGCGCAGCACAGGCTCGAACGCCGCGTCCGAATACAGCGCGTCGGAGACGATGACCTCGTTCGGGTTGATACGGGCCAGCGTCGCCGTGAGCTCGGCAAAGGCACATTCGGTGACGATGAAGTCCGAAGTCGAGATGTCGATCCAGGCGAGCCCGAGCCGGTCGCCGCCGGACGAGCCGCGGCTGCGCGCGATCGCCAGCAGATAGTTGTTGGCGCGCGCGTCGAGCAGATTGTCTTCCGTCAAGGTGCCCGGCGTCACCACGCGCACCACGCCGCGCTTGACCACGCTCTTGTTGCCGCGCGCCCGCGCCGCCGCCGGATCCTCCATCTGCTCGCACACGGCGACGCGGATGCCTTGCGCGATCAAGCGATGCAGATAGTCCTCGGAGCGCTCCACCGGCACGCCGCACATCGGGATATCCTGGCCCAGGTGCTTGCCGCGCTTGGTCAGCACGATGCCGAGCGCTTTCGAGGCGACCTCCGCATCCTCGAAGAACAGCTCGTAGAAGTCGCCCATCCGGTAGAACAGCATCAGCCCCGGATGCGCTGCCTTGATGTCGAGATACTGCTCCATCATCGGCGTGAGCTTGGCCGGCGCCTCGGCGGGCGCGGTGTCAGGCGGAACCGGGGCGGAGATGGGTTGCTGGATCGTCATGGCGCGGAAACTAGCCAATTTGCCCGGACGGTCCTACCGCTTTGCAGGCGATGTCCCGGTTTTCCACGATGGCGATTCTTGCCCTGATCGACCGCTTGTGAGGGGCGCCGCTCTCTCCTCTCGTCATTCCGGGCCGTGCGCAGCACGAACCCGGAATCCATCGTGCGGCATCACGCGCAGCCGGATGGATTCCGGGCTCGCCGCGCTGCGCGCGCCGCCCCGGAATGACGGCGAGTGTGGCGCGACGGTGTTCGCCAAACTTGCGGTTCGGGCAGTGAAAGTCGTTGCGCCTCCCCCGCGCTTGTCCGCCGTAGCTCGAGGAGCGAAGGCGGATGCGGGGGAGGTCGTATCGCATCGAAGATGCGATACGGGTGGGGGACGTCTCTCGACACGACGAGTGGCGCTTGGGGCGGCCCCCACCCCAACCCTCCCCCGCAAGCGGGGAGGGGGCGCACCGTGTGCTGGGAGACGGTGTGCGCACGCCATTGTCGGCGCATAGCACCCCGCGTCCCCGTCATTTGACCTGCCTCCAGGGCACTCCTAAAACCGCCGTCAATTCTGACCAGAAACACGAAAGTTCGGGAGAGAGCGATGCGAGACGTGTTCATTTGTGATGCGGTGCGGACTCCGATCGGCCGCTTCGGCGGCGCGCTGGCCAAGGTGCGCACCGACGATCTCGCGGCCACCCCGCTCAAGGCGCTCAAGGCGAAGCATCCCAATCTCGACTGGGCTGCCGTCGACGAGGTGTTCTTCGGCTGCGCCAACCAGGCTGGCGAGGACAACCGCAACGTCGCGCGCATGGCGCTGCTGCTCGCGGGCCTGCCGGATTCCATTCCCGGCCAGACCTTGAACCGTCTCTGCGCCTCCGGTCTCGACGCGGTCGGCGCGGCGGGACGTGCGATCCGCGCCGGCGAGGTCGATCTGGCGATCGCCGGCGGCGTCGAATCCATGACGCGCGCGCCGTTCGTGCAGGGCAAGGCGACCGAGGCGTTCTCGCGCTCGGCCGAGATCTTCGACACCACGATCGGCTGGCGCTTCATCAATCCCTTGATGAAGCAGCAGTATGGCGTCGACTCCATGCCGGAGACCGGCGAGAACGTCGCCGAGGAATTCCAGGTCTCGCGCGCCGACCAGGACGCGTTCGCGATCCGCTCCCAGCAGCGCGCCGGAAAGGCCATCGCCTCTGGCTATTTCGCCGCCGAGATCACGCCGGTCATGGTGCCCGGCGGCAAGGCCGGCCCTGTGACGGTGGACAAGGATGAGCATCCGCGCCCCGAGACCACGCTCGAAGGCCTCGCCAAGCTGAAGCCGATCGTGCGCAATCCCGGCACCGTCACCGCCGGCAATGCGTCGGGCGTCAATGACGGCGCCGCCGCCATGATTCTCGCCTCGGAAGCGGCGGTGAAGAAGCACGGCCTCACGCCCCGCGCGCGCGTGCTCGGCCTGGCCTCCGCCGGCGTGCCGCCGCGCATCATGGGCATCGGCCCGGTGCCGGCGGTGCGCAAGCTGATGGAGCGGCTCGGCCTGAAGATCAGCGATTTCGACCTGATCGAGCTCAACGAGGCGTTCGCCTCCCAGGGCATCGCCTGCCTGCGCCAGCTCGGCGTCGCCGAGGACGCCGATTTCGTCAACCCGCATGGCGGCGCCATCGCGCTGGGACATCCGCTCGGCATGAGCGGCGCGCGCATCGCGATGACCGCGGTGCACGGCCTCGAGGTGCGCGGGGGAAAACGCGCACTGGCCACGATGTGCGTCGGCGTCGGCCAGGGCGTCGCGCTGGCGGTCGAGATGATCAACTGATCCCAAACCCTCATCCTGAGGAGCCCGCCTCTTGGCGGGCGTCTCGAAGGATGAGGCCCGGCACTGGCCTCATGGTTCGAGACGGCGCTTCGCGCCTCCTCACCATGAGGGGAAACAGCGGAGAGCGCCGCCATGACCATCTTCCGCGAACAGGACGTCACGCCGGCCGTATTGGCGGTGATGGAGCGCACCGAGAATCCGCGGCTGCGCGAGATCATGGTGTCGCTGATCAAGCACCTGCACGGCTTCGTCCGCGATGTCAGGCTGACCGAGGCGGAATTTCGCGAAGCCGCCGCCATCATTGCCGAGCTCGGACAGCGCACCAACGACACGCATAACGAAGTCGTGCTGATGGCCGGCTCGCTCGGCGTCTCGCCGCTGGTCTGCCTGCTCAACAATGGCGATGGCGGCAACACAGAGACGGCGCAGTCGCTGCTTGGCCCGTTCTGGCGGCTGAATTCGCCTGTTACCGAGAACGGCGGCTCGATCGTGCGTTCGGCGACGCCGGGTCCGGCGTTGTTCGTGCACGGGCGCGTGGTCGATCCGAAGGGCGCGCCGATTGCCGGCGCCGAGGTCGACGTCTGGCACGCCTCGCCGGTCGGCTATTACGAGAACCAGGATCCGGAGCAGGCCGATATGAACCTGCGCGGCAAGCTCGTGACCGACGCCGACGGCCGCTTCTGGTTTCGCTCGGTGATGATGGTCGGCTACCCCATCCCGACCGACGGCGTCGTCGGCCGTCTCCTGAAGGCGCAGGGCCGCCATCCCTATCGCCCGGCGCATCTGCATGCGCTGATCGTCAAGCCCGGCTTCAAGGTCCTGATCTCGCAGGTCTACGACCCCAACGACCCCCACATCGACAGCGACGTGCAGTTCGGCGTGACCAAGGCGCTGCTCGGCAACTTCATCCGCCACGACACGCCGCACCCGACGGAGGTCGATATCACCGCGCCCTGGTACTCGCTCGATCACGTCTACCGGATGGAAGCCGGCGACACCGTACTGCCGCGGGCGCCGATCAAGTAGCGCTCAACGACTTCCATGCTAGTGTGGGCCAGGCTGCAACCCTGAAGGGATAGCGCCCGCATGGCCTCAACCGACTTGCCCTCCGCTGCCGAGCCTGCCGCGTTGACGGCCACGATGCGCGACGCGGGCGTGCTCGATTCTGGCACGGTGTCGGATGTCACCGTGATCAGCGACCGCCCGATGCTGGTGTCGCGCATCATCCGTCTTGGGCTGACCTATGATGGCGCCGCGCCGGATGCGCCGAAGACGCTGATCCTGAAGACCCCGCTGCCGGCCTTTGCCAAGACGCTGTGGCAGGGCGGCCGCCACGAGGTCACCTTCTATCGGGAGCTGGCACGGGTCATGCCGCCGCGCCTCGTGCCGGGCGGCTTCGGCGGTGCCTGGGACGAAGGCGCCATGACCTGGCACCTGCTGCTGGAGGATCTCACCGACACCCATCGGATGGCGACACAATGGCCGCTGCCGCCGACCGTGCCGGACGCCGAGCGAATCGTGCGCGCGCTGGCGCGGCTGCATGCGGCGTGGTGGGACGATCCGCGGCTCGGCGTGAGCGTCGGTAGCTTCGCGACACCAGAGCAGACGGCGGCGAATGTCAGCGAGTTTGCCGGCCACTACGCGCGCTTCGCCGATCAGCTGGGTGACCGGCTGAGCGCAGAGCGTCGCGCCATCTACGAGCGTTTCCTCGCGGCCACGCCACAGCTTCTGGAGCGCTATCATTCGCGGCGAAATCTCAGCATCGCCCATGGCGATGCGCATGTCTGGAATTTCCTCGTGCCCAAGGCCGCAGGCAGCGATGACGTCCGTGTGTTCGATTTCGACCATTGGCGGATCAACGTGCCGGCGCAGGATCTCGCCTACATGATCGCGCTGCATCTCTTTCCCGAGCGCCGCTCCGTCGTCGAGCGGCCATTGCTCGACTGCTATCACGAGACGTTGGTTGCGCATGGTGTCACCGGCTATGACCGCGCGGCGCTCGATCGGGACTATCGTTACGCCGTGCTGTGGCACATCACCAAGCCGGTCTGGCAATGGGCGATCGAGATCCCGCCGCTGATCTGGTGGGCTCATCTGGAGCGCATCTTCCTCGCCATCGACGACCTCGGCTGCCGCGATCTGCTGGACTGATCGTCCCGACATCCACTGAGGTCGCTCACGTCAGGCGTGTTCATCGCGACGTTGCACGTCAATGCCGTGCTTTTGGCGCTGCCGTTATCAGCCGTCTTAACGATCACCAGAGATTGTTCATCGGCCTTAAACCGCCGGATGGGGGCGGCGCGACATATCTGCATGTGCACGGCGTTCGGCGTGGTCACGGAAAGGTGCGGCTCCCCAGGGGTAGAGGGTGGCTTGCGAAAGCACGAAAATAGTGCTTTGATGTTCCTCATGGCCGGAATTTACGATCAGGCTGTTCGCTACCGTCTCGTCCCCAACTCCGAGGCGCGGGCGGCGATCGAGGCGACCTTCGCCGATTATGCCCGGATGATGGACATGCTCGACGAGATCGCTGCCGCCAAAGGCATCGGCGCCAATCTGGTCGCGCTGCACGGCCATGCCTATGGGCCGGTCCGCAAGGCCACCCGGCTGCCCTCGCGCCTGGTCACGCTCGGCCTGCGCGACCGCGCCGCCTATCGCGCCGCATCGACCCCGCGACTGCCGCTCGACGACCGCCTGGTGAATGTTCGGGACGCCGGCACGCTGTCGCTCGGCACCGCGCTCGGCCGCTTCACCATCCCGTTCGAGGTCACCGGCTATGCCGCGGGCTGGACGCATGCGACGCCGGCGCAACTCGTCCGCACCGATAATGGCGACGTCGAAGTCCGTTTCGGCGTCACCGCCAGCTCACATCCGACCATCAGCCCAGGAAAGGACCACGTCATGCTCGCCGAACACGCGCCGGCTCCCGACACGCTCCTGTCACGCGCCGGGCGCCTCATCGCCGGCATCGCTTATGGAGCGATCGAAAAGGCCGAGGACAAGAATCGGGTCGCGCTGGTCAGCCAGGCGATCCGCGAGATCGAGCAGGCCGAGCGCGAATCGCGCGAGAGCCTGTCGCATGCGCGCGCCGAGGAATATCGGCTCAACGCACGCCGCGCCGAGATCGAGCGCGAGACGACCGTGCTGGCCGAGCAGATCCGCGTCGCCATCGCCGAGCACCGCGACGATCTCGCCCGCGCCGGCATCGCCCGGCAGATGGATCTCGAAGCCCAGTTCGAGGTGCTGTCGAAGGCGATCGACGAGAATGCCGAGCGCGTCGATGTGGTGCTCACGACCCTGCGTGCGATCCTGTCGAGCCTGCAGGACGCGCAGGCGCGGCTCGCCGAACTCGAGCGCAGCGAGGCGCTCGCCGAGCAGCCGAAGGCCACGTCGCGCAAGTCGGGCGATACCGGCCTCGCCAGGGCCGCGCGCGCCTCCCGCGTCATCGCCCGCGCGACCGGCGTGCCGGAAGGCATCGCGCCGTCGCCCGACATCGACGAATTGTCGAAGCTGAAGCGCGACAAGGACATTGCCGAGCGGCTGGCGCGGCTGAAATCGCAGAATTGAACGGGCAGGGGCGCGTCGTCCCATGACCATCGTCGACCATTTCATGCAACCTGAGGTGCGGCCGTTCGCGATCGCCGCCGTGATGATCGTGCTGGTCGGCGGCGTCGAGATCGGCTCGATGCTGATCGGCCTGTCGATCAGCGAGCTGCTCGGCCAGACCGTCGATCTCGGTCACGACGGCGACAGCACCAGCGTCGGTCATGTGCTGTCCTGGATCAATGTCGGCGGTGTGCCGCTGATGATCTGCATCCTGCTCGCGCTCGGCATCTTCTCGATCACGGGTTTTCTCATTCAGGATGCCGCGCGGCTGGTAGCGGTGGCGCTGCCGCCAACGGCCGCGGGCATGCTCGCCGCCGTCGTCACCGTGCCGCTGCTGCGCAGCTCGACGCGCTATGCGGCGCGGCTGGTCCCGCAGGATGAGAGCTATGCGGTCGGCCTGTCCGATCTCGTCGGCCGCACCGGTGAGGTCGCGGTCGGCCCGCTCGACGGCGGGCTGCCCGGCCGCGTTCGCGTCAAGGACGTCCACGGCAATTGGCACATGGTGACGGCCTCGGCCGCGCCGGACTCACCAGCCTTGCCGGTGGGCGCGTCGGTTCTCCTCGTCGACCGCAAGGACGGCCGCTTCATCGCGATCGCCGCAGCCGACGAGCTCACGAGCTCCAAGACACTTTAGCCCCAAGACACTTTCCTCAACCCGAAAGTAAATCCCATGTTTGATCTGGTTCTGCCTGCGTCGATCGGCGTTGTGCTGCTGGTCGTTCTCGGCACTGTCTTTGCCGTTCTCTACCATCGTTCCACCCGCGACGAGGCGTTCGTGCGCACCGGCCTCGGCGGCAAGAAGGTGGTGCTCGACGGCGGCGCCGTGGTGCTGCCGATCTTCCACTCCATCGCGCGCGTGAATCTGAAGACGCTGCGGCTGCGCGTCGAGCGCTCGAAGAAGGATTCGCTGATCACCAAGGACCGCATGCGCGTGGACATCGACGCCGAATTCTACGTGCGCGTGAAACCCGACGTCGATTCGATCGCGCTGGCCGCGCAGACGCTCGGCGCCGTCACCAACAATGCCGAATTGCTGCGCGACCAGGTCGAGGCCAAGTTCGTCGACGGACTGCGCTCGGTCGCGGCGACGATGGAGCTGTTGGACCTGCAGGAGAAGCGCTCGGATTTCGTCAAGCACGTCCAGGCCGCGGTCGAGGCCGACGTGCAGTCCAACGGCCTGGAGCTGGAATCGGTGTCGCTGACCAAGCTCGACCAGACCGACATCTCGTTCTTCAACGCCGAGAACTTCTTCGACGCCGAAGGCCTCACTCTCTTGAAAACGGTCACCGAGACCCGCCGCCGCGACCGCAACGCGATCGTGCGCGACAACGAGGTCGCGATTGCGCAGAAGGACCTCGAGGCGCGCCAGCTCACCCTGACGATCGAGCGCACCAAGAAGGAGGCCGAGCTCAGCCAGGAGCGCGACATCGCCAACAAGACCGCGAGCACCCGCGCCGAGGTTGCGAGCGCCACCCAGACCGCGTGGCAGACCGAGGAGAATGCCCGCATCGAGGCGCAGCAGAAGATCGCCCAGCGCGAAGCCGAGGCATTGAAGGTGCGCGAGACCGCGGCGATCGAAAGCAATCTCGCGATCAACCGCCGCAAGACCGACGCCGACCGCGAGATCCAGATCGCCACCCAGGACAACGACATCCAGATCGCGACCAAGAGCAAGGAAACCTCGGAGGCGCGCGCGGTCGCCAAGGCGGCCGAGGCGCTCGCGGTCTCCGCGGAGGAAAAGGTCACGACGGCGCGCGCCATCGAGATCGCCGATCGCGAGCGTCAGACCGCGGTCATGGCGGCGCGGAAGGAGGCCGAGCAGCGCTCGACCGGGATCACTGTCGCTGCGGAAGCCGAGAAGCGCGCGGCGGTCGATCGCGGCGAGGCCGCCAAGACCCTGGCCGAAGCGGAGGCCGAGGCCAACAAGATCAAGGCTGTCGGCGTGCGCCAGATCGGCGAGGCGGAAGCCGCGGTGATCCTGATGAAGAACGAAGCCCAGAACAAGCTCGGTAGCAACGTGATCGATTTCGAGCTCGCCAAGCAGCGCATCGCGACCATGCCCGCCGCGCTCGGCGAGATGGTCAAGCCGATCGCCAACCTGAAGGACGTCCGCATCCTGCACACCGGTGGCGCCTTCGGCGGCAACGGCAATGGCGCGGCCGGCGGCAATGTCGGCTTCGGCGAGGGCCTCGCCGGCGAGCTGCTGCGCGTGCACGCGCTGAAGCCCTTGATCGACGAGATCCTGGTGCAGTCCGGATTCAAGCCCGGCGACGATCCGGTGCAGGCGCTGGCGGGTGTGATCGTGCCGGCCACGGAGACGAATACCGCTGCCGGGCCGAAGATCGAGCCACTGCAGAAGCCGTAAGCAAGACACATGAAAAGGGAAGCCCCGGGGCTGGGGGCGGCGCTGGAGGAGCCACCGCCCCCGCCCGGCACATCACGAGTGGGGCGCTCATGAGGTGCAGTCTCTGCGCGCAACTCATACGCAGAGAACCGAGTGGGGTGAACAGAAGATAGCCGGAAACGCGCCGGATTGAAGTTACAAATCCATCACGTCGTGGTCACCTTTTTGCTATCCCGGTCCCGCTGCGTCTCAACAGCACGCGAATTTTCCGTCACGGGGAAGCGTCACTCCATCACGGCGTGGTCGGCCGGGGCAGACTGGGCGCGCAGCGCGCTGCGCGTCGAGCCGATCATGACCGCGAGCGGGATCGACACCAGGATGAACGTCATGACCAGCTGGTAGTCGTGCGAGAAGGCCAGGATCTGCGCCTGCACCATGACCATCGCGTCGGCCATTGCGCGCCCGGCATCGGTGGACAGGTTCAGCAGGCCGGCGACATTGGGCATCTGCAGGGCGTGATTGAACGGATTGATGTGCTCGACCAGGATCGCGTGGTTGCGCCGCGTTCCCTCGGTGAGCTGCGCGATCGCGATGGAGATGCCGATCGAGCTTGCGACATTTCGCACCAGGGTCAGCATCGAGGTTCCATCCGTGCGCAACTCGCCCGGCAGCGTCAGGAACGCCACGGTCGACAGCGGCACAAAGACGAGGCCGAAGCCGAACCCCTGCATGATGCTGATGGTGATGATCTCGGGCACGCCGGTCTGGTCGGTCCACGCCGTCATCTGGAACAATGACAGCGCCGTCAGCGCCAGCCCGACCACGATCAAGGTCCGCGCCTCGATGTAGCGCAGCAGGCGGCCGACCAGCATCATCGCGACGAAGGTGCCGCAGCCGCGGGTCGCGAGCAGCACGCCGGCCGTGATGATCGGATAGCCGATGACGTTCTGCAGATAGGGCGAGGACAGCGCCATGGTCGAGAACAGCACCAAGCCCATCACCGTCATGAACACGCAGCCGCCGACGAAGTTGCGGTCCTTGAACAGCGCGAACTGGATGAACGGCCGCTTCGTCGTCAGCGAATGCGCCAGGAAATAATAGAAGCCGACGCCGGCGACGATGAACTCGATGATGATCTCGTTGCTCTCCAGCCAGCCCTGATCCTCGCCGCGGTCGAGCGCGATCTGCAGCGAGCCGATGCCGATGGCGAGCGCGGCGAAGCCGAACCAGTCGAAGGTCAGCTCCGCGTTCGGCTTGGTTTCCTCCATGAACGCCATCAGGCCGAGCACGGTCACGGCGCCGAACGGCAGGTTGACGAAGAACACCCAGTGCCAGGAATAGGTCTCGGTCAGCCAGGCGCCGAGCGACGGCCCCATGATCGGGCCGAGCATCACGCCCATGCCCCAGATGGCCATCGCCTTGGCGCGCTCATGCAGCGCGTAGGAGTCGAGCATCACCGCCTGCGACAGCGGCACCAGCGAGGCACCGAACACGCCCTGCAGCAGGCGGAACAGCACCATCTGCGTGATGTCCTGGGCCAGCCCGCACATCACGGACGCGATGGTGAAGCCGGCCGAGCAGACGATGAAGGTGCGCTTGCGGCCGAAGCGGTTGGCGATCCATCCCACCGGCGCGGTCATGATCGCGGCGGCGACGATGTAGGACGTCAGCACCCAGTTGATCTGGTCCTGCGACGCCGACAAGGTGCCCTGCATGTAGGGCAGCGCGACGTTGGCGATGGTGGTGTCGAGCGCCTGCATGATCGTCGCCGTCATTGCGCAGATCGTCACCATGTTCCGGCGCAGGCCCGGAACCGCCGATGAGGCTGCCGGCGCGGTCATGACGCTACTCGTCCTTGTCCGCCGCGTGCGCCGATCCGAACAGCCCGGCCAGCGAACGCTCGTGCCCGGTGTCGATCGAGACGTTGACGCTCATGCCGGCCTTCAGCTTCGCGACGAACTTGTCGGACTTGTCGAAATGGATTCTGACGGGCACGCGCTGCACGACCTTGACGAAATTGCCGGTCGCATTCTGCGGCGGCAGGATTGCGAACTGCGCGCCGGTGCCCGGCGACAGCGAGCCGACCGTGCCCTTGAAGCGGTGGTTCGGGAAGGCGTCGACGTCGAGCTCGACCGGCTGGCCGACCGCGACATAGGTGAAGTCGCTCTCCTTCGGATTGGCGTCGACCCAGGGATTGGCGATGTCGATCACCGAGAAGACCGGCGTGCCCGCGGTGACGAAGCGGCCGAGCTGGATCTGGTCGACCTGGGTGGCGATGCCCGGCATCGGCGCGCGCAAGGTGGTGTGGTCGAGGTCGCGCTGGGCATCGTCGAGCTTGGCCTTGGCCTGGACGTACGGCGGAAACTGCTCCAGCGGCAGCTCGGGATTGCCGAGCAGTTGCGTCCTGGCATTCGACAGCTGCTGCTTGATGAACTGCGCCTGCGCGCTCGCCGTCACCAGTGCGTTCGCGGCGTTGTCGAGGTCGAGCTGCGAGCCGAAATTGTTCTTGGCGAGCGTCTGCTTGCGCTCGACGTCTTTCTGCTTGAGCTCGATGCCCTGCTGGGCGAGGTCGAGCATCTGACCGTAGATCTTGATGTTGGCGGTGAGATTCTCATAGCTCGTCCGCGCCTGCTCCAGCGCCGCCTTGGCCTGGTCGACCGCCAGGCGATAGGGCACGGGGTCGATCTCGAACAGCTCGTCGCCCTTCTGCACCTGCTGGCCTTCCTTGACGACGACCTTGACGATCTTGCCGGAGATATCGGGCGTGATGAGCACCTTCTGGGCGCCGACATAGGCGTCGTCGGTCGTCACGTAGCGTCCGCCATTGAGATACAGCACGAGGCCGCCGATGACGGCGACGAGCGGCAGCACGACCAGCAGCAAGGTGCGACGGTAGCGGCGCAGGAATCCGGGGCGCGCCGGCTTCGCGGCCGCGGCCGCGGGCGCCGCCGCATCCGGGCTGGCCTTCTGTTCAGGGGCGAGTTTCAGGGCGGGCTCAGCCATAGCGCTGTTCCTTTCGCTGCTCGTCGCACAGCGACTGCAGGGCGTTTCTCACGTTTTCCTTGATGGCTTCGAGATGGGTCATCAGCCGCTCGGCATCACCGGCGCTGATGCCCTGAAGGGCGGTGTCGGTCAGCTCGGCCTTGAGCACGCCGAGCTTGGCGAGCAGCGGGCGGGCGGCCTTCTTCAGATAGAGCCTGTTGACGCGGCGGTCGGTGTCGTCGCCGCGGCGCTCGATCAGCCCGGCCTCGGCGAGCTTGTCGATCAGCCGTGTCAGCGTGATCGGCTGCATCTCCAGCTGCTCGGCCAGCTCCGACTGCTTCATCCCCTCGTTGCGCTCGACCTTGGCCAGCACGGCCCATTGCGCGCGGGTCATGCCGAAGCGCGCGGCCTCCTTGTCGGCATAGGCGCGCATCAGGCGCTGCAGCTCGCCGAGCGTAAACAGGAAGTTGGCGTCCGCGGAGGTGCGGCTCATGGCGGTCTCGATTCGGGATCGGAGGGAACTAAGCTTTGGCTGTAATGAGCCTTGGATATAATAAGCAAGCTTATGAATATTTCATGTCCCCGCCGAGCGCACCCGCTCCGCTCAGGATGCATGGCTCGGCCGCGGCCTTTGGCGAGAGCGGCCCGAGATGCTAGATTGTCGCCAATGACCCTCGCAAAACCCACCTTCCCGGCGCCGGACCACGATCATGGCCGCTGCGCGGCCGATGCCTTGGACCATGCCGAGCGCATCTGCGCCCAGCGTGGCCAGAAGTTCACGCCGCAGCGCCGCCAGGTGCTGGAGGCGCTGCTGTCGAGCCACCGGCCGCTCGGCGCCTACGAGATCATCGAGGAACTCGCCAAGGTCGCCGCGCGGCCGGCGCCGATCACGGTGTACCGCGCGCTCGAGTTCCTGATGGCGAACGGCCTGGTGCACCGCATCGAGAGCCGCAACGCCTTCCTTGCCTGCGCCCACGACCATGAGCAGACCGCGCTGGTGGCGTTCCTGATCTGCGAGAGCTGCGGCGCCGTCGGCGAGGTTCCGGCAGCGCCGATCGCGGAAAGCCTGAAGCTGGCTGCCGCGGCATCGGGCTTCACGCCGAAACTGTCGGTCGTCGAGATCACCGGGCTGTGCGCCCATTGCCAGAAGGCGGCGTGAGGTCGGTCACTGGAGCTCAAGTCGGACAGCTGTACACATGTGACCGACCGTCGTATGCGATGACCTTGCCGCGAGGGTGGTGCGTTCCCTCTTCCCAGCCAGCGGGGCGAGGTGACCAGTGCCGTTGCTGCAGCCACGTCAGCCTCGTCTCGGGCGGATCGCGGCAACGCTGACCGCAGGTTCAATTGCGGTCCAACAAGGAAACGCTTTCGGGAGTCCACGTCCTCGTGTCCGCAACGTCCACCTCGTCCGCCGCGAGCCGTCCCCTTGGCCCCGGCGCCATCGCAGTCATTCTCGTGCTCTGCATCTCCTGGGCCTTCAACCAGATCGCGGTCAAGCTGGCGCTGCCGGAGATTCCGCCGATGCTGCAGGCGACGTTGCGCTCGGCCGGGGCGCTGCCTGTCCTCCTGCTCATCGCCCGGGTGCGCGGCGTGAGGATGTTCGAGCGCGACGGCACGCTCGTCCCCGGCCTGATCGCCGGCATGATGTTCGGCGTCGAGTTCGTGCTGATCTATGGCGGATTGCTGCTGACGTCCGCCTCGCGCGCGGTCGTGTTCCTCTACACCGCGCCCTTCTTCGTCGCGCTTGGCTCCTACCGCTTCCTGGGCGAGCGGCTCGGCGCCATGCAATGGTCGGGCTTGGCGCTCAGCTTCGCGGGCGTGGCGCTCGCGATCGGCGTTCCCCAGGCCAATGTCGATCGAACCGTGCTGCTGGGCGACCTCATGGTGGTCGGGGGCGGGTTGCTGTGGGGCGCGACCACGGTCGTCGCGAAAGGCACCCGGCTCCGCTTCGCACCCCCGGAGAAGGCCCTTGCGTACCAGGTTGCCATGTCGATTCCGATTCTGGGGGCGGCCGCCCTGCTGGCCGGGGAACGGCTCCATCAGGTTCCCAGCCCGTTCGTGACCGGCCTGATGGCCTACCAGTCGATCTGGGTGGTCGGGGCCACGTTCACGATCTGGTTCGCGCTGATCAAGGCCTACTCGGCCAGCAAATTGTCGGCATTTACCTTCATCACCCCTTTATTCGGGGTGGTGGCGAGCTATTTCATCCTGCATGACGCCCTGACGCTGGCCTTTGGCCTGGCCGCCGTGCTTGTGATCGTTGGGCTTTTTCTCGTAAACCGCCCGAACCGCGTGGTCCTGGCCGCGACTGATCCATTGCTGAATGTCACCAAAACCTGATATCCGAGCGCCCATGAACAAGCCCGAGACACTGACCCAGACCGATGTCGCCGGACCCGCTCCCCGGCATCAGACCACCAAAGTCATGGTCGGCAACGTCGCCGTGGGCGGCGGGGCGCCGATCGTGGTCCAGTCCATGACCAACACCGACACCGCCGATGTCGAGCAGACGGTGGCCCAGGTCGCAGCGCTGGCGCGCGCCGGGTCGGAGATGGTCCGCATCACCGTTGATCGCGACGAGGCCGCCGCTGCCGTCCCGCACATCCGCGAGCAGCTCGACAAGCGCGGCATCACCACGCCCCTGATCGGCGACTTCCACTATATCGGCCACAAGCTGCTGACCGACTATCCGGCCTGCGCCGAGGCGCTGGCGAAATACCGCATCAATCCCGGCAATGTCGGCTTCAAGGACAAGCGCGACACCCAGTTCTCGACCATCATCGAGCTCGCCAACAAATACGGCAAGCCGGTGCGCATCGGCGCCAATTGGGGGTCGCTCGACCAGGAGCTGTTGTCCAAGCTGATGGACGAGAACGCGGCCTCCGCGAACCCGCGCGATGCGCGCGCGGTGATGCGCGAGGCGATGGTGCAGTCGGCGCTGCACTCGGCGGAGCGCGCGCAGGAGCTCGGCATGCCGAAGGACCGCATCATCCTCTCGGCCAAGGTCTCGGCCGTGCAGGACCTGATCGCGGTGTATCAGGACCTCGCCGCGCGCTCCGACTACGCCATCCACCTCGGCCTCACCGAAGCCGGCATGGGCTCGAAGGGCATCGTCGCCTCCTCGGCCGCGCTCGGCATCCTGCTGCAGCAGGGCATCGGCGACACCATCCGCATCTCGCTGACGCCGGAGCCCGGCGGCGACCGCACGCTCGAGGTCCAGGTCGCGCAGGAGCTGCTGCAGACCATGGGCTTCCGCACCTTCGTGCCGCTGGTCGCGGCCTGCCCGGGCTGCGGCCGCACCACCTCGACCACGTTCCAGGAGCTGGCGCGCTCGATCCAGGACTTCATCCGCGAGGAGATGCCGGCCTGGAAGACGCAATATCCGGGCGTGGAAGCGCTCAACGTCGCCGTCATGGGCTGCATCGTCAACGGCCCCGGCGAATCCAAGCACGCCAATATCGGCATCTCCCTGCCCGGTACCGGCGAGGCCCCGGCCGCGCCCGTCTTCGTCGACGGCAAGAAGTTCCGCACCCTGCGCGGCCCGACCATCGCCGCCGACTTCAAGGCGCTGGTGATCGACTACATCGACCAGCGCTACGGCAGCGGCGCCAAGGCTGCGGAAAGCGTGACCGCGGCGGAGTAGGGGCGCCCGGATCTGAATCGGCGGCGCCTCCTGCGTCTCTGGGATGATTGCGCTGTGCTTCATATCGCTGCCCGAGCATCTGCTTATTAGTTTCTCCGTCATGCCCGGGCTTGTCCCGGGCATCCACGTCTTTCCCAGGATGCCGAACGAGGTGGATGGCCGGGACAAGCCCGGCCATGACGATGGGGAAGCAAGCGTGCGCATCAATCAGGTCGCGGCATACGCGTTCGCCGTGGCGCAGGGCGCCGAAAGCACGAGGAAGAGCCGGCAAAGCGACCTCCTCTTCAAAGTGCAACCTTGAGAGCGGCCAGCCCTGCAACCGTCAGCTGCTTGTGCCGCGCGCCTCAGTCTGGAATTTTCATCCGTGGATCAGCCGCTACGCGCCGCTGCCGTGACCGGCACGATCCGCCGGCCACGCCCCACTGCTGCCCGCATGATCAGCACCTTGAGGCCTGCTGAAAAAGGGACGCCTCGATGACTCTCGATATCCGTGAAATGGAGCTCGCCGAGACCTCGCTGGTCATCGACTACTTCTATGCGTCGAGCATCGAGCAGCTCGACCTGATGGGCATCGATCCGACCCGGATGCCGACCAGGGCGGTCTGGAGCAGCCTGTTCAAGACGCTCTACGCGACGCCGCTCGCCGAGCGCGCGGCGCTGCTGGTGATCTGGCGGCTCGACGGCCGGCCGATCGGCTTCTCCAGCTGCGACCGCATCGTCTACGGCAATCGGGCCCACATGCATCTGCACGTCACCGAGCCGGAGCTGCGCGGCCGCGGCCTCGGCGCCGCATGCGTCAGCCGCAGCGTCGACCTGTATTTCGAGAAGCTGCAGCTCAAGCAGTTGTTCTGCGAGCCGCACGCCTACAACACCGCCCCCAACCGCGCGCTGCAGAAGGCGGGTTTCCGCTACTTGAAGACCTACAAGACCGTGCCCGGCCCGATGAACTACCACCAGGCGGTGACGCGCTGGATGATCGAGCGGTGAGAGAGGCTGCCACGTTGAGCGCGGTGAGAACCGGCGATGGGCGGCGGATCGGACCACGTGAGACAAGAGCAAGTTTGTTGGCGAGATCTTACCGCGCCAACAGTGTCGTCCCAGCCTTGAGCCGAGACCTATAACCACCGACCTCAGTTGTCGAGCAGGCTGCCGCTGCTTTCTTCGCTATCACCCTGCCCTGTGATTATGGGTCCCGGCTCAAGGCCGGGACGACAGCGGAGGATGTGGTCGGCTATCGGTCATATCGGCCGTTCTTCGCGCGGCAAGCCGCCAGCACTTACGAATCTCAAATTTTGCCCGTCGCGTTACCATGTCGCAGCCGTCAGGCCTTGTGCCGTCGGGCAAATCAGATCGATGTTTCCGCCCGTCCCGCCTCGCTCACGAGGGGCGCTTCGCGGTCGTCACGAACGTGGAGGCGGGATGCGGTGGACGCGACGTGGCGCAGTGAGCTCGGTGCTTGCGGACGAACGTCATGGCGCGGACGGTCAAGTCGCATGGTCCTGACATCCCGATGCTGATGCCAAGCTGGCGGTGATGATCCGCTGGTGACGGGGGCAAGAAAGCCCGGTCCCCGGGGAGAGTGCGAAGCAGCCGTTAAAACCATTGCGCAGGGAGGGCCGGGTCTGTCCGGCTGAACCTGTGGTTCCTGCCGCCTGCATTTTTTTCGCAGGCGGGCCACGGGCCTCAGTCGGGGCCCGGCCTTCCCTGCGCCCTCTGATTGGAGAGGGCGGCATGAGGATCAACACTCGGACGCGAGAGCGGGCGCGAGGATGAGATGCTGTGTCTACAAGCTCAGTCGCCGTATTTGTACCCCCGCTCCGTCCACGTCATTGCGAGCGCAGCGAAGCAATCCAGAGTCCCGCCCGCCACCCTGGATTGCTTCGCTGCGCTCGCAATGACGAACGGAGAGAGCTATGCGCGACAACTCACGCCCTACAACGGAACGTGCCCATATTCCCGGTTGGCGAGGCTCGCCTCTTCCAGATCCAAATCGCGCTCGATGCGGCGGCGGGTTTCGTCGGTGATCTGGCCGTCGCGGAGCATGACGTGAATGGTCTTGCGTTCCACGCCGATCAGCTCGCGGGTCAGCTCGATGCCGAGCGCGGAGGCGTCGTATTCGTCGGCGTCGAACGCGGCCGGCAGCTGGTTGACGCGGACCTCGTGTCGAGCGCGCAGCAGCCGCATGACCTCGTCGGACACCTCGCGGTCGCTGGTCATCATCTCCAGCGACTTCAGCGCCCGGTCGAGCCCCTCGCGCCGTGCCGCAATCTCCTGCTCGTGCTCTCGCACATGCTCGGCGCGTCCGGTGTTGGAGACGCCGAGCAGGCGCACGACGATCGGCAGGGTCAGGCCGAGGCCGATCAAGGTGAAGAAGATCACGCCGAAGGCGATGAACAGGATCTCGTCGCGATAGGGAAAGGCTTCACCGGTCGAGAGCGTGAGCGGCAGCGCCAACGCGGTGGCGAGCGAGACCGTGCCGCGGACCCCGGTGAAGCCGATGATGAAGGTCTGCTGCCACGGCGGCAGCGGATCCCTGGCGCGCAGCGAGGGGCTCAGCACGCGTGGCAGGATGGTCGCCGGAAAGGTCCAGGCGAAGCGCGCGATCACGACGATCGCGACCACGAGCGCGGTGGCGATCATGATTTCGTCGAGCGGGAACGCCTTCGACTTCTCGTAGATCAGCCGCATCTGGAAGCCGGTCAAGAGGAACAGCATGCCCTCGATCAGGTAGACGACGAGGTCCCAGAAGAACACGCCCTGCAGGCGGGTCGCGGAGGAGATCCAGAGCGGTCCGTTCCAGCTCATATAGAGGCCGCAGGCGACCGTCGCGATCACGCCGGAGCCGCCGACATGCTCGGGGATCCAGTAGGCGAGATAGGGTGTCAGCAGCGACAGCGTGATCTCGACCTGCGGATCCCTGGCGTAGTGGCGGGCGCGCAGCATCAGCCAGCCGACGCCGATGCCGAACGCGATCTCGCCGACCACGATCGCGGCGAACTCGCCGGCCGCGACCGGAAGCGAGAACGCGCCGGTGGTGATGGCGGCCACGGCGAAGCGATAGAGAATCAGCGCCGTCGCATCATTGGCGAGGCCCTCGCCTTCGAGGATGACCATCACCCGGCGCGGCAGGTGCAGCCGGCGGGCGATGGCGAGCGGCGCCACGACGTCGGGCGGCGCCACGATGGCGCCGAGCAGGAAGCCGAGGCTCCAGGGCAGACCGAGAAGATAGTGGGTCGCCATCGCAACCATGGAGGCGGTGAAGATCACGCAGCCGACGGCGAGCAGCACGATCGGCCGCAGGTTGCGCTTGAACTCGCGCCAGCTCATCGCGACGCTCGACGAATAGATCAGCGGCGGCAACACCACCAGCAGCACCAGCTCCGGCGGCAGCGCGAAGGCGGGCATGCCCGGCACGAAGGCCAGCGCGATGCCGGCGAGCATCAGCAGGATCGCCGGCGCCAGGTTGGCCCGCCGTGCAAGAAGTGCGGTTCCCGCCAGCACGGCCAGCAGGATGAGGAAGGTCTGAAAATGGGCTTCCATTTGAAACAGCCTGGCGTCCTTGCGCCGGCCTCAATCCCGGAGGTCGTAGCGGTAGGACTTCGACACGATCTGCCAGCCGTCCTTCAGCTTCATCGCCACCAGGTAATCGGTGAAATAGCGCGGCGGCAGCTGGCAGCGCACCTTGATGAAGGCGGTCTTGTCGTCGGAACGGTCGATGGTGACGATGAAGTCCTCGCGCGGCTTGCCTTCGCCTTTGGCGGAGGGGCGCTTGCGCACCCAGGCCAGCCAGTCCGGCACGGTGAGGATCTTGAGCTCGCCGTTCTCGACCCAGCGCAGGTCCGCGGTGGGGTGGAACACGGCGCCAAGCTTGTCGGCATCGCCCTCGTAGAGCGCGTCGAAATAGCCCTGCACGACGGCCTCGACAGTGGAACGGTCTGCGCTCATGGCCAACTCCCTGGGGAACCGCGGACAAACAAGGATCGCATTTTCGATGCAAAACGGGACTTGGCAAGCCATGAACTGCGGATGATGCTCCGTCGACAGAAATATCGTGGCCCAGGCGGGATGTCCCCGGACCGAACCTTGCGTGATCCCGGTCACAAGCCGAACGGCCGCAATCTGCTAGCAGACCGAGCATGTTTCCCAGGGCTATGGGGTAGATACGATGTCGTGGTCAGTTCGATTGGGCGGTTTTCTCGTGGCGGCAGCGCTGCTGCTGGCCGGCCACCCGGCGCTCGCGGAGAAGCGGGTGGCGCTCGTCATCGGCAACTCCGCCTATCAGAACGTGCCGCAACTGACGAACCCGGTCAATGACGGCGCGGTCATGACGGCGACCTTCAAGAGCGCGGGCTTCGATGTCGTCGATTATCGGCGCGATCTCACCGCGCGGGAGACGCGCCGGGCACTGCGCGATTTCGCCGATGCCGCCCGCGATGCCGATATCGCGGTGGTCTACTACGCCGGCCACGGCATGGAGGTCGAAGGGTCGAACTATCTGATCCCGATCGACGCCCGGCTCGAGCGCGACACCGATGTCTACGACGAGACGCTGTCGCTCGACCGCATTCTGGTTGCCGTCGAGCCGGCGAAGAAGCTGCGCCTCGTCATTCTCGATGCCTGCCGTGACAACCCGTTCACCCGCAACATGCAGCGGACGGTGGCGACCCGCAGCCTCGGCCGCGGCCTCGCCAAGGTCGAGCCGACCAGCCCGAACACGCTGATCGCCTATTCCGCCAAGGCCGGTTCGACCGCGCAGGACGGCGACGGCAAGAACTCACCGTTCACCTTGGCGCTGTCGCGGCACATCGCGACGCCCGGGCTCGACGTCCGCAAGGCGTTCGGCTTCGTCCGCGACGAGGTGTTGAAGGCGACCGCCAACCGCCAGGAACCGTTCGTGTACGGCTCGCTCGGCGGCGAGGACGTGCCGCTGGTTCCCGGCGTGCCGCGCGTCGTGACGCAGATGCCGGTGACGCCGCCGCCGAACCCTCAGGCCGACATCCGGCGCGATTACGAGCTCGCGATGCAGGTCGGCAACAAGGGCGCGCTGAACGCCTTCCTGGCGCAGTACCCCGACGGTTTCTATGCGAGCCTCGCCAAGCTGCAGCTCGAAAAGCTGACCGCCGAGGAGAACCGCGTGGTCGCCGCCGAGAAAGCCCGCGCGACCGAGGCCGAGCGGGCGCGGCTCGCCGCCGAGGGCGCGCGCAAGGAGACGCTCGCCAAGGCGGAGGCCGAGGCCAAGGCCGCGGAGCAGGCGCGGATCGCAGCCGAGAAGGCCACGCAGCTCGCGCAGCAGCAGGCGGCCGAAGCCGAGAAGAAGCGCGGGGAGCAGCAGCTCGCGGCGGTCGACAATCCGCGCGCGGCGACATCGCCCGGCACGCCGACGGCCGCAGCGCCGCAGCAGGGGCCGCAGGTGGCCGCGCTCACCCCGGCCGCGCAGCCCGCCGATCTCACCAAGTCGGTGCAGCTCGAGCTGCGCCGGGTCGGCTGCCTCACCGAGGATGCCGATGGCGACTGGGGCTCGGCCTCGCGCCGCTCGCTGTCGCAGTTCAACCGCTATGCCGGCACCAAGCTCGACACCCAGGCGGCATCGGCCGATGCGCTCCAGGCGATCAAGCTCAAGCAGGCGCGGGTGTGCCCCCTGGTCTGCCAGCATGGCAGCAAGCCGGACGGCGACCGCTGCACCCGCATCGTCTGTGCCGAAGGCTCGTTCGTCAACGACGACAATGAATGCGAGAAGCGGCGCGACCGGAAGCCGGTCGCCAAGCGCGACAGCAGCGACGAAGATGTGCCGTCGCGCCGCCGCGGCCGTGCGGCACCGGACGCCGGCCTGCCGATGCCGGCTCCCGGTACGGGCGTCGGGGTGGGGATCGGAGGTGGTGGCGGTCTCGGCATCGGGGCGGCCCCGGGCTACACCAGGCCGCAGACGCAGGCGGCCCGGCCCGCGAAGTCGGGCGGGCAGATCTATTGCGACGCCTATCTGTGCCGCACCGTCCGGCCCGGCTGCCGGCTCGAATATCGCGGCGGCGGCGGGCCGGCCAACAATGCCAGCGTCGAGGTATGCAACTGATCAGGAGGAGATCGCGCTGGCGGCGATGTTGACCATCAGGGCGACCAGCGCGGTGTTGTAGACGAACGAGATGATGCCGTGGACGGTCGCGGTGCGGCGGATGATCTTGTCGGTGATGCCGACGTCGGAGACCTGGGCGGTCATGCCGATGATGAAGGAGAAGTAGACGAAGTCCCAGTAGTCGGCGTGCTCGTCTTTGTCGCCGCTGGGGAATTGCAGGCCCCCAGGCTTGGCGCCGCGGTAATAATCATGGGCGTAGTGCAGGGCGAAGGTCGCATGCACCGCGGCCCAGGACAGCGAGACGGTGAGCAGCGCCAGCGTCAGCGCCGGAGCGTCGCGCTTGGAAGCGCCGAGCTCGAGCACGATCGCGGCGATGCTGGCGAAGGCGCCCAGCGCCGTCACCATCAGGATCACGAAGCGGCCGTCGTCCTGCATGACCGCCTTGCGGCGGATGTGATGATGCTCGCTGCGCAGCATCATCACCGCGACCAGCACGAGGTAGATCGCGGTGAAGATGTCCCAGCCGATCAGCAGCCGCGTGATCAGGCGGAGCGCCGGCGGCAGCAGGAAGAACGCGACGATCGCGAGCCCCAGCGATATGAAGGTCCGCGGCCGCGCATAGATGACGCGCAGCGCAGCTGGCAGCCTTGCAAAGCGGGCGAGGTCCGGATCGTCAGGATGGACTCCGGCCAACGCCTCGCCTCAGCTCTTGCGTTCGGCAACGAAGTGGGCGGCGGCGCGCAGCACGTCGCCCTTGGCGCCGAAGATCGACAGCGCGGCATCGCCGCGGGCGAGCAGGTCGCGGACGCGCTGCCTGGCGCCCTCGATGCCGAGCTGGGTGACGAAGGTGGTCTTGCCGAGCTCGGCGTCGGCGCCGGCCGGCTTGCCGAGGGTCGCCGCATCGCCCTCGACGTCGAGCAGGTCGTCGGCGATCTGGAAGGCCTCTCCGAGCGCGCGGCCGTAATCGTCGAGCGCCTGGTACTCGGCCGCCGAGGCCTGACCGAGCAGGGCGCCGGCGATGCAGCCGAAGCGGAGCAGGGCGCCGGTCTTCATCTGCTGAACGCGGGCGACGTCGACCGGGCCGCTGTCGCCGAACCGGCCCTCGCCGGCGAGGTCGAGGATCTGGCCGCCGGCCATGCCGCCGACACCGGCGCAGCGGGCCAGCGCCCGGGTCAAAGCGAGGCGGACGCCGGCATCGGGATGAATCTCGTCGCGGGTGATGATGTCGAAGGCGATGGTCAGCAGGGCGTCACCGGCCAGGATCGCGGTGGCGTCGTCATAGGCCTTGTGCAGCGTGGGGCGGCCGCGGCGCAGATCGGAATTGTCCATCGCCGGCAGGTCGTCATGGATGAGGGAGTAGCAGTGGATGCATTCGAGCGCGGCGCCGGCCATCAGCGCGCCCCGGCGCGGGACGCCGAACACGGCGGCGCTCTCGACCACCAGGAACGGGCGCAGCCGCTTGCCGCCGTTCAGGCTGGAATAGCGCATCGATTCGATCAGCCGCTTCGGCCTGATGATCTCGTCGGCCATCGGCGCATCGGACAGGAGCTCCCCGAGCAGCGCTTCGGTCTCCTCCGCGGTCTTGTCCAGGCGTTGGGTGAAGTCGGTGGCCGTCGCAGTCATTTAAGAAGAGCTCCAGGGGGGCGAAATTCGCCGGACAATCGTTGATGGCGGCGACTTCGTCAATTGCCGGAGCGGTGGCGGCTTTCGGCCGCAACGGCGGAAAAAAGCAGGAAACCACATCGAGATGTCGGATAATCCCGGCCAACTGGCCGCACCCGCGGCGGTCCCAACCGAGCGGCGCCTGCCCTTGCGTACCGTCAGAACCCTCCTCGTGATCGCCGTGCTGGTGCTGCTCGTGCCCTACGCGCTGACGCCGTTCTATGCCGTGGGCCACCCGGTCTCGACCCTGATGCTGTGGCGGTCGGTGACGGGGCAGCCGGTGACGCGGCACTGGATCGACCTCTCGGCGATGTCGCCGTATCTGCCGCGCTCGGTGGTGGCGGCGGAGGATGCCAAATTCTGCAGCCATCACGGCATCGACTGGGGCGCGCTGCGCGAGGTCATGGACGATGCCGAGGACGGCGAGGTCAGCCGCGGCGGCTCGACCATCACCCAGCAGGTCGCCAAGAATTTGTTCCTCTGGCAGGGCCGCAGCTACGTCCGCAAGGCGCTGGAACTGCCGCTGGCGCTGTGGATCGACCTCGTCCTCGGCAAGCGGCGCATCCTCGAAATCTACCTCAACATCGCCGAGCTCGGCCCGTCCGGCCAATTCGGCGCCGAGGCCGGCGCGAATTACGCCTTCAACCGCTCGGCGGCGGGCCTGGGTGCGCGTGAGGCGGCGCTGATGGCGTCGATCCTGCCGAACCCGGTCCGGCGCAGCGCCCGCACGCCCGGCCCCGGCGTGAGACGGCTGTCGGCGACCTATATGATGCGGGCGCAGGCCCAGGGCTTGCAGACCTGCTGGGGGGAGCGGCGTTGAGACCGGGCGGGCCGAATTTTGGCCAAAAATGCCTCGCCGAGCCCCTAGCCATACCGGAGCCCTTCCTCTATAAGCGCGGCCTTGATCGGCATCCGGGCTCGCCAGCTTCATGGCTGCAGCCGTCCTTTGCGGACGATGCCTTGCAAAAATACCCTAGAGGATACCGATATGGCCGTCCCCAGAAGAAAAACTTCGCCGTCGCGCCGCGGCATGCGCCGCTCGGCTGACGCGATCAAGAAGCCGACCTATGTCGAGGACAAGGATTCCGGCGAGCTGCGTCGTCCGCACCACCTGGACCTGAAGACCGGCATGTACAAGGGCCGCCAGGTCCTGAAGAAGAAAGACGCCTGATTGTCCGCGCGGGCCGCTTTCCAAGCCGCCCGAATTCGGCCATCGATGGGGTTGAAAGCGGTCCCGTGCGACGTGATTCGCCGGGACCGTTGCGTATCTGTGCCGCGTGATCCCGTCTCGCTGTCATCTTCTTCGCACCGATTGATTTTGCGCCGGGCCGCCGCCCGCGCCATCCAAGGCTTCAACCGATGTCCATGGTCGGTTTCCCGCTGCTGCTGATCCCGCTGGCGATCTACAACATGATCGTCTTCCTGATGCCGGGGGTCGCCTTCAGCGAGACGCTGCTGCGCCTTCAGCTTCCGTCCGGCGAGCTCTGGACGATCTCGCTCGGCGACATGCTGCTGGCCCTGGGCGTGCTGCTGCTGCTGCTCGAGATCATCAAGGCGGCGAAGCCGAACGGCAAATATCTCACCGACCACCTGCTGTCGCTGCTGGTCTTCGGCGCCGCCGCCGCCGAATTCGCGATGTGGCAGAAGTTCGGGAACTCGACCTTCCTGCTGCTGACCCTGCTGGCGATGGTCGATTTCTTCGGCGGAGTCTCGCTGCGCACCAAGCGCGTCGCCCGCGCCATCGTCGCAGCTCCCGCTCCCATGCCGGTGCCGGCCGAAGCGACCGTGCCTGATCCGGAGCCTGAGCCGATCGAAGAGCCGGCCAGAGAAACGGTCAAGGAACCGACCAAGGTGGAGGTTGAGCAGGCGGAGGTTCAGAAGGCGGATGCTGCCGCGCCTGCCGTTGAAGAGCCGAGCGATGCCGTGCCGGCTGCTGCTTCGGTCGCCGAGTCCGTGCTGCTCGATCGCTCGGTCCCCCGGCCGGCTCCCGCGCCGACGACTGGCTGGGTCGCGGAGGCAAAGGAGACCGAGACCGCTGCACCTGGCGCTCCAGAGCCGGCCAAACCCGACACGCCGAAGCCCTGAGGCGCAGGAGCGCGCTTAGATCATTTCTCGGGTCCGGCCGCCGGCACGCGTGACCGGCTGAAGCCTCGCCGCATAGGCACTGTGGACGTCGGCGGCGGCCGCGCGCCTGAGCGTGCGGGTCTGCGGCAGCTGCTCGGCGGTCGCGATCAGATGGGTCACGAAGCCGGCATCGGGGCGGGCTGCGCGAATGATCCGCGCGCGACGGTCATGGCTCGCATCGCTCGGCAGCAGCGTCACCGAGCGGGGGGTCTCCTCCAACCCATCCAGGCGACCGCCGTCCTGATCAATCGTTAACATTGTCCAACCACCGCCGGCGCGATTGTCACGTTCTGGGACGCCGGTACCTTTCGCTCCTCGATCTCGCAAAAGCAATGCCGTCCCAAGCGTCGCTGGGCGCTGCATGTTCCAAACATGGTTGACGCGTCTCGGACACGCGCTCGTCGCCTCGGCATGCTCTCCGTTAACCAGAGATGCGTAGTCTGATTCGCGAACTCGGCCGCCGCCGCTCGCGCGGATACGCGTCGGCCGTTCCCAAATCAGCGCCGGTCCTGCCGGCCTGTGCCGAAACGAGGCGACCTTGACATCCGAATTGCCACAGACCGCGATGATCCTGGCGTCCCTGGGCCAAGCCGCCTTCGTCTGGGACCTTGCAAGCGACGTGATCGTCTGGAGCGACCATGTCGGCGCGGTGTTTGCCGACGTTCCGCTGCCGCAGCTCTGCAATGGGGCCGAGTTCAGCAAGCTGATCGAGCCGGACCGCGGCATCCGCACTGAGATCATGCTCCAGACGGCACCGCTATACGGCGCCAGCGGCACGCCGTACCGGATCGAATATGGCGTGCGCACCCACGCCGGGGCGCCGCTGATCTGGGTCGAGGAAACCGGCTGCTGGTTCGCAGGCTCCGACGGGCGGCCGGCCCGTGCCCAGGGCATCGTCCGGATCAACAACGAGCGCCACGCCCGCGAGGAGCAACTGCTCAAGCTGTCACGGCACGATCCGCTGACCGGCGAGCTGAACCGGACGCATCTGCTGGCGACGCTTGCCGAGGTGATCGAGGAGGCGCAGCGGTTCCGCTTCTCCTGCGCCTTCATGCTGGTCGGCATCGATCATCTCGCGCGCATCAACGACGCCTTCGGCTTCGACGTCGCCGACGGCGTCGTGCTGGAGATCGCCCAGCGCATCCGGGGCCGGCTCCGTGGTGGCGACACGCTCGGGCGGTTCTCGGGCAACAAGTTCGGGTTGATCCTGAAGAACTGCACGATGGACGACATGACCACCGCCGCCGAGCGTTTTCTCGCGACCGTGCGCGACGAGGTGGTGCCGACCAAGTCAGGGCCGGTCGCCGTCACCGCGACGATCGGCGCAGTGAGCGTTCCCCGTCACGCCCGCTCGGTCGAGGAAGCGGTCAACCGCGCCCATGAGACGCTCGACGCCGCCAAGCGCCGCCGCATCGGATCGTTCTCGACCTGGCGGCCGAACGTGGAGCGCGACGCGCAGCGCAAGGTCAACATCCGCGTCACCGACGAGATCGTGACGGCGCTCAATGAGCGGCGCATCGTCACGGCGTTCGAGCCGGTGGTGAATGCCAACACGCTTGCGCCCGCCTTCTATGAATGCCTGGTGCGGATGCGCCAGGATGACGGCCGGGCCTTGCTGGCGCCGGACGTCGTCCCGGTCGCCGAACGGCTCGGATTGATCCGTCTGGTCGATCACCGCATTCTGGAGCTGGTGGTGGCTGAGCTCGCGAGCACGCCCGACGTCACCCTGAGCCTCAACATCTCGCCTGAGACCACCATGGATCCGGACTGGTGGGCCTCGATCGAATCCATGATGCGCGCCCATCCTGGGGTCGCCGAACGGCTGATCGTCGAGATCACCGAGACGGTCGAGATCCAGGACGTCGACGATCTCCGCGGCTTCGTGACGCGGCTGAAGGATCTCGGCAGCCGAATCGCCATCGATGATTTCGGCGCCGGGCACACCTCGTTCCGCAATCTGCGCAAGCTCGGCGTCGACATCGTCAAGATCGACGGCGCCTTCGTGCAGAATCTCGTGCGCTCGGCTGACGACCGCGCCTTCGTCCAGACGCTGGTCGAGCTGGCGCGACGGCTGCAGATCAAGACGGTCGCGGAATGGGTGCAGGACGAGGCGTCGGTCGCGCTGCTGCGCGACTGGGGCTGCGATTACATCCAGGGCCGGGTGATCGGCCTCGCCTCGGTCGATCGGCCGTGGATCGAGCACGGCAGGGCAGAATTGCCGGCGGCGAGCTGATCAGCCGCCGGCCTCCAATCGCGGATCAAGCGGCAAGCGTCAGCCTTGCTGCTCGTCCTTCTTCGGCTCCGACATGCGGTCGAGCCGGTCCTGCATTTCCTTCATCTGGCGGCGCAGCTCGTCGATGTTGTCGTCGGCGGCGGCAGCAGCGGGCTCGGCGGCCTTCTCCTCGGCGCGGACCGCACCAGGCGCGAACGGCTTGAACATCGAGAAGGTCTGCTGGAACAGCTCCATGTTGCGGCGCACCTGCTCCTCGAGCGGCGCGAAAGGCGTCCCGCTGAAGGTGTCGGCGATCTGCTTGCGGAACTTCTCCTGCTCCTTGGTCAGTGTGTCGATCGACTGCTCCAGGTATTTGGGTACCACCATCTGCATGCTGTCGCCGTAGAAGCGGATCAACTGGCGCAGGAATGTGGTGGGCAGCAGGTTCTGTCCCGCCTTGTTCTCCTGCTCGAAGATGATCTGGGCGAGCACGGACCGGGTGATGTCGTCGCCGGTCTTGGCGTCGTAGACCAGGAAATCCTCCCCGTTCTTAACCATCGAGGCCAGATCTTCGAGGGTCACGTAGGTACTCGTCCCGGTATTGTAGAGCCGCCGGTTCGCGTATTTCTTGATCGTGGTGGGTTGGTCAGATTTCGCCATGAGCTCACACATGCAAACCGAGAACAGGGAACCCGGCGGCGTCGCCGCAGGGCGAAGAGCTACGCAATGCAATAACGTAATCACTTTCGGGCGAGTTCGGCTACGGTTTTGTGCGGAACGGTTAATCCCGCAGCAGAATTCCTGCTCACGAAACCGCCAAGCGTGCCAATTTGAATGCGCCGCAACAGGAATCGCTGATGCCGCCAATTGACATGTCGCAACGACGTTAACAGGATGAAGTGCGAAGGTTGCGCATCTGCCAATCCGAGGCTTGCGGACGGCCGGCGCGACCGTGAACGAAGAAATTCGGTTTGATTTCAAATACGCCCGATCTCTCAAGCCCTCGTTTCCACGTCCAAGATCAAGAACCCCAGGAGATGCTCATGTCAGACGATGTCGTCATCGTCAGCGCCGCCCGCACCGCGGTTGGAAGTTTCAACGGTGCCTTCGCCAGTGTCCCGGCCCATGAGCTGGGTGCGGTGGCCATCAAGGCCGCGCTGGAGCGCGCCGGTGTCGAGCCCGGCCGCGTCTCGGAGGTCATCATGGGCCAGATCCTGACTGCGGCGCAGGGCCAGAACCCGGCGCGCCAGGCCTCGATCGCCGCCGGCATTCCAGTCGAGAGCCCGGCCTGGGGCATCAACCAGCTGTGCGGCTCCGGCCTGCGCTCCGTTGCGCTCGGCTATCAGGCGCTCGTCAATGGCGACTCCGACATCGTGGTCGCCGGCGGCCAGGAGTCGATGAGCATGGCGGCGCATGCGCAATATCTGCGCGCCGGCGTGAAGATGGGCTCGCTCGATCTGGTCGACACGATGATCAAGGACGGCCTGTGGGACGCCTTCAATGGCTATCACATGGGCAACACCGCGGAGAACGTTGCGAAGCAATATCAGATCACGCGTGCGCAGCAGGACGAGTTCGCCGTTGCATCGCAGAACAAGGCCGAGGCGGCTCAGAAGGCCGGCAGGTTCAAGGACGAGATCGCGCCCGTGACGGTGAAGAGCCGCAAGGGCGACACTGTGGTCGACACCGACGAATATCCGCGTCATGGCGCGACGATCGAGGCCATGGCCAAGTTGCGCGCGGCCTTCGAGAAGGACGGCACGGTCACAGCCGGCAACGCGTCGGGCATCAATGACGGCGCCGCGGCCGTGGTGCTGATGACCGCCAAGCAGGCGGCCAAGGAAGGCAAGACCCCGCTCGCGCGGATCGTGTCCTGGGGCCAGGCCGGCGTCGATCCGAAGGTCATGGGCACCGGCCCGATCCCGGCGTCGCGCACGGCGCTGAAGAAGGCCGGTTGGAACATCGCCGACCTCGACCTGATCGAAGCCAACGAGGCGTTCGCCGCGCAGGCCTGTGCCGTGAACAAGGACCTCGGCTGGGATCCGGCCAAGGTCAACGTCAACGGCGGCGCGATCGCGATCGGCCATCCGATCGGCGCATCCGGCGCGCGCGTGCTCGTGACCCTGCTGCATGAGATGCAGAAGCGCGACGCTAAGAAGGGCCTCGCGACGCTGTGCATCGGCGGCGGCATGGGTATCGCGCTGTGCGTCGCACGCGACTAAAAAGCCGGCAGTGACTGCGAACCGTTCAGCCTTCGCAATCGCGTCCAGCTCAACTAAAGATCAACGCCCGGCGATCTCGCCGGGCGTTTTGTTCTTGATGTCCGTCAAACACGTCGCATAATCGACCACTAAAAAAATGGAGTTGAGCGAGCATGGATGGTCGTGCGGCAAGGTGATGGTCGCGCGGAGGTTCATGATCCAATAACAACGGTAGGCACGGTGGCAGCCAGAGGTTGTCCTGTGCGATCAGTCATCGAGGGAAGGATTCGACATGGCACGTGTGGCGTTGGTGACGGGGGGAACGCGCGGTATCGGAGCGGCGATCAGCAAGGCGCTGAAGGCGGCGGGATATAAGGTCGCGGCGAATTACGGCGGCAACGATGCCGCTGCGGAGAAGTTCAAGAGCGAGACCGAGATCCCCGTCTACAAATGGGACGTCAGCTCGTTCGAGGCTTGCGGTGAGGGCATCAAGAAGGTCGAAGCCGATCTCGGTCCCGTCGATGTCCTGATCAACAATGCCGGCATCACCCGTGACACCGCCTTCCACAAGATGACGCTCGAGCAATGGAGCGCGGTGATCAACACCAATCTCGGCTCGCTGTTCAACATGACCCGCCCGGTGATCGAGGGCATGCGCGCGCGCAAGTTCGGCCGCATCATCAACATCTCCTCGATCAACGGCCAGAAGGGCCAGTTCGGCCAGGTCAACTACTCCGCGGCGAAGGCCGGCGACATCGGCTTCACCAAGGCGCTCGCGCTGGAGACGGCCAAGGCCGGCATCACCGTCAACGTGATCTGCCCGGGCTACATCAACACCGAGATGGTGCAGGCGGTGCCGAAGGACGTGCTCGAGAAAGCCATCCTGCCGCTGATTCCGGTGGGGCGCCTCGGCGAGCCCGAGGAGATCGCGCGCGCCGTGGTGTTCCTCGCGGCCGACGAGGCAGGGGCCATCACCGGCTCGACGCTGTCGGTCAATGGCGGCCAGTACATGGTGTGATCTGCGCCGGCGGCGTTGCCTCCGGCCGCCGTCTGCGGCTAAGGAAAACGTGATGCCCGCGCTCGCCGCGGGCATTCACGTCTTGGACGCTCCCCGCACGGACGCAGGCGTGGGTGGCCGGCATGAGCCGGCCTTGACGGAGCCTGCCGCCTGATGTCCCAGCGCACTGCGACCCTGATCGGTCTGACCGCGATCCTGATGTGGTCGCTGCTCGCCTTGTTGACGGTCGCGACCGGCACGATTCCCGCCTTCCAACTGGCGGCAATGACCTTCGCGATCGGCGGTGCGGTCGGCCTGGCCAGTTTGATCCGCCGAGCGGCCGGGCTGGAGGTGCTGCGGCAGCCGGTGGCGGCGTGGGTCGTGGGCGTGGGCGGGCTGTTTGGCTACCACGCGCTTTATTTTCTGGCGCTGCGCTTCGCGCCACCGGCCGAGGCCGGGCTGCTGAACTATCTCTGGCCGCTGCTGATCGTGCTGTTCTCGGCCTTTCTGCCGGGCGAGCGGCTCGCGGTTCATCACGTGATCGGTGCCGGGATCGGTCTCGTCGGCACCGCGCTGCTGTTGCTCGGCAATGGTGCGAGCTTCGCTGCGAGCCAGTTGCCGGGGCTTGCGGCCGCCTTCGTCGCGGCGTTCGTGTGGGCGATCTATTCGGTGCTCTCGCGCCGTCTGAAGGCGGTGCCGACCGATGCCGTCGCCGGCTTCTGCCTGGCGACGTCCGCTCTCGCGGCTCTGGTCCATGTTGCGGTCGAGCGAACGGTCTGGCCTGACGGTCCGATGCAGTGGCTCGCTGTTGCCGGTCTCGGCATCGGTCCGGTCGGTGCTGCGTTCTATGCCTGGGACATCGGCATGAAGCGCGGCGACATTCGGGTGCTGGGTGCGGCGTCCTATGCGACGCCGCTGTTGTCGACGGCGTTCCTCATCGTTGCCGGCTACGCGCGGCCGAGCGCGACGATCGCCGTGGCGGCGCTGCTGATCGCCGGTGGCGGTCTGGTCGCGGCCAAGGACATGTTCCTTCTGCGCAAGCGCTGAGCGCTCGGGTGAAGGGCGAGGTGAGCGGAGTCAGGCCTCGCATGCGAACTTCGGCGGCCCAATCCGACGGTTATCCTTGATGCGCACTTAACCGTGCGCAAAACCAGCGCGCCGGCCGGTAGCTCACAACCGTCGATTACAGTTTGACGCGTTCTGCACCTAACCCGCCCTTTACCCGTCCTGAGCGATAGTCCCTGCGAAATGGTGCTGACAACGGGGCGGCAATGCCGGACGTGAGACGTTACATGGCCCGCGCGGCGGAGTTGTTTCGCGTTCCCGCCGACAATCCCGAGCTGACGCGTGCGCAGTTCCAGGCGTTCTCCAAGCAGGTGCCGCTGCTCTATTTCATTCTCATCACCAATAGTCTGGCGCTCGCCTACACGTTCCTGCCGGTGGCGCCGGCGTGGCTGACGATTTCAGTGCCGGCGCTGCTGTCGACGATTACCGGCGTTCGCATGCTGTGGTGGCTGCGGCAGGGCGAGTCCGCCAGCAGCGACGCCGAGGTGCTGCGCAACCTCCGTGTCACCAACCGGATTGCCGGTCCGATCGGAGCGCTGTTCGTCGTCTGGTCGTTCGCGTTGTTTCCCTATGGCGATCCGTTCGCCAAGGGGCAGGTCGCGTTCTACATGGCGGTCACGGTCATCGGCATCATCTTCTGCCTCATGCATCTGCGCTCCGCGGCGCTGATCGTGACCCTCGTGGTCATCGTCCCCTATGTCGTCTTCTTCATGTCCACGGGCGTTCACGCGCTGCGGGCGATCGCTGTCAATCAGCTGCTCGTGTCCGGCGCCATGGTCACGGTGCTGTTCATCTACTACCGCGATTTCGCTGCGCTGGTTGCCAGCCGCAAATCGCTGCTCGCGGAGCAGGCCGCGACGCAAGCGCTGTCGGATGAAAACTTCCGGCTCGCCAATCTGGATTCGCTGACCGATCTGCCCAATCGCCGTCGCTTCTTCTCGGAGCTCACGCAAGCCTTCGCCGAGGCCGAGCGGGACGGCACGCGGCTTGCCGTCGGCATCATCGATCTCGACGGCTTCAAGCCGATCAACGACACCTATGGGCATACGGTCGGCGACCGCGTGCTGATGGAGGCCGCGCGCCGCATCCGCGACGCCTGTGCCGGCCATGGCGGCCAGGTCCATCTCGCCCGGCTCGGCGGCGACGAGTTCGGACTAGTGGTCGCCGGCAATCCAACGGACGACGATCTGCTCAACCTCGGACGGCAGATCACCGACCTCATCAAGCTGCCTTATCAGTTCGACACGACTCATACGGGCCTGTCGTGCTCGACCGGCTTTGCGCTGTATCCGCGCTCGGCCATGGTTGCGGATGCGCTGTACGAATGCGCCGATTATGCGCTCTACCACGCCAAGCGTCGCGCCCGCGGCCAGGCCATCATCTTCTCGACCGAGCTCGAGGCGGAGATCCGCAGCCGCAGCGTGATCGAGCATCTGTTGCGCACGGCCGATTTCGACGCCGAGATGGATCTGGCGTTTCAGCCGATCATGGACGCCACGAACGCACGCACCACCGGCTTCGAGGTCCTGGCGCGCTGGCACAGTCCCAAGCTGGGCACGGTGTCGCCCGCGAGCTTCATCCCGGCCGCCGAGCGGATCGGCGTCATCCGCAGCCTGACGCGTTGTCTCCTGGTCAAGGCGCTCGCCGCGGCGCGGACCTGGCCGGACGACATTCGCGTGTCGTTCAATCTCTCCGCACACGACATCTGTTCTCCGGACGGCGTTCTTCCGCTGCTGGCCGTCATCCATGCCAGCGGTGTGCCGCCGCGCCGCATCGAGTTCGAGATCACCGAAACCGCCGTCACCTTCGATTTCGCTCGTGCCGAGCAGTCGATCGCGGCATTGAAGGCGATCGGTTGCGGCATCTCGCTGGACGATTTCGGCACCGGCTACTCGTCGCTCAGCCACGTTCACCGGCTGCCGCTCGACAAGCTCAAGGTCGACCGCAGTTTCGTGAGCGACGTCAATGCCAATCCGATCAGCCACAAGATCATCAAGTCGCTGACCGGCCTCTGCGCCGACATGGAAATTTCGTGCGTAGTCGAAGGTGTCGAGACCAAGGAGCAGCTCGACAGCCTGCGGCGTCTGGGCGCGGACTACATCCAGGGCTACTACTTCGCCAAGCCGATGCCGGCCGATGCGGTTTCCGGCTTCCTCGCCCAGGAGCGCGAGCGCTTCGCCGAGCCGGCCGCGAAGGTCGTCGGCGCGAGCGCCTGACTCAGACCTCCGGCTCCCAGCCGGGCGGCGCGAGTTCGAATCCTTCGAACATGAAGCCCGGCGCCACCGTGCAGCCGACGAGCGTCCAATCGCCGCTGCTCTCGGCGGCCTGCCAGGCATGGGCGGGCACCACCGCCTGCGGTTGCTGGCCGGCTGCGAGGTCGATGCCCAGCGTCGTCGTTTGCAGCGCCTGGCCTTCGGCGGCGATCCGCAAGGTCAGCGGTGCCCCGGCATAGAAGTGCCAGGTCTCGACTGCATCGACCCGGTGCCAATGCGAACGCTCGCCGCGCGCAAGCAGGAAATAGATCAGCGTCGATGCGGCGCGGCCGGAGGCGTCGACGGCCGGATCGCGAAACGTCTCGCGAAAATGTCCGCCCTCCGGATGCGGCTGCAGACCGAGACGCGCGATGATGTCGGCAGCCGAGAGCGTAGCCATCGTCCTCAGCCCTACGACTTGTTCTTGCGCTCGCGCAACTCGCCGAACACCTGCTCGGCGCTCGCGCCCTTCATGCGCAGCCGCAGCGCGACGGCCGGATCGTCGGCGCGCAGGAACACGTTGGTGTTCTTTTCGTCGCCGAGCAGCGACGGGATGGTCGGCCGGTTGGCGGCACGGAGCCGTCCCACCTCGTCGGCGCGGGCTTTCAGTGCCTCGTTGTCGCCGTCGACGGTGAGGGCGAATTTGACGTTCGATGCGGTGTATTCGTGGCCGCAATACAGCCTGAAATCGTCCGGCAGGGCGCGCAGCTTGAGCAGCGAGTCCCACATCATCGAATAGGTGCCCTCGAACACGCGGCCGCAGCCGACCGAGAACAGCGTGTCGGCCGCAAACAACGCCTTGTCGGCATCGAACACGTAGGAGACGTGGTCGAGCGTATGGCCTGGCGTTTCCAGCACGCGCGCGAGCAATTCGCCGATCTTCACGACATCGCCATGGGCGACTCGCAGATCGACGTTGGCGATCGCCGTCGTCTTGTCGTGCGGCGCGACGACCCGGCAGCCATATTTCTGCTTGAGCTCGGCGACGCCGCCGACGTGGTCGTGATGATGATGCGTGATCAGGATGTCGGTGAGCGTCCAGCCTTCGGCGTCCAACTGCCGGACGATCGGTCCGGCCTCGGGGGCGTCGATCGAGGCAGTCGCACCGGTCGCAGGGTCATGGATCAGATAGCCGAAATTGTCGGACAGGCAGGTGAAGGCGCGGATGTCGGCGGCCATGATGTCTCCGTCGGCGGGACCGGGCGAGGCACGATGGTCGCGCTCGCGATGCCAAGAGGTCGTGGAGGCGGAGCCCGGGCGCAGCGCTGCGGGCGGCCTCCGATGTGCCGGGCAGAGATATGGCGTTAACGCTGGAGGCGCAACGCAATATTGGACACGCGGCGGCGCGCGCCCGCATGATACATTGACGTCATGGACGTGATCGATCTGCGAAATTTCTATTCGGGTCGCCTCGGGATCGTCGCGCGGCTCCTGATCAACCGCGGTATCCGCGCGCGCTGGCCGAGCGCGGCCGGGCAGCGGGTGCTGGGCATCGGCTATCCCACGCCCTATCTCGGCTTGTTCCGCGAGGATTCCGAACGCTGCATCGCCTTCATGCCGGCGGCCCAGGGGGTGCTGAAATGGCCGACGGCACGGCCGACGCTGGCCTCGCTGGTGGACGAATTCTCGCTGCCGCTGCCTGATGCGGCGGTCGACCGCATCCTGATCGTGCATGCGCTGGAGATGTCGGACGACCCGGCCGGGCTGCTGCGCGAGATGTGGCGGGTGCTGGCGCCGGCGGGACGCATGATCATCGTGATCCCGAACCGGCGCGGCGTCTGGACGCGGACCGACAACACGCCGTTCGGCCATGGCCGGCCTTATTCGCGCTCGCAGATCACGCAGCTGCTGCGGCAGACCTGGTTCACGCCGACCGGCTGGGGCGAGGCGCTGTTCATGCCCCCGGTTGGCGGCTGGTTCCTGAAATCGGCGATGGCCTGGGAGCGCGTCGGCGCGGCGCTGTCGCTGCCGTTCGCCGGTGTCCACATCGTCGAGGCGACCAAGCAGGTCTACCGGGTGATCCCGGCGCGCCGCGAGCGCATCCGGCTGATCCCGCGGCTCGAACCGGTGCTGGCGCCGTCGCCGTCGGCCCCCGGATCCAGTGGCTCCGGTCGCCGCGAGGCCGGTCCGCCGTCGCGCGAGGGATGATCCCGGGCCGTTCTCCTGCGCGCCTCCCGCACAAAAAAACGGGTGGGCTCTGAGCCCACCCGTTTCGTCATGATGGAGCGTAATCGCTATTCGCCCGGATTGAGATCCTCGCTCGGCGCCGGTGCAGCAGCGGCCGCTTCAGTGCGCGGACCATGCGGACGCCGGCGGCGGCGCGGATAGCGCTCGGCAGCGCCCTCGAAGGCGGCCGGGGGATTGGCGATCTGCGGCTGCGGACCGGTGATGAAGGACGGCAGCCGATCGACACCGCTGTCGGCGATGACGGGCTGGGGTTGCGGCTGCGGCTGGTACTGGACGGGCTGCGGACGCTCGCGGTGCTCGCGCGGCTCCCGCTCGCGATGCTCCCGCGGTTCACGGTGCTCCCGCGGCTCGCGGTGTTCGCGCGGCTCGCGATGCTCACGCGCTTCGCGATGCTCACGCGGCTGCTGCTCGCGCTGATAGGGCTGGTTGTCGCCGCGCTCGCGCTGGCCGCCTTCGCGGTCGCGCATGAAGGGCTGGGGTTGAGGCTGCGGCTGGGCCGGAACGAAGCCGGGCTCCTGGCCGAAATGCGAGAAGCTCTCGCCGTCATCATCGAGGTCGTCGACGGTCAGGTCCTCGGTGTTGCGCGGCTGCTGCGGCTGGTTCTGGCGGAATTGCTCCTGCGCGGCGGCAATCAGGCGGAAATAGTGCTCGGCATGCTGGTAGTAATTTTCGGCGGCAACGGGGTCACCCGAGGAGCGGGCGTCGCGGGCAAGCTGGACATATTTCTCGGCGACATGAGAGGCTGTGCCGCGGATCTTGATGTCCGGCCCGTTGGACTCGAACACCCTGGTCAGCGGATTCTGGCCGCGCCGGTTATTATTGTTGTTACCGCTGTTCCGGTTGCGCATCCGCTTGTTGTTCTGACCGTTTCTCATGTCCTGCCTTTATTCCAACCCTGCGTTAGGAGCACCGATTGTCTGAGCACTGATTGTTATGCACTGATTGTTATCGGAATACCGAGAGCGTATTGAAATACCTTCGCTGGGCTCGGGCGCCTCGCGCGCGGTCCAAATGGTCCCATCCGACCCATGTCGGTTCCGACATGCCGGTTCGGTTCCGACATGCCGGTTTGATCCATGCCGATGTGATCGACAGCCGATTCTCTCGACAAAAGCGCGTTCAAAACGCGTTCCCCACCCGCCAGCCCCTGGGACCGGCGAACCACGTCATTCAGCCAGCCAAGGCGACATGCGCCACGACCACCCAGTTTGCTTAGCGTAAGACCTCAAGTGCAAAGTCAGGCTTTCGTTCGCTTTGCAGTCGCGGGCTGCGCAGCCATCCGGCTCTCGCGCTCAGCAGATCTGCGTTCTGGAACCTATCGCCCGGCGTGGCTCTCTGGCATCTGACCGCGGCGGTGTTCCGTGAATACCGCTCGTCGTGGCCTGCACCGGTGCTGTGAATGGAACGTAGTCGCTCCCGGGGGATATTCCAAGAGCTTTTTCCGTATCCCCGGACCTTTACCGGAGCTTTTTTAGGCCCATGACGGTTCGGGGAATACCGGCCAGATCGGCCCGGATCGTGGAGGAATCGGCCGCCAGGCCAGCCCTCACCATCAATGCAGCGACGCCGTCACTCTGGCCAAGCCCGACCTCCACGATGACAGCGCCGCCTGGCCGAAGCAGGGCCGCTGCCTGCGGGATCAGCGCGCGGTAGGCGTCGAGCCCGTCCTTGCCTCCGTCCAGTGCGCGCAGCGGATCATGACTGCGCACCTCGACGTCGAGCTCGCTGATCTCGGACGACGGAATGTAGGGCGGGTTCGACACGATCAGGTCGAAGCCAGCGGACAGCGCTGCTGCATAGGAGCAGGCGACGAAGCCGGCGCGGTCGGCCAATCCGAGCGCGCGCGCATTGTCCCGCGCGGTGGCCAGCGCGCCCACGCTGATGTCGGTGCCGACGCCATGGGCCCGTGGCAGCTCGGACAGCAATGCCAGCAGGATCGCGCCGGAGCCGGTGCCGAGATCGGCGATGCGCAAGGGGCGCGTCAGGGCGCCGCCGGCGGCGAGATGCTCGAGTGCCAGTTCGACCACGGTCTCGGTGTCCGGCCGCGGCACCAGCGTATCCGCCGAGAGCTGCAGCGGCAGGCCCCAGAACTCCTTGGCTCCGAGGAGGCGCGCCACCGGCTCGCCGACCAGCCGGCGTTGCACCAGCGCTTCCAGACGCTGCGCATCCGCGTGGGATAGCTGCCGTTGGCCATGCATTACGAGACCGGTGAGGTCGAGCTGAAGCGCATGGCCCAGAAGCAGCCGCGCATCGAGCTCCGGCGAATCGAGACCGGCGGCTGCAAAGCGGGCCGCAACCGCGCGCCGCGCCGAGTCGATGTTTGCGCCGGCGATGATCTCGGTCATCGCCCGCGCTCTCTCCACGGGTCATCCCCGCGAACGCGGGGATCCATACGCCGTGCCGTTGCGAGGCGGAAGGTCGGAGTTGCAGCCTTTGCCAGCCACGAATACCTGTGGTGATGGGTCCCGGCGTTCGCCGGGACGACAGCTGATGTGCCGCAACACGGTCGCGCTTCGGTTGGCAGCGCGCAGGCGCCGCTCACGCCGCAGCGCCCTGCGCGGCAAGCTGTGCCGCCTGATGCTCCGTCGTCAGCGCGTCGATCAGTTCGCCCAGCGCTTCGCCCGCGATCACCTGCGGCAGCTTGTAGAGCGTCAGATTGATGCGGTGGTCGGTGACGCGCCCCTGCGGGAAATTGTAGGTGCGGATGCGCTCCGAGCGGTCGCCGGAGCCGACCTTCTCCTTGCGGTCGGCGGAGCGCGCGGCGTCGACCTTCTGCCGCTCGGCGTCGTAGATGCGCGAGCGCAGGATGTTCATCGCCGAGGCGCGGTTCTTATGCTGCGAGCGGCTGTCCTGCATCATCACCACGATGCCGGTCGGAAGGTGGGTGATGCGGATCGCCGATTCGGTCTTGTTGACGTGCTGGCCGCCGGCGCCCTGCGCGCGCATGGTCTCGATGCGCAAATCGTCCTGCTTGATGTCGACGTCGACATCCTCGACCTCGGGCAGCACGGCGACCGTCGCCGCCGAGGTGTGGATGCGGCCCTGCGTCTCGGTATCCGGCACGCGCTGCACCCGGTGCACGCCGGATTCGAACTTCAGCTTGGCGAAGGCGCCGCGGCCCTGCACCTCGGCGATGATCTCCTTGTAGCCGCCGACGGTGCCTTCGGACGCCGAGATCACCTCGACCTTCCAGCCCTGCAGGGCGGCGAACCGTTCGTACATGCGGAACAGATCGCCGGCGAACAACGAGGCCTCGTCGCCGCCGGTGCCGGCGCGGATTTCGAGCACGACGTTGCGGTCGTCCATCGCGTCCTTGGGCAGCAGCGCGACACGGATCTTCTGCTCGAGCTCGCCGCGGCGCGCGATCAGCTCGTCGCGCTCGGCCTCGGCCATCGCCCGCATCTCGGCATCGGTGGCGGGATCGGCGATCAGCGCCTCGGTGTCGGCGAGTTCTTTGACTCCTGCACGATAAGCCTTCACCGCGTCGATCAGCGGATTGAGCTCGGCCAGCTCGCGGGTGATCTGCACGTAGCGGTCGGAATTGACCTGGCCGAGCAGCTCCGCCTCGAGCGAGGCGTGATGCGCGAGTAGGACATCGAGTTTGGCTTCGGGAAGCGACGACATGTTGCAATCTGATCTAGGAGCAAACGATACGGACGGAAGGCGGCCGGCGCGACAGGCCGGCTACAGCGCGAGGCCTTCGCTCTCGGCGAACTCGGTCAGCTTCTGCCGCATCGAGAAGCTGCCGGCCGGCGCGGCCAGCCACTCGGCCATCTTCGTCGCCGCCTTGCCGGCGTCCAGTTCGAGGATCATCGCCTTCACAGGGCCGTGCGCGGTGGCCGACAACGACAGCGAGCGGTAGCCGAGCGCGATCAGCGCCAATGCGCCGATCGGCTTGGAGGCCATCTCGCCGCACAGTGACACCGACCGTTTCGCCGCCTTGGCCTTGTGCACGATCTGCTGCAACGCCCGCAGGATCGGCGTCGACAGCGTGTCGAAGCGCTCGGAGACCTTGGCGTTGCCGCGATCGACCGCGAACAGGAACTGGAACAGGTCGTTCGAGCCGACCGAGATGAAATCGACCTTCGAAAGCAGCTCGTCGAGCTGATACAGCAGCGCCGGGACCTCGAGCATGGTGCCGACGTCGACGCGCTCCGGCAGCGTATGGCCGTGCTGGCGCAGATAGGTCAGCTCGCGCTCGACGATCGCCTTGGCCGTGTCGAACTCGGCGACTTCCGAGATCATCGGGAACATGATGCGCAGCGAGCGGCCGCCGCCGGCGCGCAGCAGCGCCCGGATCTGGCCGCGCAGCAGGCCCGGACGGTCGAGGCCGAGGCGGATCGCGCGCCAGCCGAGCGCCGGATTCTCCTCGATCACGGTCTCCATGTAGGGCAGCGCCTTGTCGCCGCCGATGTCGAGCGTGCGGAACGTGACCGGCTTGTGGCCGGCGGCGTCGAGCACCGTGCGATACAGCGCCAGCTGGTCGCTGGAGCGCGGCAGGCTGGCGGACACCATGAACTGCAACTCGGTGCGGAACAGGCCGATGCCGGCGCTGCCGGTGTCCTCGATATGCGGCAGGTCGATGACCAGGCCGGCATTGATCATCAGCTCGACCGGCTGGCCGTCCTTGGTCACGCAGGGCTTGTTGCGCAGCTCGCCATATTGCGCCTGGCGGCGGGCGCGGAAGCGCACCCGTTCGGCATAGGCGGATTCGATCTCGGAGGACGGCCGAACGTAGATCGAGCCCGACGTGCCATCGACGATGATGGCGTCGCCGGGATCGGCGATGCCCGGCGCGTTCGGCACCTCGCCGACGGCGGGAATGCCGAGCGCACGCGCCACGATCGCGACATGCGAGTTGGCGGTGCCTTCCTCGAGCACGAGGCCGCGCAGCCGCTTGCGGTCGTAGTCGAGCAGCGCCGCCGGACCCATCGCGCGCGCAATCAGGATGGCATTGTCGGGCAGATGCTCGCGCCGCGGCGCGTGGTCCTGGCCCACCAGCTGGCGCAGCAGCCGGTAGCCGAGATCCTCGAGATCGTGCAGGCGCTCGCGCAGATACGGATCGGTCGAGCGCAGCATGCGGGCGCGGGTGTCGGACTGCACGCGCTCGACGGCGGCTTCGGCCGTGAGGCCGGTCGCCACCGCCTCGTGCAGCTTGTGCGACCAGCCCTGATCGTTGGCGAACATGCGATAGGCTTCGAGCACCTCGCGGTGCTCGCCGCCGTCGGCGACGTCACCGCGCTCCAGCATGCGGTCGAGGTCGGCGCGCAGCTTGAGCAGCGCGGCGTCGAGCCGCTTGATCTCCTTGGGCAGGTCCTCGGCGATGTAGTTGTTGATGACGACGCGCGGCTCGTGCAGCACGACATGGCCGAGCGCGATGCCATCGGACAGCACCGTGCCGGTCTTGTGGATCGAGTGCCGCGCCGCCGGCTCGGCACCGGGCTGGGCGAGCGCTGCGAGCTCGCCGGAGGCGATCATCTCGGCGAGCACCATCGCGGTGGTCTGCAGCGCCTCGACCTCTTCCTCGACATAGGTGCGCTTGGCGCGGTTCTGCACCACCAGCACGCCGAGCGTGTTGCCGGCGCGCAGGATCGGCACGCCGAGGAAGGAGTGGTAGATCTCCTCGCCGGTCTCCGGGCGATACGAGAAGGCGGGGTGGCTCTGCGCGTCGTTCAGGTTGAGCGGCGTGGCCTCGCTGGCGACGAGGCCGACAAGGCCCTCATGCGCGCTCAGCACGGTCATGTGCACGGCGTCGCGGTTCAGACCTTCGGTAGCGTAGAGCTCGAGCGTGTTGTCGACGCGCAGCACATAGACCGAGCAGACCTCAGCGACCATGTTGGCCGCGATCAGCACCACGATCTTGTCGAGCCGCTCCTGTGCCGAGACCTGCTCCGCCATGGTCTCGCGAAGCCGTCTGAGCAGGACGCGGGGGCCTCCCGACGCGCTTCGCATGTGGCACAATCCCCCTTCCTGGGGCCAGCCCGGCACGCGGCCGGATCTGGCGCTAAACTCGCGGCATCGAACAGCTTTCTCGATTCGGCACTATCGCACGCTCAGAGTGCCGGCCCGAACCAGAACAACCATCACTGGAGCACAGTTTGCGGCTGCCATCCTGCGATGGCGTATAGCGAATTAGGGCTTGTTTTGCCAAGCAAAACGCCTGCCACCGCGGGCGGCGTCAACGGCTTTCGAACGATCTCCGGCCCGTCCCGCTGTCACATAACGGGACAGGTGTGGTCGCGGAGGAGGATTTTCTAGGCCTGGTCCAGTCCGTAGAGCGTATGCAGCGTGCGGACGGCGAGCTCGGTGTAGGCGGCGTCGATCAGCACCGAGAACTTGATCTCGGAGGTCGTGATCGCGCGGATGTTGATGTTGCGGGCGGCGAGGGCGGCAAATCCCTTGGCGGCGACGCCGGCATGGCTGCGCATGCCCGAGCCGATCACCGAGACCTTGGCAACGTCGGTCGCGGTATCCAGGCGCTGATAGCCGATCTTGTCCTTGGCCGCCGTGATGGTCTCGCGCGCGCGATTGTAATCGGTGGCCGGCACCGTGAAGGTGAGATCGGTTGTCTTGCCGTCTTCGGAGACGTTCTGGACGATCATGTCGACGTTGATGTTGGCATCCGCCAGTGGTCCGAAGATCGAGGCGGCAACACCCGGCTTGTCCTCGATCTGGCGCACCGAGATCTGGGCCTCGTCCTTGGAGAAGGCGATGCCGGTCACGACGTGATTTTCCATGATTTGTTCCTCGCTGCAGATCAGCGTCCCCGGCGGCTGGTTGGCGTGCGGGTCGATATCCTCGGGCTTGTCGAATGAGGAGCGGACGAAGATCGGCATGTTGTGGACCATGCCCAGTTCCACCGAGCGGACCTGCAGCACCTTGGCGCCCTGGGACGCCAGCTCCAGCATGTCCTCGAAGGCGATCTTGTCGAGCCGCTTGGCCTTCGGCACCACCCGGGGATCGGTGGTATAGACGCCGTCGACGTCGGTATAGATGTCGCAGCGGTCTGCCTTGATGGCGGCCGCGATCGCCACCGCCGAGGTGTCCGAGCCGCCGCGGCCGAGCGTGGTGATTCGCCCGGTTTCGGCGTTGATGCCCTGGAAGCCGGCGATGACCGCGACCTCCTTGCGGTCGCGAAAGCGCTGGATCAGCTCGGAGCCGTCGATATCGACGATTCGCGCCGAGGCATGGGCATCGCTGGTCTTGATCGGGATCTGCCAGCCCTGCCACGAGCGGGCCTGGATGCCCATGCCCTGCAGCACGATCGCCAGCAGGCCGGACGTGACCTGCTCGCCCGAGGCCACGACGGCGTCGTATTCGCGCGCATCGTGCATCGGCGACGCCTCGGTGCACCAGGCGACCAGTTCGTTGGTCTTGCCCGACATCGCCGAGACGACAACGGCGACCTCATGACCGGCATCGACCTCGCGCTTGACGTGGCGCGCGACGTTGCGGATGCGGTCGATGTTGGCGACGGAGGTGCCGCCGAATTTCAGCACGAGGCGACCCATGACGACGCGCTCATTCCCATCAGGAGGATAAGTTGACCGGCTGAGCGCGAAACCGGAGGCGCGCCAGCCGAAACGCGCGTATACATAGCGCCGCGGCTGGGGGCAAGACGGTTCCTTGTGGTGACAGGGTCAGGTTACAGGGTCAGGTTAGAGGCTTGGAATGGCGCGTTACATCGACGAAATCCTGCAACCCGGCGAGAAGGTGCTGTATTCGACCAATGCGCACTGGATGTTCTACCTTCCGGCGATCGGGGCCTGGATCGTCGTGTTCGGATTGCTCGTCCTCACCCGCATGACCGTGAACGACAATCTGGTCATGCTGTGCCTGGCCACCGCCGCCGTCATCGCCATTGTTGCGCTGTATTGGACGGTCCGGGCCTGGTTCCATCGTCTCACCACCGAGACGGACGTCACCAATCGCCGCGTCGTGCACAAAACCGGTTTCATCAAGCGCCGTACCTTCGAGATGGCCCTCGACAAGGTCGAGAGCGTCGACGTCAACCAGACCATCATGGGACGGGTTCTCAATTACGGCGATGTCACCATCTTGGGTGTGGGCGAGGGCAAGGAAACCATTTCGACCATCGCGGAGCCGCTGGCGTTCCGGAACGCCATCACGGCGCGCTAGCCCGGTACGGCGCCGCAGCTTCGATCATTGAGTATTCAGCGATGACAATGCCTCAGGATTCCCGCAGCCCTTCTGTTCCCTCCGGCTCGACCGTCGATCCGGCCGAGATCGCGAAGTTCTCGAAACTGTCCGAGACCTGGTGGGACCCGAAGGGCAAGATGGCGCCCCTGCACAAGATCAACCCGCTGCGCCTGACCTATATCCGCGATGCCGCCTGCCGGAAATTCGAGCGCAACGCCAAGAGCCTCAACTGCCTGTCCGGGCTGCGCATGCTCGACATCGGCTGCGGCGCGGGATTGCTGTGCGAGCCGTTCACACGGCTGGGCGCGCAGGTCGTCGGCGTCGACCCCTCGGCCAGCAACATTGCCGCTGCCAGGCTGCATGCCGAGAAGGGTCATCTGTCGATCGACTACCGCTGCACCACGATCGAGGAGATGGACCCGCGCGAGCGCTTCGACATCGTGCTGGCGATGGAGGTCGTCGAGCACGTCACCGACGTCAGTGCCTTCCTCGGCCGCTGTGCCGCGGTGCTGAAGCCGGGCGGCATGATGGTGGTCTCGACCCTGAACCGCAACTGGAAGAGCTTTGCGCTCGCCATCGTCGGCGCCGAATACGTGCTGCGCTGGCTGCCGCGCGGCACGCACGAGTGGAGCAAGTTCGTCACGCCGGACGAACTGACCAAATACCTGCTCGACAACCGCCTGGTCATCACCGAGCAGAGCGGCGTCGTCTACAGCCCCTTCGCCGACCGCTGGAGCCTGTCGACCGACATGGACGTGAACTACATGGTGGTCGCCGAGCAGATGGTCTAGCCGGCGCGGTGTGCCCGGCTGCCGCTCCACAACCGGTGTCGATGGGGTGCGATCCCGCGCCACATCCGGCAATTGCCGGCGTCGGCCGCGCTCACGCCGTCCGATTCGCCAGCCCCACCGCCCACAGCGCGAACGCATAGACGATCGCGACCTCATCCAGCCGGTTGAAGCGCCCGGAGGCGCCGCCGTGGCCGGCGCCCATGTTGGTGCGCAGGAGGACCGGGCCGCCCCCGGTCATCGTCGCGCGCAGCCGCGCGATCCATTTCGCAGGCTCCCAATAGGTGACGCGCGGATCGGTCAATCCGGCCATCGCCAGGATCGCGGGATACGCCTTGGCCGCGACGTTGTCATACGGCGAGTAGGACAGGATGGTGCGGAAATCCGTCTCGCTCTCGATCGGGTTGCCCCATTCGGGCCATTCCGGCGGCGTCAGCGGCAGGGTGTCGTCGAGCATCGTGTTGAGCACGTCGACGAACGGGACCTCGGCGACGATGCCGGCGAACAGCTCGCCTGCGCGGTTGGCGACCGCGCCCATCAGCATGCCGCCGGCGCTGCCGCCATGGCCGACGATGCGGCCGGCCGCTGTGTAGTTCGCCGTGATCAGCGCCCGCGCGCAGGCTGAGAAATCGTCGAAACTGTTGGTCTTCTTCTCGCGCTTGCCGTCGAGGTACCAGCCCCAGCCCTTGTCGGTGCCGCCGCGGATATGGGCGATGGCGTAGACGAAGCCGCGGTCGACCAGCGACAGCCGGTTGGTGCTGAAAGACGCCGGCATCGCATGCCCATAGGAGCCGTAGCCATAGAGCAGCAGCGGCGCCGAGCCGTCGGCCTTGAAGTCGCGCCGGTGCAGCAGCGACACCGGCACCTCGGCGCCATCATCGGCCTTCGCCATGATGCGCGTGGTGACGTAGTCGGCCGGATTGTGCCCGGACGGAATCTCCTGGCGCTTGCGCAAGGTTTTCGCGCGCGTCACCATGTCGTAGTCCCAGACCTCCGACGGCGTTGTCATCGACGAATAGGCAAAGCGCAGGTTGGTCGTATCGAACTCGTAGGAGCCCATCGCATCGAGCGAATACGCGTCCTCGTCGAAGGCGATCGCGTGCTCCTCGCCGGATGTCAGGTCGCGGATCACGATCGACGGCAGCGCGTTGGCGCGCTCCAGTCGCACCAGATGGCCCGCATAGAGATCGTGGTCGAGCACGTAGATGCCGGCGCGGTGCGGAATGAGGTCGCGCCAGTTGGCGCGCCCGGGCGCAGACAGCGGCGCGGTGACGATCTTGAAGTCGATCGCGCCATCGGCATTGGTCAGGATGAACAGCTCGTCGCCGCGATCGGCGATCGAATATTGCACGCTGTTTTCGCGCGCGGCCACCAGCCGTGGCGGCGCCTCGGGATGATCGAGATCGATCAGCCGCTGCTCGGAGGTCTCATGATCGCCGCCGGCGATGACGCAGAACCGGCCCGAGGTCGACTCGTGCACATGGGTGAACCAGCCGGTGTCCTTCTCCTCGTACACCAGCACGTCATCGGCCTGCCTGGTGCCGAGCTTGTGCCGCCACACCTGCATCGGGCGGTGATTGTCGTCGAGCTTGACGTAGAAGAAGCTCGTGCAGTCGCGCGACCACACCGCGCCGCCGTCGGTCTCCTCGACGACGTCGGCGAGATCATCGCCGCCATCCCAGTCGCGCACGCGGATGGTGAAATATTCCGAGCCCTTGGTGTCGGCGCTCCAGGCGACGCGCTTGTGGTCGTGCGAATGCCGGCTGCCGCCGAACTTGAAATACTCATGCCCGCGCGCCAGCGCGTCGCCGTCGAGCCCGATGGTCTCCGCTCCGCCGTTGCGCGGCGTCCGGCAGAACAATTCGTGCTGGCCGCCCTCGCGGTACTTGCGGAAATAAGCGTAGGGCCCGTCCGGCGACGGCACCGAGGAATCGTCCTCCTTGATGCGGCCGCGCATCTCCGCGACGAGCTTCTTCTGCAGCGGTGAGGTGTGGCCGAGCACGGATTCCGCATAGGCGTTCTCGGCTTCGAGATAGGCGCGGATATCAGCATCCAGCAGCGACGGATCGTGCAGCACCTCCTGCCAGCGCGCGTCTTTCAGCCACGCATAGTCGTCCTGCACGGTGATGCCGTGGCGGGTGAAGCTGTGCTGATGGCGCGGCGCCACCGGCGCTGTTTTGCTGCTGTCTGTCATCTCGTCCTTTACGGGGTCACGCTCTCGCCGAGCCATTGGATCGCGGCGTCGAGGCCGCCGCGGCCGTGCGGGATCTTCAACGCCACCAGCGCCATTTCGATCACGCCGAGCGTGCCCAGCACCATCGGCGCGTTGACATGGCCCATATGGGCGATGCGGAACGCCTGGCCCTGCAGGTCGCCGATCCCGGTGCCGAGCACGACGCCGCACTGCTCCTTGCAGTAGGTCTGCAGCACCGCCGGATCATGGCCGCCGCCGACCAGCACCGTGGTCACGGTGTTGGAGCGCTCGGCGGCGTCTGCGATATTGAAGCCGATCACCTGGCCCTCGCTCCACTTCGCCACCGCGCGTCGCACGGCCTCGGCGAGCAGCTCATGGCGGCGGAAGGCGTGCGGCAGCCCTTCGTCGAACAGCATGTCCATGGCCTGGCGCAGCGCGAACAAGAGATGCACCGGCGCGGTGCCGCCATATTTGCGATAGTGCTCGGTGCCCTCGCGCTCGCTCCAGTCCCAATAGGGCGTGCGCATGTTGGCGCGCTTGTGCGCCTCGAGCGCGCGGGCGTTCGCGGCGACGAAGCCGAGACCGGGCGGCGTCATCAGGCCCTTCTGCGAGCCGGACATCGCGACGTCGATGCCCCATTCATCCATCTCGAACGGCATGCAGCCGAGCGAAGCGACGGTGTCGACCATGTAGAGCGCCGGATGGCCTGCGGCCTTGATGGCGCGGCCGATCGCCTCGACGTCATTGACGACGCCCGACGCCGTATCGATCTGCGCCACCACGATCGCCTTGATGGAGTGCTCCTTGTCGGCGCGCAGCCGCGCCTCGACCTCGGCCGGCCGCACCGCGCGGCGCCAGTCGCCACGGAGCACTTCGACCTCGGCGCCCATCGCGCGTGCCGCATTGCCCCAGCCGATCGCGAAGCGGCCGCTCTCCAGCACCAGCACCTTGTCGCCGCGCGCCAGCACGTTGGAGAGCACGGCCTCCCAGGCGCCGTGACCGTTGGCGATGTAGATGTAGGTCTTGCCCTTGGTCGCGAACAGCCGGCCGAGGTCGGACATGATGCCGTCGGTCAGCTCGACCATCTGCTTGGAGTAGATGTCGAGCGCGGGGCGGTGCATCGCCTGCAGCACCTCGTCGGGCATCGTGGTGGGTCCCGGGATGGCCAGAAACTCCCGGCCCGCGCGAACGGTCATTGTCAGTGTCCTCGGCGATGTGGTTTGGCGGTTGAGGGTGGTGATGGGCTCTCGCACACGGCCGGCCCAGCGCCGTTTTACGTGGCGGCGCCGCATAAGAAAAGCCGGAGAACCCGGGGGGCTGGCATGCCCCGGCGGGCCGGCGCGGCGGGGCTCAGCGCCGGGTCTCGCGGCAGCCGGCGGCCTCCGCCTCCTCGACCGAGCAGAACCAGCGGGTGCCCTTGGCGACGTGCATCTTGATCTGCGCGTACCAGCGGCTCTTCGGCGTGTGATAGATGCACTCGCCGGCGCCGTTGACATTGCCCTTGATGGTGCAGTCCGGCGAGGGCGCGACCGGGCCCGAAGCCGAGGCGAGCAGGATCTTGCGCGCGCCCTCCGGCGGCTTGGTGGCGCCGAGGATCGCAGTCTTCTTGTTGCGCACGCGCCAGTCCCATGGTGCGATGAACGCGCCCTGCCACATGCCGGCCTTGGCGGCCCGCGCCTCTGCCTCATCGGGCTCGTAGTCGCGCGAGAGGGTGCGATAGGCCAGCGCCCAGCCGCTGCGCACCAGCCATTTCTGGATGTCCTCGCCGTCGACGTCGCAGCGCGCCACCTGGCGCCCGCGGCGATCGATCGAACGCGGATGACAGGTCCAGCTCTTGCCGTCCGCGTGCTTGATCAGCTCGTCACGCGCGGCCACGCCGCAGGTCCAGCGCTCGCCGTTCTTGTTGAGGCAGAGCTGATCCACGGAGGGCGCGTCGATGCCGCCGAGCCGGATGCGGGTGGCCCCGATCGTGATCCCGTCGGCCTCACGGATCTTGGGAATCCCGGTGATGTCGGCCGCGGACGCGACGGAGGGCAGCAGCAGGAGGAGCGCGAGCAGGGCTGGTTTCATCGACATCAACGGGCGCGGGTCGTCCTTGGGGATGGGCAATAGCAGCGATAGTGCGGCGGATCGCCCGCCAGTTCCAGCGCCGCGATTGCCTGAGTCGCTCAACTTCGCGCGATGGCGGCCGAAAGTAGGAGCCGAGCTATGGCCAAGGCGTCGCTCTGCTCCCCTCCCCGCAAGGGGGAGGGGAGCGCACCGCCCTTGCCGCCGAGATCGCGCTCGATCAGTTCACCGCCACCCGCCGGGCCAGCGCCAGGCCCATCAGCACAAACGCGGATGTCACCTCGGGGCCGCCGACCAGGATGCGGGTCGGGGTCTTCATCTTGTTCCACTCATAGGCGCGGTACGGATGGCGCCGGCCGCCCTCGCCGAACGACGTCACGATGCAATGCACCGCCGGCGCGAAGCTCGCTGCGGCGCCGCCGAGATGGCCGAGCGCGATCAGCGCGAGCGCCGCGTCGAACGGATTCATCTCGCGGCCGATCAGCTCGTCCTCGACATAGGCGAGCACGCGCAGGCGGATGAGCTCGAGCGCGCCGTCGGGATCGATCGCCTGCCGCGCCGCCGGTGGCAGCGCCATGAAGGCGTGGTAGCAGCGGCCGAAATAGGCGCAGTACAGCTCCGGCAAATAATAGATGTGCGAGCGCGGATCGGCGAAGGCGCCGCTCAGCACCAGCCGCTGCTGGAAGCCGACGATCCGCCTGACGACGTCGAGCCTGCCTTGCGTCTCCAGGACCTGCCAGCGCTTGAGATTGCGGAACGAGACCTCGAGCACGTCGAGATTCAGCGTCGGATCGAGATCATTGCCGTAGGGCCGCTCGCCGGCCAGGCTGTCGATCCAGGTCGCGATACCGCCTTCATAGTCGATGTTGTCGTTGATCGGCACCGTCACGCGCGGCTCGTTGCCGCCGGCGCGCACCTGGTAGCCGGCATAGAAGTCCAGCAGCGGCTGGCTCAGCATCGGATCGTCCGAGCCGGCCTGGGTCGCCGCCGAGAACGAGCACGCCGTGGTGTCGCAATCCGGCACGTAGACGCCGAAGCCGAGGTCCTGCTTGATCTGGGTGAAGAAGCGCGAGAAGCGCGGATGCGGATGCGGCGCCAGCGCGGTCACGACGTCGTAGCTCTTGCCGTCGGCGCCGCGCACCTGCTCGCGGCTGATGGTCAGGCAGAACTCGACCATCGCGGCGATGGCGCCGCGCGCCGCGCTCGTCTGCTCCGATGAGGCGAGGCCGGTCTCCAGATAGCTCAGCAGCGCCTCGGTGAAGAACGCGTCGTAATAGGCCGAACGGTGGCGGATCTGCACCGGCTCCCACATCGGTTCGGCGATGCCGCGCCACGGCGGATTGATCACCGCGGCCGCCGGCGAGCGCGCGATGAAGACGCGGGCGAGGTTGAACAGCAGGGTCGAGTTCTTGTAGCCGCGCGCGTCGAGCCCCTGCAGCGCCATCTGGACCTCGGAGCCCTTCATGTCGGGATCGCCGATCAGGTTGAAGGCGGCATAGGTCGGGATGAAGCCATTGCGGCTGAACGAGCCGAGCAGGTCGGCACCGCAGGCCCGGATCACCCGGTCGACCTCGCCGGCCGGCGGCATGGCCGCCGCCGCAGTCCGGCGCGGCGGGGCAGGGTGGTGCAAGGCGATGCTGTCGACCAGATCGGCGACCGGGCGGCCGACCTGCTCCCAGTCCGGCGTCGGATTGTCGCGGGCGAGAACCAGCGCGTCGCGCAGCGCATTGAGGCGAGCGGGATCGTTCAGCTCGGGCAGGCCGGCACGGCGCAGCAATGCGCGCAGCGCCGGGTTCCCCAGCGCGGTCCGGTAGAATTTCGACAGATGCGGGTCGCCGCTGCCGGGCCGGCGCAGGATGGGGTCGCAGACCTCGTACAGCGAGGGCCCATCCTTCCGGGCCGTCAGTGCGCGACAGGCCGCGCCGGCGAAATACTGGAAACTCAAGCGAGGACTCGCGGGTTGTCGGAGGCGGGACGAACGGCATGCGCTGCTCGAAACGCCCCACAAACGGCGCGCCGTGCGCATGCATGGGGCAAACTGACACGCTCGACCGCCAAAGACAACGTGACGGCGGTCACGGCGCGGGAGGCGGATTTGGCGGCAATGTGGCCTCCCGGCGGTCCGCCCAGGGCCGTTTGGAGATCGCCGCCATGGTTAAATTTGCGTTTCTCTTCAAGTGCTTGAAAAGTCAATGGTGTTCCGATGTTGCCCTGGGTGCTCGTTCGGGTTAATCCTTTCTTCGTTGCGGCGCCGCAATTTGCGCGCATTGGGACGACACATCGTCTCGCAACCCCTCAAACCTCAGAGGCGCCAGCGCGACCAAAGGGTGCACCCCTTTGGCATCGACGGGCAGGCTCGGACCAGGATTGACGTGATGACCGCAAGGCAGCCTTCTCTTTCCCGCCGATCGGCCGTGATCGCCGCCGCGCTTCTCTGCACGGTGTCGCTCGCGATCGGCGCGCATGCTGCCCTCAACAAGCGTTCGCTCGAGGCGCCCAAGGCGGCCGCCTCCGAGCAGAGCAGCGTGGCGACCGGCAACGGCGCGCGCCTCGCGCTCGTCATCGGCAATGGTCACTATCCCGATGCGAATGCGCCGCTCGTCCAGCCGATCAACGATGCCCGCGCGCTGACCGGCGCGCTGCGCCGCGACGGCTTCGATGTCGATGTCGTCGAGGATGCCAATAAGGACGACATGACCCGCGCGGTCGAGCGCCTCAAGGCCAGGATCAAGCCCGACTCGGTCGTGATGCTGTTCTTCGGCGGCTACGCCATCCAGGCGGGACGCGAGAGCTACATGATCCCGGTCGACGCCAAGATCTGGCGGGAATCCGACGTGCGCCGCGAGGGGACCAGCATCGAGCGTCTGCTCGATACGGTCCGCGAGCAGGGCGCGCGCGCCAAGCTGGTGGTGATCGACGCCGCCCGCCGCAATCCCTATGAGCGCCGCTTCCGCGCCTATTCGCACGGCCTCGCGCCGATCAACGCACCGGCCAATGCGCTGATCCTGTCGTCGGCGACGCCGGGCAAGGTGCTGGACGATCCGAAGGGCCAGAACAGCGTGCTGGTCGGCGAATTGCTCAACCAACTCGGCAAGAGCCCGAGCGCCGAGACCGTGTTCAACAAGACCCGCAACGCCATCGCGCGCAGCTCCGACGGCGAGCAGGTGCCGATGGTGTCGTCCTCCCTGGTCGAGGACATCCGCTTCAGCGCCGAGGTCGCCAACGCGGGCAGCTGAGGCCTGGGGTTTCCATCTCTCGTTCAACGCGTCTGACGCTCAGAGCGCCTGAGCGTTTGCCCCCCTCTCACCAAGCTGACGGTCAGCTCCCCTCCCCCTTGCGGGGAGGGGTCGGGGGTGGAGGTCCACGGGCGCTGCGCGTCGTTGGCTTGAGCCTTCGCTGCAAACATCCTGCTTTGGCGGATGCGGGAGCGATCCTCCCGCATGGCGCTGCCTTGGATCGCTGAAAACCTCCCAGGAGCGGGCTCGCAAATCACGTCGAGCGCGACTCGGAGAACCCCCACCCCCGACCCCTCCCCGCAAGGGGGAGGGGAGCCGACCGCCACTGGCGCGACCTGCCCATTTCATCCGTCCCGCAGGACTCGGCCGCCGCCCTCAATTGCTCGCCATCACTGGCCGCACCGGGTCGCCCTCGCGCAGCAGCGCGCCGGCGCGGGTGACGACGACGTCGCCCTCGGCGAGGCCGTCGCGGATCTCGACCTGGCCGCCGGCCATCAGGCCGATTTCGACCCGCTTGGTCTCGATGCGCTGGGCGCGCACCACCTGCACCACGGTGCCGTCCGGATCGTACAGCACGGCGGTCAGCGGCACCGCGACGCCGCAGCTCTGGCCGATCTTGATCACGGCGCGCCCGAACGAATTCACCAGCAGCCGCGCCGTGCCGGTAATGCCGATGAAGGCCTGGCCGAGCTGGCTGTTCGGCTCGACGGTCGGCGCCACCCTTCGGATCTTGCCCTCGACCTCGCCGGCCCCGACGATGCGGATCCGCGCGGTCTGGTTGACCGCGAGCTTGCCGAGCTGCGCTGATGGCACCAGGCCGACGAGATCATATTCGTTGCGGGCGAGAATGGAGAACAGCGCCTCGCCGCGGCCGGAGGCGAAGGCGCCGATGGTGGCGCTCGACGACAGGATTGTGCCCGCGACCGGCGCCTGGATCATGATCGTGCCGCCCTCCGGCGGCGTCAGCCGCGCCAGGTTCTGTCCGGCCGTGACGCTGTCGCCGGCATCGACCAGCACCTCCGCGACCTTCAGTCCGGGACGGTCGGGCCTGACGGCGGTCTCGTTGCGCGCCAGCACCATGCCGGACACCTCGACCGTGTTGTCGAAGCAGGCCTTGGTCGCCTTGAGCACGCTGACCGCGGCGCCCTTCGGTGCGCTGTCGTCGGCTGCCAGCACCGGCTGGATCAGGGCCAGCACGCCGGCCGCGGCCAATAGCGGCATCCGGCGCATCGTGGCAATTGCGGCATGTCGCATGCGAAACCGATCCTCGCGAACTCACGTCAATTGAACGGCTGAAGTCGGGATAGCAGACGTGCAGCCGCCGGGCCAGCCGACCCGCGTCCCTGGTAGTCGCGCCAGCATGCTGCGACGTTCAGCGGAGGACCCCCGAACTTTCTCGGCAGGGTCCACGTTGACGCTGCCGAATGTCGGCCATCTCTATTTGGGACTCACGATCATGCTTCGGCTCTGGATACCACTTCTGCTCTGCGCCGCCCTCGTCACGCCGGCGGTCTCCGCCGAGCTCACCGCCGACGCCGTCAACGGCGCGGAGCTGCGCAAGCGGCCGCCGGCCGAAGAGAAGATGGACCCGGTGGCGATCCGCGCCCAGGTGCTGCTCGATCGCGCGCGTATCTCGCCCGGCGAGATCGACGGCCGCTTCGGCGACAATGCGCGCACGGCGCTCGCCGCGTTCGCGCGGGCCAAGGGGCTTGCCGGTGATGCGAAGCTGACGCCCGAGCTGTGGGACGCGCTGCTGCGCGGCGACCAGGCGCCGGCGATCGTCTCCTACACCATCACCCGCGACGACGTGAAAGGGCCGTTCCTGAAGAAGCTGCCGCAGCACATGGAGGACATGAAGGACCTGCCGGCGCTCGGCTACACCTCGCCGCGCGAGGCGCTGGCCGAGAAATTCCACATGAGCGAACAGCTGCTGTCGGCGCTCAATCCGAAGGCCAGCTTCGACAAGGAGGGCGAGCAGATCGCCGTCGCCAACGTGATCCGGCCGGACGAGAAGGCGCCGGAGATCATGCGGCTCGACATCAGCAAGGACGCCGGCACGGTGCAGGCATTCGACAAGGACGGCAGGCTGGTGGCGGTGTTTCCGGCCACCGTCGGCAGCGAGGAGAAACCGACGCCCGACGGCACCTTCAAGGTCACCTCGCGCGATGCCGATCCCAACTACCGCTACAATCCGGACTACGAGTTCAAGGGCGTCAAGTCGCGCAAGCCGTTCACCATCAAGCCCGGCCCGAACAGTCCGGTCGGCGCCTATTGGATCGGCCTCTCGGTCGGCAACGGCTACGGCATCCACGGCACCGCCGAGCCCTCCAAGGTCGGCAAGTCGGAATCCCACGGCTGCGTCCGCCTGACCAATTGGGACGTGCGCTTCCTCGGCGACCACCTGTCGAAGAAGGCGAAGGTGGAGCTGCATTGAGCGGGCACCGTTGCCTGGCGAAGCTACGCCATCATCCCGGCCGAACGACGTGACCCGGCTCGATCCACACCCACCGCCGTCATCCCGGCGAACGCCGGGACCCATAACCCCAGGGAGCGGTTTGAGGCAGGCCGGTCATTGACAGTTCGCCCATCGCGACCGCCGCCGCGTATGAGTCTCGGGTCGGCATCGCAACCACGCGATCGCGCGTCGCTACTTGCTCGGGACGGCGAGTGGCGGAGTACAGCAGCATCGCTGCAACGACCAATTCACCGCGTATGGTGGGCAAAGCGCGCAGCCATCGTGCGTGTCGCGAGGACGTGCCAGCGCCTTTGCCCACCCTACCGGCCGCATCGTCTTTCCTGCGCGCCGCGGCGAATTTAACGAGCAATGCCAAGCCGATCGGGCCTGTCCAGATATTCCGATAAAAAGAATTCCCTTGCGCCGTCGGGCAAATCAGGTGGAGACTTCCGCCCGTCCCGCCTCATTGAAGAGGGGCGCTCGCGAACGTCACGACGCGTTGGGGTGGGATGCGATGGCCGCGAGATGGCGCAGCGTGCTCGGCACGCGGACGTACGCCATGCCGCGGACGGTGAAGTCGCAGGGTCCTGGCCTCCCGACGCTGAGGTCCGCGCAACGTGCGTGATGCGCGCGTTGTCGCCACGGTGGCAAACAAGCCGGTCACCGGGGAGACTGCGTATAAATCGTAAAGCCATCGCGCAGGGAGGGCCGGGTCGTTCCGGCTGTACCTGTGGTTCTGCCGCCTGCATTTTTTCTCGCAGGCGGGCCGCAGGCCTCAGCCGAGGCCTGGCTCTCCCTGCGCCCTCTCTTGAAGAGGGTGTCTCGATGAGTAAAGCTCGGACGCGAAAAGCGCCGCGAGACCGCGGCCGTGCGGCCGCGTGGGCTGTTTGACAATTACATCAGAAGTACAGGTCTCCGCCGCTACCTCGCAAACGACCGCGACGGTGCGACATGCAGCGCATAGACGTCGAGCTTGTCGCTCACCCGAGGATACAACTCCGTCACCAGCGGATCATGGCCCGGGATGAAGCGGTCGGGATGGCCGGCGAGGCGCTCGATGATCTCCCAGCCCTGCGCCATGTCGCCGATGTTGTAGACGATCGGAAACGGGCTGCGGCGCTGCAGATTGGCGTAGTAGTGCGCGGCGTCGGAGGCGAGCACGACGGGGCCGCGCGCGGTCTCGACGCGCACCACCTGCAGCCCGTCGGAATGGCCGCCGACCCGGTGCACGGTGACGCCGGGCGCGACCTCGCCGTCGCCGGCGTGGAAGGTGACGCGCTCGCCATAGACGTGGCGCACCATGGTGGTGACGTGCTCGACCGTGAACGGGTAGCGCAGCATGCCGTTGCACATGCAGCGGCCGGTGGCATAGGCCATCTCGCGCTCCTGCAGATGAAAGCGCGCGTTCGGGAAGCGGTCGAGATTGCCGGCGTGGTCGTAGTGCAGATGGGTGACGATGATGTCGCGGATGCCGGCGGCGTCGACGCCGAACGAAGCGAGCGCATCGATCGGATCGCGCGTCAGGGTGCGGTGGCGGATCTCGGCCTCCGCGGCGTTGAAGCCGGTGTCGACCAGGATGTCGCGCCCGTCAGTCCGGATCAGCCACACGAAATAGTCGAGGTCCTGCGCCGTGCTGTCGTGCGGATCGGGCTGCAGGAAGTTCATGTGCGGCGTGCGCGGCGACATCGTCGCATAGCGCAGCGCGTAGATCTCGGTGGCGTTCCCCATGATGACCTTCTCGTTGGTTGGGCACGGCAACCATCGAGCCATCGGCAGGCATCGAGGTCAATCGCATCGAGGTCAATCGCGGCGCGCGTCGAACCGGACGGTGCGCTGCCGCGACACAGCGTGAGGCATCTCACATTGCAAGACATTGGGATCGTTGCATGGTCCGCTCGTGTCATCGCCCGCAGCTCGCAACAGGCTCCTGCGGGCGGTCGCCGCCTCAGATGATTCTTCAACCGCTGCAAGCGGTTGACGGACCGTCACGGCGATTTGATAATGCCTGACGCGTGGGATATGGTCGCCGCGGCGCAAGCTGGACGGCGCCTGATTGCTGACCGCTGGACCGCCATCGTGATGACTTTCCGCCTGCTGCTGCCGCTCGGCCTGATGTTCTCCGTCGCGTTCTCGGCCGTGGTCTCCTGGCCCGCGCGCGCGGCCGGCGACCGCTTCGCGCTGGTCATCGGCAATGCGAAATATCCGGATGCCGAGGCGCCGCTCAAGGAACCGGTCAACGATGCCCGCGACCTCACCGACGAGTTGAAGCGCGACGGTTTCAGCGTCGAGACCCTGGAGAACGCCGGCGGCGACGCGATGCGCCGCGGCCTCGACCGGCTTTATGGAAAGATCAAGCCGGGCTCGGTGGCGCTGCTGTTCTTCTCCGGCTACGGCATCCAGTCGAGCCGGCAGAGCTACATGATCCCGGTCGATGCGCAGATCTGGCAGGAGGCCGACGTGCGGCGCGACGGCATCGGCCTCGAGCAGGTGCTGCAGGAGATCAACAGCCGCGGCGCCGGCGTGAAGATCGCGCTGCTCGATGCCTCCCGGCGCAATCCCTATGAGCGCAGGTTCCGCACCGCCTCGGCTGGGCTCGCGCCGGTCATCGCACCGAGCGGTACTTTGGTGATGTACTCGGCCGCGCTGTCCGCCGTCGTGTCGGATAGCGGCCGGGATCACAGCCTGTTCGTGCAGGAGCTGCTGAAGGAGATCCGCGTTCCCGACCTCACCGCCGAGGAGACGCTGAACCGCACCCGCGTCGGCGTAACCCGCGCGTCGCGCAGCGAGCAGGTGCCGTGGATCTCGTCGTCGCTGGCGGAGGACTTCTCCTTCGTGCCCGGTAATGGCGGCGTCAGGCCGCCTGCGCCGGCCGAGAGCAATGCCGGGCCGATTCCGGCACCACCTGTCCCTGCGCCGGCTCCGACGCAGGTCGTGGTGGCGCCGCCGGTGCCGTCGCCGCTGCCGCCGGCTCCGCCCGCGCCGCAGCCGACGCCGGTGCAGAAGGTGGATACTCCGCCGGCACCGCCGGTTGCTCCGGCGCCGCCGGCGCCCGCGCCATCTCCCGTGATCGCGAACGTGGCGCCCGCCGCGCCTGCTGCGCCCGCGGCCCCCGCTGCTCCGGCGGAGGATGCGTTTGCCGACGATCCCACGATCAAGAGCCTGACCGCCAAGATCGCGGCCAATCCGGAGGATGCCGGCGCGCTGTACCGGCGCGGCCAGGTGTATGCGAGCAAGGGCGCCTACGCGCAGGCGATCCGCGATTTCGACGACACCATCCGGATCAATCCGAAGGACGTCGAGGCGCTCAACAACCGCTGCTGGGCGCGCACGGTCGTCGGCGAGCTGCAGCCTGCGCTGCGCGACTGCAACGAGGCGCTGCGGCTGCGGCCGAATTTCGTGGACGCGCTCGACAGCCGCGGGCTGGTCAACCTCAAGAGCGGCGCGGTCAAGAACGCCATTGCCGATTTCGATGCGGCGCTGAAGATCAATCCGCGCCTGACGTCATCATTGTACGGCCGAGGTCTCGCCAAGCAGCGTAACGGCGCCGCGCAGGAGGGCGCGCTCGACATCGCCAACGCCAAGGCGATGGACCCCAACATCGTCCGCGAGTTCGAAGCTTACGGCGTGCGTTGATTTGTTGCGCGCGTCGGCCGGCCGGCTCGAACCATGCGGCGGGCCGGACCGACATAACAGCGAACAGCCGGGTGTCGCGTGTGGGCGCGGCGGAGACCGGGACGATCAGTTCGCGTGAGGAGGGATTGGCAATGACCGCACCGAAAACGAATTCGACCATGACCGCCGGCCTGACGGCTCTCCTGGCCGCGACGGTCCTGAGCGCAGCCGCGTCGCTCGTCGCGATGCCGGCCTTCGCCGCCGATGACGTCAGCGAGGATCAGATCGTCCGCGCCCTGGCCGGGCAGAAGAAGCCGCTGACCCGGGGGCTGTCGATGTCGCCGCCGTCGGAGGCCGCGCCCGCCGTCTCGCCGGAGCAGGACAAGTTCCTGCAGAGCATTCGCGGCCGCTCGACGCGATCGCTGTCCACTGCCGAGCGCGAGGAGATCGCGGCGGTCGCCAAGACCAAGCCGAACATCGACCTCGAGATCACCTTCGACTACAATTCCGCCAACATCAGCCAGAAGTCGCTGCCGTCGGTGCAGGCGCTGGGCCGGGCGCTGACCAATGCCGAGCTGAAAGGGTCGACCTTCGTCGTCGCCGGTCATACCGATGCCGCCGGTGGCGAGGCCTACAATCAGGATCTCTCGGAGCGGCGCGCCGATTCGATCAAGCGCTATCTGGTCGAGAAGTTCGGCATCGCCGGCGCCGACCTGGTGACGGTGGGCTACGGCAAGAGCAAGCTGAAGGATCCGAGCCAGCCGCTGGCCGAGGTGAACCGCCGCGTTCAGGTCGTCAACATGCAGAGCAAGACGGCGGCGGCCAAGTAGCGCCGCGTCCATCAAGCGCCGTCGGAGGTCGCGTGGCCGGAGATCGAGGTGGCCGGATGCGTCCCGCAGGATTGCGGGGCGCATCGCCTTGTCGGAGCGTCCCGCGCGGAATTCGCAGCATCCATAACCCGCATCTCGCGCCGACCGGATCCCCCTGCCGATGAAGCTGCCAAAATCCCTCAGAACCGCGGCCAGCGCGATCGTCTTCGTGGCCCTGGTCGCCGGCTATTACTGGTACGAGCATCGTCCCCATCACACTGCCGAGGAGCCGCCGATGCAGGCCCAGGTGCTTGTGACCAAGGCGGTGAAGGCCTGCTTCTCGGATCTCGTGCGCGTCACCGGCTTCGTCGTGGTCCGCCGCGAGGCGGTGGTCGGCGCCGACCAGGAGGGATCGCGGGTCATCGACGTTCTGGTCAAGGAGGGCGACACCGTTACCGAGAACCAGGAGCTGGCGCGCCTGACGCCGCCGCCGCAGCAGCCGGGAGCGCCGGCAGCGGCCGCGAGCCGGCCGGTGTCGCTGCGTGCGCCGGCCGCAGGACTCGTCACCGAGGTCCGCACGATCGCCGGTGCGCCGGCCTCGCCGCAGGCCGGCCCGATGTTCCGCATCGCCGTCAACAACGAGCTGGAGCTCGACGCCGAGGTTCCGAGCGTTCATCTCCTGAAGCTCGGCACGGGCGCGCCGGTGCGCATCACTCGTGACAACCTTCCCGACATTGTCGGCCGCCTGCGCGTGGTGGCACCGCAGGTCGACCGGACCACCCAGCTGGGCCATGTGCGCATCGCGCTGACCAGCAATCCGTCGCTCAAGCCCGGCATGTTCGCGCGCGCCAATATCGATGCCCGGCGGAGCTGCGGCGTCGCCGTGCCCAATACGGCGATCGATCATCTCACCATCCAGGTCGTGAAGGGCAACACGATCGAGACCCGCCGGGTGCGGGTCGGCCTGGTGTCGGATACGTCGAGCGAGATCCTCGACGGGCTGACAGAGGGAGAAATCGTGGTGGCCGACGCCGGCAGCTCGCTGCACGATGGCGACCAGATCAAGACCATGTTTGCCGAAGACATCGATCGCACGCGGGTACGCTGATGGCACTGAATATTTCGGCATGGTCGATCCGGAACCCGCTGCCGTCGATCCTCTTCTCCATCATCCTGCTGATCCTGGGCTGGATGAGCTTCACCAAGCTCGCGGTGACCCGGCTGCCGAACGCCGACATTCCGGTGATCTCGGTCGCGGTGGCGCAATTCGGCGCGGCGCCGTCGGAGCTTGAATCCCAGGTCACCAAGATCATCGAGGACGGCGTCTCCGGCGTCGAGGGCGCGCGCCACATCCAGTCGCTGATCACCGACGGCCTGTCGGTGACGACGATTACGTTCGCGCTGGAGACCAACACCGATCGCGCCATCAACGACGTCAAGGACGCCGTCACCCGGGTCCGTTCCGACCTGCCGCAGAACGTCACCGAGCCGCTGATCTCGCGCGTCGACAAGATCGGCCTGCCGATCGTCACCTATGCGGCGATCTCGCCGGGCAAGACCCCGGAGCAGCTGTCGTTCTTCGTCGACGACGTGGTCAAGCGCGAGCTGCAGGGCGTGCGCGGCGTCAGCCAGGTCGAGCGCATCGGCGGCGTCGAGCGCGAGATTCTGGTCTCGCTCGATCCCGACCGTCTGCAGGCCATGGGCCTCACCGCCGTCAATGTCAGCCAGAGCCTGCGCGGCACCAATGTCGACGTCGCCGGCGGCCGCGCCGAGATCGGCAAGAACGACCAGGCGATCCGCACGCTTGCGGGCGCCAAGACGCTGAACGAGCTGTCCAACACGATGATTCCCTTGTTCGGCGGCGGCGAGGTCCGGCTCGCCGATCTCGGGACGGTCACCGACACGATCGCCGATCGGCGCACCTTTGCGCGCTTCAACGGCGAGCCGGTGGTCGCGCTCGGCATCAAGCGCGCCAAGGGTGCCAGCGACGTGGTCGTCGCCGCCGCGGTACAGAAGCGCATCGACCAGGTCAGAGCCGCCCATCCCGATGTCGAGCTGAAGCTGATCGATACGTCGGTCGATTTCACCAAGGGCAATTACGAAGCGGCGATCTCGACCCTGTTCGAGGGCGCGATCCTCGCCGTCATCATCGTGCTGCTGTTCCTGCGTGACTTCCGCGCCACGATGATCGCGGCGATCTCGCTGCCGCTGTCGATCTTTCCGGCCTTCTGGGCGATGGATATTCTCGGCTTCTCGCTGAACATGGTGTCGTTCCTGGCGATCACGTTGTCGACCGGAATTCTGGTCGACGACGCCATCGTCGAGATCGAGAACATCGTGCGCCACATGCGGATGGGGAAGTCGCCCTATCGCGCGGCGCTCGATGCCGCGGACGAGATCGGGCTCGCGGTCATCGCGATCAGCCTCACCATCATCGCGATCTTTGCACCGGCCAGTTTCATGTCCGGCATCGCCGGACAGTTCTTCAAGCAGTTCGGCATCACCGTCTCGGTGCAGGTGTTCTTCTCGCTGCTGGCGGCGCGCTTCGTCACGCCGATGCTGGCGGCCTACTTCCTCAAGCACCACGACCATGACGATCCGCCGCCCGGATTCATCCTGCGTGCGTATCAGCGCATCGTCACATGGTCGGTGAAGCACTACTTCATCACGGTTCTCCTGGGCATCGGGATATTCGCGGGCTCGATCTGGAGCACGACCCTGCTGTCGCAAGGGTTCCTGCCTGCCCAGGACGCCGCGCGATCGCTGCTCGCGATCGAGCTGCCGCCCGGCGCGCAGCTCGCCTACACCGAAAAGGTGACGGAGGACATCGTCGCACGCCTGCGCAAGCGGCCCGAGGTCCGCAGCGTGTTCGTCGACGGCGGCCGGCTACAGGGCGCGATGGAGGTTCGTCGCGCCGGGATGATCGTCAACTACACGCCGAAGACCGAGCGCAAGATCACCCAGAAGGAGCTCGAGCTCGAGATCACCAAGGATCTCGAGACTATTCCGGACATCCGCTTCTGGTTCACCGACGAAAATGGTCTGCGCCCGATCAAGCTGGTGCTGACGGGCTCGGATCCCAAGCTGGTCGACAACGTTGCCAGCGAGCTCGCGTCGCAGATGAAGCGGATTCCGATCATCTCCAACGTCGTGTCGGACACCTCGCTCGACCGGCCGGAGTTGCGGGTGCAGCCGCGCGCCGACCTGGCCGCGCGTCTGGGCGTGTCGACAGAAAGCCTGTCGCAGACCATCCGCGTCGCCACGATCGGAGATGTCGGTCCCGCGCTGGCGAAATACGATGCCGGCGGCCGCCTCGTCCCGATCCGGGTGCAGCTCGAGGATGCGGCGCGCAGCGACGTGAAGATCCTCGAACAGTTGCGGGTGCCGCTCGGGCAGTACGGCGAAAAGGGCGGTGTGCCGCTGGCGGTGGTCGCCGATATCAAGCTCGATCAGGGCCCGACCAGCATCAGCCGCTACGATCGCGGGCGGCAGGCCACCGTCGCGGCCGACCTCGTCGGACTTGCGGCGCTCGGCGATGCGACCAGGCAGATCGACGAGCTGCCGGTCAGAAAGAGCATGCCGGCCAGCGTCAAGCTGATCCCTTCGGATGATGCCGAGAGCCTGAACGAGCTGGCGTCCGGCTTCATCACGGCGATCACGGCAGGGCTGATGATCGTCTACGCCGTGCTGGTGCTGCTGTTCGGCACCTTCCTGCAGCCGATCACGATTCTGTTCTCGCTGCCGCTGTCGATCGGCGGGGCGATCGGCGCGCTGATGCTGACGGGCAAGCAGCTCACGATCCCGGTCTATATCGGCATGATGATGCTGATGGGCATCGTGACCAAGAACGCGATCATGCTGGTCGAGTTCGCGGTCGAAGCGATTCATGCCGGTGTCAGGCGCGACGAGGCGATCATCGACGCCGGCATGAAGCGGGCCCGTCCGATCGTGATGACCACGATCGCGATGGTCGCCGGCATGATGCCGAGCGCGCTCGCGGTCGGTGCCGGCGGCGAGTTCCGCTCGCCGATGGCGCTCGCGGTGATCGGCGGCCTGGTGTTCTCGACCGTGCTGTCGCTGTTGTTCGTGCCGGCGATGTTCCTGGTGATGGACGATGTCGGCGCGTTGTTCGCCCGCCTCGGCCGCAAGCTGATCGTCTCCTCCGGCGAGACTGCCGACGAGGCGCAGTCCGGACATGGGCCGGAGGCGGGGCATCAGCCAAAGCCGCCGCCGTCGGCGATGTCGCCGGCCGCGGAATGAGATGACGTGCTGGAACGTGCTGTTTCAGTTCGCGGTCGAGGGCGTACGGCGGCGCGCGCTGAGATCGTGGGCCACGTTCGGCGCGCTGTCGACTGGCGCGGTGGTCTCAGGCGGAACGATCAGTGCAACGAAGCCCTGGCTCGCGCCCTCCAGGCCGAACAGCTTGGTCCGGAGCGTGAAATCGGCCCGTACCGAACGTCGCGCCTGCGCTGCCGCGGCTTGCATGCCGGAGATGCAGGAGATGTCGGTGTCGTAGCACAGCGCCGCCCAGCCCTGCGCAGTCAGCTCTTCTGACGGAGGGTGCAGCTCGTGCGGGTGCACAAGCGCCATTTCATAGTGCGGGTGGTCGGGACTGTAGAACGCGGCGGCAAAGGCGAGGCCGTCATCGCCGCCGACGGCGACAAGGGCTCCGTTCGACGCCGTATGCCACAGGCGGTCGAGCTCGGTCACGGCCGGCTCGTAGAAATCGCGGCCCTCGTTCAACGGAACGTAGTTCCGGTACAAGGCATGGAAGGGCGCTACGACTGTGGCCGCGAATGCCGCGATCGCGATCGTCGCAGCGGCGAGATTGATCGTGACGTCGCGGGGGGCGTGATAGCTCGCGCCACACACGATCACGATGACGAACAGGAAGACGCCCTGCAGGCCCCAGAGCGGCGGCATGTCGGTGCCGAACACGATCGAGACCAGCGCGGGGAACACCACGGTCCCGATGCTGATCATCGCCAGCAGCCGGAGTCCGGGGTCGAGGCTGAGCGCATCGTTCAGCACGCGGGTGGCGCGGGGCCGGGTCATGGCGAGCCATATGAGGCCGGGGATACCGGCGATGCCGGCCATCGCCAACAGGAAGCCGCTGCCCTCGACCAGGGCGGCCGAGGCGGTCTTGCCGACGTGATGCTCGATCGCATGCGAGAACGGCTGGGCGCCGGTCGTGGCGAGCCAATAGATATGGGGGGCGAGCGCGACCAGGCCGGACAGCGCCGCGATCCAAGGCGCGGACGAGATGAAATAGGCCCGACGCTCGCCGTGGCACAACGCCGCGACCGCAAAGCCCGCGATCAGGAAGACCGAGTAGTACTTGCCGAGCATGGCGAGCGCCGCGGTCAGGCCGGCCGCGACGGCCCAGCCGACGTGACGTGTCTCGAACGAGCGCAGGAAACACCAGGTCGCCAGCGGCCAGCTCGACAGCAGCACGGCGTTGGCGTTGAAGCGTTGCGCGTGCAGTTGATAGACCGGCAGCAGCATGAGCAGCAGCAGGACGACCAGGCGCTTGTCACCGCGCGCGAAACGCCGGGTGATGAGGTCGACGGCCCAGAGGCCGACCGCCGCGTTGGTCAGCGCCAGCAGGTTGAACGACCAGTTGGTCAGCGGAAACACGGTGGTCCAGGCCCGCGCGGCCCAGCCCATCAGCGGCGGATGCTTGGTCGAGCCCCAGTCGAAGCTGCGTCCGAGCGACCAGGTCTCGATCACATCCTGATGGAGATCGCCCCCCAGATAGGCGACCGAGAAATACACCATCCAGACCGCGACGAACCCGACGATCAGGGCCGGAACGGCCCAACCGTCCTCCACGGCGTCGATCCAGATCGTGAGAACTCTGCGCCACCGGCCTACCGAACCACTGGCCTCGATCGCGATCGCCGGCAACGCAAGACTCATGACTTCGCTTCCACCACGCTTGTCTGGCGCGCAAAGCCCCACCCCGCGCACCGTCCGTGCGCGAGCCCGTGGAGTTCATCGCTGCCGGATTGAACCCTGTTAGAACTGTTAAAAAGAGTTCATGTCGCAAATTGTGAGGCGTGGTGGCCCAATTGCGATCATCTTTGGCCGATGCTGATACGAAACGATGCACGACGGGCAGTTCCCGCCATGGACTGGACCCGCAATCGACAAATTCGCGGTGAACGACGCTGCGCGCTTGCCGCGCTCGGCCAACTAATCGTTGCGTGCGATCGTGTTCAGCCTGGTCAGGTCATGCAGCAGGATGCGGCCGCGTTGCAGATCCAGGATCTTGTCCTTGCGCCAAGCCTGCAACTGGCGGTTCACGCTTTCGCGCGCCGCGCCGACGAAGACGCCGAGCTGTTCCTGCGAGATGTGAACCTCGGAGCCGAAATCCTCCGCCAGCGCGCACAGCCGGCGTGCCAGCCGCACCGGCAGCGGCTGCAGCACGGATTCCTCCATGCGCTCGCTCTGCCAGCGGATGCGCTGGCACAGCAGCTGAATGATCCTGATCGCCACCTTGGGCTCGCGTTCCAGGAAACTGAGGAAATCCTCGCGGCGGAGCACGAACAGCTCGGTTGCTTCACCGGCGGTGGCGTCCGCCGTGCGCACCTGCCCGTCGAGCACGGCGACCTCGCCGAACAGATCGCCGGGCCCCATGAAGTTGAGCGTCAGCCGGCTGCCGTCAGTGGCACCGGTCTCGATGCGAATCTGGCCGCGCCGCACCCCGAACAGGGCATTGCCGGGGTCGCCCTTCTGGAACAGTACCTCGCCCGACGACAGATGCTGAGTGTGGCAGAGGCTCGAGATTCGCTGCAACTCGTCCGCACCGAGGTCGGCGAACATCGGGTTCATCTTCAGAATGACCGCAAATTCGGCCTGCTTGCTCATCACTATACCTTCGGCAATGGTTCAAAGCCTCAGTTACAGAAACCCCCTGGTCGGAAGTGTGTCATAAGTCACATAATGACGCACGGGCTTCCGACTATTTTGGTCGCGCTGGGAGCGGTCTTCGTTCCGAGAAAATTTCGGATTGAACCGGGTCGGCATTGCCGCACGCTAACCGGTGGAGACCGCTCGCGCCTCGCGCTTGGGACATCGACATGAAGGCATTGAAGATCGCAGGCGGTTTGATTGGCGCCGTCATCGTCGTGCTGGCTCTGGCGCTGGCTTTTGGACTTCCGGCGAGCTTCCTTACGGTGGCCATCCAGGACCGCGTCGAACGTGACACCGGCTATCGCCTGAGCATCGCCGGCTCGGCAAGCGTCAGTCTGTGGCCGTCGCTGCATGCAACCCTGACGGACATCACCGTGCAGGATCCGAAGGAGCGGGACGGCAACAATCGGCTGACGATCGGCAAGCTGCAGGCTGACGTGGCGCTGTCGAGCCTGTGGTCCGGCCGGCCCGACATCGGCGAGATCATCATCGACAAGCCCACACTCTATCTGCCGCTGCTGCGCGAGCGGCTGCGGGAAAATGCGCCGCGCAGCCGTGCCTCGGCGAAGCCAGAAGCGGCGCCTGCGGCCCGGATCGAACGGGTTACCGTCAGGGACGGCGCCGTCATCCTGTCCAACCCGCGCGACCGCGTCGAGAATCGTCTCGAGGGCATCGGCGCGACGGCGTCTCTGTCCGATGGCAAGGTCAAGATCACGGGTACGGCCCGGGCCGGCGACCGCCCGGTCACGTTCGACGTCACAGCGCCGGCGCCGGCGCTGCCGATTGACCGCCAGACCCTGCCGGTCGAGTTCAAGATCGACGTGGCCAATGCATTCCGCGGCGGTCTTGCCGGCCGCGCCGACGTTCGCCTGAATGGCCCGGTGGTGATGATCAACGGTCTCAGCGGAACGCTCGGCGATGGCGATTTCAACGGCTGGGCCTCGGTCGATCTGGCGAGCAAGCCGCTGGTGAAGGTCGATCTCGACGTTCGCCGGCTCGACTTGGGAGCGCCTGCCGCGCAGGGCTCTGCCGGCGCGTCGGGATGGAGCACGGCGGCAATCGATTTGCGCGGTCTCAACTACGTCGATGCCCGTGTGAAGCTGTCGGCGACGGACGTCGTTCTCTCCGGGGCCCGTCTCGGTCCGCTCGATCTCGAAGCCTCGCTGGCCGGCGGCCTGCTGAAGGCGACCATCGCCAATCTCGGCGCCTATGAGGGGCAGGCCAGTGGCGAGGTCGTGATCGACGCCTCCACGGGCAATCCGGCCTATGCGATGCACTGTGATCTCGTCGGCATCCGGGCGCTGCCGCTGCTCTCTAACGTCGCCGGATTCGACAAGCTCGATGCGCGGATGCAAGGCAAGCTCGCCTTGCGCTCCAATGGCGCCAGCCAGCAGGCGATCATGAGCAACCTGAGCGGCTCGGCGTTCCTGTTGTTCCAGGACGGCGCGATCCGCGGCATCAACGTTGCGCAGATGATCCGCTCATTGACATCCAATCCGCTGTCGGGATGGCAGGATTCGAAGGAACTGACGACCGATCTCACGCAGCTCTCGGCCTCGTTTCAGGTCGAGCGCGGGCAGGCCGCCACCAGTGACCTTAATTTGGTCGGACCGCTGGTCAAGGTCGCCGGTACGGGGACGATCGATCTGGGCAATCGGGCGCTGGCGATGCGGGTCGAGCCGAAGCTCGTGATGACGACCGAGGGGCAGGGCCGCACCTCGGAGCCGATCGGCCTTGGGATTCCCGTCGTCATCGACGGCCCCTGGAGTCAGCCGCGCTTCTACCCCGACATGGCCGGCATCCTCGACAATCCGGACGCGGCCTACGCCAGGCTCAAGCAGATGGGCCAGGGCCTGTTCGGCAAGGACGGAGCCGGGCTGAACAATTTGATCAACGGCATCGGCGGCCTGATCGGAAATTCTGCGCCCACCGGTGCTGCTGGTCCGAACGGCGCGCCGTCAGCGGCAGCCCCGAATGGGCAGGCCCCGGCCCCCGGCCAATCCGACCTGCTCGGCGGCGATCTCGGATCGGCGATCGGCAATCTGATTCAGCAAGGACTGCAGGGCGCGTCGCCGCCCGCCAAGAGCCGCGGCCGTACGCTGGTTGCGCCCCAGGACGGCGCTGTTTCGCGGCCTCCGGGCGACGCCGGCCAGGGCGCGGCAGAGGCCGCTCCCGCCGAGCCCTTGCAGGACGGTGCCCAGGACAGCCAGCCGATGAACGACGTTCTGAAGCGCATCTTCAATAGGTAATATATGACCGCGACCGGCCGAGTCCGCGAAGGATGTCCCCCGAGCGGTGGATGCAATTCAGGGCCAGCCGCACGATAACGAGGCGCGCGAGCGCGCGCGGCGTGGGCGCCGCTGTGCATGCCATTCTGTGCTAAACGGATGCCGGCGACGGATCGTCTCGCACCCGAGCGGTCCCGTCTCCGAGGTGTTGCTGCCGCGAGGACGGCAGCGGACGCGCCTGTCCGAGGCTGACCTCGGCGATGATGCGCGTGAGGGGTCCGGATGAGCGAGGTCGAGAACAGAGGCTGGTCGTTGCGGCAGGGCCTGTTCGCCAAATACGTCGTGTCGCTGGTCGGGCTCGTCGTGTTCGTCCTGGCCGTGAACGGCGCGACCGAAACCTGGATCAGCTATCAGTCCACCAAGGCGAGCCTGACCGCCGCCATGGCCGAAAAGGCCGACGCCAGCGCCCGGCGGATCGATCAGGCGCTCTCGGATCTGCAGCGGCAGATCAGCTGGGTGACGCGGGCGAGCGCCAACACGCTGGAGCTGCGCCGCGCCGACTATGTGCAGCTGCTGAGTCAGGCACCGGCCGTGCGGCAGTTGTATCAGCTCGACGGACAGGGCCGCGAGCAGCTCAGGGTATCGCGCACCTCGATCTCGTTCTCCTCGGGCAACGACCTGTCGCGCGATCTGCGCTTCACCGACACCGTCACGCATGGAAGCAGCTTCTCGGCCGTGACCTTCAAGGGCGCGCAGCCGATGATGTCGATCTCGGTCGCGCATTCCGGCTTCAATGCCGGTGTGACCGTGGCTGACATCGATCTCGACTTTCTCGAAGACTTCATGACCGAGGCACAGGTCGGCAAGGTCGGCACCGCCTACGTGGTCGATCCGCGCGGCCAGGTGCTGGCGAGCTCCGCGAAAGGGCCGGCCGTCGGCCAGGACCTCGCCAAGCTGCCGCAGGTCGCGGCGGTGCTCGCGCCGGATGGCCAGCCGCTGGCCTCCGGCACGGACACCGCGGGGCATGCCGTGCTCTCGGCGGTCGCGACGCTCCCCAAGCTCGGCTGGTCCGTGTTCTTCGAGCAGTCCACTGCGCACGCGCTGGCGCCGATCCGGGACCAGCTGTTGCGTGGGGCGCTGTTGATCGCGCTCGGTCTTGCCGTGGCGATCCTCGCGGGCTCGCTGCTGGCGCGCCGCATGCTCGTTCCGATCACCGCATTGCGCGCCGGCGCGCGCAAGCTCGGCGCGGGTGACTTCGCCCAGCGCATCGAGGTGAAGACGCATGACGAGCTGGAGGAGCTCGCCGATCAGTTCAACAGCATGGCCGGCCAGCTCGCGCAGTCCTATGCCGTGCTGGAAGCCAAGGTCGAGGAGCGGACGCGCGATCTGGCTCAGTCGATCAATGAGCTGAAGGTGCTCGAGGAGGTCGGACGCGCGGTGGCCTCCTCGCTCGATCTCAATGCCGTGCTGCCGACGGTGGCGGCGCGCGCGCTGGAGATCACGCATGCCGATGCCGTGCTGATCTATTCCTACGATGCCGCGGAACGCCGCTTCAGGCTGGTGGAGGCCAAGGGCGTCGACCGGGACGGCGCGCACAATGTGCTCGACGAGCGCACGAGCCTGCTCTCCGATTCCGTGCGCAGCGGCGAGCCGATCGCGATCGCCGAGCTTGAAAGCGCACCCGATCACCCGCTGCGCGATGTCGCCGTCGCCGCCGGCTTCCGCGCCGTGCTGTTCACGCCGCTGGTCGATCAGCAGGGCGTGCTCGGCGCGCTGGTGGTGCTTCGGCGGGCGGCCGGCACGTTCCCGCCGAACCTGATCGGACTGATGCGGACATTTGCCAACCAGGCCGTGCTGGCGATGCGCAATGCGCGATTGTTCACCGAGGTCGACCAGAAGGGCCGCGAGCTGGCGCTGACCCACGCCACCGTGCAGCAGCAGGCCGCCAAGCTCACCGAGCAGACCGAGCAGCTGCGCGAGTGGAACAAGTCGCTCGAGGAGCGCGTCGAGAAGCAGCTCGCGGAGATCGAGCGGATCAGACGGCTGGAGCGCTTCCTGGCGCCGCAGGTGGCCCAGATCATCGCGTCGTCGGATGGTCACGATGCGCTGCTGGAAAGCCACCGCCGCGAGGTCACGGTCGTGTTCTGCGATCTGCGCGGCTTCACCGCGTTCACCGAGACCACCGAGCCCGAGGAGGCGATGAACGTGCTGCGCGAATATCACGCCGCGCTCGGCAAGCTCATCTTCAAATATGAGGGCACGCTCGATCGCTATGCCGGCGACGGCGTGATGATCCTGTTCAACGCGCCGATCCCGTTCGAGGACCACACCACGCGCGCGGTGAGGATGGCGCTCGAAATGCGCGAAGAGATCGGACAATTGACCGAGCGCTGGAAAAACCGCGGCCACAGCCTGGGGTTCGGCGTCGGCATTGCGCTGGGATATGCGACGCTCGGCCAGGTCGGCTTCGAGCACCGGCTGGAATATGCCGCGATCGGCAGCGTCACCAATCTCGCCTCGCGGCTGTGCGACGAGGCCAAGGCGGGACAGGTGATCGTGTCGCGTCGTGTCTACGGCGTGGTCGAACAGTCGGTCGACGCCAGGCCGATCGACGACCTGCATCTGAAGGGATTCAACCACCCGGTGCTGGCGATGGAGATTTTGCGCTGGCGGGGAGAGGGTATCGACGTGTTGGACGTCCCAGCGGAGCCGCGGCGTTCGTCGGCGACCAACAAGTAGGGTGGGCAAAGGCGCCTGGGCGGTGCTTGTTGCTTGGCAGCAGTCTCACGCGCCGCGCCCACCGTCTCAATCCGACGAAGAACGGCGGGCACGCGCCGCCTCCGGCGGCGCTTTGCCCACTCTACACCTTGGCAACTAATAGGCCTGCTTCGCGTCGGCCTCCTCGCTGGTCTGGATCAGGTCGAGGCTCGCCTCGATCTTGCCGATCAGGCGGTCGAACGTCCTGCGCTCGTCGCCGGACAGGCATGCCATGATTTCGCGCTCGCGCTGCTGCAAACGCGGGATCAACTCCTCGTACAGCGTCTTGCCCTTCCGTGTGAGGCGCAGGCGGAACTCGCGGCGATCCTCGGTGTTCTCGACCCGCTCGATCAGCCGCCGCTCCAGCAGCGACGTCACGGCCCGGCTGATGGTCGATTTGTGCGTGCGGGTGCACGCTGCGACATATTGCGCGCTGCAGGCCTCGCGGCGGAAGCCGAGCGTCGCCAGCACGCGCCATTCCGGAATGTCGAGCCCATAGCGCTCGCGATACTCGACGGCGAGCGCCGCGCTGACCTCCGCGGCCAGACGGTTGAGCCGGAATGGCGCGAACTTGAACAGGTCGAGCCGCTCGTCGTCCTGCGGCACCGCGGCATTTCGGTCATCCTCGACCGGCTTCGCCTGCTGCCTGGACGCCGCGGGAGATGGCTTCGCCAAGATCGCGCTCCGATTTTTGAGTTGACGCGGCCGAAGCCGTCGGCTTTAGAATAGTTGCAGGTGAGACTATCTGGCAAGACGGCCAGATGGCCTCGCCCGAGGAAATGTCGGTCGCTTCGAAAATCGTCGCGTCGAAAAGTCCAAGAAAACCACAAGGCGAGCAAGCCATGGTGCAGGCCAATCCGGGGCAGGGCGCGGGCCAGGCGAAGGTTCAGTTCGGCTATCATCGGCACGAAGACCAGGATCAGGCCACGCCGGCCGCGCATCCGGTCGTCGTCGTAGGTGCGGGTCCCGTCGGGCTGTCGTTCGCGATCGATCTCGCGCAGCGCGGCCATGCGGTGGTCGTGCTCGATGATGCCGATCGTATCGGCGAGGGCTCGCGTGCGATCTGCTTTTCGAAGCGCTCGCTGGAATATTGGGATCGGCTCGGCGTCGGCGACCGGATGGTCGACAAGGGCGTGGTGTGGAACGTCGGCCGCATCTTCCACGGCCCGTCCGAGCTCTATCAGTTCAACCTGTTGCCGGAGCCCGGGCACAAGCGGCCGGCCTTCATCAACCTGCAGCAGTTCTACGCCGAGGCCTATCTGGTCGATCGCGTCAACGCGCTGCCGGCGATCTCGCTGCGCTGGCGCAACAAGGTCACCGCGCTCGAACAGCGCAATGATCACGTGGTGCTGACGATCGAGACGCCGGACGGCCCGTATCGGCTGTCGGCGCAATATGTGATCGCCTGTGATGGCGCGCGCTCCTCGCTGCGCCAGATGGTCGGCGCGGGCTTCTCCGGCAAGGTGTTCGAGGATCAGTTCCTGATCGCCGACGTCAGGATGACGGCCGAATTCCCCACCGAGCGCTGGTTCTGGTTCGATCCGCCGTTCCACGCCGGACGCTCGGCGCTGTTGCACCGGCAGCCGGACAATGTCTGGCGCATCGACCTGCAGCTCAGCCGCTATGCCGATCCCAACGTCGAGAAGCAGCCGGAGAATGTGCGGCCACGGATCGCGCGCATGCTCGGCCATGACCAGTTCGAATTCGAGTGGATCTCGCTCTATAAATTCCAGTGCCGGCGCATGGAGCGCTTCATTCATGGTCGCGTCGTCTTCGCCGGCGACTCTGCCCATCAGGTTTCGCCGTTCGGCGCACGCGGGGCCAATTCGGGGCTGGAGGATGCCGAGAATCTGGCCTGGAAGCTCGATCGCGTGCTGCGCGGAAGCTCGCCCGCGGCGCTGCTCGACACCTACCATCTGGAGCGAAGCGCGGCGGCCGACGAGAACATTCGCGAGTCGACGCGCGCGACGGATTTCATGGCGCCGAACTCGCACCAGGAGGCGCGGCTTCGCAAAGTGGTGCTCGCGCTCGCCCGGGATACCGAATTCGGCAAGCGCATGGTCAATGGCGGCCGGCTGTCGGTTCCCTCGGTCTACGAGACGCCGCTGTCGACCGAAGATGACGAGGCCTGGGAGACCGGACCGCGCCCGGGGACATCGATGCCGGATGCGCCGCTGAAGGCAGCCGACGGACGGCACCTCCATCTTACCGATGCGTTCAACGCTCAGGGCCGGCGCTTCACGCTGCTGTCGTTTGCCAATGGTGAGGCGATCGACGTGCCCGACGATGTCGGTGTCATCCGCGTCGGCGACCCGAATGGCCTCACCGATGGCGAGGGCTTCGCGGTCAAGCGTTACGGTGCCAAACCCGGCACATCCTATCTGCTGCGTCCGGATGGCTATGTCGCGGCGCGCTTCCGGCACCCGAGCCGCGCCGCGATCGCGGCGGCGGTCGCACGCGCCTGCGGCCTGAACTGAGGAAGCCGCAACGATGACGCTCTCGACCGCCTCCAATTTCCCCAAGCCCGACGATGCCTTCCGCGCCATTGTCGAAGCCCATCGCGGCCTCTCGGACCTCGAAAGCGCCGACCTCGATGCGGCATTGGTCCTGATCCTCGCCAATCACATCGGCGACATCGGCGTCCTGCGCGACGCGATCACGCTGGCGAAACGCAGCATGGCTGATGCCGGTCAACAGCAACAACAACAGCAGCAATAGGCTGCCGCGCACACAAGGAATGAACTGATGGCGAAAGGTTTCGCTTCCACGACGGATCTCACCGAGAAGAAGGTGACCTTCTCCGAGATCGGCCCGGATCTCTATGCCTTCACCGCGGAGGGCGATCCGAACTCGGCGGTGATCGTCGGCGATGACGGCTGCATCGTGTTCGATGCGCAGGCGACGCCGGCGATGGCCAACAAGGTGATCGAGCGCGTCAAGACCGTCACCGACAAGCCGATCAAATATGTCGTGCTGTCGCATTACCACGCGGTGCGCGTGCTTGGCGCTTCGGCCTATCACGCCCAGGGCATCGTCGCCTCGCAGGAGACGCGCCGACTGATCGTCGAGCGCGGCCAGCAGGACTGGGATTCCGAATACGGCCGCTTCCCGCGCCTGTTCCAGGACGCCGAGAGCATCCCCGGCCTGACCTGGCCGACGCTGACTTTCGAAGGCGAGATGACGATCCATCTCGGCAAGCGCGAGGTGCAGCTGATCCAGCTCGGCGCCGGCCACACCTCCGGCGACATCGTCGCCTGGGTGCCGGACGCCGAGGTGATGTTCTCCGGCGACCTCATCGAATATCATTCGGCCTGCTATTGCGGCGACGCCTATCTGCGCGAATGGCCGTCGACCTTGAACGAGATCCGCGACTTCAATCCCAAGGCGATCGCGCCCGGTCGCGGCGATGCGCTGAAAGGCGAGGCCACCGTGCGCGAGGCGATCGCGATGACGCGCGACTTCGTCAGCTCGCTGTACGGCGCGGCCGAGATGTCGGTCGCGAAGGGACGCAGCCTGAAGGAATCCATGGCCGCCACGCGCGACGTGATGGACCCGAAGTTCTCGAGCTTCGCGATCTACGAGCACTGCCTGCCGTTCAACGTGTCGCGCGCCTATGACGAGGCCAGTGGCATCGACGATCCCGTGATCTGGACCGCCGAGCGCGACCGCGAGATGTGGGCCCGCCTGCAAGGAGAAGGATGATGAACGTCAACACATCGCCTGACCAGCTCAACCGCGCCACGGGGCAGGTTACGCCGGGCTACATGTCGGGCTTCGGCAATTCGTTCGAGACCGAAGCGCTGCCTGGTGCGCTGCCAATCGGGCGCAACTCGCCGCAGCGCTGCGCCTATGGTCTCTATGCCGAGCAGCTCTCGGGCTCGCCGTTTACGGCGCCGCGCGGGTCCAACGAGCGCTCATGGCTGTATCGCATCCGTCCGTCGGTGAAGCATTCCGGCCGCTTCACACGCGTCGATGCCGGGCTGTGGCGCACCGCGCCCTGCCACGAGCAGGAGATCACGGTACAGCAGCTGCGCTGGGATCCGACTCCGATGCCGTCGGGCGAGGTGACGTTCCTGCAGGGCGTGCAGACCATGACGACGGCGGGCGATGCGGCGACGCAGGCCGGCATGGCGACGCATGTCTACGTCATCACCAGGTCGATGGTCGATCAGCACTTCTACGACGCCGACGGCGAGCTGATGTTCGTGCTGCAGCAGGGCCGCCTGTTGTTCGTCACGGAGTTCGGCCGCATCGATGCCGAGCCCGGCGAGATCGTCGTGATCCCGCGCGGCGTGAAGTTCCGGGTCGAGATTCCGGCCGGACCTGCGCGCGGCTATCTGTGCGAGAACTACGGCGGCGCCTTCACCCTGCCGGAGCGCGGCCCGATCGGCGCGAATTGCCTTGCCAATGCCCGCGACTTCCTGACGCCGGTGGCGTCGTATGAGGACAAGGACACCCCGACCGAGCTCTATGTGAAGTGGGGTGGCGCGCTGTTCAAGACCGAGCTGAAGCACTCTCCGATCGACGTCGTCGCCTGGCACGGCAACTACGCGCCCTACAAATACGACCTGCGCACCTTCTCGCCGGTCGGCGCGATCGGCTTCGATCATCCCGATCCGTCGATCTTCACCGTGCTGACCTCACCGTCGGAGACGGCGGGCACCGCCAACATCGACTTCGTGATCTTCCCGGAGCGCTGGATGGTCGCTGACAACACCTTCCGCCCGCCGTGGTATCACATGAACATCATGTCGGAGTTCATGGGCCTGATCTACGGCGTCTACGACGCCAAGCCGCAGGGCTTCGTGCCGGGCGGCATGTCCTTGCACAATTGCATGCTGCCGCACGGCCCGGACCGCGAGGCGTTCGATCACGCCAGCAATGGCGAGTTGAAGCCCGTCAAGCTCACCGGCACCATGGCCTTCATGTTCGAGACGCGCTTCCCGCAGCGGATCACCAGGCACGCAGCGGAGTCCGGCACCTTGCAGCCTGACTATGCCGATTGCTGGAACGGACTGGAGAAGCGGTTTGATCCGAACAGGCCTTAGCGCGAACTATGTCAATGCCGTCATGGCCGGGCTTGACCCGGCCATCCACGTCTATCGTCCCGCCGGCTAGATGGATGCCCGGGCCTTCGCGCCGAAGCGGCTTCGGCCGCGCAGGCGGGTCAAGCCCGGGCATGACGACCCGGTTTGGAGAAGCATTTTGACCCACCCCAACGACCCCTCACTCCGCTCCTTCATTCCGGCCGATCCGGCCTCGGACTTTCCGATCCAGAACCTGCCCTATGGCGTGTTCTCCGCCGCCGATTCGCCGAAGCCGCGCGTCGGTGTCGCCATTGGCGATTTCGTGCTCGATCTCGCCGTGCTCGAAGATGAGGGCCTGCTCGACCTGTCGCCGGCCTATGAGGTGTTCGCGCAATCCTCGCTGAATGCCTTCATGGCGCTCGGCCCCGCCGTGTGGTCGAAGACCCGCGCGGCGATCAGCGCACTGCTGCGCCATGACAATCCGCGCCTGCGTGACGACAAGCCGCTGCGCAGCCGCGCGCTGCTGCCGCGCAACGACGTCAACCTGCACTTGCCGTTTCACGTCGCCGGCTACACCGACTTCTATTCGTCGAAGGAGCACGCCACCAATGTCGGCGTCATGTTCCGCGGCAAGGACAACGCGCTGCAGCCGAACTGGCTGCACATGCCGATCGGCTATAACGGCCGCGCGTCGACCGTGGTCGTCTCCGGCACCAAGGTGCGCCGGCCGCGCGGGCAGCTGAAGCCGCCGAGCGCCGACGTGCCGAGCTTCGGCCCGTGCAAGCGGCTCGATTTCGAGCTGGAGATGGGCGTCGTCATCGGCCAATCATCTCCGCTCGGCGAGATGCTGACCGAGGCGCAGGCGGAGGCGATGATCTTCGGCTTCGTGTTGCTCAACGACTGGAGCGCGCGCGACATCCAGCAATGGGAGTACGTCCCGCTCGGGCCGTTCCAGGCCAAGGCGTTCGCGACCTCGATCAGTCCATGGGTGGTGACATCAGAGGCGCTGGAGCCGTTCCGGGTGGCCGGGCCAACGCAGGACCCGGTGCCGCTGCCCTACCTGCAGCAGAAGGCCGCGCAGAACTACGATCTCGCGCTCGACGTCGCCTTGCGTGCGTCGGGCAGCAACGCCGCGCAGACCATCGCGCAGACCAATTTCAAGTACATGTACTGGTCGAGCGTGCAGCAGCTGATGCACCATGCCTCGTCAGGGTGTGTCATGAGCGTCGGCGATCTCCTGGGGAGTGGCACCATCTCCGGCCCGGAGAAGCACCAGCGCGGGAGCCTGCTCGAGATCAGCTGGAACGGCACCGAGCCCATCGAACTCGCCGGCGGCGTGAAGCGCACGTTCCTGGAGGACGGCGATTCGCTGGTGATGCGCGGCTGGTGCCAGGGCAACGGCTATCGCGTCGGCTTCGGCGAGGTCGAAGGCACGATCGTCGCAGCGGAGTAGCCGCCCCATCCACTGCCGTCATTCCGGGGCGGCCCGCAGGGCCGAGCCCGGAATCCATAGTGACGGGAAGAGAGCTCAACGCTCCACTGGCGGCACGTGCTTCACGCCGGCGACGAAGGCGGCAACATCCTCGGCCGCATATTTCAGGTGAACGCGCTTGTCCGACGGCACTTGTTTCACGGTGCAGACCCCCGGCCGCCACTGCCGCGCCGGCCGGATCGGCCGCGGCGCGAAGCCGCCGCCGCAGTTCGGGCAGACGTTGAACAGCCTGGTCTCGACGCAGTCGGCGCAGAAGGTGCATTCATAGGAGCAGATGCGCGCGTCCTGCGCGGCCGGCGGCAGGTCCTTGTCGCAATATTCGCAATTGGGCCGAAGCTGCAGGGCCATGGGCGTCTCGCAGGTCAGGGAGCACGGCAATCGTCGCAAAAGTGATGGGGATGTTGAAGGGCGCAAATCCCTCGATTCGCGCCGTATGAGCTCAGCCGGTCGATAGCGACGCCAGCGGCAGCTTGGCGCTTTCCTTGAGACGGTCGAGCACGATCGAGGAGCGCACGTGCGCCACGCTCTGGTGTGGCATCAGCACGTTGTTGACGATGTCTGACAGGCTCTTGAGGTCGCGCAGCACCACCTTCAGCAGGTAGTCGGAATCGCCCGTCAGCGCGTAGGCCTCCTGGATGTCGTCGATGCGGTTCACCAGCGCGCGAAACTTCTCGGCGTTGTCGGGCGAATGCGTCGCCAGCGTGATCTGGATGAAGGCGATCAGCTCGAAGCCGAGCGCTTGGCTGGCGAGCTGGGCGCGGTAGCCGGCGATGACGCCGTCCTCCTCCAGCCGCATCCGCCGCCGCGAGCATTGCGAGGCCGAGAGCCCGGCGATCTCGGCCAGCTCCTGGTTGGTCAGGCGACCGTCATCCTGGAGCGCGGCCAAGATGCGGAGATCGAAGCTATCGACGAAGTTCATGCGCTATCTCCCCTAATCATGCACGGATCGTGCATATCTCGGCGAAAATGACAATGGTTTGCATGCTCCATGCATCGAATTGGGGAGATCATGAACCCAATCAGCCTAGGAGCTTGCCATGGGTCCGTTTCCGCACGATGCGCCGCCTGCCACCATCTCCGCCGACAACCCGATGGGCACGGATGGCTTCGAGTTCGTCGAATATGCGCATCCCGACGCCGGCGAGCTGCATGCCCTGTTCAAGCTGATGGGCTTCGTGGCGGTCGCGCGCCACAAGACCAAGGCGATCACGCTGTATCGCCAGGGCGACATCAACTATCTCGTCAACGAGGAGCCCGGCAGCCACGGTCACGACTTCGTCGCCGCGCACGGCCCCTGCGCGCCGTCTATGGCGTTCCGCGTGGTCGATGCCAACAAGGCTTACGCGCGCGCGATCGCGCTCGGCGCCGAGCCGGCCGACCTGCCCGCATCGCAGAAGACGCTGGACGTTCCTGTGATCAAGGGCATCGGCGGCAGCCTGCTGTATCTGGTCGATCGCTATGGCGCCAAGGGCTCGGCCTATGATCTCGAATTCGACTGGACCGGCGCGCGCGACCCGCGGCCCGCGGGCTCGGGCCTCTACTATATCGATCACCTGACCCACAATGTGCATCGCGGCCGCATGAACGTGTGGGCCGGCTTCTACGAAAAGCTGTTCAACTTCCGCCAGATCCGCTTCTTCGACATCGAGGGCCGCGCCTCGGGCCTGTTCTCGCGCGCGCTGACCAGCCCCGACGGCAAGATCCGGATTCCGATCAACGAGGACGCCGGCGATTCCGGGCAGATCGAGGAGTATCTGAAGATCTATCGCGGCGAAGGCATCCAGCACATCGCCTGCGGCGCCCGCGATATCTACTCGACCGTCGAGGGCCTGCGCGCCGCCGGCCTGCCGTTCATGCCGTCGCCGCCCGACACCTATTTCGAGCGCATCGACGCGCGTTTGCCCAAGCATGGCGAGGACCTCGCCCGGCTGCAGAGAAACGGCATCCTGATCGACGGCGAGGGCGTCGTTGCCGGCGGTCACACCAAGGTGCTGCTGCAGATCTTCTCGGCCAATGCCATCGGTCCGATCTTCTTCGAGTTCATCCAGCGCAAGGGCGACGACGGTTTTGGCGAAGGCAACTTCAAGGCGCTGTTCGAGTCGATCGAGGAGGACCAGATCCGCCGCGGCGTGCTCAAGGTCGAGGCGGCGGAGTAGGGCCGTTCATCGGTGTGTGTTGTTCTCGCTGATGCAGCCCAGACTTCCGCTGTAGCCCTGGATTGCTTCCGCCTTCTCTTCGAGCTTCGGCGGACAAGTCGTTGCGCACGCAATGACGGTGTGTGTGGGACGCACGCCTTCGCTCCACAGACAGTGTCGTCCCGGCGAACGCCGGGACCCATACCGCGTGATGTATCGGTCGGGCACAGTCATCGATAATTTTCGCCACACGACGGCCGGTGGCTATGGGTCCCGGCGTTCGCCGGGACGACACCGCGTTTGAGGCAGGGGCGTGGCCAACTCACTCAGATCGGAATAGTCGCGTAGCGCACCGTCGGCGCGACCGCAGCCGTCCGCTTAACGCCCAGCCTTCCAAGCATTCACCAGCGTCCCGATCTCCGTCACCTCCGGCTCACGGATGGTCGACGGCGTCCGTGAGAACCTTGGCGCTGGCGCGGGCTGCGTCACGCCGTGCCGCTGGACGAACACGCCGCGCGCGGCCATGTGGGCGTGCTTGGGCGCCTCCGACATCGTCAGCACCGGCGCGAAGCAGATGTCGGTGCCTTCCATGATCGCGCACCATTCCTCCCGCGTCTTGCTCTTGAACACGCTGACCAGCTTCTCCTTCAGCGCCGGCCATGCGCGCGGATCCATCTGTGCATCGAAGGCGGGATCGGAGAGATCGGCGTGCTGCCGCAGCAGCGCGTAGAACTGCGGCTCGATCGAGCCGATCGAGATGAAGTTGCCGCAGGCGCATTCGTAGACGCCGTAGAAGTGCGCGCCGCCATCGAGGAAGTTGCGCTCGCGCCCCTCGGTCCAGCGGCCCATCGCGGTGAGGTCGAAGAACATCGCGAGCAGCGAGGCCGCGCCGTCGCACATCGCGGTGTCCACCACTTGTCCCTTGCCGGACTTTGACGCTTCCAGCAGCGCGGCAAGCACACCGACGACGAGGTAGAGCGCGCCGCCGCCGAAGTCGCCGACCAAGTTGAGCGGCGGCACCGGGCGCTCCCGGGGTCCGATCGCGGCCAGCGCGCCGGTGATCGAGATATAGTTGATGTCGTGACCGGCCGCATGCGCCAGCGGTCCCTCCTGGCCCCAGCCGGTCATGCGGCCGTAGACCAGCTTCGGATTGCGCGCGAGCACCACGTCGGGGCCGAGGCCGAGCCGCTCCATCACGCCGGGCCGGAAGCCTTCGATCAGCGCGTCGGCACCGGCGAGCAGATCGAGCACCTCGGCGATGACCGACTTGTCCTTGAGATCGAGCTCGATCACCTTGCGACCGCGGCCGGCGACCGACTTCATCGTCTTGCGCGCGCCGACACGATCCAGCGTCACCACCTCCGCGCCCATGTCCGCCAGCAGCATGCAGGCGAACGGACCCGGTCCGATGCCGGCGAACTCGACGATGCGGAAGCCTGCGAGCGGTCCGGTGGCGCGGGTCTGGTTGTGAGGAGCGGTCTTGTCGAGCACGTCGTTGTGTCCTTGATTCACGCGTCTTTTCGGATCGCGTTCTGATCCGCAATTGTCCCGCGTGCATCAGGCCAACGCAAGCGCGCCGTATGCCGCAAAGCAAAACGGCGCGCATTGCTGCGCGCCGCATGGAATTTGTCGTGCCGTTGCGCGGAATGATCCGCGTTGCGAGGTCAGCCCGCGGCCTGAACCGCGCGCTTCGCCATCACCTTCACCAGATTGGCGCGATAGTCCGCCGAGCCGTGGATGTCGCTGAGCAGGCCGCTCGCCGGGATGCTGACCCCGTCGATCGCCGACGCCGACCAGTTCGACTTCAAAGCCGCCTCGATCGCGGGCACGCGCATCACGCCGCTCTGCGAGGCGCCGGTGGCCGCGACGCGGACGTCGCCGCCCTTGGTCTTGGTGACGAACACACCCGTGAGCGCAAAGCGCGACGCGGGGTGGCGCATCTTGGCGTAGCCGGCCTTCTCCGGCACCGGGAACGACACCTCGGTGATGATCTCGCCGTCCTCGAGCGCCGTCGTGAACAGGCCCTTGAAGAAATCATCGGCCAAGATCGACCGCTTGTTGGTCTTCACCGTGGCACCGAGCGAAACCAACGCCGCAGGGAAGTCGGCAGCCGGATCGTTGTTGGCGATCGAGCCGCCGATCGTGCCGCGGGAGCGCACCGCGGGATCGCCGAGCACCGAGGTGAGATGGGCGATGGCAGGGATCGCCTTCTTCACATCGGCATTGGTCATGATGTCGTAATAGGTGGTCGCGGCCTTGATGGTGAGCGTGTCGCCGGCCAACTGGATGCCGATCAGGTCCTTGATCTTGCCGATGTCGATGACATCGGACGGAGCAGCAAGGCGCTGCTTCATCACCGGGATCAAGGTGTGACCGCCGGCAAGGAACTTGGCTTCGCTGCCCTTGCTGAACAGCGCCGCCGCCTCGTCGACCGAGGAGGCACGGTGATAAGTCGTCTGATACATGGTTGCTCCTCCGTTCGATCAGGCGTTGCCGTGGATCGCGTGCCAGACGCGGTCCGGCGTCGCCGGCATTTCCAGCTTGTTGTTGCCAATCGCATCCGTGATCGCGTTGATCACGGCGGCGGATGCGCCGATCGCGCCGGCCTCGCCGCAGCCCTTCACGCCGAGCGGATTGCCCGGGCACAGGGTCGTGGTGTGGCTGAGCTTGAAGGACGGCACGTCGTCGGCGCGCGGCATCGCGTAGTCCATGAAGGACGCCGTCACCGGCTGGCCGTTGCTGTCGTAGATCGCGTGCTCGAGCAGCGCCTGGCCGATGCCCTGGACGAGACCGCCGTGGACCTGGCCCTCGACGATCATCGGGTTGATCAGCCGGCCGAAATCGTCCGCCGCCACGAAGTTGACGAACGACGTCTTGCCGGTGGCCTCGTCGACCTCGAGCTCGCAGATATAGGTGCCGGCCGGGAAGGTGAAGTTGGTCGGATCGTAGAAGGCACTCTCCTTCAATCCGGGCTCCATGCCGTCCGGCAGGTTGTGCGCGGTGTAGGCGGCGAGGGCGACCATCGGCAGCGCGATCGACTTGTCGGTGCCGGTCACCTTGAACTCGCCGTTCTCGATGACGATGTCGCCTTCCGAAGCCTCCAGCGCATGCGCTGCGATCTTCTTGGCCTTGGCCTCGACCTTCTCCATCGCCTTGAGGATCGCGGTGAGGCCGACTGCGGCCGAGCGCGAGCCGTAGGTGCCCATGCCGAACTGCACCTTGTCGGTGTCGCCATGAACGATCGAGACCTGGCTGATCGGCACGCCCAGGCGCTCGGCAATGAGCTGGCAGAAGGTGGTCTCGTGGCCCTGGCCGTGGCTGTGCGAGCCGGTGAGCACCTCGATGGTGCCGACCGGATTGACGCGGATCTCAGCCGATTCCCACAGACCGACGCCGGCGCCCAGGCTGCCGACTGCCTTCGACGGCGCGATACCGCAGGCCTCGATGTAGCAGGAGAAGCCGATGCCGCGCAGCTTGCCCTGCGCCTTGGCGGCTGCCTTGCGGGCCGGGAAGCCGGCATAGTCGATGGCCTTCAGCGCCGCGTCGAGCGAGGCGTTGAAGTCGCCGGTGTCGTAGGCCATGATCACCGGGGTCTGGTGCGGGAACTGGGTGATGAAGTTCTTGCGCCGCAGCTCGGCCGGATCGACCTTGAGCTGGCGCGCCGCGGTCTCCATCAGCCGCTCCAGCAGATAGCTCGCCTCAGGGCGTCCGGCGCCGCGATAGGCGTCGACCGGCGTGGTGTTGGTGTAGACGCCCATCACCTCGGCATAGATCGCCGGGATGTTGTACTGGCCCGACAGCAGGGTCGCGTACAGATAGGTCGGCACCGAGGACGAGAACAGCGACATGTAGGCGCCGAAATTGGCGTGGGTCTTGACGCGCAGCCCCAGGATCTTGTTGTCGGCATCGAGCGCCATCTCCGCCTTGGAGATGTGGTCGCGGCCGTGCGCGTCGGTCAGGAACGCCTCGGTGCGGTCGCCGGTCCACTTCACCGGGCGGCCGACCTTCTTGGAGGCCCACAGCGCCACCATCTCCTCGGGATAGATGAAGATCTTGGAGCCGAAGCCGCCGCCGACGTCGGGCGCGATGACGCGCAGCTTGTGCTCCGGCGCGATGTTGTAGAACGCCGACAGCACCAGGCGGGCGACGTGCGGGTTCTGCGACGTCGTGTAGAGCGTGAAGTGCTCCTCGGCGGCGTCGTAGTCGGCGATCGCCGCGCGCGGCTCCATCGCGTTGGGTGCGAGCCGGTTGTTGGTCAATTCCAGCGTGACGACGTTGGCGGCCTTGGCGAAGGCGGCGTTGACCGCTCCCTCGTCGCCAATATGCCAGTCATAGACGACGTTGCCGGGGGCCTCCGGGTGAAGCTGCGGCGCGCCGGGCTTCAGCGCGGAGGGCATGTCGGCGACCGCCGGCAGCTCTTCATATTCCACCACGACGGCTTCGGCCGCGTCACGGGCGAGGTTCTTGCTCTCGGCGATCACCACAGCGACGGCCTGGCCGACGAACCGCACGGTCTCCGGCGCCATCGCCGGCCATGCTCCCATCTTCATCGGCGAGCCGTCTTTCGAGGTGATGGCCCAGCCGCAGATCAGGTTGCCGACCTTGTCGTCGACGATCTGCCTGCCGGTCAGCACCGCGACCACGCCCGGCATCGCCTCGGCGGCCGAGGAGTCGATGCTCTTGACCTTGGCATGCGCGTGCGGGCTGCGGATGAAATGGGCAAAGGTCATGCCCACCAGTTTGACGTCGTCGACGTAACGGCCCTTGCCGGTGATGAAACGCTTGTCCTCCTTGCGGACGACGCTGGCGCCAATGCCTTCCATACCCATGCGAATCTCTCCCCTACCGGAGTTCTATTGTCCCGCCGCGGCCATCGCGCGCAGCGGTCGTGGTCTCGGTATTGCGGTAAACGGCGGCTCTCGCCCGCCTCATTCGGCAGCTTGCGCGACCTTCATCCGTCCGGCAGCGTCGAGCACGGCCTTGACGATGTTGTGATAGCCGGTGCAGCGGCAGATGTTGCCTTCCAGCTCCTCACGCACCGTGCTCTCGTCGAGCTCGCCTCCGTGGCGGTGCACAATATCGATCGCCGACATGATCATGCCCGGCGTGCAATAGCCGCATTGCAGGCCGTGATTGTCGCGGAAGGCGGCCTGCATCGGGTGCAGCTCGTCGCCCTTGGCGATGCCTTCGATGGTGGTGACGTTGGCGCCGGCAGCCTGGCCGGCGAGCACGGTGCAGGATTTCACGGCGCGGCCGTCGATATGGACGACGCAGGCGCCGCATTGGCTGGTGTCACAGCCGACATGGGTGCCGGTGAGATTGAGATGATCCCGCAGGAGGTGAACGAGCAGGGTGCGATCCTCGGCCTCGACCGAGACCGCCTTGCCGTTCACCGTCAGTTTGACTGTCGACACGAGTAACCTCCCGATGAATTTTTCTTATTCTGATTAGAAACAGCGCCCTCAGGACTTTGCAACTCGAATTTTCGTCTCTGATGTCATTGCGACGTCTTGCGCGCGGCCTCGGCGATTCGGTCGCATGTGGCCCGCCATGCGAGGCGGCACCGGCGCAGGTGAGAGCGCAGGCCGTAGGCCGATGCTGCCCATTTACCGCCCCTTAGCCATTGTGACGTAGTTTTGATCACGCTCTGGTGCGTTGCCGCCGGGCGGGTTGGTTTGTGGCCAATATTAAAGAATGGCGTGTCGGGGGTGGGAATGTCTGCGCAGCTTGCGCCGCAGTCGCGGCGTGCCAATTTTCTGACCCTGCGATTTCGCGGCAAGATCGTCCTCGGCTTTGCCGTGGTGCTGGCCATCTCCGCCGTCAGCATCGGCTTCTCCTATCTGGGGTTCGAGCGGGTCGCCGCGGCGGTGGCGGCCTATCGCGGCAGCGTTGCGGAAGCCGACACTGCCCGCACCGTCGATCGCGAGCTGGTCTCGTACCAGGCGCTCGCCCGTTATTATGCCCTGACCGGCAAAGCCGAGGACGAGGCGGCGGCCACCGCTGCCCAGCAGGCGCTCCAGGCCGCGATCGACAAATCGATGGCCGCGACCGGCGCCGAGCGGCGTGCGCAGGTCGGCAAGCTGCAGGCGCAGTTTCAGGCCTTCGCCAAGACGTTCTCGAGCATCGTTGCCCTGACCCGCGAGAACGCCAAGCTGGCGACCGACCAGATCGGCATCATCGGCAACAAGATCCGCTTCAAGTTCGATGATCTGGCGGACACTGCCGCGCTCGCCGGCCTGCCGTCGGTGCAGACGACGGCCAAGGACCTCACCGGCCAGTACCTGACCGTGTCCGCGCTGGTCGGGACCTATATCGCCAAGCCGGATGCCAAGACCGCCGACGGCGCCATCGCGCGGACGCGCTTCCTGGAAACCTCGCTGGTGACGATCTATGCCAATGACGAGAAGATCACCCAGCGTGTCGCCGAGCTCGGCGACCTGATCAAGCAGTATCGCGCCGCCTTCATCAAGCTATCGGAGAACATGAAGGCGCTCGGCAAGCTTGAACAGGAAATGGGCCTCGTCGGGACCGAGATCATCGCGCTGTCGAACGGGCTGAAATCCGAGGTCGCCTCCGACCAGCAGCGCATCGAGGCCGCCGCCAACACCACCATCGCGGACATCGAGCGGCTGATCGCGATGCTGGCGATCGGCGGGCTGACGCTCGGCGCCGTGCTGGCGCTGATGCTCGGCAACGGCATTTCCAAGCCGATGATCACGGTGTGCAAGGCGATGCGCGAGCTCGCCTCGGGCAATTTCGACGTCCGGCTGCCCGGCCTCGGGCGCAGCGACGAGATCGGCGAGATGGCGGCGGCGGTCGAGGAGTTCAAAGTGCAGGCGGTGGCCAAGGCCGAGCGCGACGCCGCGACGCAGGACGCCCAGAACAAGGCGGCGGGCGCCGCGCGGCGGGCCGAGCTCATCCGCTTCGCCGACGAGTTCGAGACCGCCGTCGGCTCGATCGTGTCCAACGTCTCGACCTCGGCCGAGCACCTCGAGCAGGCGGCCTCGACGCTGACGCGCACCGCCGAGACCACGCAGTCGCTGGCGAGCCGCGTCAGCGGCACCTCCGACCAGGCCACCGGCCGCATCCACTCGGTGGCGAGCGCGACCGACGAGCTGTCGGCCTCGGTCGACGAGATCGGCCGCCAGGTCCGCGAGTCCAGCCGCATCGCGGAATCCGCCGTGGCCCAGGCCGAGGAGACCGACGGGCGCATCGGCAAGCTGTCGCGCGCGGCGCAGGAGATCGGCGACGTCGTCAAGCTGATCACCGCGATCGCCGAGCAGACCAACCTGCTGGCGCTGAACGCGACCATCGAGGCCGCCCGCGCCGGCGATGCCGGCCGCGGCTTTGCGGTGGTGGCTTCCGAGGTCAAGTCGCTGGCGGAGCAGACCGCCAAGGCGACCGACGACATCTCCAACCACATCTCAGGCATGCAGGCGGCGACCCAGGAGTCGGTGACCGCGATCAAGCAGATCGGCGGCACCATCCGCCAGATCTCGACCATCGCCTCGTCGATCGCGACGGCGGTCGAGCAGCAGGGCGGCGCGACCCAGGAGATCGCGAGGAACGTGCAGAGCGTCGCCGCGGGCACGCAGGCCGCCGCCACCGACATCACCCAGGTCAATCGCGGCGCGACCCAGACCGGCGAAGCCTCGGAGGAGGTGCTGCGCTCGGCCCAGTCGCTGTCCTCGGAGAGCGCCCGCCTGCGCGCGGAGCTCAACCGCTTCATGACCAACATCCGCGCGGCGTAAATCGTCAGGACTTTTGCCGGTCGCACTCGATCGGCCGATGGTATGCCGAGGCCGCCGCCGCACATTCCGCTGTCGTCCCCGCGAACGCGGGGACCCATACGCCGCAGCAGTCGTGGGACGGGCGGTATTGATCGCGTACCTCAAATTGGCATCACGCGGTATGGATCCCGGGTCTGCGTCCGCCGACGCTTTGCGTCAGCGGACTTGCCCGGGACGACAGCCAAGTGTGAGGCGGCATTTGGGGCCCGCCACGCGACCGTCTGACCCGGCCTGATTGGTGCCGAGAGTAGGTTCCCCACCCCGCTTGGGGGAACCCAGCGCTGGCCGAGACGTTGGGTCGCAGCGGCAGGGTTTCGCTGCCGCATTTGCTTCATCCTCTCGGTCGAGCATGCGGTGCGACCCGCGCCGTCGCATTGGGATTCCATGGCACCCCGACAGGCATCCTTTCCGCACCTCCGCGTCATCACGTCAGCGCCGCCATCCAGCGCGCCGCCGGACGACACGGCAGGCCAGGATCGCGTCATCGAAACCAACATCCCCGCCCGGCTCGACGACCTCCGCTGGAGCGCCTTCCACACCCGCGTCGTGCTCGCGCTCGGCATCACCTGGGTGCTCGACGGGCTCGAGGTGACGCTCGCCGGCGCCTTGTCGGGCGCGCTGAAGCAGAGCCCGGCGCTGCACTTCTCCAATCTCGACATCGGGCTTGCCAACAGCGCCTATCTCGCCGGCGCCGTGCTCGGCGCACTCGGCTTCGGTTGGCTGACCGACCGCATCGGCCGCCGCAAGCTGTTCTTCATCACGCTCGCGCTCTATCTGTCCGCGACCGCCGCCACCGCCTTGTCGTGGAATGTCGCGACCTACGCGCTGTTTCGCTTCCTGACCGGCGCCGGCATCGGCGGCGAGTACACCGCGATCAACTCGACGATCCAGGAGCTGGTGCCGGCGCGCTATCGCGGCTGGACCGATCTCATGATCAACGGCAGCTTCTGGCTGGGCGCCGCGCTCGGCGCCGTCGGCGCCATCGTGCTGCTCGATCCTGATGTCACCGGCCCGGATGTCGGCTGGCGGCTGGCCTACGGCATCGGCGCCTGTCTCGGCCTGGTCGTGCTGATCATGCGCATGTGGATTCCGGAAAGTCCGCGCTGGCTGATGATCCATGGCCATCCGGACCAGGCGCACGACATCGTCGCCGCCATCGAGCGCGACGTCACCGGCCATGACCGCGAGGAGCGTGCGAAGACCCTGCCGAAGATCCGGCTGCGCATGCGCGATCACACGCCGCTCGCCGAGGTCGCGCGCACGCTGTTCTCGGTCTATCGCCAGCGCTCGCTGGTCGGCTTGACGCTGATGATCGCGCAGGCGTTCTTCTACAACGCGATCTTCTTCACCTTCGCGCTGGTGCTGACCGATTTCTACGGCATCAAGTCCGATCACGTCGGCTGGTACATCCTGCCCTTCGCGGCCGGCAACGTGCTCGGGCCGCTGCTGCTCGGCCGCCTGTTCGACACGCTCGGCCGCCGCGCCATGATCACCTTCACCTACGGCGTCTCCGGCGTGCTGCTCGCGCTCACCGGCTATCTGTTCTCGATCGGCGTGCTGAGCGCCGCGACCCAGACCGCGGCCTGGATGGTGATCTTCTTCTTCGCGTCACCGGCGGCGAGCGCCGCCTATCTCACCGTGTCGGAGAATTTTCCGCTGGAGGTGCGCGCGCTCGCGATCGCGCTGTTCTACGCCATCGGCACCGGGATCGGCGGCGTCGCGGGACCCGCGCTGTTCGGCGTGCTGCTCGACAGCGGGGCGCGCGGCGCGGTGTTCGGCGGCTATCTGTTCGGTGCCGCGCTGATGCTGGTGGCGGCGCTCGTCGCTTGGCGCTATGCCATCGCGGCCGAGCGCAAATCGCTCGAGCAGGTGGCGCGACCGCTCGCTGTCATGGAGTAGATGATGAAGTCCGAAAACTCCGATCTGACTGCTTCGCCTGCGTCGGAGCCCGCCGAGATCGTTCCGACGCCGGTGAGTCTCGTGCCGCACCTTCGCGAGGTGGCGATCCTGCTCGATATCGACGGCACCCTGCTCGATCTTGCGCCGACGCCGCGCGAGGTGTGGGTACCGCCGGGCCTTGCCGAGGCACTAAACGCGTTGCTGCAACGAACCTCCGGCGCGCTGGCGCTGGTCTCGGGCCGCTCACTCAACGACATCGATCTCATCTTCGCGCCGGAGGTCTACCCCGCCGTCGGGGGGCATGGCGCGGAGATGCGGCTCGGCGGCGGCGGCGAGGCGGATGCGATCAAGGCGCCGCCGCTGGACAAGGAGCTGAAGCGCAGGCTCGCCGCGATCGCCAAGCTCAGCCCCGGCATTCTGCTCGAGGACAAGGGGTACTCGCTGGCGCTGCATTATCGCCTCGCGCCGCAGGCGGAGAAGGCGATCTACGAAGAGGTGTCGCGTATCCGTGCCGACCTGCCGGGAGCGCCGATCGAGGTGCTGCCCGGCAAGTGTGTGTGCGAGATCAAGCATGCCGGCTTCACCAAGGCGAGCGGCGTGCGCGAGCTGATGCGGCACGCGCCGTTCAAGGGACGCAAGCCGTTCTTCATCGGCGACGACGTCACCGACGAGACGGTGTTCGCGATCATGCCGGATTTCGCCGGCCTGTCGTTCTCGGTCGGCCGCCGCGCGCTCGGTGTCGACGGACATTTCGACGCACCGGACGACGTGCGCGCGTTCCTGGCGCGCCTCGCCGACGGCGGAACTAATTCGTCGACCTAGCGGTCCGCGCAGGGGTTCCGCATCGCCGCGTTATTAGTTCCATTCGCCATGCATTCGCATGTTGCATGCGTCGCTCTTGATTAGAAACGTTCTGACTTGATTGACGCTGTGATTACACCGCGCGAATGCCCGAATTTGGTTTCATTTGGTTGAAAGGGTGGCCTGGAACCATATTGATGAACAGCTGTTAACCGACATGACCAACAGGAGGGAGCTGTGAACCTCGTCGTGGTTTCGAATCGGGTGGCGCGTGGCAAAGCCAACGAGCCAATGACCGGCGGACTTGCGGCAGCATTGCTGCCCGTTGTGGAGAAATCGGGGGCAGTATGGGTGGGGTCTTCGGGACGTGTGCGTGACGGCGCGCAGACGGAGCCGATCGCGGAGATCGAGCAGATCGGTGAAGGCGCGCTGGCGCTGCTCGATCTGCCAGCCGCGCATTATGCCGGCTACTACGAAGGCTTCGCCAATTCGGCACTGTGGCCGGCGCTGCATTCGCGCAGCGATCTGATCAGCGTCTCGCATGATGATTATCGGTCCTATCGCGAGGTCAACGCCTTCGTGGCGCGCGCGCTGCTCCGATTCCAGAAGCCGGACACCTTGTTCTGGATCCAGGACTATCACTTCCTGTCGCTCGGCGCGGAGTTGCGCACGCTCGGTGTGAAGAGCCCGATCGGTTTCTTCCTGCACACGCCGTGGCCCGCGCGCAGCGTCATCGACAGCGTGCCGAATCACCGCGATCTCGTCACCGCGATGCTTGCCTATGATCTGATCGGCTTCCAGACCGAGGATGATCGCGAGAATTTCACCGCCTGCATCCGCACCGATCTCGGCCTGCAGGTGCGTGACGGCGTGGTCAGGTCGCTGCACGGCCGCACCCGCCTGGCCGTGTTCCCGATCGGCATCGACGCCGACAAGTTCGCGCAGCAGGCGGCGAAGGCGGTGGCGCATCCGGATGTGTCGCGACTGCGCCGCAGCCTGAACGGCGAAAAGCTCGCCATCGGCGTCGACCGGCTCGACTACTCCAAGGGCCTGGTCAATCGCATCAATGCCTTCGATCGCATGTGGACGATGCACCCGAGCCTGCTGCGCGCCGCGTCGCTGCTGCAGATCGCGACGCCCTCGCGCGAATCGATCGAGGCCTATGGCAATCTGCAGAGCGAGGTCGCGCGCCTGGTCAGCGAGGTCAATGGCCGCCACGGCGAGGTGGACTGGACCCCGATCCGCTACCTCAACAAGGGCTACGGGCAGGGCGTGCTGGCAGGACTCTATCGCAGCGCCCAGGTCGGCGTCGTCACGCCGCTGCACGACGGCATGAACCTGGTGGCGAAGGAGTATGTCGCCGCGCAGAGCCCGGTCGATCCCGGCGTGCTGGTGCTGTCGAAATTCGCCGGCGCCGCCAACGAGCTCGACGCGGCGCTCCTGGTCAATCCGCATGACATCGACGGCATGGCCCGGACGATCGCGACGGCGTTGTCGATGCCGCTTAACGAGCGGCGCATGCGCTACGAGATCATGATGACGAAGCTGCGCCGCCATTCGATCCAGCAGTGGTTTGCCGACTTCGTCGAGACGCTGCAGGACGGTGACGCCGCCGAGGTCGAGATCGAACCCCTGCCTGCGGCGCCCGCGGGCTTCCTGGCCGGCCGCATGCTCTCGCCCGGTGCGCGCTATCACTGAATGGCTCGCGCCTCGCCGCCGGTGGCGGCGAGGCTCACAGGCTCAATGGCAGTAGGACACGCCGTCGAGCACGGCGCAGCGCAGCTTGTTCGGCGAGCTCGGATTGTCCATCGGCACCATGCCCTTGCCCTGTCCGACGAACACGCCCGGCCCGACGACCACCGAGGCCTTGTTGCCGATGATGACGGACGGGTGTGGATTCAGGCTGGACCTGGTCCCGTCCGGCCACAGGATCGCGTCGCCCTGCCAGATCCCCTTGCGGCCGTCGTCGCAGGTCACGTCGACCCCCTGTTTGGTGCATTGATCAGCGCACGCCGCCCCGGTGGCGGCGAGGCTGAACGCCGCGGCCAGCAGGATGGCGAGACAGGCAGGGGAGGATGGCGGCATGGCGAGGTCCCTCATGGGCAGCCGGATCGAGGCCGCAAATCAGTGGTCGTGCCGTCCGCCCGGCCGGTTCACGGTGGGGCCGGCCGGGCGGGGGCGATGCCAGATCGAGCCCGCAACCAGGGCGGATTGATGATTTTTATCAGCGATTTGGGGGAAATTTGCCGCCGAGGCCCCCGCCCGGCTTGCAAAACGCCGCCGACCCCGCCAAGAGAGGGCCGCCGGAGAGATGGCCGAGTGGCTTAAGGCGCACGCTTGGAAAGCGTGTGTGCGGGAAACCGTACCGTGGGTTCGAATCCCACTCTCTCCGCCAGTAGATTGTTCTCCTCTATATCCGATTGTACGAATCGACAGCAAAAACAACGCTTTGCGTGATGAGGGCTGTGGCGGTCAGTGCCGCGATGTTACCCCTTGTCACCATGCAAACCGTAGCTTTGGCCGTAGGTTCGGAGGACGGATTTTCGCGAGGGAGAACGCATGGTCGGCAAGCTCAAGCCTCTCGACATCGAACGCGAAACTCGGCCTGGCAAGTACACTGACGGCGGCGGTCTCTACCTGATCGTCGGGAGCCCCACGTCGAAGAGCTGGAGCTACCGGTACTGGAAGGACGGCAAGCAGCGCTGGCTCGGCCTGGGCTCGCTCAAAGATGTCCCGCTCAAAGAGGCCCGGCTCGCTCGTGATGCGGCGCGCCTTCGCGTAAGGGGCGATCGCAGCATGCCGGGTGTCGACATCGTTCAGGAGAAGCGAGCGGCCCGCGAGGAAGCGAAATCCGTAGACGTCAAGGTCACCCGTCCCATCTTCCAGGAGTGTGCCGAAGCCTACATTCGCGAGAATTGGTCGGCCTGGAGCAAAAAGCACCGCAATCAATGGCCGTCGTCGCTCGAACGCTACGCTTATCCAACCATCGGAAAACTCACGATCCCGGAGATCAAGCCGAGCCACGTCTACGAATTGCTGCGGCCGATCTGGGTTGAGAAGCGAGAAACCGCCAATCGCGTCCGCGGGCGGATCGAAACCATCATCGCAAGAAACGTCGACGTTGACGACACGGATTTCCGGAATCCTGCAGGGCTCACCAAACAACTGCGCGAGAAACTACCGCGGCGGCCGAAGCGCGTTGTCCGTCATCACCCTGCATTGCCTTACGCCGAAGCTTCGCAGTTCGTGGCAGACTTGTCCGCGGCAGCCGGTATCGCGGCTTCAATGCTGAGCTTTCTGATATTCACCGCGTGCCGTACTAATGAGGTGGTAGACGCACGTTGGTGCGAGGTCGATGGGCCGTCATCGACCTGGAGAATCCCGGGCCAACGTATGAAGATGAACCAGGACCATGTCGTGCCGCTCTCGAAGCCAGCGCTCGCGATTCTCGATCGCATGCGTGATGGGGGCCGCAGTGAACTGATCTTTCCAAATCCGGGCGGCGGATCGTTTTCGGAGAACGCAATGCTCGCCGTACTCGATCGCCTCGGCTACAGTCACGTCACGGTACACGGCTTCCGCTCGACTTTCGCGACCTGGGCCGAAGAATGCACGGACTATCCAGACGGCGTGCGCGAGGCAGCACTTGCGCACAAGTACAAGTCCGAGACCGCGGCAGCCTACCAGCGCGGACAGAAGCTAGAGAAGCGTCGTGCCCTCATGAAAGATTGGGCGCAGTTTTTGACGCCGGCGAGCGTAATCGGCTTTCGTGAAGCTGGCTGATCGTTGAGTTACTTTTGAAGCCTGCGCAAAGCTTGCGTTTGGGACATTGAACCAGCGGGCCTACGCATTGGCGTCTGATTGTTCGCTGTAGCCGCCGAAAATGCACGCCATAGCTCGAACACTTTGCGGAAACTCCTTTCTTCGGCATGCTCAGGAATGTCCGGAAACGACAGGATGTTTCGCTCATGTCTACTGACTCGGTAGCGTTGGAAGGGCCGCTTGTTGCATCGCCAAACCAGACGATGAGAGCCATCCAGGTCTCGCGCAAGAAGCTGTATGAGCTCATCAACAACGGTGAGCTTGAGAGCTACACGGAAGGCAAGTCTCGCCGGATCACGATCAGATCAATCAACGAATATATTGACCGCCGGCTGGCCGCGGAAGCAGTTCGTCGCGGCCGCGCCGCCCCCAATAGCATCTAAGCATTTAGGTCTCTGAGTGCGGTGGGCGGCCATCTCTTGGCCGACTTGCTCCGGACTTTTCGGATGAAGCAAGATGCACGCATCGCAACGCCGGTCAGAGACGCGCAAAAGGCCCTCTCGCTCGCCGCTCGCATCGTTGCGAATGCGCCAGCCTCACCGTCTGCGCGACTTCAGGCGCTACAGGACATGGCCGATCATCTGCGTGAGTATGTGCAGAACGGCTGCCTCAGCCCCGCTACTGTTGTCGACAAGATCTTCGAAGTTGCGGAGTCAAATGGTCTTACTGGCGAAGCTGGCGGCGACAAGGAAGCCGCTGTCATGCAAATCGCGATGTCGGCGAATATGCCGCTCGAATTGCAACCGGAAGTGCGATCCGACCGCCGCTCCAGCGCTCAGCCTTCGCAGATCCCTCCGTTTCTTGAAACCAAGACCCCGGTCGACTGGAAGGATACGGAGCCGCTTGAGCAGCGCTGGCTGGCGGCCGCTCGGATCCCGCTCGGCGACCTCACGCTCTATTCGGGCAATGGTGGCGCTGGCAAGACCGAAACCGCGGTGCAGCTGCTGGTTTCGGTCGCCGCAGGACTCGGCGACTGGCTGGGTTGCGTGGTCGAGACTGGACCGGCACTGTTCCTCAGCTGTGAAGAGCCTGAGACCAATGTTCGCGACCGGATCGAGCGCATCTGCGACCACCGTCATATCGATCCGCATGCAATCGAGCATCTGCACCTGCATTTTCCTGACCTCGATGCGACCTGGCTTGCGACCACGGACCGGCTCGGCAAGGTCACGAAAACTGCACTTCTTTTGCAGATCGAAAGCTGGCTTTCTGGGCATCGGCCAATGCTCGTCGTCATCGATTCGATCGCCGCAGTGTTCGACGGCGAAGCCATCGCCCGACGACAAGTCCGCAGTTTTCTTGCGATACTTCGGAAGATCGCTCGCGACAATGCGACGGCGATTGTGCTACTCGACCACCCCTCGGTACGCGGTATGGCCGACGGTTCAGGAACGGCAAATTCTGTCGATTGGCGCAACTCGGTCCGCTCCATGTTGCACCTTTCGGACGCCGACAAAAACGATCCGGATATCCGAGAACTCGAGGTTAAGAAATCGAATTACGGCCGCGCTGGAGAGAAAGTCAGATTGCGATGGAACGGCCTGACTTTCGTTCCGGCGACGTCGGCCGAGAGTTCACCCTATCGCGCTGCTGCCGAACGCGAGGTCGATGAACTGTTCCTCAAATTGCTCGACAAGCGCATCGCCCAGGGCCGGCCCGTCCGGCCAAGCAGCGGCCGCGGCAGCGCGCCGTTCGAGCTGGCGGGCGATCCCGAGGCGAACGGAATATCGGCCGGCGCCCTTCGCGCTGCGATGGAGCGTTTGTTCACGTCGGGCAGGATCGTGAGCGTGGAAACGGGTCCGGCATCGAAGCGCCGCAAGCACATTGAAAGAGCGCCCCGATGACCTTCCATCGCCCCTTCGATCGGTCTTCCATTGCTTCCAACGCTCATCCGAACGCCCCTGCCAACGGTTATTCCATCGCCTGCCATCGGCCCTTCCATCACAGGTGTTCTATCCCCCCACACCCCTGCAGCGATGGAACGCGTTGCTCTGGTCAGGCTGCGCTCGCGTACACAGAGCTTCGATGCGAGTTGGAAATGAGCGACGAGATTCGCGGGCTCGTAGGCGAGGGGGCGAGAGTGACGGCGACGCCCGATGTAAGCGTCCGGCCGCTGCACATGCATCAGGTCTTGACATGAATAGCCAGCTGCTAGCTCCACGGCAGCAATTCGTCCAGGCGGTTGACGGGGTGTCCGTCGATTATCCGCTGCAGAATGTCTCGCAGATAGGCGTAGGGCTCGACGTCGTTCAGCTTGCATGTCGTGATGAGCGAGCTCACGACCGCCCAGCGATGTCCGCCACCATCGCCGCCGGCGAACAGGTGGTTCTTGCGGCCGAGCGTGACGGGACGGATGGCGCGCTCGACCGGATTGGTGTCGAGCTCGACGCGGCCGTCGTTCAGGAAGCGCGTCAGGCCATGCCAGCGCGAGAGCGCATAGCGGATCGCCTCGGCAAGCGTGCTGCGGCCGGAGACCAGGCGGAGCTGGGTATCGAGCCAGACGTTCAGAGCATCGACGATTGACTTGGCGAACGTCCTGCGTTCGGCCAGGCGATAAGCAGGCGATTGGCCGCGGATACGCGCCTCGATCGCATAGAGTTCGCCGATCCGGCGCAGGGCTTCTGTGGCCACGGGAGACGCCGTGGCTTCGGCCACATCGTAGAACTTGCATCGCGAATGGCTCCAACACGCTGCGAGCGTGGTGCCCTCCTTGTCGGCCAATTGCTCGAAGCCGGCATATCCGTCGACATGCAGGATGCCCTTGAAGGCGGCAAGATGTGCGACTGGTCGCTCGGCCTTGCGGTCGGGTGCGAACAGGTAGATGGCGGCAGGAGGTTCGGGTCCGCCCCACGGCCGTTGCTCGCGGGCGTACACCCAAAGCCGTCCCGTCTTGGTTCGTCCGCGGCCAGGATCAAGCACCGGGATCGGCGTGTCATCGGCAAAGAGATGGTTGGAGGCGAACACGTTCTTGCACAGCCGTTCGTGCAAGGCCTCGAGCCATCAGCATGCGCCGCCAACCCAGCCGGCGAGCGTCGAGCGGCAGAGATCGGCGCCATGACGGTCGAAGATCTGCGATTGCCGATAGAGCGGAAGATGATCGCAGTGTTTGCTGATCAACACGTGCGCGAGCAGCGTCGGCGTCGCCAGACCGCCAGCGATCACCGCCCGGGCGCACCGGCTTGCACGACCTTGTTGCAGGCTCGGCAGGCGTATTTGGGTCTGGTTGTGCGCACGACGAGAAGCTGAGCTGGTACCCAATCCAGCATCTCGCTGACGCTCTCGCCGATCAGATGGAGAGCGCCGGCACAGCAGCCACAGATCCGGTCTTGCAAGTCGAGCAGAACGTCCTCGCGTGGCAGATGATCGGGCAGCGGACGGCGTCGCGGCGGAGACTTGGCTTCCGGTGTACCTTCGGTTGCGCTTCCTCAACGCGGCCGATGTCGCTGTCGAGATCCTCCAGACCGAGCGCAAGCTGATCGGGATCGATGCGCTCGGAGCTGCGGCCCAACTGCATCCGCTGCAGCTGTCTGATGATGGACTTGAGACGCTCGATCTCGGTGTCGCGATGGTCGATTGCAGCAGCAATGTCGCGTACAAGGCGCTGCAGAAGCGCAGGATCGGGAGGGAGATTGGTGAGATCGAGCTGCATGTCCGATGGTACTCGAACCGGCTTCCTCGTAGAAGAATCGCAACTCAGTTCAGCACCGGTTTCTGCAGATCATCCTGCAATCGCCGGCTTCCATACGGGTTCCGGCGCGCGCCAGTCGATGCCTTCAATCAGCATCGCGAGCTGCGCCGGTGTCAGTGTGATCGATCCATCATAGCCCGCCGTCACTGGCCACACGAAGCAGCCCTGGTCGACGCGTTTCGTGAACAGACAAAGCCCGTTTCCGTCCCAGAACAGGACCTTCAGGATCGATGCCTTCTTGCCGCGGAAGGCAAACAGGTGACCGGAGAACGGATCCCTCTTCAGCGTGTCTTGCACCAGCATTGCAAGGCCGTCCATGCCCTTGCGCATGTCGTTGTAGCCAAGCGCCAGGTGCACCTTCACGCCTGCAGGGACGAACATCATCGCGCTTCATCTCCGCTTTCGATCTGCGGCCGCACCGCATCCGGATCGCTACCGGCGGGAGCGAAGACACGCCGTCCGTCAGCGAGGTCGACAGCCATCATGCCCTCTGGTGGACGCACGAGATCGCGCAAGGCGCGCGCGGCGGGCATGTCGTCGGGCAGCACAACACGGGCGAGCTTGGAGCGCTTCTTTTGCGCGATGCCGAACTGCGCGCGCCAGCGGAACAGCAACCCGGTGACGATCCCATGCTTGCGGGCGACAGCAGAGACTTTGGCGCCTGGTAGCTTGGTTTCCCTGGCGATCGCGAGCTTCTCCTCGTCGCTGAAGAAGCGGCGGGCCGGCATTTTGGGCGCCGCCGGATCGCCGACTTCGGCAGCTGTCAAGCGGCGTTCGGGCTGTGAGTTCCTAGCACTAGTGCTAACGGCCGGACGGGCGGAGGGATGAAGATGGGCGCGCCAGTCGATTGTGACCTCGCCGGCCGCCAATCGGTCGCGCCATTTGCGCAGCGAATGCGGCGACAGCTGCATCGCCGCGGCATAGGGAGCTCTATCCCGCTCCAGTTCAGCGCCTCGACATGCATCGACCAGAACGCCTGAGAAGCTCGATTGCGCACGTCCGCGGTGACTATGAACCTGCGCTGCTTCTGCTTTCGGAGCATCTTTTCTCGCTCGTCCCGGGCGCGCTCGCGGCGCAATTCCGTCTGATATTTCTTGAGCTTAAGCGCGGTCTCCTCGCCGGCAAGCCGCTTCAGCCAACGCCGCAACGTGTTCTCGGTCAGACGTTGTTGTTGGCAGTATTTGCGGATTCCGAGGCCGCTTCGACGCCATGCCTCGATGTGCAGCGACCACCATTCGCGTCGGGCTTTGTTCTCGAAATGTTTGGGTCCCACCGGAGAATCTCCACAGCAGCAGAGAGCCCGAAATGGAACGACAACACACGAGGGGGAAGGTGTGCAGGAACCGGACGGTTACATCCGGCCGATTAAAGCGGCAAGATAAAAGCGGCTCGCCGGTTGAACTCCAAGTCATTGACATGACTTGAGTTCAACCGTGCCGGTCGGCCGAGTCGCGTGCCGCGCTCAGTGCTTTCCTTACTGAAATCAATGTTGTTTTCGGCACCATTGCGAAATTCGCTGCTGTGAGGCGCCGCGCACGAGGCTCGTGCGAGCTGGAGTTTCGTATTTGCCCGGGCGCATTGGTCAGGGCGTAGCACGAGTGGCCTTGTCACCGCGTGTGCTGCGTGCCGCGAATGCGGCCGGCCCGGCGCTCCCTTGTCAGCCATCATGGGCTAGGCGCGGACACGTCCGATCTTCCCGAGGGGCCGGTCAGCAGTACGTGAGCTGCCGTTCGTCCAAGTGCGTGCCGTGACTGCGCAGGAGCATCGCAAGGCGCTACGTGCTTTCTTCGGCGCCCTTCTTCGTGCTCGCCGGCGTCACCTGCAATGGTGAGCCAATACGACCTTCGGAGTGGTGGTGACTACAGTGCGCTGCGTGGGAGGCTGGGGCAAAGTGAGCGGCATCATTTCCGGTCCAAGTCTCACCCGAGGTTTCGGCCGACACGATCGACTTCCCGGCATTTGTCCACAGTCTGATGCGCCAGAAGAGGGCGGCTCTCTCGACTTGCGTGCGACGTTATCGACGCGCTGGAATGCGGACGACCCGCAGATGCTTGTGGTGGCCCGCAGGTCGACGAAAGGGGAAGCGCCGCCTCCGCCTCCGCCTGTGCTCTCGCTCCGAGGAGTTCGTTGTGCAGGACGTCAAACCCGTATTCCGCGATGTCCACCTCACGAGCGTCCGCCGGCACCAGGGATGCCTTCCACAGCGAGGCGTGCTGCGCGGAATGCAGCTGACCCAAGAACCAGGCGCGATTGTAGACTTGGGTCATTCCCACGATGGTCGCCGAATCAGCCGACTGTGGCGTCGTTGCTGAGCTGACGGTCGGCACAATGAAGCTTTCTGTGAAAGAACTGCGACACTCCTTTCGGGATAGGCGCAAAACACGAGCACTACCCCTGGTAGTTAATTTGTTGCGCTTCAGATACAGTTCCGATTTCTGAATGCCAACGTGCGACAAAGCTTGTCGATTCTTGTCTGCTGCGCGCTATTGTCGCACCACTTGGGGTGGTGCTGGCAATGGACGCGGGGCAGAGGGATACGGGGCTTGACTGCCTGACATTGCTGCTGCGTTTTCATCAGATCGCTATCGATCCGGCGCAGATTGCACATCAGTTGGCGGGAGAGCCGGTCGGCGTGACCGAGATGCTTCGCTGCGCCAAGCAGCTGAAGCTGAAGGCGCGTGCGGTCAGGCGGACCTGGGACAGTCTCGTCAAGCTGCCGCTACCGGCCATCGCCGCGCGGTCGGATGGCTCATTCGTCATCCTCGGGCAGGTCACGGCCGAGGCGGCGCTGATCCAGGATCCTCTCGTGAACCGGCCGCAGAGCATCAAGCGCGCCGAGTTCGAGGCCAACTGGACGGGGACGGTGGTGCTGATGGCGCGCCGTGCCTCGCTGTCCGATCTGGCGCGGCGCTTCGACATCACCTGGTTTCTTCAGGCGATGCAGAAATATCGCCGGCTGCTCGGCGAGGTGCTGCTGGCGTCGTTCTTTCTGCAGCTGTTCGGCCTGGTCACCCCGCTGTTCTTCCAGGTCGTCACCGACAAGGTGTTGACGCATCGCGGCTACACCACGCTCGACGTGCTAGTGTTCGGCCTTGTGACCGTCACGATCTTCGAGACCGTGCTCGGCGGACTTCGCACTTACGTCTTCTCTCACACCACCAACCGCATCGACGTCGAACTCGGCGCGCGGCTGTTTCGGCATCTGGTGGCGCTGCCGATCGCCTATTTCGAGGCGCGACGCGCCGGCGATTCGGTGGCGCGGGTACGCGAGCTCGAGAACATCAGGAACTTCATCACCAGCTCGGCGCTGACCCTGGTGATCGATCTCGCCTTCACCTTCGTGTTCCTCGGCGTGATGTTCTACTACTCGCCGTTCCTCTCCTGGATCGTTGTCGGCTCGTTCCCGTTCTACATCGCGCTGTCGGCTGGCGTGACGCCGATCTTCAAGAAGCGGCTCGACCTCAAGTTCGATCGCGGCGCCGAGAACCAGGCCTTCCTGGTCGAGACCGTCACCGCGATCCAGACCCTGAAGGCGATGGCGATCGAGCCGCAGATGCAGCGGCGCTGGGAGGAGCAGCTCGCAGGTTACGTCGGCGCCAGCTTCGACGTGCTGTCGCTCGGCAATTGGGCGAGCCAGTCTGTGCAGTTCATCAGCAAGATCGTCACCGCGCTGACGCTGTATTTCGGCGCCCATCTGGTGATCGCAGGAGACTTGAGCGTCGGCGAGCTCATCGCCTTCAACATGCTGGCCGGACGGGTGGCGCAGCCGGTGCTGCGGCTGGCGCAGCTGTGGCAGGACTTTCACCAGGCGCGGCTGTCGGTCGCCCGCCTCGGCGACATCCTCAACACCACGCCGGAGCCCGCCTTCAATCCCAGCCGCGCCGCGCTGCCGCCGGTGCGCGGCGAGGTGGTGTTCGATCACGTCTCTTTCCGCTACCGCGTCGATGGCCCGCTGGCGCTGCACGATGTCAGCCTGAAGGTGCCGGTAGGCCAAGTGGTCGGCATCGTCGGCCCCTCCGGCTCCGGCAAGTCGACGCTGACCAAGCTGATCCAGCGGCTCTACGTGCCGGAGGCCGGCCGCATCCTGATCGACGGCGTCGATCTCACCGTCGCCGACGTCACCTGGCTGCGGCGGCAGATCGGCGCGGTGCTGCAGGAGAACGTGCTGTTCAACCGCTCGATCCGCGACAACATCGCGCTCGCCGATCCCGGCATGGCGGTGGAGCGGGTGATTCAGGCGGCCGAGCTCGCCGGCGCGCATGAGTTCATCCTCGGCCTGCCCGACGGCTACGACACCGTGGTCGGCGAGCGCGGCGCGAGCCTGTCCGGCGGCCAGCGCCAACGCATCGCGATCGCGCGTGCGCTGGTCACAAATCCGCGCATCCTCATCTTCGACGAGGCGACCTCGGCGCTCGATTATGAAAGTGAGAACATCATCCAGCGCAACATGCGCAAGATCTGCGCCGGCCGCACCGTCTTCATCATCGCACACCGGCTGTCGGCGGTGCGCAACGCCGACCGCATCATCACCATCGAGGGCGGCCGCCTGGTCGAGGACGGCACCCATGACGAGCTGATCAAGCGCGCCGGCCGCTACGCGACCCTGCACCAGATCCAGGCGGGGCTCCATGTCGTCGGCTGAGGCGCACAAGCAGGACAACGCGCCGATCTCGCTGGATGCGCACCGCAAGCGCCGCAATGATGCTCGCGAATTTCTCCCCGCCGCGTTGGAGATCGTCGAGACGCCGGCCTCGCCGGCGGGCCGCGCGATCGCCGGCAGCATCATGCTGTTCTTTGCCATCGCGATCGCCTGGTCGATCATGGGCCGTGTCGACATCATCGCCTCGGCGCAGGGCAAGATCGTGCCGACCGGCCGCACCAAGACGATCCAGCCGCTCGAAGCCGGCGTCGTCGCGGCGATCCACGTCCAGGACGGCGACAAGGTCCGTGCCGGCGACGTGCTGGTCGAGCTCGACCGCACCGTCACCGAGGCCGAACGTCGCCGCGTCGCACAGGGCCTGATGCAGGCGAGGCTCGATGTCACCCGACTCAGCGTGCTGCGCGATAGCTTTGCTGATCTCGCCGCGCTGCGGCCGCTCAACGTGCCCGAAGGCGCGGCGCCCACTGACGTCGCGCGCACCCGCGCCGCACTGCAGGCGCAGGCCGCCGAGCAACTGTCGAAGCTTGCCTCGAACCAGCAGCAGATCGCGCAGAAGCGCGCCGAGGCGCAGTCGGTCGAGGCCGCCATCGCCAAGATCGACGCCACCCTGCCTTTCCTGCAGGAGACCGCCGAGATCCGCCGCAACGCCAAGGAGATCCAGTACGGCAACCAGATCGCCTATATCGACGCGCAGTCGCGCCTGATCGACCAGCAAAACGAGCGCATCGTGCAGACGCGCCGTCTGGTCGAGATCGAGGCCGCGCGGCTGGCGCTGGAGCAACAGCTGGCGCAGACCCGCTCCGGGTTCGAGCGCCAAGTGCTGTCGGATCTTGCCGACGCCGAGAAGAAGGCCGAGGAGCTGACGCAGGACTTGGTTAAGGCAGAACGCAAGACGACCGAGCAGGTGCTGCGCGCCCCGATCGACGGCACGGTGCAGCAGCTCGCGCTGCACACCGTCGGCGGCGTCGTCACACCGGCGCAACAACTGATGCTCATCGTGCCCGCCGAAAGCCAGCTCGAGGCCGAAGCCATGATCTCCAACCGCGACATCGGCTTCGTCAATGTCGGCCAGGCGGCCGAAATCAAGATCGACACCTTCAACTTCACCCGCTACGGCCTTGTCCATGGCAAGGTGCTGAGCGTCTCGCAGGACTCCATCGTCCGCGAGAAACCGGCCGACAAGCAGAATGGCGGCAAGACCGCCGGCGCGCTCACCGAGACCAGTGAGCCGGCTGGACAGGAGTTCATCTACTCGGCGCGGGTGTCGCTCGACGAGAAGCAGATGCAGGTCGAGGACAAGATGGTCGCGCTGGCGCCGGGCATGGCGGTGACGGTGGAGATCAAAACAGGGACGCGACGGATCATCGAATATGTGATGTCGCCACTGCTGCGCTACCGGCAAGAAAGCCTGCGGGAGCGATGACAATGCCACTCGCCCGCGCATGTAAATCGGATCGATTGTCACGACGTGCCGGACGTCGGTCGCCGGATCGCGATGTTGCCCCCACAGTCGCCTTGCAGGTATCCGAAGCGCTGCATCATAGGCGCATGCGCCCGAACTACCTCTTGAATTTGGGCAGGCGACAGGACCTTGGCCCATTGCCCGCTGGTGCCTTCGCGAAAAAAGCGCTCGGCCGCCGGAGGCTTCTCCCGGAAGCCCGACTCGTTCTCCTGGCGCTGCAGCTCGGCAAACGAGGATTTCTGGATCGCCGCATTCAGCTGCGCCTCCGTCGGCTTCAAACGCAGAAACCTCGCAAGCGCGCCGAAGGTCCGGACCGGTTGGGCCAACATGTCTTCGTAGCGCATGATGTGCACCGGCCGGCTGTAGATGCCGATCCAGCTCGCGACATGCTGGCTCCACGAACCCATCGTCTCGTAGATGTGCTGAACCCGATTCGGGCTCGTGAAATTCGGCGTGGCCATCTTGGCGATCGTCTCATCGATCGACTCGTTGGAGTGGTGAGCGAAGGAGATGGCGATGTCGAGAGGGTTGCGCACGACATAGACGGCTGCCAGCGTTGCATCGAGATTGATGGTCGGAATGCCACAATCTTCGCCGACGCAGAGATGCGTCTTGGCAAAGAATGGACCGGCGCAGTTCTGCGCCATCCAGGCCTGCGCTTGAGGGCGTGCTTCGGCAAGCTCGCGATGGCTCGCTTCGGTGAACGGCTTGCCGAGCACTGCTTCGAATTGCTTGGCGCCGAACTCCCACCAGGTCTGTTGGTGCAGCATATTGATATGATGGGGTGGCTGTTGAGGACTAGCGATCTCGCCGAGCAGATTATGCAGGAGTGCTCGTGTCCAGGTATTGCCCGACTTTGGGAACGAGGCGATCCAAACGATGTTTTGCGCGAAAGCCCCTTTCCTGTCCGAGCTATGGCTATGGCTTGTCGTTGTTGGCGTCATATATTTCAATTCCGTTCAGGCGCCTCTAGGCAAAAAAAATCCATTGTCCGCTGGCTATTGTACCTAGGCTTGCGCAACTTTCCCAGAAAGAAGCGCGAACTAGCTAGTAAGTTCGCTTCAGTCGAGCGGATCGGAAGTAGCCGGCCGTTGCGAGCTTTAATGACGCGGCCACGGCGTCTCGGCCGATATCAAAATCGACGCCAACATCAACCTCTATGGGGTGGCCCACCGCAAGTCGATCGTTGTCTTGGAGAAGTCAATCTCGCGCGAGGAGCCAGGCGGCTCAATAGCTTATGTGCGTGCCGAGGCCAACAAGCCGGCAGCCCTGGACCGCGCTTATTCGTTGGGGGTTCGGCGGGGCGAGAATTGGATGTACGTCGAGGAAAAGACGGTCGCTCTCGCACCGGCATGGCCGTATTGGTGACGATCGAGGCGGTCATCAACTGTGCGGTGTCTTCGCGGTTGTATTACAATCAGAGGAAATCTGTACCGTTAAGAACGATCGAAATCATCGGAGCGGCTTGGAAGGTCGTTGGGTACGATGGTCTTAGTCGGCGGCCGATCCATTAAAGTTCAACTTCGGGAGACTATGCATGTTCGGCGAACTGTCTGATCGAGAGAAAGCGTGCCTAAGCTGGGCCGCTTCGGGAAAGTCGTCGTGGGAAGTTGGCCGGATCCTTTCTATCAGCGAGAGCACTGTCGTGTTCCACATTAAGAACGCGATGCGAAAGCTTGGCGCAGCAAATCGCACGCTCGCCGCCGTGAAAGCCATCGAACTCGGCCTTATTCAGCCAGCCATCGAGAGGCAGCGGTCAGTCCCGGTCGGTGTTGAAAGCAGATAAGAGTACCTCGCTGACGTGACGCTCGGATCTGGTAGGCGGCGAACCCGACGGTTGGAATCATCTATCGTGTTGGGCGCCGTGGATTCTTGCATTGTGCCTATGGTTCCACGAAGTGATTGGTCGCCGGATCTTGATCGGAGTGGTTGCCCCCAATGCTGGGCACCGAATATGGCTGAGGGTTCACATGCAAAGGCGTGGTTCGAACGCCGTGCGCATCCGGAAAGACGACGCCTGACGTCAACCTGGACGCGGTAGATGTCCCGTCAAAGGTCTTTTGATTGGATTCGGGGGGGCTCGCCAAGTCCGGGGCGTTGGGCCGCGGGAGACTTGAAGCACTGCGGTCATCGCTAGGCACGGGCGGCGTTAGTACCTTCGGTGGCTTGAGCGATAACGCGAGCGGGGCGTCCGGTGATCTCGGCGATTCGATGCGGTAGGTGCGCACCTTGTTGGGTGAGATCGGATCGGCAATCGAGGGTTTGTCGAATTCGAGAATCAGCGCAGGTCCCACGCACAAGCAAATCAGCGATACCAGATATCGACAAAACATCTTCATGTGGTCGTCCAATAGGAGTCGCGCTTGGGTCAATGGCGTCGAACGCCGTGTCGGCGTTCATCTTCATGTGCAACGGCGAGTCGCGGGCCAAAGAACTCGTGAGGGTACCCATCCAGCTAGAGCCAAGGGCTCACGCGAAGACTCGCGCTCGCGTTTGATGTATCAAGTAGATCACCGAATTTACAGATTGCAACTCTCAGGCCTGATAGGTGACTAAATAGTGAAGCAGCAGGTATCGTCAACGACTGAAACAATGTGTTGGAATTCACTAATATGAGAATATCGCATGCGGCCCCTGGTTGTATAGCCTCCTACTTTCGGCCTCGGCATGCGTCGCATGCGATTAATGCCATTCTCTCGCAATACGACCTGTTTCGGCGGGCGTGTATAAGCTTAGCTCGGCGGTGATTTGCGGTAGTGCGAATACAGTAAAGCGATTGGGAGTCAGAGCAATTCAGGTATCCGATGATGCTCGAAACTCAATCCGGTGAATGAATCTAGATCTGGTTGCATGCATTTGATCGTCTCGGATGGGCTTCAGTTCCAATGATACCGATCATTGCTATTATCGCGGCCGTCGCGGCGCTCTGGTCCGTTTACAAATACCAGGCGACCTACCTCGCAGTGATCGATCTGTTGCCCGCGCAATTCCAGGACGGATTGAGTTCGCGGTCTGCGTTCCCTGAATATGTACTTCGGCCATCGACGCCGTCGAGGCTGCAGGCAGGGTATGTACAGTCGCAGGCAGGCTTTTGTGTCGCTGCACTTTGCTTTTCCTTGCTTGGCTTCTTATTCCAAAAGCCTGTCATCGGCTTCATTGTGCTCGCAATGTTTTCTGGCTTTGCGGCGATGACATTCCAATCATGGAAAACTTACCACACCAACCGGCGACGGATGTCGACTGCTGACGGGGAGGGCGGGGCATGACTTCGGGATTCTATACTGGGGGGACTTTCGGGTTTCCAACACCCATTGGTGGCGTCGGAGGTGGAGTATACGTAGATTCGAATGGAAACTACTATCCGCAGCTCTATTACGGTACTCCCGGCGCGGGGACTTCTACGGGCTACTCGCCTGATCTTGAAAACTTTCTGACGGGGACTGCATTCTCGGCTTCAATGGGAGAGGCCGCAGCGCGATATAACTTCAACGTTGGAACTAGCCCTGGAACGTTTGACCAGCCCGGCGGTCCCTTGGGAGTCGGCGTCGGTACTCCCGGAGTTGGCGTGACTTATGGTTTTGGGCCGTATTCGACTCAGGGAGCCGTGAGCGCCTTCAACGGATTCTTAAATGACGTTGCTCAATTCGCGCGGGATCCATCAGGATATTCTCGGGATACTGGGGGATTGCCTCTTGAGCTAGGAGGTGGAGGACAAGTCTCGTCTGTCACCGGTCAAGAACCCGGTGGAGCGACGCAGAACGGTAACCCGTATCTGTCGTCCGGTTCCTTTGCAGACAACGGCGGATTTGCGGTCACCCCCTCGACGGGGGATAATTTGCTCAGTCCCACGCCAACGGCGTTCGATACTTCGGGTCTCGGCGGTTTTGGCCGCAATGGTTCATTCGACTACTTGTCGCCCGGTTCGGTTTCGGACAACGCGGGATTTGCTGGTGCGCCTAGGGCTGGAGACAATATGCTCAGTCCGACGTCAGGTGCGTACGATGCGACGGGTCTGAGCGGATTCAATCGCAATGGATCGTTCGATTACTTGTCCCCCGGGTCGGTTTCGAACAGCGCGGGTTTCGTTGCCGCGCCAACGGCGGGGAGCAATCTGCTCAGTCCGACGTCGGCGGCGAACGATACAACAGGCCTCGGCGGTTTCGGTGCCGCCCGCGATCCATTTAGTAAGGCCGCAAACGATGCAAACTTCCGAAATGCAAATAATGGGGCCATTGATACCGATTTTGCCGATATTCCAAAACTGCAAGGCAACGAGAAACTATCGGAATTCGCCGGCAGCCAGCTCGAACAGGAGCTGCAAGGAGCAATAAACGATATCCAAAGCGTCAACGACGTCATCGCCAAATATTATGACGGCATCTCCAATTCATCCCAGATTGATCCTTGGGAAACCTCGACTCGGTTGACTTTCGACAATGGCCTGGATGGCCGGGCTCCAGACATCATCGACTGGCAAGAGTCGTCTCCCATCTACGTCGGCGGCGCGGGTGGCTTCGACTGGCCGGGTGGCGGTGCATCGGGCTGGCCGGGCGGCGGTGGGTCGGGGTGGCCCGGCGGAGGTGGCTCCGGATGGCCGGGCTCGGGCGGCGGTTCGGGATGGCCGGGCAGTGGCGGCTCGGGATGGCCAGGGAGTGGCGGTTCGTGGGGATGGAGCGGCGGTTATCCCGTCGTTCTCGATCTGACCGGGCAGGGCATCCATGTCACCCCGCGAGGGGCGTCGAATCAATATTTCAACATGGCGGGCGACGGCTACCAGCATGCGACGGCGTGGGCCGGCGCGGGCAATGGCGTGCTGGTGCTCGACCTCAACGGCAATGGCGTGATCGACCAGGCCAACCAGGTCAACTTCACGCTGTGGGATCCGACAGCGACCTCCGACATGGAGGCGCTGCTCGACGTGTTCGACACCAACCACGATGGCAAGCTCAACGCCGGAGATGCCGATTGGACCAAGTTCAAGGTCCTGGTCACGAACGCCGACGGTACAACGCAGCTCGAGACCTTGCAGAAGCTCGGGATCGCCTCGATCGATCTCACTGCCGACAATCAAACGCGGCAGCTGTCTGACGGCTCGTCGATTAACGGCACGACTAGCTACACGCGGACGGACGGTACCACAGGCACGGCCGCCGATGTAACCTTTGCCTACGATGCGAACGGCTACCGAGTCGTCAAGACGGTGACCACAGGTGCCGATGGCTCGACGACGATTGACAACAAGGCCTACAGCGGTGCCGGCTCGTTGGCGCAGGAGACCATAAGCACGACCAGCGCCGATGGAACGTCGGTTGAGATCCGTCATGACAACAACGGTGACGGTGTCGTTGATGCGACCGAGACCGATGTCACGGCTCGGAATGCAGACGGTAGCGCGACGCTCACGGTTACCAATCTCCAGGGTGCCGGTGCTCGCGTTCTGAGCAGAACGGTCACGACCACGAGCGCTGACCTCAAGACGATCACGATCAATCGGGATACGACCGGGAGCGGGACGTTCGACCAGATCGAGAGTGATGTCTGGAATGCCGCCGGCGATCTCACCGTCACGGTCTCGAATCTCAACTCGGACGGAAGCATTCGTGCAAGAACTGTTTCGATGACGAGTGCCGATGGCCTGTCAAAGACGGTGCGGGTCGATTCGGCCGGGCGCGGAATCTTTGATCTGATCGAGACTGATATCACCGTCATCGGCTCCGACCGGAGCAGGACGGAGACGGTCACGGATAGCAACACCGATGGATCGCTGCGCCAGCAGACCGTCACGCTCACGAGCTCTGACCACCGAACCAAGACGAAACAGATCGATGCTGACGGCGACGGAACGATCGACCTTGTGAGGCTTGATGCCATCGTCGTGAACGCCGATGGGAGCACCGTTTCGACCCAGCGTGAATCGAATGGTAATGGCTCGCTGCGAGACCAGGTTCTGACGACGCAGAGCGCGGACGGTCTGTCCAAGGTCACTCAGACCGATGCCGATGGCAATGGGGTGTTCGAAAAGACGACGACGGATGTCACCGTCGTCAATAGCGACGGCAGCCGCACGGAGACTGTGACCAGCCGAAGCGCGGACAGCTCCCTGCGCGCCAAGACGGTGACGACCCGCAGTCAGGATAGCAAGACGTTTACCGCCCAGGCCGACACCAATGGTGACGGTGCTTGGGACGCGATTGAGACTGTTGCCCTGAACGCGAGCGGGGCGAGCGTCGATACGGCGTCATTGTACAATCATGACGGCTCTCTCCGGTCTCGGACGGTGACGACGACGAGCGCGGATGGCCGGTCGGTCACCACGCTGGCCGATGTGGATGGAGATGGAGCCACGGATCGCACCCGCACCGACGTAACGGTGCTCAATGGGGGAGGTGGCAGCACCGAGACGATTGCGGATCTCAGCGCCAATGGCACCTTGCTCGATCGTACCGTCATCACGATGAGCGCCGATGGCTTGTCCAAAACCACGCAGTCCGATCCGACGGGAGCGGGCTCTTTCCTTCGCACCGAGGCTGATGTCACGGTGGTGGGGGCGGACGGCAGCAGCTCGGAGACCGTCACGACAACGAATAGCAACGGCTCGTTGCGCGCCAAGACGGTGACGGCCACGAGCTCGGATCGGCGCACAATCTCCCAGCAGATCGATGCGGACGGTGACGGCCATGTCGACCAGACGGTCACCAAGGTTTTGAATGCCGACGGCAGCTCGACAGCGACCGTTGCCGACTACGCTGCGACGGGTGCGCTGCTCGATCGAACAGTGGTGACAACGAGTGCGAACGGCCTGTCGGTGACCACGCAGAAGGACTCGACCGGTACGGGCGCATTCAACCAGAGCCGCACCGACGTCACGGTCTTGAACAGCGACGGCAGCAGGACGGAGACGGTCAGCGACTTCAGTGCGAACGGCACACTCATTGACAAGACCGTCGTCACAAAGAGCGCGAACGGTCTGTCGACGACCACCCAGCAGGACAGCACGGGAAGCGGGACCTTCGACCGGCGGCGTACTGATGTCGTCACGTTGAACGCCGATGGCAGCACCACGGAGACGATCGCCGATTTCACGGCAAACGGAACGCTGCTGGACAAGGCGGTGGTGACCAAGAGCGCGAGCGGATTGTCCGTCACGACCAAGACGGATAGGGCGGGATCCGGAATCTTCGACCAAAGCCGCATGGATGTCACGGTGCTGAACGCCGACGGCAGCAGGACCGAGACCGTGAGCGACTTCAGCGCGAGCGGCGCGCTGCTCGACAAGCGGGTGGTGACCACGTCCGCCGACGGCAGTTCGGTCACGACATCGTTTGATGCCAACAACGACGGACGATGGGATTCGGTTGAGACAGTTGCCCTGAACGCGAGCGGGGCGAGCGTCGATACGGCGTCATTGTACAATCATGACGGCTCTCTGCGGTCTCGGACGGTGACGACGACGAGCGCGGTTGGCCGGTCGGTCACCACGCTGGCCGATGTGGACGGCGATGGACCCACGGATCGTACCCGCACCGACGTGACGGTGCTCAACGCCGGAGGGGGCAGCACCGAGACGATTGCCGACTTCAGCGCCAGCGGCACCTTGCTCGATCGCGCCGTCATCACGATCAGTGCCGACGGCTTGTCCAAGACTACGCAGTCCGATCCGACGGGGGCGGGCTCTTTCCTTCGCACCGAGGCTGATGTCACGGTGGTGGGAGCGGACGGCAGCAGCACGGAGACCGTGACGACAGCGAATGGCAACAGCTCGTTGCGTGCCAAAATGGTGACGACCACGAGCTCGGATCGGCGCACGATCTCCCAGCAGATCGATGCGGACGGTGACGGCCATGTCGACCAGACGGTCACGAAGGTTCTGAATGCCGACGGCAGCTCGACAGCGACCGTTGCCGACTACGCTGCGACGGGTGCGCTGCTCGATCGAACAGTGGTGACAACGAGTGCGAACGGCCTGTCGGTGACCACGCAGCAGGACTCGACCGGTACGGGCACATTCAACCAGAGCCGCACCGATGTCACGGTCTTGAACGACGACGGCAGCAGGACGGAGACGGTCAGCGATTTCAGTGCGAACGGCACACTCATTGACAGGACCGTCGTCACGAAGAGCGCGAACGGCCTGTCGACGACCACCCAGCAGGACAGCACGGGAAGCGGGGCCTTCGACCGGCGGCGTACTGATGTCGTCACGTTGAACGCCGATGGCAGCACCACGGAGACGATCACCGATTTCGCGGCAAACGGAACGCTGCTGGACAAGGCGGTGGTGACCAAGAGCGCGAGCGGATTGTCCGTCACGACCAAGACGGATGGGGCGGGATCCGGAATCTTCGACCAAACCCGCACGGATGTCACGGTGCTGAACGCCGACGGCGGCAGGACCGAGACCGTGAGCGACTTCAGCGCGAGCGGCGCGCTGCTCGACAAGAGGGTGGTGACCACGTCCGCAGACGGGAGTTCGGTCACGACATCGTTTGATACCGACGGTGATGGCAGGGCGGACCAGACCGAGGTCGATCTCCGCGCGGCGAACGGCGCCGTGGTCAAGACCTTGTCGGATTACGCGGCCAATGGCGTGCTAAAGGACCGCTTGACCGTGACGACCAGCGCCAGTGGCCTGTCTGTAACATCGCAGTACGACAGCAACGGCGATGGGATCGTCGACAAGACTAGGACCGATGTCACGGTGCTGAATGCCGACGGCAGCCGGACCGAGACCATCACCAATCTGAACGCCAGCGGCGGCCTGATTGACAGGGCGGTCATCACGACGAGTGCCAACGGCCTGTCCAAGACGACACAGGAGGACGTGACAGGGTCAGGAACCGTCAGCCTGATCGAGACCGATGTAACGGTGTTGGGTGCCGACGGCAGCAGCACGGAAACGGTGACCGATACGACCGGGACCGGCGTGCCTCGCCACAAGATTATCACGACGGTCAGTTCGGACGGACGAACAAAGTCGGTCAGCCGAGATGTCGACGGCGACGGAGTGACCGATCAATCCGTGACGACGGTCGTCAATGCCGATGGGAGCACCGTCTCGACGGTCGCCGACTTCAAATCCAACAATCTGTTGAAAGATCGCGCGGTTATCACGACCAGCGCAAACGGACTTTCGGTTACCACTCAGCGAGACTCGTCCGGGACCAATTCATTCGACCAAACCACGACTGATGTTACGGTCCTGAACGCAGACGGCAGCAAAACGGAAACCACGAGCAACTTCTCGGGCGCGACCTTGAAGGATCGCGTCATCACGTCATCGAGCGCCAACGGGCTGAGTAAACTTACGCAATGGGATCTCAACGGCGACGGAACCGTGGACGAATCGCAAAGCAGCACCACCGTTCTGAATGCAGATGGCAGCCGGGTCCAGACAACCTCCACTTTTGATGTTCATGGCGCGCTCGTGGAAAGCTTCGTCGAAACGACGAGCGCCAACGGCCTGTCAAAAACCACGCAGTGGAACTCCGCCGGGGCAACTGGGAGCCAGACGCTGTCTGATGTCACTGTCCTCAACACCGATGGCAGCACTACGGAAACGGTGACCGCATCGGGCGAATCCGTCGTCGTTACGACGACGAGCGCGAACGGGCAGCAGCAGACGATTTCCTACGATACCAATGCCGATGGTGTCGTCGATAAGACGCGGTCGATCATCGCCGTCAGCAACGCCGACGGCAGCAGCATTGAAACCGTCATGGAGAAGGACGGTCATGGCAATCTAATCGACCGCTCGATCAAGACCACGAGCGCAGATCACCGCACCGTCACGACGCTGCGAGACGTCGACGGCGACGGGGTCGTCGATCAGGCGGAGACTGACACGACGGCGGTCGACGGGAGCGTCAACAAGTCAATCACGGATCTCAGTTCGTCCGGTGCCGTCCTTGACCGCACTATCATTGATGTCAGCGCCGATGGTCTGACGACCACCACCCGCTGGCAGTTCACCGGCTCGGGCGTCGTGGACCGGACCCGGACCGATGTGATGGTCAAGAACGCGGACGGAAGCACGACCGAAACCGTGACGGATCGCAACAGCGACAATACCCTGTATCAACAAGGCGTCACGACGACGAGCGCGGATGGCAGATCGAAGACTCTGCAGGAGCAGACGCCCGGCCACTCTTATATGGATCGAACGGAGCAGACCACAATCAATGCAGACGGGAGTTCGGTCACGCTCGTCCAGAACCGAGATTCGGCCAACAATCTCGTGAGTCAGACCAGGACTTCGGTGAGCGCCGACGGCTTGACTAAGACCGTCGACGAAGACACGACCGGAACCAACAACTTCAACGGACACGCGACGACCGTTCGGAGAATCGACGGAAGCTCGGTGACAGATGCGACATCCGTAGATCCGACTACGCATGTCACGAAGCATGTCGTGACCTCGATCAGTGCGGACGGACTGACCAAGACCATCAAGACGGACAGCACGAATTCGGGTTGGTTCGACTCGGTGGCAACTGAGGTGACGCGTATCGACGGTAGTGTCGTTACGACGACCGCCGAATTCGATTCGACTGGCACGGTCAAATCGAAAGCCGTGGCTGAGACGAGCGCGAACGGGGCGGAAAAAGCCGCGCGCGTCAAGAACTACCAGGACGGGACAGAAACCTTAACGGTGTGGGACGAGAGCGGTACACAGAATTGGAGCTCCGTCTCGACTACCTACGCAGCCAATGGGAACCTAAAGGCCCAGGCCGTCAAATATCGGGATGGAAGGTCGACGGCAACCATCTATGATACGGTGGGAGATCAGGCGTGGTCGATGCGTTCGGCAACGTATGGTGCAGCCGGGGAAGTATTAAGCGCCTACACGCTGAATGACAATGGAACGGGTACGCGCGTCTTCTATGATCCGCAAAATGTTGCTGACTTCTCAACCGTAACCAACACATATAACGCTCAAGGAGCGCTAACGTACCAGCAGGGGACCTACGACAACGGATCGGGGTGGACTAATAATTATGGGAGCCCTGCCAGCGATGGCGGCACTCAGATAAATAGCGTAACGCCGGTTGGTGCGCCGATATATTCGATGTATGGTCAAATTACGGCGACTTCTGGTTCAACCTGGAAGGCCGGATCAGCTTGGGTCGGCTATTCGGACGACTACGGCCACTGGACGTATATTTGGCAGGGTACGCTCGATCCGGTAGGCTTTCTCCAAGAGTTGGGAAGCATATGGGACTATGCGCGGGGAATCATCTACAGCGCGTCATCCTGGGCTCTTCCTGCCAACCTAAACTGGCAGTCCAGTTCGCCGGCATTGAATGATGCTGCAGCCGAAATCTCGCAGTTGCTTGGGCAGGCGGTTCCAGTGTCTGCGGTCGGCGTTAAGTTGCCGGCGCAGACCGGAAGCATGGGTGCTGAGTGGCGTCTTCTCCAGGCGGCCGACTATTCCGGAGATGGCACCGCTGATCTCCTATGGGTGCAGAACGGAGTCGGAAATGCCGCCCTCTGGACGATGGGCAACGGGTCTCTCGTCAGTTCAGCTGCGACCCAAGGGCACATGGGTGCGGAGTGGACACCCCTTGCCGCAAATGCCGACTTCAATCACGACGGCAAGGCCGACATCGTTTGGACGAGCGCAGGTAGCGTCGCCATCTGGGAGATGGACGGGACGTCGTTGGCGACGTTCGCGACGCCGAGCGGAAAGATGGGTGCCGAATGGACGCTCAAGGGCCTTGGTGATTTCAATCGAGACGGAAACGCCGATCTCATGTGGGTCAATACGTCGAACCAGGTAGCGATGTGGTTCATGAATGGCGCTACGCTCGGAAATGCCGTCGTGTCGAGTGGCCAAATGGGGGCCGAGTGGAGTTTCGCCGGCGTCGGTAATTTTGAAGGGAGCGGGAAGAACGACATTCTCTGGGTTAGTAAATCGGGAGCCGTTTCGACTTGGTCGATGAACGGGGCCGCTGTCACATCGGTGAAATCAATCGGCCAGATGCTTCCGACCTGGCGTGTTGCTGGAATTGGCGACATCAACAAGGACGGCAGTGACGATATTGTGTGGGTCGATCCGTCTAATAACGTCAAGATCTGGGAGATGAAGGGGGGGCAGATTGTCCAAGAGCTCCAGGTCACCGGGGAGATGGGGGCGGAATGGACGCTTGCCAGCGTGGGGGATGTTACGGGCGATGGCCGCGCGGATCTTGTTTGGGTCACTAATGGTACAACCTCCGTTTGGGATCTGAGTGGCTCGGGGACAGGCGTCGCATCCGGCATCGGTACCGCTAATGTTGTTGCGAACGCACTTACCGTTATTCAGACGGATGGGGCCACCAGTCTGACGCAGGTGGGAACCCACTACTTCTTGTATGATCGCGGCAATGGACCGGAGCTTAAGTATCAGGGTGCCGCGGTCTCGGTCGGCCAATTTGGCGCGACCGCAAATCCGATCGGGGCGACCGCTGTCAGCGGCGGTTATGACGTCGTCTGGAAGGATCTCAGCACCGGGCAGTATAACGGGTGGCTGGTGGACGGCTCTGGAAACTATGTGTCCCAGCTCACGCCTGGCTGGGTCGCAGGGACCAGTCGTGAGCTGCAACAGCTAGAGCTGGTCCTTCGTCAGGATCTCAATGGCGACGGGCAGATCTCACAGCCGTCTCAGACCATCCGCGCGAATGGGTCCACGCTTCTGGCGCAAGTTGGAAATCTATTCTTCCTCGACGATGCGAACTTCAACGGACTTCTGCTGCGCTATCAAGGCAACGCGGTCACGTCCGATCAGTTCGGTGCCGTCGCGCCGACAAATGTCGCAAAGGTCGCTGGCGGCTACGACGTCCTTTGGAAGCATACGGACACCGGAGCCTATGAGGTCTGGTCCGTGGATGGTGGCGGCAACTATGTATCGACGTTGACCGGGAGCGCAGCCTTGGCTCCCACCAATCCTCTGATTCAGGAATACGAAAAGCTTTTCAACCAGGATATCGATGGCGACGGCCGTGTCGGGCCAGTCGCAACCACCGTCGAGGCGCTGGGATCAACGGCGCTGTTGAAGGTCGGTGACAACTTCATCCTCGAGTCGAACTCCGGAGCATCGCCAAATATTCTAAAATTCTCAGGCTCTCCGGCGAGCGCAAGCTACTTCGCTGGCCAGGGCTGGACTATCGTCGGCGCCGAGGCGATCGCAGGGGGGTACGAGGTCGCCTGGCGAAATGTGGGCGCCGGGCTGATCAACATCTGGAGCGTCGATAGCAGTGGCAACTACGTCGCTGGTCTGGCATCGGCGGCTCCCAGCAATGCCGCGGTCGAGCCGTACGAGTCTGTGTTTAATCAGGATCTCAATGGCGATGGTACGATCGGTCCGGTGGGGACGACAGTCGAGGCCCTCGGCTCGACCAAGTTGGTACAGGTTGGCGACAATTACGTCCTGACGTCGCTGTCGGGTGATGTGGCACGCGAGCTCATCTTCTCGGGTTCCGCGGCCAGTGCGAGCTACTTCACCAGTCAAGGCTGGGCGATCGTCGGTGCCGAGGCGATCACGGGCGGATATGAGGTGGCCTGGCGAAACGCTGGCGCCGGGTTCGTCAACATCTGGAAAGTCGACGGCGCCGGCAACTACGTCAGCGGTCTGGCATCAGCAGCTCCCAGCAATGCCGCCGTCGAGCAGTACGAGCCGGTTTTTCACCAGGACTTTAACGGAGATGGTGCGATCGGTGCGGTGGGGACGACGATCGAGTCCGTCGGGTCAACCAAGCTGGTGCAGGTCGGCGATAATTATGTCCTCACCTCCCCGTCCGGCGACGTGGCACGCGAGCTGGTTTACTCGGGCTCCGCAGTGAGTGCGAGCAATATGACCGGCCAGGGCTGGAGCGTTATCGGAGCCGAGGCGGTAACCGGCGGGTATCTCGTCGCGTGGCGAAACGCCGTCGCGGGGGTGATGACCATCTGGAGTGTTGACGGTAGCGGCAACTATGTCAGCAATCCCATTCCGGCGGTGGCTCCCAGTAATGTCGCCCTGGAGCAATATGAACCGGTCTTCCATCAGGATCTTAACGGAGATGGTACAGTTGGTCCGATAGGGACGACGATCGAGGCGATCGGGTCAACAAGGTTGGTGCAGGTTGGCGATAATTATGTCCTGACCTCCCCATCCGGCGACGTGGCACGCGAGCTGTTTTACTCAGGCTCCGCAGTGAGTGCGAGCAACATGACCGGTCAGGGGTGGAGCGTGACCGGAGCGGAAGCGGTGAACGGCGGGTATCTCGTCGCCTGGCGAAACGCCGGCGCGGGGGTGATGACGATCTGGGCCGTCGACGGTAGCGGCAACTATGTCAGCAATCCCATTCCGGCGGTGGCTCCCAGTAATGCCGCCCTGGAGCAATATGAACCGGTCTTCCATCAGGACCTCAACGGGGACGGTACAATTGGTCCGGTCGGCACAACAATAGAGGCTCTCGGCTCAACAAAGGTGGTACAGGTTGGCGACAATTACGTCATCCAGTCCAACGCTATCGACGCCGCTCGCGAATTGCAGTTCTCGGGAGCGCCAGCCAGCGCCAGCTACTTTGCTGGTCAAGGCTGGGCGCTGATCGGTGCCGAGGCGGTCGCCGGCGGGTACAAGGTTGCTTGGAAGAATGCCGGAGCAGGTCTCATCAATATCTGGGATGTCGACAGCAATGGCAGTTACGCCGGATCGCTGGTCTCGGCAGCTCCGAGCAGTATTGCGATCAAGTCGGCTGAAACAACCTTCCAGCAAGATCTCAACGGCGATGGTGCGATTGGCGCAACAGGGTCTGTGATCGAAGCACAAGGTGCAACGAGCCTCGTCCAGGTCGGCGACAACGTGCTGCTCAAATCCAACGCCACGAGCGCAACCCAGGTGCTTCAATTCTCGGGAACGGCCGCCAGCCTGAGCTACTTCGCAGGGCAGGGCTGGACATTGGTCGGAGCCGAGGCGGTCGCCGGCGGCTATGACGTGGTTTGGAAGAACGCGAACGCGGGGATCTATGACATCTGGAGCGTGGACTCGAACGGCAACTATGTCGGCGGCCTGTTGCCGATTGCTCAACCCAAGGATCCGCTGCTCGAAAGCTTCGAGGTGACCCTCCAGCAGGACATCAATGGCGACGGCATTGTCGGGCTCGACCCTGCCAAGTCGCTGTGGACTGGCGATGTCGTCTTGGCCCAGCTTGGGAACGGATACGGGCTCTACAACCTGACGGCTGCAGGGACGAACCCGAGCGGCATCACTCTTCGCTACCAAGGCGCGGCCGTTTCACTTGGCCAATTCGGAGCCAACGTCTCTGCGATAGGTGCCGTCGCCGTCGTAGGAGGCTATGAGGTTCTGTGGAAGGACAGCAGTGCCGGCACTTACGGAGCTTGGTATGTGGACAGCGGCGGCAACTATGTGTCGATGCTCAATGGCAATAGTTTGCTCTCTGGATCGAACCCGGAGATCGAGTCGTTCGAGCTGGTGTTCAGGCAAGATATCAACCAGGACGGAGTGCTGGGAACGGCGAACTCGGTGATTGAGGCCAGCACTTATCAGTATATTTCGCTGCCCCAGGTGATTCAGGCGGCCGTGATCGATCCTGGAGCATCCCTGGAGCTCTCTGGTGGCGACTCCAGCACCGTTGCGTTCAAAGCAGCGTCTGGCAGGTTGATCCTTGATCATTCGGACCAGTTCACCGGGCAAATTCTAGGCTTTAGCGGCGACGGAACGTTGGCGCATTCCAACGCTATCGATCTGCGCGACATGGCGTTCAGTTCGGCCGCCGAGACGTACAACGGAAACTCAGCCGGCGGAATCCTGACCGTCAGTGACGGAATCGGGCATGTGGCACAGCTATCGCTGATCGGCGACTATACGAGCTCCGCGTTCAACTTGATAAGCGACGGAGCCGGCGGGACGTTGGTCGTCGACCCTCCGATTGGTGCCGTGGCTGGCCCCTCTGCCTCGATCGGAGCGCAGATGACTGGAACAGTGTCTCAAGACTTTGGAGTTGAGGGAACGCTTGCTCGGCTGATCCAAGCTATGGCGACGATGTCAGGCCCATCCGCCGCGTTCGATAATCCATCGGGGGCTCAGATTGCCGATGCTGCCACGGTCCAGTCGAGCTTGGCGGCTGCTTGGCGCGGTCAGGTCTAGGCCCGGGAGGAGTTCAAGCCTGCGGAGGTCAATCGGCGTCATCGCAGTCAATCCAGCCACGAAAAATCGCAAGATCCCGGTCTTCCAACAATCGGGATCTTGCCTGGGTTCTTGGGCTCGCGCAGTGGTGGCCCGAGAGCGGGCTCGTCGGTCAGGCTTAGATCAGCAAGGGATCGGTAACCATCAGCCGGCGTAGCCGCGCAACTGCGTCGGCCTCCAATCCACGGTTCCAGAGGAACTCGTAGGACGCACCGTAGCTAACCTGATACGGACCGGCGAAGATCCTTATTCCTCAAAGGGGATTGACGGACACTCTCTCCGCCAGCTGCACGATTTTCTACGCCAAACTGCGCTATGGCGGGCCTTCGATAGGCGGCGTCCGCTCGTTGCATGGCGGAACTCGAACGTTCGGCTTGGGGCGAGCCAATTCCCGTCCTTTAACGGAAGGCTCAACTTCTCCTCGATCCAGACGGTCTTCCCCCAAGGTCGCCAACGGGATCGGATCATCCCGCACAACCTCATTGGAGTGGACCGAGCAGCCCCGGCCGTTTGGCACACGTCGGCGGGAGAAATCCAGGAGGTGAACTTCGCGATGCTCGCTCAAGCTCAGAGCGGTCTTGGCCGAACCGCGCGGCGTCGATGGGGCGAAAGCTGGCAGAGAGTCATCTTGTAGGTGCCCTTCGGCAGACTGCGCAGGGTTGCGCTCCCGTGGCTCTCCGTTTTTCCATGCCGAGGATGACAGTCTTCAGGATATTTCGCTCACCACGGGCGCATCTTCAGACGTCGAGCACTTCCTGGACTGCCTCAAATATGTCGTCTGCCGTCCCTTCGATCTTGCTATCGGCCCAGGCTTGGTAAGCCTTGGCGTAAACCAACTTTTCGGCCCCTGGATCGCTCGTCGAGATCATCTCATCTCTGGATGCGCTCAGAGCGAGGGCTTTCACCTCCATGGCAATGGCGGTGATGAACCTCACGCGATCTTCGTGCTCGTCGAAAACATTCGCGGTCATGAGCGCTTCTCCGTATGACGGTCGGCTTGGCGGCTCCTGCTCATGCTGCACGCCGAAATGATCGGCGCTGGTCTATTTTTGCAGTTGCGAGCTACGACCGCGGCTCTCTTGCGGTTGTTCCTTCGGCCGCTCGCTCTTGCATGCGAAACAGACCGAACGTGCAACTTGAGTTCCGTTGATGGCCAACCGTTCGTGGACGTGAGGAGTCCTCATCGTACAGAACTCGCAATATGCCTGCGGCAATCGCAACGCAATTTCTCTTGAAGTGTCCACGAATCATCCCCCGTTCCCACGACATTCACTTCCCTCCCCCTTGGGGCGACTTTGAAGACAACCAGCGCGAGGAGTCGTACGCTATCGTACGGACTTTGGACGTGGCGGGCCTGCGGCAGCACGACGTCGAGCGAAACGGCGCGGCGGCCGCCGTGCTTCAGATCCCCGCGCGGATCAGTCCTCGTAGCTGTCGATGACCGCGTCAGCAATCGTACGCTTGGTGACGATGCCGACGATGTCATTCACCCGCGGGCGGGAGCCGTCCTGGAAGACGATGGCGGCACCGGCGCCGTGGCGCTTGAGTCTCGCAAACACCAGGCTCAGGAGGTCCTGATCGCGACAAATGACCATCCGCCGTTCGGCAAAGGTTTCGACAAACAGGTCAGGGTTGGTTTGAGATTCCATCCACAGACCCGAACGTGGCGGAATCAGCCCCACGATCCGGCCATCCCGCTCGACGACGATGGCTCGAGCGTCATCGGTATCTTCCGCGGGCAAGGCTTGCTTCAGCGTTGTGCCGGCCCTGGCTACGATAAAGCGACGCTCCATGATGTCTTGCGCCTGCTTAACCAGGTAAAGATTGATATGCCGCTCCTTGGGGATACGGTGGCCGCGATGACGCAGCTTGACCGTGTAGATCGTCTCATTGACGAGCGCGCGCCTTACGCCGGCAGCCAGCGCCACCGCGACGATCACCGGCACAATGATCGCGTAGTCACGGGTCATCTCGAACACCATGACGATGGCCGTCATCACGCCGCCGGTTCCCGCGCCGACCATGGCCGCCATTCCAACGATAGCGGCCGAGGACGGCGTCAGCCCGGAATGAGGCAAGATCGAACTGGTCCCGGTCGCAAATGCCGCGCCAAGAGTGGCGCCAAGATAGAGCGAGGGAGAGAAGATCCCGCCTGAGGCCCCGCAGCCAAGGCTGACGGTGGTGGCGAGCAGCTTCAGCGCGAATAGCAGCGCAAGAAGACCCGTCGCGGTCATCTTGTGGTCTAGGATGTCCTGAATGACCGAATAGCCAACCCCATCGACGTAGGAATGGCCGAACGCGTGACTGAGTCCCACCATCATCAGGCCGATCACAGCCATGCCCACGATGTTCTGGACGTACTCGTTTCCGGACAGTTTCGGAAATCCATCCTCCATGAAAACGAGCAGCCGAATGAACGACCAGGCTGCTGCGCCGCACAGCACTCCAAGCAGGACGAACGCAACCGCCTCCTGCGGATTGAACGACGCAACCATGGGAAATTGAACGTCCGGCACCGCAAAGGCCGGGTCCGGGCCGATGAGAATTCGCCCGATCGTCGTCGCAGCGCCCGTCGCCACGACGACGGGAAGGAAGGTGCGGTTCGACACTTCCGGCAGGAGAATTTCGAGGGCGAACAGCACACCGCCAAGCGGCGTGTTGAACGTTGCGGCGATGCCCGCGCCAGCGCCCGCGGACAACAGCGTTATCTTCTGCCGCGTGGAGAGTCCGATGAATTGAGAGAAGGCCGAACCAAGCGCCGAGCCGATCTGGATGATCGGCCCCTCGCGCCCGACGGCGGCGCCGCTACCGATCGATATTGCGGAGGCCAGCGCCTTGATCACGGCGACCGTGCCGCGGATATTGCCGCGCTTGTAGAAGATCGCATCCATCACTTCGGGGACGCCGTGTCCCTTTGCTTCGGGAGCAAAGCGCCTGACGAGAAAAACGACAATCAGGCCCCCGACCATCGGGGACAACAGAACGAAGTCGCCAAAGCGGCTGGGACCCTCGCTGATATTGGCGTCGTAAACGAAACTGAGTCTGCCATTGTAAGAGACGTTGTGCACGAAGCCGATCAGGGCGCGGAACACAACCGCGCCTAGTCCAGTCATCACCCCGATAACCAAGGCGAGGCCACAAAGAACGAGCAGGCTCACCCGCCGTTCCTCCAGCAGCGATTTGCGGCCGCCGGCTGCGATCGCTTTGACATTGTCGGAAGTCAGTCCTGTGGGCATCCGGGTCACACGAAATGGCTCAAGGTGGGGATCGCAAGATACGGACTGGTCGGCCATAAAAGCGTTCCGGACGCCGTCCGCACTGGGCAACAGGGACTTGGACGGCTTTGACGCAGAGTGCAGCGTCAGGGCAAGTGCTAATCGATCGCCCTTCTGCTGGACAATGGCCAACTATACTGCGGAAGTTCCAAGGAATCTGTGATGTCACGCCCGATAGCGAGCCTGGCCAGGCCGGGAAGAGCAAACGCTTTGACCACCAAGTTGCGGAATCGCAGCCCGAACTCTGTCTTCGGTGCAAAAGCACCGGCAAAGCGCTCGGCTCCACGCTGCTTGGCATTGATGTAGCTTCGCAACAATGTTTCGTATCTCCGAAATGCGAGTTGATACTGCCCGTCTGCAGCTGCGAGTTCACCGGCAAGGACGTAAGCCGAGATCATTGCCAGCGCCGAGCCCTGCCCGGCCAGCAGCGAGACGCAGAATGCCGCGTCTCCCACCAGCGCGATGCGGCCGTGGGACCAGTTTTGCATCCGGATCTGACTGACGCTGTCGAAATAGAGCGACTCAGTTTGCTCGAGTTCGGCCAGAATCTTGCAGCATTCCCAGCCATCGTGCCGATAGAGGTCGTCGAGGAGCGCCTTCTGGGCATCCATCGTGGTGGGCAACTCCTCTCTCGTCGAAAGGAAAACAAACAGAAACAGCGTGCGATCGTCGCGCAACGTGAAACGACCGAGCATCCGGCCCGGTCGTCCGTACATCAGATAAATATCCTCGTCGCGAGGGCGATAGCCGCGCGCCTCGAACGCCGCGACGGCATAGCCCAGGTGCTTTTCGAACCTGGATTGCGGTCCGAAGGCGAGTGCGCGCGTACGCGAATGCAATCCGTCCGCGCCAATCACGAGATCGAATCGTCGTTCACGCTCGCGCTCGAACCGGACCCGGACGCAATCCGCCTGCTCTTCCAAGGCGACGATCGTATCGCCGAAGATGCTTTCGACCTGTCCCTGTGATCTCTCAAACAGCAGCCGGGAAAGGTCGCTTCGTTGGAGCGTCACATAGCGCCCGGCAGTCAATTCCGAGAATATCGGTGCGCCGAATCCGGCAACGGACCGGCCCCCGCCGTCTACAATGCGCATCTCCCGCATATGATAACCGACGCGATTGATGTCGCCGAGCAGACCCATGCGCTCCGCGAGATCATAGCCAAGCCCCCAAAAGTCGATGACATAGCCACCTTGGCGCAAGGCCGGGGCCCGCTCAACGAGCGTCGGCTCGAAATCGGCCGCCTTCAACCAATATGCGAGCGCAGGCCCCGCGATCCCGGCGCCGGAAATCAAGGCGGTTCTCATGAGGTGGACCAACTTCGCTGATCGAGCGTCCTGTTGCACGTTGGTAACGCATGGACAAATTTTACAGGCTATCAGCAACAGCGCTTATAGGATGCAAAGTGGAATATTCGGTACGCTATCGTACGCAGTACAGCGGAGCTTGGTGTGGTTGGCCGCTCCTAGCTCTGTTCTTCGATGGATCATCGAGATGGAGCAGCAGCGGCGCGCTGGCGGTGGCACGGGCGACCATGCCGCTCGTGTTCTACGACAAGGCGGCGTCTGCCAAAGCGTCGGCGCAGATCGCGTTGCCGCTCAATCTGCTGTCGGCCGTCTGGGCGCCTGTCCTGGCTGCGCTGCTCACCAGCTATGGCGGCAACGCGTCGCTGGGGTGACCTTCGCTTGCTCCTCCGCCGCCCCGCTCATGCTGTTGCTGCTTCGCCGGCGGCGACCGGCGCACGTCATGGCCGGCACGTGGTCCGAGCCCCCTCATCGGTGACAGGACGCAATTCCGAAACAGCGGGGCTCGTGCGGCTCGAATGCTCTAAAACCAGCACTGTGGCGCGTGTCGCGCGCCCCCTCCCGTAGTGCCCTCGCCCAGAAATGCCCCCCGTCATCGCCGATCCCTCCCTCCTGCGCGTCCTGATCGTCCTCGCCGTCACGCAGCTCATCGCCTGGGGCACGCTCAGCCTGCCGGCGGTGATCGGCCGGGCCATGGCAGGGGATCTGGAGATGGACCTCACGGCGATCTTCGCCAGCACGACCGTGCTGTACATGTCGATGGGGCTGTGCTCGCCGCTGCTGGCGCGGCCGTTCGTCAAGCAGGGCGGCCGACGCGTCATGATCGCTGGCACGGTGCTGGCCGCACCCGGCTATGCGCTGCTGTCGACCGCGCAGGGGCCGCTGACCTATTATGCGGCGTGGCTGCTGCTCGGCATCGCCGGCAGCGCCACGCTCTCGACCGCCTCCTACATCGTGCTCAACGAGATCGCGGGCCTGCGCGCGCGCAGCGCCATCGGCGCACTGATGCTGGTCACGGGGCTGTCGAGCAGCATCTTCTGGCCGGTGACCTCGGCCCTCTCGGCGCATATCGGCTGGCGCAGCACCTGTCTCGTCTATGCCGGTCTGCTGCTCTTGGTCTCGCTGCCGCTGTTCGTGTTCCTGCTGCCGCGGCGCGTCCATGATCATCTGCCGCCGTCCTCGGATGCGGCAGCGTCCGCCCCCGCATCGACGCCGACGCGTAGCACCTTCTATCTGCTGGTCGGCGCCTCCGGCCTCAACGCCTTCGTCGCGTTCGGGATGGGAGCCGTGCTGATCGAGCTCCTGAAGGCCGAAGGCCTGTCAGCGGCCGAGGCGGTCGGCTTCGGCTCGATGTTGGGCGTGATCCAGATCAGCGCCCGCGCCATCGACTTTCTCGGCGGCGGCCGCTGGGACGGCATCACCACCGCGATCGTCGCCGGACTGGCGCTGCCGGTGGCGATGCTGCTGCTGATGCTGAGCGACGGCTCGCACGCGGCGATCGGCGGCTTCATCCTGATCTACGGGCTCGGCAGCGGCGCGCTCGCCGTGGCGCGGGCCACCATGCCGCTGGTGTTCTACGACAAGGCGGCGTTCGCCAAGGCGTCCGCCCAGATCGGACTGCCGCTCAACCTATTGTCCGCGGTGTCGGCGCCCATCCTCGTCGAGCTTTTGACCCGCTACGGCAGCAACGCGCCGCTGGCGCTGAGCCTGGCCTGCTCCTGCGCGGCCGTGGTCATCCTGCTGCTGCTGCGGCAGCGCCGTCCGATGCGCGCGGCGGTCTCCTCCTGAGGCGTTCGACCGAGTCGCCCGTCGGGCCGGACTTGGGCTCGGCCGGGAGCGCCGGGCCGCGGGACAGGCCGCATCCGTCCTGCGCCAAAACACGAAATTCGTTCGTTGCTTCAACGACATCGCCGCAGCCGCGCCCGTCTGCGCAAATTTTGCTCTTTCGTTTTATCGGAATTCATGCTTCTCTATGGCTGTCCCGCCTCATCGACGAGGGGCGCTGCGCATCGTCAGGAGCGTTGGGGTGGGATGTGATGGACGGGCAGGCGCCGACTGACGAGCGGCGCCCGCACGGACGGTCAAGTCGCATGGTCCTGGCATCCCGACGCTGATGCCTGCGTGGCGTGCCTTTGGCGCGTCGTCGCAAACGGGGGCAAGAACGCCGGTCCCCGGGGAGAGTGCGAAGCAGCCGTAACACCATTGCGCAGGGAAGGCCGGGCAACCCGGCTGAACCTGTGGTTCCTGCCCCGTGCATTCCTTTCCGCACGGGGGCCGCAGGAATCAGCCGATGCCTGGTCTTCCCTGCGCCCTCGTGAGTCGAGGGGCTTCGCTGCACAAAGCTCGGGCGCCGAACGCGTCGCGACAACGCAACTCCGTGGGACTCGACACCTAATCCACGGGAACTTGGCCGGGAACCGGCCGGCCTTCGAGGATGCCTCTAATTATCGCATGTTAATTCGAGCGGTCGCCGCCCCAGGTCGTGCTGGTTGTTCTCTGGCTTGAGTTCGCGTGCGTGGACATGATCCGCCCAAAAACTAATTAGTTCGCCCGATGTTCGGACGGCACGGATAGCAAACCATTAATGTACGGTTGGTATCGTGCATACAGTCCACGCAACGAGAACCAGAAAATGCGACACCTGACTGTCTATCAGCGTCTCGCGGCGATCATCGCCGTGATGTCGATCGCACTGTTCGCCGTCTCCGCCATGCAGATCATGATGCTGCGCGGAACCGTTCTCGAGGAGCGGCAGACCATGGTCCGCAACCTCGTCGAGTCCGCCGTCAAGGTGCTGAGCTATTATGACGCCGCGGCGACAGCCGGCAAGATGGCGCCGGAGCAGGCGCGGCAGCAGGCCTACGCCGCGATCGGCGCCATGCGCTGGGGACAATACAACGACTATCTCGGCGTCTACGGAACCGGATCGTCGGATGCGGGCGTGACCTATGTCCACGCCAACCCGAAATACATCAACGTCAACCGCTGGGACTTCAAGGATTCCACCGGCAAGCTCCTGATCCAGGACATCGTCCGCATGGCCCGCGCCGGCGGTGGCTTCGTCGAGTACAAGGTGCCGCGTGCCGGGGGCACGACCGAGCTGCCGAAGATGTCCTATGTCGGCGCCTATGGCAGCGGCGAAAAGATGCTGGCGATCCAGGCCGGCGTGTATGTCGACGACGTCGATGCGGTCGTCTATCAGCGCGCGATGTGGGCCGGCTTCGGCGCGCTTGCCGGTCTGCTGGTCGCCGCGATCGTCGCCTTCTGGCTCGGACGCAGCGTCGTCGTTCCGCTCGACCGCACCTGCGCCGTGATGGACGAGCTGAGCAAGGGCAATCTGAGCTTCGAGGTGCCGTTCACCGATCGCCGGAACGAGATCGGCCGCATGGCGCGCAGCCTACAGATCTTCAAGGAGCATCTCGCTGAGAGCGAGCGGCTCCGGGCCGAGCAGGAGCAGTCCAAGCAGCAGGCCGCCGAGGAGCGCCGTACGGTGCTGGTGCGGATCGCCGACGAGTTCGAACGCTCGATCGGGGGCGTGATCCAGACCACCGCGACCGCCGCCGGCGAGCTGCAGACCTCGGCACAGTCGATGTCGAGCATCGTCTCCGGCACCACCGACCAGAGCGCGAAGGTGGCCGCGGCCGCCGAGCAGACCGCCAAGAACGTGCAGACGGTGTCGGCCTCCGCCGAGCAACTGTCGTCATCGATCCAGGAGATCGCCAAGCAGGTTACGCAGTCGTCGTCGATCGCCCAGAACGCGGTCGGGCAGGCGACGCGGACGGAGGCGATGGTCGACCGGCTGGTCCACGCCTCGCAGAAGATCGGCGAGGTCATGGCGCTGATCCAGACCATCGCCGGCCAGACCAACCTGCTGGCGCTGAACGCCACCATCGAATCGGCCCGTGCCGGCGAGGCCGGCAAGGGCTTCGCGGTGGTCGCCAACGAGGTCAAGGCGCTGTCGGCGCAGACCGCCAAGGCGACCGAGGAGATCACCAGCCAGATCGAAGCCATCCGCGACGCCACCGGCTCCACCGTCAACGCCATCCGCGAGATCGGCGCGACCATCGGCCAGATGAACGAGATCACCGACGCGATCGCGGCCGCGGTTGAGGAGCAGGGCGCGGCGACGAAGGAAATCGCCCGCAGCGTGCAGCAGGCGGCGCAGGGCACCCAGGGGGTCATGCAGCACATCGTCGGCGTGCGCGAGGCGTCCGGCCAGGTCGGCGCCGCGGCGGCGCAGGTGCTGAGCGCGGCCTCCCAGCTCGGCAGCCAGTCGGATCAGCTCAAGACCCAGACCGGGCGATTCCTCGGCAACGTCCGCGCGGCGTGACGCCGGCGGCGGATGGTGACAGCTCACCCTCCGCCGATCGCCACGAGACGGTCGAGCAGCGCGGCCTGGGCCGGATTGATCCGGACCCTCGCCTCGGCGAGGTCGAACCAGGCGGCGCGGTCGACCTCGGGAAAACGCTGGAGACGGCCGCTGCGCGGCGGCCATTCGAGCTCGAATGCGTTGCTGGTGATGCCGCCGGCATCGAGATCGGTCTCGGCGGCGAATGCCTCGACCACCTTGCCGCCGCGCTGCTTGATCTCGCCGAGCGGGACGAGCGGCACCGTCAGCGCGGTGCCAAGCTCCTCGGCGAATTCGCGCCGCGCCACCGCTTCGGCCGCCTCGCCGGCGCCGAATTCGCCCTTCGGGATCGACCAGGCGCCGAGATCCTTGTGGCGCCAGAACGGGCCGCCGGGATGCACCAGCAGTACTTCCAATCCGTCGGCGGTCCTGCGAAACGCGAGCACGCCCGCGCTGCGCGCCGGCATGCCGCTACGCCTCGCCGGTGCGCTGGATGAGATCGCGCTCCCAGCCGAACACCGAGCGGCCGTCGAGCTCGGGCGAGGCGGCGCGCTCGGTGGCGATGTAGGCCTCGAGCGAGGGGCCGGTCGCGCTGCGCTCCAGCCGGCGCGCCTGGTCGTCGAGCCGCTTCAGGGCCGACAGCGCCTCGTCGCGGCCGAGCCTGGCGTTGCCGACGGCTGATTTGAGCACGCGGATGGTCTCGTCATAGACCTTGATCGGCACCGGATAGGGATGACGATCCTTGCCGCCATGCGCCAGCGAGAACCGCGCCGGATCGCTGAATCGATACGGCGCGCCGTGCACGACCTCGGCGACCATGGCGAGCGAGCGCACGGTGCGGGCGCCGACGCCCGGCGTCAGCAGCAGGTCGGGGAAGTCGACGGGACCGCGCTCGGCTGCGGCCGCGAGCGTGCCGTGCAGCCGGCGGGCGAACACGTCCTTCGGCCTGACGTCGTGATGCGCAGGCATGACCAGATGCGGCAGGACGCCCTGCGCCGGCTGCGGCGTGCTCAGCCGTTCGAACTCGGTGACGACGCGGTCGGGGCCGAGCTCGGTGAGCAGTTCGAGCTGGGCGTTGCGCGACGGCGCGGCGCGCTTGTCGGTGAGGTTGACGATCTCGCCCTGGACGGGACCGTCGATGGCGCTGTGCGGCGCGTCGACGAAGCTCGCAAGCTCGCGCGAGTGCCAATGGTAGCGCCGGGCCTGGCGGGTGCCGCCATTCATGCCCTGCTGCACCACGGTCCATTTGCCGTCCGCAGTGACGACGAAGCCGTGCAGATAGAGGTCGAAGCCGTCCTGCACCGCGGCGCTGTCGACCTTGGCGACCAGCTTGCTGGTCCGCACCAGCTCCTCGCCGTCGAGGCCGAGCCGGTCGCTGAGCAGGCGCAACTCGTCGGGCGTCTTGCGCGAGTGTTCGCCGCGGCCGCCGCAGACGTAGATGCCGAGCTCGCCGGACAGCGGCTTCAGTCCGCGCTTCAGCGCGCCGATCACGCTGGTGGTGATGCCGGAGGAATGCCAGTCCATGCCCATCACGGCGCCGAACGACTGGAACCAGAACGGATGCGACATCCGCGCCAGGAATTCGTCGCGGCCGTAATGATGCACGATCGCCTGGGTGATGATGGCGCCAAGCGAGGCCATGCGCATGACGAGCCAGGCCGGCACGCGTCCGGAATGGAGCGGAAGATCGGCGCTGCCGGTACGTCGGGCCATCGGAACCTTGCAGAGGAGGCGTGTCGCACCAATCTAACAGAAGGCGCGCCGATGCGCGATCGATCCGATGTCGGGCGGACTTTGGCGTTAGCCGGTCTGCCCGAGATGGGCGATCCAGTTCCTGAACAGCGTCTGTGCAGCGCTTTCGGCGGCGAGGTCAGGCCGCAACGTCAACCCCGGAAGCTCGGCCGCCACCGTCGGGTCGCGCCTTTCCTTGGCCCGCCACTCGAACGCGTTGAGCACCGCCTCGCTCTCGGCGCTGAAGTAGGATTTCGGCAGCCGCGGATAGTCGTCGCGCTGACCGGCGAGAAACCGCGCGATGTCGCGCATGTATTCGCGCTGCAGGGAGAGCGCGTCATATTCGGGATGGCCCTGGAAGAACACGAACCGGCTTGGCATCGAGCGCGCGAAGATGTCGACGCCGACCTCGTCAGACCGGGTCAGGATGTCGTAGCCGCGCTCCGCCAGCAGCGGCTCGTTGACGGCGTTGAGGCGGGAGTGCGGCACTTGGAGCGGCAAATGGATGCCGTGCGTGAGCCAGTCGTCCTGGACCTTCTCGCAGTCGAAGATGCCGGAGCATTTGCTCGCCAGCCGCTGTCGCTCGATGTCGTCGAGATGCAGCACGGCCGCGTGGGCCGCGAGACAGGACCAGATCGTCGAGCGGGTGTTGGTTCTGGCCCAGTCGATGACCGAGGTGAGGTCCGACCAATAAGGCTCGTCGCGCAAGGCCGCCGCGACGGGCTCGGCGCCGGTCACGATCAGGCCGTCGATGCCGAGCCGGTCGAGCGACCCGATGTCGGCGTAGGACTGGGCGACGTGGTGCCTCGCCGCCTGCGAGCGCATGATGGAGGGCAGCGAGAAGCAGTGCAGGCGGATGCGGACGTGCCGCGGCGCGCACTGTTGCAGCAGGCGGGCGATCTGGAGATCGGTCGCCTTCAAGGCGCTGTCCGGCATGTTGTTGACGAGGCCGATCGACAGCTCGACCGGGCGCCGTCCGCTGTCATCGAATTCGGCGGGCGCGAGGGCAGGGCTCGCGATCCTGCGATGTCGGTCGAACAGCAGGGTCATCGGCTGATCGCTCTACTCCGCCGCATCCAATTGACGCGGGCGAGGGCAGGCCTGGGCGAGCGCCTGGTCGAGATCCTCGATGATGTCGCTGACATGCTCGATGCCGATCGACAGCCGGATCGTCTCGGGAAGGACGCCCGCCTTGCGCTGGTCGTCCGGCGGCATCTGCCGATGCGTGGTCGATGCGGGATGGCAGGCCAGCGACTTCGCATCGCCGATATTGACCAGCCGCGTGACCAGCTTCAGGGCGTCGTAGAACGCCTTGCCGGCCTCCATGCCGCCGTTGATCCCGAACGTGAACAGCGACGACGCGCGACCGTCGAGATATTTCTGGACCAGCGGGTAATAGCGGCTGTCGGCGAAGCCCGCGTAGTTGACCCATGCCACGCGCGGATCGTTGCGGAGGAATTCGGCGACCTTGCGCGCATTCTCGACGTGACGCTCCATGCGCAGCGCGACGGTCTCGATGCCCTGCAGCAGCAGGAAGGCATTGAACGGCGACAGCACCGCGCCCATCGTGCGCTGATAGACGCTGCGCGCGCGCTGGATATAGGCGCTGCGGCCGAAATGATCAGTGTAGACCATTCCGTGATAGGACGCGTCGGGCTGCGTGAAGGCGGGAAAGCGGTCGGCGTGATCCTTCCAGGGAAAGTTGCCGCTGTCGACCAGCATGCCGCCCAGGGTCGTGCCGTGACCGCCGAGAAACTTGGTCAGCGAATGCACCGCGATGTCGGCGCCGTAGTCGAACGGCCGCAGCAGGATCGGCGTTGCGACGGTGTTGTCGACGATCAGTGGCACGCCGTTGCGATGTGCGACCTTCGCCAACGCTTCGATGTCGCAGACATTGCCGGCGGGGTTGCCGATCGTTTCGGCAAACACGGCCTTGGTGTTGTCATCGATGAGACGCTCGATGGCGTCGGGCGCATCGCTGTCGGCAAAGCGTCCAGTGATGCCCTGGCGCGGCAGGATGTGACCGAGCAGCGTGTGCGTGGTGCCGTAGAGCTGCGGCACCGAGACGATGTTGCCGCCGCCATCGGCGAGGTTGACGAATGCAAAGTGGAGCGCCGCCTGTCCGGTGCCGACGGCGAGCGCGCCGACGCCGCCCTCGAGCTCGCTGACACGCTTCTCGAGCACCGCCGTGGTCGGATTGGAGATCCGGCTGTAGCGATAGCCCTCGGCTTCGAGATTGAACAGCGCGGCGCCGTGGTCGGCGCTGTCGAAGGCGTAGGCGGCGGTCTGATAGATCGGAACCGCGACGGCCTTGGTGGTCGCCTCCGGCTCATAGCCGGCGTGGATTGCAATCGTCTCGTTGCGCATCGGCGATCTCCACGCTCGCTTCGATCAATGCGGCGAGCTGCTCGTATTCGGCGAGTGGTGCCGTTGTAGGAGCGCAGGCGTAAAGCGGGCAATAATTCGCGACAACAACGACGAAATAACCCTAACGAGATGTGGCCGAAGAACTTCGAATTAGCGCATAGAAGAAACCTGCAGGAACGACCGGATTTGCCACCCGACCAGATCCAGTGCGGCCTTGGCCTGCGGCAGGATCGCACCGAGCGCGTGGAAATTGTGGACCATGCCGTCGTGACAGACATGCGCGACCGTGACGCCGGCTTCCGCGAGCCGTGCCGCGTAGGCGTTGCCCTCGTCACGCATCGGATCGAACTCTGCGGTGTGGATCACGGCGGGCGGAAGCCCGGCCAGCGTCTCGCGGCACAGCGGCGATATCAGTGGATGCGCGACATCGGTCTTGCCGTCCAGATAGTCGCCGAGGTCGGCCTGCCAGGTCGCCCTGTTGATCAGGTAGCCGGTGCCGAACAGCTCGCGCGACGGCCAGGGGCTGGAAAAATCGAGCACCGGGCAGATCAGGCACTGCAGCGCGATTCTGAGAGGGCCGTCGCCGGCGGCCTGCTGACAAACGGCGGCCGCGAGCGTGGCGCCCGCGGAATCGCCGCCGAGCACAATGCGATTGCCGTCGATGCCGAGTGCGGCCGCGTGATCGATCGCGAAGTGAACGGCAGCGATCGCATCCTCGATCGCTGCCGGGAACGGGTGCTCGGGCGCGAGGCGGTAGTCGATCGAGAGCAGCCGGCAGCGCGAGGCGGCGGCAAGCGCAGCGGCGACCTTGTCGTGTGTGTCGATGCTGCCCGCCACGAGACCGCCGCCATGAAAGTATACGAAGCCAGGCGGCATCCCGAGATCGTCCGGGCCCGCTGCCGGCGTGTACAGGCGGTAGCGAAGCTGCCCGGAGGGACCGGAGAAATCGCCATCCCGCGTGATGACGGCGCCGCAGTCGTTCCGCGCGAACTGCATCAGCTTGGCCAGCGACTGCCGGCGTTGCCCGACACTCGGATGCTGCCGGCTTTCCGGCATAGCGGCAGCTACCATCGAAAGCAGGCGCTGGGCGCGAGGGTCGAGCGGCATGACAGCTCCAGTTAACCAAGGCAGCGACCATTGTGCCCATCAGCAGTGAATCGATCATGAGCGGCAGGCCGCGGCGGGGAAATCCTTAAAAGATTCACGCCAGAAGTGCAGATACGATCGATGCCGAACGGGAGCGCCGCCATGGCCCACATCGTCAAGCCAGTCAGCTACTCGCAGACCTGGACCTTCTTCGACGGCGAATGGCGCGAGGGCAATGCACCGATCATGGGCGTGCGGACCCACGCGACCTGGCTCGCATCGACCGTGTTCGACGGGGCGCGCGCGTTCGAAGGCGTGACGCCCGATCTCGATCGGCACTGCGCACGGGTGAATCAGTCCGCGATCAATTTTCGGCTCAAGCCCGTGGTGGACGTCGACACCTGGATGGGGCTGGCGCGGGAGGGGATCGCGCGGTTCGGAGCGGGTGCCGAGCTCTACATCCGCCCGATGTACTGGGCGCAGCATGGCGCCGGCGGCGGTGTCCTGTTCGATCCCGACACCACCAATTGGTGCCTGTGCATCTATGAGGCGCCGATGCCGCAGCCGACGGGCAACGCCATCACGCTGTCGCCGTTCCGAAGGCCGACGGCCGAATGCGCGCCGGTCGACGCCAAGGCGGCCTGCCTCTATCCGAACAATTCGCGCGCGCTGATCGAAGCGGCCTCGCGCGGCTTCAACAACTGCCTGATGCTGGATCTGCTCGGCAACGTCGCGGAGTTCGGCAATGCCAACGTGTTCATGGTCAAGGACGGCGTTGTCTTCACGCCGGTGCCGAACGGAACCTTCCTCAACGGGATCACGCGACAGCGCGTGATCGAATTGCTGCGAGGCGATGGTGTCAGTGTGGTCGAGACGACGCTCCGATATGACGATTTCCTGAACGCCGACGAGATCTTCTCGTCGGGCAACTTCGCCAAGGTCGCGCCGGTGATCCGCATCGACGACCGGACGCTGCCAATCGGTCCCGTCTTCAGCCGCGCACGCAGGCTGTACTGGGACTATGCCCACCGGGTCAGGGCCGCGGCATAGGTCAGGACCCATAGACGGGAAGTTCGGTATCGCTGAGCTCGCCGAGCCGCCCCGGCTCCGGTCCCTTGATGTATTTGCGGCCGCGGCGTTCGGTGTAGACGCCGTAGAGCCCGGCAATCGGCCCGTCGGCGTCGACGACGACGGACACGCGTCCGCGCGGCAGCAGGAAACGGCCCACGGCGCCGGCGCAGGCAACATAGTCGGAGGTGCCGCGGCAGTAGATCAGCTGCATTGCCGGCAATGCGAACCGTCCTTGCCGGACCCGGAGCTGCTGCAACACCAACGGAACCGGGCCATGCTTCGACCGGACCACGATGCTGAGGCAGCCATAGCGTGCGTGGCGGATCAGCAGGTCGGCCTCGCTGGGCGGAAGTCCATCGAGCGCCTGGGCGTCAGCGGCGACCTGCTCCACTTGCGCGCCGCGGCCGGCAAATGACATGGCGGGCACTGAAAAGAACAAGCCGTAACAATAGGGACGAAAGCCCTGCGCCTCGATGATCGGCCATGTCTGGCGCGCGGCGCTGATGTTGATGTAGGTCACCTCAGGCAAACGCTGTGCGATCCGGGTCAGCATCGTCGCATAGTTGCGAAACGACGGCTCGACATACCAGCTCGACAGGTTGCACCAGATCTGCGGCTGCGCGGGTGTGCCCCGGTTGCTGTAGATCAGCAACAACACGCCGACGGCCGCGCCGTCGTTCTCCAGCAGATAGCCATAGCGGGGATAGCCTCCGGGCGCCGGACGCGCGGTCTGTCGGTGCAGGCCAGTGGCCCAATACGCGCGGGACCGCCGCGGAAATCCGCGCGTGAGCAGATCGGCGACCGCGTCGAGATCGGGCTCCCCGATCTCCCGGCAGCGGATCAGCGGCTTGCGCGCGGTCATGAGATTGCCTGCCGATCTCCCGACGATGGCGGTAGGACGTCAGCCGACGACGTCGGGCTGACGCTCCACCAGCAGCGCGTCGCGCACGCGCGACGGCCAGCGCGTCGGATCGATGCCGTGCGTGTGGAACAGCGCGACCGCGAGGCGGTCCATGCCGAAGGCCACGCAACCGGTGTGCGCCGGCGCGCCGTCGGCGTCGTCGATGCCCCAGGTCGTGCCGAAATGCTCGCGGTGATAGTTGAAGCTCATGCAGGCGGTCGGCTGCTCTTCCGATCGCAACGGCACCAGGAGCTCGAATTTCAGCGCCTGCTGCTTCTGGCTGACCGCCTTCATCTGGCCGACGCGACCGAAGAACGGGTCGCTGGCGTGATCGACGCGGAACGACAGCCCGAGATCGTGGGCGATCGTTTGCGCCTTCACCATCCAACGGTCGCGGAAGGCCGAGACGTCGTCGGGTGTGCCGATGCAGACATATTCGCGCATACGGAACGACTGCAGGCGGTCGAGATGCCGCGACGGCTCGCGGCGGAAGCAATCGGCCGCGACGTCGAAGCGTAGGCCGCCGACCGGCAGTGCACCACGGCTCGCCGCGATCGGATACACCGGATAGCAGGCTGCGGGCGACAGCACGAGGTCGGCCGGCGACAACGAGGTGGTCCAGTCGCCGCCCTTGTCGAAACGTGCCACGGCTTCGTGGATGTCCCGCTCGGTGCCGTGCAGGCCACAGACGCAGCCGAGCAGATTTGGAAAGCTCTTGAGATAGCCGGACTTCTCAAGCTGCGTCCGGCTCATGACCGGCGGGAAGCGCATGACCTCCGTGCCGGGCTCACGATGCCGCGTGATGAGCGTCGTGAGCCGCTCCACAACACCTTCATACAGCGCGGTCCGTGCATAGACGCCATCCGCGCCCATGCGATGGAACAGGGCGTCGGTCAGATGATCGAGCGCGTCGGCCGGCTGGGGCGCAATCTCGGGCGACTGCGGGAGAACGGGGATCGTCATTGTGCAAATCCTGGGTGGAGGCAATGGCTGCGATCGGCGCGGTCATTCATGGAGCGAGGCCGGTACCGTGCTCATCAAATTGGCCGTGGCAATGTTCGTGAGAATACGGTCGTTGTTGATCATGATCGGCGCCGACAGAACATCGCGCAGGTGGCGGCCGATCGAGAACTCGCCGTCGTTGCGATAACCCGAGAGCCCGCAGGCGCGCATCGCATGCATCACGGTCTCAACGGCAAGCTCCGAGGCCTGCACCTTCAACAGCGTGATCGAGGATTGGAAGTCGAGCGAGCTCAGCGCCCGCTCGTCATATTCATGGGCGACGAAGGCATCCATGTTGGTGACGATCATTGCGCGCAGCCGGGCCAGCGCCATCTTAGCCGCGGTGTAATGTGCAGCTGCCGGCGGCATCTGTCCGCCGGCGCCGCGAGCGGCCTTGCGCAGGAAGCGCTGGGCGCGCTCCACCGCGGCCGCAGCAATGCCCGCCCAGGCCGATGACCAGCAGAGATGCGCGAACGGCGTCATCGTCTGGCCGTGGATGCGGTCATAGGATTCGGTGAACATGCGGTCGGACGGACAGCTCACCTCCAGCGCGAATCCTGTCGAGCAGGTGCCGCGCATGCCCAGCGTTTCCCAGCCAAGGGTGCGCGAGATCGTGTAATCGTCCGTCGTCAGCGCCAGCAAGACCTGATCAGAGGCGGCTGCGCTGTCGGCGCGGCGGGCAATGGTGACGAGGCCATCGGCTTCTGCGCCATAGGAGATCACCGTGGCGTCGCGCTTCAGCGAGATGCGGTCACCCTCGTGCCCGACGGCCGCGGCGCTCGCGCGGATGTTGCCGCCGTTCTGTCCCTCGGTGGTGGAAGAGGCCATCAGCAGCTGCTCGGATGCGATACGGCGCATCAGGGATTCCATGTAGGCGCTGCCGCGGCCGTGACGCACAAGGCAGGCGACCTTGGTCTGGTGCATGGCGAAGATCATGGCGCTGGAGGCGCAGGCGCGGCCGAGCGCATAGCAGACGTCGGCGATGTCGTGGATCGAGGCTCCGAAGCCGCCGAACTCGACCGGGATCTGCATCCCGAGCAGCTTGTGCTCGCGTGCCGCATCGATTGCGGCCTTGGGGAAGCGGCCGTCACTGTCGACCTCGTCGGCTTCCGCGGCGGCCTGCGCGGCAACAGCGGCGGTCCGCTGCAGGAACAAGGAGCTGCGATCGAGCAGAAGGCTCTCGCCATCATCGGGGATCGGGTTGCGAAGCGCGGTTCCCTGGAGAGTCATGACCGATCGATACTCCGGATTTTGTCTCGTTGAGAGATCGGCACGTGCGTCCTCGCAAGATCAGGACAGATGCACTGCGCCTTCTTTTTTGGGCTGCACGCAGGGTATGGATTTGATTCAAATACGTCGACGAAATTCAGGGTAAACGCTGTGCAATCGACGGGTGGGGGTTAATTCCTGGTTGTTTCGGTCCGAGAATTTCGGGCCAAGCCGTTAGCGTTAAGACGAGTTCAGACCTGGAACGGGGATGCGGCGTAACTCTTTCGCCGCCGGATTGCGTTATCTCCTGCGCGAGCGTCGATCAGATTCGACGTGCCGGAACAAGCCGCGAGTGAAGAGGTCCCCATGCCGAGTTTCGATGTCGATGTCAGTCACAGGATCGTGGCGCTCGTGCGCGATATCCTCGCGCAGAACGCCAGTTCTACCGACGTGACGGCGGATGCAAAGCTCGTCGACATCGGGCTGACGTCCATGGACATGGTCAACCTGATGCTGGCGCTCGAATCGGAGTTCGATTTCACCATTCCGCAGGAGCTGATCACGCCGGAGAACTTCCAGTCTGTCGCCACGCTGGAGCGTCTGGTGAGCGGTCAGCTTGCGGCAGCCAAGGCCGCCTGACCCGGCTGCCACGCCCCGCGGTTTCCCGCGTCGCTGTTTTCAATCCGTCGCAAAGCTGGCATTCTCGTCTCCGTTGGAGATGGGGACGTCATGACGAAGGCTGTGCTTGGCATTATCGGCGGCTCGGGCATCTATGATCTGCCGGGACTGGAAGATGCCCGCGAAGAGGTGATCGCGAGCCCCTGGGGCGAGCCGTCGGCGCCATTGCGCCGGGGAACGATCGCGGGGCTGCCGATCGTGTTCCTGCCGCGCCATGACAAGGGACACCGGCTGTCCCCGTCCGACATCAACTACCGCGCCAACATCGACGTGCTGAAGCGCGCTGGCGTCACCGACCTGGTGTCGCTGTCGGCCTGCGGCTCGTTCAAGGAAGAGCTGCCGCCGGGCACCTTCGTGCTGGTCGATCAGTTCGTCGATCGCACCTACAAGCGCGAGAGCTCGTTCTTCGGCAGGGGATGCGTCGCTCACGTCTCGATGGCGCACCCGGTTTCACCGCGGTTGCGCATTCACCTGGCGGCGGCGGCCGAGGCCGAAGGCATCGCGATCGCGCGCGGCGGCACCTATGTCTGCATGGAGGGACCGCAATTCTCGACCTATGCCGAGAGTATAACCTACAAGGCGTCGGGCTATTCGGTGATCGGCATGACCAACATGCCGGAGGCGAAGCTCGCTCGCGAGGCCGAGATCTGCTACGCGACGGTCGCGATGGTGACCGACTTCGACTGCTGGCATCCGGATCACGACGCCGTTACCGTGCAGGACATCATTCGCGTGCTCACCACCAACGCCGACAAGGCGAAATCACTGGTGGCGCGGCTCGCCCGCGAGTTTCCGCGCGAGCACGAACCGTGCCCGATCGGCTCCGATCGTGCTCTCGACACCGCCTTGATCACTGCGCCGGAGGCGCGCGATCCCGAGCTTCTGAACAAGCTCGATGCGGTCGCAGGCCGTATCTTGCGCGATTGAAGGGGGATCGAACATGAAGGTGGACGGCCGGCACTATCGCAGCATCTGGCTCGACTCCGACGGCTGGTCGGTCTGCGCGATCGATCAGCGCCGGTTGCCGCACGAGTTCGTGGTGGCGAAGATCACGACATGCGAGGAGGCGGCGGACGCGATCCGCGGCATGCTGGTTCGCGGCGCGCCGCTGATCGGCGCCACCGCCGCCTTCGGCATGGCGCTGGCGATGCGCGACGACCGCTCCGATCCCGGCATCGACCGCGCCTACGAGATGTTGATCGCGACGCGGCCGACGGCGATCAACCTGAAATGGGCGCTCGACACGATGGGCACGATGCTGCGCCGGCTGGCGCCGTCGGAGCGGCGAGATGCGGCGTATTCCCGCGCCGTCGACATTGCCGGCGAGGACGTCACGATCAACCAGGGCATCGCCGCGCATGGTCTCGCGCTGATCGAGGCGGCCGCGGCGCGCAAGAAGCCGGGCGAAATCGTGAACGTGCTGACCCACTGCAATGCCGGCTGGCTTGCGACCGTCGATTGGGGCACGGCGACCGCGCCGATCTATATCGCGCATGATCGCGGCATTCCGATCCATGTGTGGGTCGACGAGACCAGGCCGCGCAATCAGGGCGCGTCGCTGACCGCCTGGGAACTCGGGCACCATGGCGTGGCGCACACCGTCATCCCGGACAACACCGGCGGCCATCTCATGCAGCATGGGATGGTCGATCTCGCCATCGTCGGCACCGACCGCGTCGCCGCCAACGGCGATGTCTGTAACAAGATCGGCACCTATCTCAAGGCGCTCGCGGCGCACGACAATGGCGTGCCGTTCTATGTCGCGCTGCCGTCGCCGACGATCGATTTCGCGGTCGCCGAGGGACGACAGATCCCGATCGAGCAGCGCGGTGCGCAGGAAGTCACCGAGATGACCGGCCGCACCGCCGACGGCCGTATCGAGACGGTGCGCATCGTGCCGCCGGGATCGCCGGTCGCAAACTACGGCTTCGACGTCACGCCGGCGCGGCTGGTGAGCGGGCTGATCACCGAGCGCGGCGTGCTGCGGGCCGACGGCGCGGCACTGGCGGCGGCATTTCCGGATCGGGCCAAACAGACGAACGATTAGGATCAGCGCCGTTGCGAGGGCAGCGACGCAATCCAGAATCCCACGAAGCCTTCGGATTGCTTCGGCGCAAGGATGCCTCGCAATGACGATCAGCGCAGGCTCAGACCCGTCGCGGCTTCCAACTCGGCGATCGCCTGCGCTGCGCTGACCACCTTGATCGTCGTCATGCCCATCTCGCGCGCCGGCTTCAGGTTGATGCCGAGATCGTCGAGGTAGACGCAGTCCGCGGGGCTGACGCCGAGCGTCTCGGTCATCATCTGGTAGATCCGGGGATCGGGCTTGCGCAGGCCGATCTTGGCCGACTCGATCACGTGATCGAACAGCGCCATCACCTCCGCGACGTACAACGAGCGGCCGCCCTGGCTGCCGATTGCGTTCGCCGGCAGATTGTTGGTGATGCAGCCGATCTTGCACTCCGCCTTGATGCGGCGGAGCGCCTCGACCATGTCGGGACGGAGGTCGCCGGTGAGCAGTGGCAGCACCTCCCGCCCGCTGACCGCAGCGCCGCCCAGCGCCAGCGACTCCTCCGCGAACAGCCGGTCGAAAGTGTCGAGGTCGATCTCGGCCCGCTCGAATTTCGCCCAGGCGTTCTCGAGATGGTTGGCGGCATTGGTGTTGCGGATGATGTCGACAGGATAGCCGCGCTCCTTCTCGAACCGTGCGAATGCCTCGAACGGCGATGTCGTCAGCACGCCACCGAAATCGAAGATCACCGCCTCGACCATGTCAGTCCTGTCCTTCCTTGATCCCTGGATGATCGCTAGCATGGGATGCCGCACTTGGCGACCTCGGTCGCACTTGGCGACCTCGGCGTCAGCCGCTATTGCTGCCGCGATGAAGCCGTATCACGCAATCATTGCAGCCGCCGCTCTGCTGGCGCCGTCGCAGGCCCTGGCCATCGTCGGCAATGCGCCGGCGCTGAATGATGGCATCGGCCGCGCCGTGGTCACGATCGTCGGCTCGCGCGGCAATTTCTGCAGCGGCGCGCTGATTGCCCCGAAGCTGGTGCTGACCGCCGGGCATTGCGTGCAGCCGGGTCTCGATTACCGCATCGTGGAATACGATCGCGACCGCAGGCCGGTTCTCAAGACGGTCCGGCGGGTGGCGGTGCATCCCAGCTTCAGCGTGCAGGCCATCCTGGCGCATCGCGCCACCGCCGATGTCGCGCTGCTGGAATTGGAGGCGCCAGCGAAGGAGCGCGTGCCGGTGGCGCTCGGCGTGCCGCAGCCGCCGCTTGCCGCCGGCAACGCATTCACGGTCGCAGGCATCGGTGTCGCCGTCCCCGGCGACGGCAAGAGCGGGGGCGTGGTGCGCGGCGCGGCGCTGGTGGCCACAGGCAGGCCGGGCACGTTGCAGATCCGGCTGGTCGATCCGGCGACGCAAGGCGTGCGGTCCGGGCTCGGTGGCTGCACCGGGGATTCCGGCGGGCCTGCATTCGAGACGCAGGCGCAAGGACAGGTGCTGATCGGCGTCATCTCATGGTCGACCGGGCCAAATCTCGGCGATGGCTGCGGCGGCATGACCGGCGTCACGCCGCTCACGTTGTATCGCGATTGGGTCGTGCAGACCGCGCGGCAGTGGGGCATGCCGCTCGGCGGAAATTGAGGCGCAGCGTTCACGACGCCGCGCTTCGCGATGGGTTGACCGTCGCTGTGATCGGGTTCAGCCTGTCACGCGAGGAAACAACATCAAGACCAAAGCCCAGGGACTCCCATGAACGTCATCGCGCCCATCCGGGAGGCCGCGTCCTCTCACGCGACCGAACATTTCGACGTGCTCATCGTCGGCGCCGGCATCTCCGGTGTCGGCAGCGCCTATCAGTTGACCAGGCAGATGCCCGACAAGCGCTTCGTGATCCTGGAGAGCCAGGACGGCTTCGGCGGCACCTGGCGGACGCACCGCTATCCCGGCATCCGCTCCGACAGCGACCTGCACACGTTTGGATACAGCTTCAAGCCGTGGGTCGGGCCGCCGATCGCGACCGCGGAAGAAATCCTCAGCTACATGGGCGAGGTGATTGAAGAGAACGATCTCGGCCGCCACATCCGCTACGGCCATCGCATCGTGTCGGCCAGCTGGTCGAGCGCGACCAATCTCTGGACGGTCCAAGCCGTGAAGGGCAGCGATCAGCAGCCCGTCACCTTCACCACGAATTTCCTCTGGATGTGCCAGGGCTACTACCGCCACTCCAAGGGCTACACGCCGGAGTGGCCGGACATGGCGAAATTCAAGGGCCGCATCGTGCATCCGCAACTCTGGCCAGAGGATCTCGATCTCACCGGCAAGCAGGTCGTGGTCATCGGCTCCGGTGCGACGGCCGCGACCATCCTGCCGTCGATCGCCGGAAAATGCGCGCATGTGACGATGCTGCAGCGCTCGCCGACCTACTTCCGCATCGGCCGCAACGCGATCGAGCTGGCCGAGGAGTTGCGTCGGCTTGATGTCAAGGAGGAGTGGATCCACGAGATCGTCAGGCGCAAGATCCTGTTCGAGCAGGATTGGTTCACCAAGCGCTGCTTGACGGAGCCCGAGCAGGTCAAGAAGGAGCTGATCGGCCAGATCAGCGCCATCATCGGCCCCGAACAGGCGGCCAAGCATTTCACCCCGAGCTATCGGCCGTGGCGACAGCGCATCGCCTTCGTGCCGGATGCCGATCTGTTCGAGGGCATCAAGAGCGGCAAGGCCTCGGTCGTGACCGATGAGATCGAGCGCTTCACCGAAGGCGGCATCAAGCTGAAGTCCGGCGACGAGATCAAGGCCGACATCATCGTCACCGCGACCGGCTTCGATCTCTGCGTGCTCGGCGACATCGCGTTCACGATCGACGGCAAGCCGCTCGACTTCGCCGACACCGTGACCTATCGCGGCATGATGTTCACGGGTGTGCCGAACCTCGCCTGGGTGTTCGGCTATTTCCGCGCCAGCTGGACGTTGCGCACCGATCTGGTCGCGGATTTCGTGTGCCGCCTGCTCGCGCACATGAAGGAGAAGGGCGTGAGCAAGGTCGTGCCGGCGCTGCGCCCGGAGGATCACAACATGCCGCTGCTGCCATGGATCGATCCGGAGAACTTCAATCCCGGCTATATGATGCGCAACATGCATCTGCTGCCCAAGCGCGGCGACAAGCCGGAGTGGCAGCACAGCCAGGACTATTGGAGCGAGAAGGACCAGATTCCGGCGATCGATCTGGATGATCCGGCGTTCGTATATGGGTGAGCGCCGAGGGGTGGAGTACTCGCTGTCGCTCTAACCTCGGTGTCATCCCCGCGAACGCGGGGATCCAGAACCACAGCCGGATATGTGAGGCACGACGCCAGCTTACATCCTGCCCCAAGCGAGATCACGCGGTATGGGTCCCGGGTCGGCGCCCGTTGACGCTGTGCGTCAGCGGGCTTGCCCGGGACGACAGCGAGTTTCAGAGCGCGCATCTGAGTGCGCCGCCCGTCTCATCCCTCCCGCCGCGTCACCCCCGTCGCGATCGCCGCGGCGGCGGTTCGGTTCTCGACGCCGAGCTTGGCGTAGATCTGCTCGAGGTGCTTGTCGACGGTGCGCGGGCTCAGCCCCAGGATCTGCGCGATGTCGCGGTTGGTCTTGCCCTTGGACAGCCATGACAGCACTTCGCCCTCGCGCGTGGTGAGACCGAACTCGCTGGAGAATTCCTTGGGCAACTCACCGGAGGACTCCTTGGCGAGCCGCAGCAGGAACTCGTTGGGCCCGGCTCCGCCCATGTAATAGAGGCGCAATTCGGGATGATCGGGGATCGAAGCGGCGGCCTTCCCGCCGCCGTTCTGCGCCTGATCCAGCCAGAGCCGCAGCGCTTCGGGAAGAACGAGCTCCTCGGCGGTGCCAAAACTGTCCGACAGCAGCTTCTGCGCCTGCGGCGTTGCCCACATCAGCCGTCCCTCGCGGTTGACGGCGAGCAGGAAGCGGCCGGAAACGTCGAGCGCGGCGCGCGCACTCTGCGTCATCCGGGCGTTGGCGAGATGCACGCGGATGCGCGCCAGCATCTCCGAGACGGCGATCGGCTTGGTGACGTAGTCGACGCCGCCGGCCTCCAGTCCCTTCACGATATGCTCGGTATCGGCGAGCCCGGTCATGAAGATGACGGGGACGTTGGAGAGACCCGTCTCGCGCTTGAGCTTGCGGCACGTCTCGAAGCCGTCCATGCCGGGCATGACGGCGTCGAGCAGGATGATGTCCGGCGTGATCTGGTCGATGATGCGCATGGCCGCGGCGCCATCGAGTGCGACCATGACCGTCATGCCGGCACCATCCAGCGCGTCGGTGAGCAGCCGAAGCGTCTCCGGCGAGTCGTCCACCACCAGCGCGACGTCGCGCTTCCTGCTGTCAGTGCTCATAGGCATGCAAGGTCTTCAGAGTGGCCATGTACTGATCGAGATCGAAGCGGTCGATAAGCGTGCGCATCTGGGCGACGAAGTCGGCATGCTCCGGATGCGCGTTGCTGATGTCGTCGAGCTTGAGCTGAATGGCCCTGATATAGCCGATCTGGCCGAGGCTCATCAGCTCCTCGACATAGTTGAGCGGGGGCCGGGGCCCGGTGTCCGGCCGCCAGCGTGGCGGCGCCACTGGGATGTCGGTCTGGTAGCTCCATTCGAGCTTCAGCAATTGACGTATCGCCTCCAGCAGCCTTGGAATGTCGATCGGCTTCATCAGGTAGCTGTCGTGGAATGGTTGCGCCAGCGGCCGGCCATGAGCTTCGAGCGCACTCGCAGATGTCATCAGGATCCGGGCCTGATGATGACCGCTGTTGCGCAAGGTCTCGGCCACCGTCCAGCCGTCCATGCCGGGCATCGAGATGTCCAGAATGAACAGATCCGGCTGGCAGTGCTGTGCGAGCGCGAGGCAGGCGGGACCGTCGGGCGCGCTCAGCAGGATGAAGCCGAGCGGCGTCAGCACCTCGCGCAGGAGGTCGCGATGGACGGGATCGTCGTCGGTGATCAGAATCGTCCTGCGCGGTCCGAGATAGCCGGCGACCGGCGCCTTCACCGGCGCATGCCGCGTCGGGTTGGTGACCTCGGACAGGAGGATCTTGACCTTGAAGGTGCTGCCGGTGCCGACCCTGCTCTCGACCTTGATGTCGCCGCCCATCACCCCGGCGAGCAGGCGGCTGATCGTCAGGCCCAGTCCCGTGCCGGTCTGCGGTTGAGCGGCCCCGAGCGCGCCGCGCTCGAACGGCGCGAAGATGCGCTCGAGGTCGTCGGGCTGGATGCCGGGCCCGGTATCAATCACCTCGAACTCCGCGACCGGACTGCGATAATGCACGACGAACTGGACGCTGCCTTCCGCGGTGAATTTGATCGCATTCGACAGCAGGTTGATCAGGATCTGGCGCAGCCGTTTCTCGTCGGCGTAGACGACCAGCGGCAGCACCGCCGGCCGCTTGAACACGAAGTCGACGCCCTTGGCGGCGGCTTGCAATCGGAACATGCCCACAAGCTGGTCGAGGAATTCGCTGAGACGGACCTCGTCGCGCGACAGATACAGCCGCCCGGCTTCGATCTTGGAGATATCGAGGATGCCGTCGATCAGGCCGGACAGATGATCGGCGCTGCGGCGGACGACGCGGACCTGGTCCCGCGGCTTTGGTGCGAGGCTCGTGTCCTGCTCGAGCAGTTGCGCATAGCCGGAGATCGCGTTCAGCGGCGAGCGCAGCTCGTGGCTGAGGCCGACGACATAGCGGCTCTTGGCGAGGTTGGCGGACTCCGCAACCTCCTTGGCGCGCTGCAGCTCGGCGTCGGTGCGCTTGTGCGCCTCGATCTCCTGAATCAACAGCTGCGTCTGCCGGCGTGTCTCGGCCTCGGCGGCGCGACGGCTCTGCTGCGCCAGCACGAACAGCCAGGTCACGACGCCGATGATGATGGAGAGAGCGAAGAACACCTTCCACAGCACGTCGGAGATGATGCCCTTGAATCCTGGCAGCGCCGCCGAGGTCTCCAGATAGATCATGCCGAGCGTCAGCGCGACGAGTCCGGCCGATGTCAGAAAGACACCGACATAGTGACCGAGCTGCGAGTTGATCTTGGCGAGCACCGACCCCGGCAGCATGCCGCCAAGCGCCGCGGCGACCTGGGCTTGCGCCCGCGCGTGCGGTTTGCACAGATCGTGACAGCGAGCGTCGAGCGAGCAGCACAGCGAGCAGATCGGGCCGGCATAGGCTGGGCAGGAGGCGGTGTCCTCCGGCTCGAAATGATGCTCACAGATGCAGCATTGGATCTGCTCGATGTTCTGCCAGCTCCGCTTCGGCTTGCGCGCCAGATAGTACTTTCCGTCGGTCAGATAGGCGATCGCGGGCGCGGTGACGAGCGCGACGCCGAGCGCGACGAAAGTCGACAGCGCCTTTCCGGTCGGACCGAACAGGCCATAGAAGGCGCAGATCGAGACGATCGTGGCGATCGTCATCGCGCCGACGCCGACCGGATTGATGTCGTAGAGATGGGCGCGCTTGAACTCCATCTGCGGTGGGCGCAGGCCCAGCGGCTTGTTGATCACGAGGTCCGCGACCAGCGCGCCGACCCAGGAGATGGCGATGTTGGAGTACAGCGCCAGCGTCTGCTCCAGCGCCTTGTAGACGCCGATCTCCATCAGCAGCAGCGCGACAACGACGTTGAAGACGAGCCACACGACGCGTCCCGGATGACTGTGGGTCAGGCGGGAGAAGAAGTTCGACCAGGCGATCGAGCCGGCATAGGCATTGGTGACGTTGATCTTGATCTGGGACACGATCACGAAGGTACCTGTCAGCGCAAGCGCCAGGTCCGGCCGGGCCAGCACGTAGCGGAACGCCTCGAGATACATGTGTGCCGGTTCGGCGGCGCGGTCGGCCGAGACTCCATGGCTGAGCGCGAAGTAGGCCAGGAACGAGCCCGCCAGCAGCTTCAGCGCACCGAGCACGATCCAGCCGGGGCCTGCGGATAACAGCGCAATCCACCATGACCGTTTCGACGTGCGGCGATCGCGCGGCAGAAAGCGCAGGAAGTCGACCTGCTCGCCGATCTGGGCGACCAGCGAGAACACGACCGCCGCCGCGGTCCCGAACAGCGCCAGATCGAGATGGCCCATGGGATCGCCATGCTCGCCGGGAAACTGCAGCCAATCGGCGAAGGAGTGCGGGCTCGCATAGGCGATTGCGGCAAAGGGCAGGACGTGCAGCACGACCCACAGCGGCTGCGTCCATAGTTGGAAGCGGCTGATCAGCGTGATGCCGTAGGTCACGAGCGGGATGATGACGACGGCGCTGATGAGATAGCCGACCGGGCGCGGAATGCCGAAGCACATCTCGAGGGCGGAGGCGAGGATCACCGCCTCGATGGCGAAGAAGATGAAGGTGAAGGAGGCGTAGATCAGCGAGGTGATGGTGGAGCCGATGTAGCCGAAGCCGGCGCCACGCGTCAGCAGGTCGATGTCGATGCCGCATTTAGCTGCATGATAGGCGATCGGCAGGCCGCAGCAGAAGATGATCACGCTGGCGACCAGGATGGCGGCGGTCGCATTGGTCACGCCGTAGTTCAAGGTGATTGTGCCGCCGATGGCCTCCAGCGCCAGGAACGAGATTGCGCCCAGCGCGGTGTTGGCGACGCGGGCGGCCGACCAGCGCCGCGCGCTCTTGGCCGTGAAGCGGAGCGCATAGTCCTCCAACGTCTGGTTGGCGACCCACTGGTTGTACTGGCGCCTGACGCGGTCGATCCGCTGCCGCCCTGCCACTTTCGAACTCCTCACCCGCGGGCGCTTGTCCGCAACTCGCCTGCCCCTCGCAAGACCTACGCAGAGCCTACGTCGCGCTTTTGCGGTGCAGTATACGCAATCTTGCGTATCCGTGCGTTGCACAAACCGCGCCATCCTTCGTCTGACCCAACGCGTGTCCTCGAACCAATGAATGGGGTGCTCATGTCAGACGAAACCAAAAAGGGCCTGAAGTCGCCGCTTCGGCGCCAATTGCTGATGGGAATGGCCGCAATCCCGGCGCTGGCCATGATGCCGCGGCCATCCTTTGGCGCCGGTCCCGCAACCTCCGCTGTCAACACCACCGGACTTGCAGTCACCGATAGCGAAGTGACGGTCGGCATCCTGCATTCGGTCACCGGCACCATGGCGATCTCCGAGACAGGGTCGGTGCAGGCCGAGAAGCTCGCGATCGAGCAGATCAATGCCGCCGGCGGCGTGCTCGGCCGCAAGATCAAGTACATCCAGGAGGACGGCGCCTCGGATTGGCCGACCTTCGCGGAGAAGGCCAAGAAGCTCCTGGTCAACGACAAGTGCGCCGCCGTGATGGGCTGCTGGACCTCGGCCTCGCGCAAGGCGGTGCTGCCGGTGTTCGAGCAGTACAACGGCATGCTGTACTACCCGACCTTCTACGAAGGCCTCGAGCAGTCCAAGAACGTCATCTACACCGGCCAGGAAGCCACCCAGCAGATCATCGCCGGCCTCGACTGGGTCAACAAGACCAAGGGTGCGAAGACCTTCTACCTGCTCGGCTCCGACTACATCTGGCCGCGCACCTCGAACAAGATCGCGCGCAAGCACATCGAGGGCCATCTGCAGGGCTGCAAGGTCGTCGGCGAAGAGTACTTCCCGCTCGGCCACACCCAGTTCAACTCGGTCATCAACAAGATCAAGCTGACCAAGCCGGACGTGATCTACGCGATCATCGTCGGCGGCTCCAATGTCGCGTTCTACAAGCAGCTGAAAGCCGCCGGCATCGACATGTCGAAGCAGACCTTGCTCACCATCTCCGTGACCGAAGACGAGATCGACGGCATCGGCGGTGAGAACATCGCGGGCGCCTATGCCTGCATGAAGTACTTCCAGTCGCTCGACAACCCCAACAACAAGGCCTTCGTCGCCGATTTCAAGAAGATGTGGGGTGAGAAGACCGTGATCGGCGACGTGACGCAAGCCGCCTATCTCGGTCCGTGGCTGTGGAAGCTGACCGTCGAGAAGGCCGGCAGCTTCGACATCGACAAGGTCGCCGCCGCCTCGCCCGGCATCGAGTTCAAGGGCGCGCCGGAAGGCTATGTCCGGATCCACGAGAATCACCATCTCTGGTCCAAGACCCGCGTCGGCCGCGCCAAGGCGGACGGTCAATACGAGCTGATCTACGAGACCGCCGACCTGGTCGAGCCCGATCCGTTCCCGAAGGGCTATCAGTAAGTCGCGAGTCGCGCATTGCGACGGCCGATGAAGCGACGCCGTTGCCGCACAACCAGTGCGCTCCCTCCCCCCTTGTGGGGGAGGGTTGGGGAGGGGGGTACCCCACCCACAGTTCGTCGTGTGGACCCCCCTCCCTGGCCCTCCCCCACAAGGGGGGAGGGAACGACCTTACCGGCGGCAATGCTGCGGGCGCCAACGCGCATCGCAAGTCAGTGCGCACCGACACCACGCATCACGAGAGGACGGATCATGTTCGGTGACTATTCCATCGGCGACCTCGGGGCCATCTTCGCGATGCAGGGGTTCGCAGGCCTCATCCTGTTTTCGGTCTACGTGCTGATGGCGCTGGGGCTTGCCATCATCTTCGGCCAGATGGGCGTCATCAACATGGCGCATGGCGAGTTCATGATCCTCGGCGCCTACGTCACCTGGATGACCTCGAACGCCTTCCAGCATTTCCTGCCCTCGCTGTTTCCCGGCTACTTCTTCGTCGCGATGATGCTGGCCTTCATCGCCTCCGGATCGCTGGGCATGCTGGTCGAGTGGGCGATGATCCGCCGGCTCTACAAGCGGCCGCTCGATACGCTGCTCGCAACCTGGGGCCTCAGCCTCATCCTGCAGCAGGCCTACCGCTCGGTGTTCGGCGCGCGCGAGGTCGGCGTGGAGCTGCCGGACTGGATGATGGGCTCCTGGCAGGCGACCGACGCCATCCAGATTCCGATCAACGGTATGTTCGTGATGTGCCTGACCATTCTGATCACGATCGTGGTCGCCTATGTCCTCTTCCTGTCGCGCTGGGGCAAGCAGGTCCGCGCCGTCGTGCAGAACCGCGTGATGGCCGGCGCCGTCGGCATCAACACCGAGAAGGTCGACCGCTACACCTTCGGTCTCGGCTGCGGCATCGCCGGTGTCGCCGGCTCCGCCTTCACGATGATCGGCTCGACCGGCCCGACCGCCGGCCAGCTCTACATCGTCGACACCTTCCTGGTCGTCGTGTTCGGCGGCGCCGCCAGCCTGATCGGCACCATCGCCTCTGCCTTCACCATCTCCCAGGCGCAGTCGACGATGGAGTTCTTCATGTCCGGCTCGATGGCCAAGGTGCTCACTCTGCTGGCGATCGTCGCCATCCTGATGCTGCGGCCGCAGGGCCTGTTCGCCCTCAAGGTCCGCAAATAGCCGGAACGCGCAGGAATCGGGAATCAGAAAGCACCGTCATGATCATCAATACGCGCTTCTTCAATCGCTCCGAGCTCATCGGCTTCGTCTCTCTGCTGCTTCTGCTCGTGGTCATCCTGCCGCTGGCGGTCGACATCTTCCGCCTCAACCTGGTCGCGAAGTACCTGACGTACTCCTTCGTCGCCATCGGCCTGGTGCTGTGCTGGGGCTATGGCGGCATTCTGAGCCTGGGGCAGGGTGTGTTCTTCGGCCTCGGCGGCTACTGCATGGCAATGTTCCTCAAGCTTGAGGCCTCCAGCGTCGCCAACACCAAGATCCAGTCGACCCCTGGCATTCCCGACTTCATGGACTGGAATCAGCTGACGCAGCTGCCGTTCTTCTGGAAGCCGTTCCAGAGCTTCCCGTTCGCGCTCGCCGCGATCATCCTGGTGCCGGCGATCTTCGCCTTCATCATCGGCGCTGCGATGTTCAAGCGGCGTGTCGGCGGCGTCTACTTCGCCATCATCACCCAGGCGATCGCGGCCATCATGACCATCCTGATCGTGGGACAGCAGGGCTACACCGGCGGCATCAACGGCATCACCGACCTGCGCACCCTGCACGGCTGGGACATCCGCACCGATCACGCCAAATACATCCTCTACTTCGTCGAGGTGTTCTTCCTGTTCGCCGCCATCCTGGTCGCGCAGTTCATCCGTCTCACCAAGCTCGGCCGCATCCTGGTGGCGATGCGGGAGCAGGAGGACCGGGTCCGCTTCTCCGGCTACAGCGTCGCCAATTTCAAGATCTTCGCCTTCTGCGCCGCGGCGGTGTTCGCCGCGGTCGGCGGCGCGCTGTTCACGCTCGAGGTCGGCTTCATGTCGCCGTCCTTCGTCGGCATCGTGCCGTCGATCGAGATGGTGATCTACACGGCGGTCGGCGGCCGGCTCTCGATCTTCGGCGCGGTCTATGGCTCGCTCCTCGTCAACTTCGCCAAGACCAGCCTGTCGGAGACCTTCCCGCAGCTCTGGCTGTTCGGCTTGGGTGCCTTGTTCATCGCCGTGGTTCTCGCCTTCCCGAACGGATTGGCCGGAATCTGGGGTGACTACGTGCAGCCGCGCATCGACCGGCTGCTGGCGTCCCGCAGCAAGAAGCCCGGCAATGGCGGCCTGGTCGCCGACGGCGCCCCCGCAGAGTGAGGAGACAGCGATGCTCATCGGTCATCAGCCCAAGGAATTCCTGCTCGCGGTCGAAGCCCTCACCGTCTCGTTCGACGGCTTCAAGGCGGTCAACGATCTCTCCTTCTACGTCGAAGAGAACGAGATCCGCGTCATCATCGGCCCGAACGGCGCCGGCAAGACCACGGTGCTCGACCTGATCTGCGGCAAAACCAAAGCGACCTCGGGCTCGATCCAGTTCCGCGGCAAGGAGCTGACCAAGCTGCGCGAGAACGAGATCGTCAAGACCGGTGTTGGCCGCAAGTTCCAGACGCCATCGGTGTTCGAGGATCTCAGCGTGTTCGAGAATCTCGAGATATCCTTTCCGCGCGGCCGCACCGTGTTCGGCTCGCTGACCTTCCAGCGCGACGCGGTCGTCAAGGATCGCGTCGAGGAGGTCGCGGAGATGATCTTCCTGAAGGATCGTCTCAAGACCTCGGCGGCCGAGCTCAGCCATGGCCAGAAGCAGTGGCTCGAGATCGGCATGCTGCTGATCCAGAACCCGGACCTTCTGATGCTCGACGAGCCTGTGGCCGGCATGAGCGTCAGCGAGCGCGCCAAGACCGCCGAGCTGCTCAACCGCATCATCAAGGACCGTTCGGTGCTCGTCATCGAGCACGACATGAAGTTCGTCGAGGACATCGCCCACAAGGTCACCGTGCTGCACCAGGGACAGATCCTATCCGAAGGCACGATGGACAAGGTCAAGAACGACCCCAAGGTCGTCGAAGTCTATCTGGGGCACTGAGCGATGATCGCGATCTTGTTTGCTCCGAGTGACGCTGCGTTCCCCTCCCCCTTGTGGGGAGGGGCTAGGGGAGGGGGCCCACGGCGGCAGTATCGCTTGGGGCTACCCCCCTCCCCAACCCTCCCCCACAAGGGGGGAGGGAGCGCACTGCCGATGTTGCTGCAGCCTCGTCCCAATTCATCACTTTGCAGGAGCCATTGATGCTCGCAATCTCCGATCTCCATGTCGCCTATGGCCAGAGCGAGGTGCTGCATGGCCTGAATGTCAAGGTCGCGCCCAACGAGATCGTTGCGATCATGGGGCGCAACGGCATGGGCAAGACCACGCTGATGAAGTCGCTGATGGGCATCCTGCCGTCCAAGAGCGGCTCCATCGACATGAACGGCACCGAGCTGTCGGGCCTGAAGAGCTACGAGCGTGTCGCCAAGGGCCTCGCTTATGTGCCGCAGGGCCGCATGATTTTCTCGACCATGACAGTCAAGGAGAACATCGAGACCGGCCTCGTCGTCTCGGGCGAGTCCGAGGTGCCCGGCGACATCTACGAGCTGTTTCCGGTGTTGCTCGAGATGAAGGGCCGCCGCGGCGGTAATCTCTCCGGCGGCCAGCAGCAGCAGCTCGCGATCGCGCGCGCACTCGCCACCAAGCCGAAGGTGCTGCTGCTCGACGAGCCGACCGAGGGCATCCAGCCGTCGATCATCAAGGAGATGGCGCGCACCTTGAAGCGCATCCGTGACGAGAAGGGATTGTCGATCGTCGTCTCCGAGCAGGTGCTGAGCTTCGCGCTCGACATCGCCGACCGCGTGCTGGTGATCGAGAACGGTGAGATCGTCCGCGACGATCCGCGCGACTCCGTCGATGCCGCGCAGGTCTCGAAATATCTGTCCGTCTAACCACTCCGTCCAAGCAAAGGTAAAGGGGAGCTCTTGATGCCTGACACACTGATCAAGGTCGATCTGACCAAGTCGGCCTACGAGAACGACAAGGTGCACAATCGCTGGCACCCGGACATTCCGATGGTGGAGTGGGTCAACCCCGGTGACGACTTCATCATCGAGACTTACGACTGGACCGGCGGCTTCATCAAGAACAACGATTCCGCCGATGACGTCCGCGACATCGACCTGTCGATCGTGCACTTCCTGTCCGGCCCGATCGGCGTCAAGGGCGCCGAGCCCGGCGATCTCCTGGTCGTCGACCTGCTCGACGTCGGCCCGCTGAAGGAGAGTCTGTGGGGCTTCAACGGCTTCTTCTCCAAGCAGAATGGCGGCGGCTTCCTGACCGACCATTTCCCACTGGCGCAGAAGTCGATCTGGGACATCAAGGGCCTCTACACCTCTTCGCGTCACGTCCCTGGCGTGAACTTCGCCGGCCTGATCCATCCCGGCCTGATCGGCTGTCTGCCCGATCCGAAGCTGCTCGCGACCTGGAACGAGCGTGAGACGGCGCTGATCGCGACCAACCCGACCCGCGTGCCGGGCCTCGCCAATCCCCCGTTCGCGCCGACCGCGCATGCCGGCCAGGCCAAGGGTGACGTCAAGGCCAAGATCGGCGCCGAGGGCGCCCGCACCGTGCCGCCGCGCGAGCATGGCGGCAATTGCGACATCAAGGATTTGTCGCGCGGCTCGAAGATCTACTTCCCGGTCTACGTGCCCGGTGGCGGCCTCTCGATGGGCGATCTGCACTTCAGCCAGGGCGACGGCGAGATCACCTTCTGCGGCGCCATCGAGATGGCGGGCTGGCTGCACATCAAGGTCGACGTCATCAAGGACGGCGTCGCGAAGTACGGCATCAAGAACCCGATCTTCAAGCCGTCGCCGATCACGCCGAACTATCGTGACTACCTGATCTTCGAGGGCATCTCGGTCGACGAGGCCGGCAAGCAGCACTATCTCGACGTCCACATCGCCTATCGGCAGGCCTGTCTCAACGCGATCGAGTACCTGAAGAAGTTCGGCTACTCCGGCGCCCAGGCCTATTCGATCCTCGGCACCGCGCCGGTGCAGGGTCACATCTCCGGCGTGGTCGACGTGCCCAATGCCTGCGCGACCCTGTGGCTGCCGACCGAGATCTTCGACTTCGACGTGATGCCGTCGGCGGCGGGACCGATCAAGCACATCAAGGGCGACATCCAGATGCCGATCTCGCCGGATAAATAACCCTCTCCCTGTGCGACGGGATGCGGGACGGCCGCGTATTTGGCCGCCCCGCATCCGCCGCGCGGACGAGAGAGACGATGTTGCGCAGGAGACGAGACAATGCCGGTCTATGAATATCTCTGTGACGAATGCGGCCCCTTCACCGACATGCGCCCGATGTCGGAATGTGATGAGCCGCAGGTCTGTCCGCAATGCCAGGACATGGCGCCGCGGGCAATCCTCACCGCGCCCGCCTTCGCCTGCATGCCGGCGGAGCGGCGTACGGCGCACGCGACCAACGAGCGCAGCCGCCACGCGCCGCAGACGGTTGCCGAGTACAAGGCCAAGCATGGGCCGGCCTGCGGCTGCTGCTCGCCGAAGAAATCGCCGCGGCTGATGACCAAGACCAGGAGCGGCGCCAAGGGCTTTCCGACGGCGCGCCCCTGGATGATCAGCCACTGAACGAACGCGAGGGGCGGCGTGTCCGCCCCTCAGCGTGAGGCCGGCACCCGGCGTGGTCCCGGCGCGGGCTGGCCGCCGAACTTGACCGTCATCGCATTGGCGCCGTCGCTGATGTCGACCAGCGTCTTGCGGCTCTCGTCGATCACCTTGGCGGACTTGCGCTTGAAGCTGTCGACGAGCTCGCGCATGGACTTGATCTGATCGAACAGCTGGCCCGGATTGCCGTCCGCGAACCCGGGAATGGCGCCGTCGATCTTGGTGACCAGCGTATCGAAGCCCTTGAAGACATCCTCGGCCTTGTCGATCGCAGAGTCGAAGGCGGCGGTCTTGGCCTGCAGCGAGGCGGTCTCCGTTTCGAACGTCTGCAGCGCTTGCTTGATCGCCGGTGCGTTGCTGACGACGTATTTGTCGATGTTGTGCACCGTCTCGACCATCGTCTCCTGGTCCTTGAGGTCGGCCGTCAGCACCGGCACGCCGTCGCGATCCAGCGGCACCGGCGGAGCGGTCGGCGCGCCGCCGACCAGCGAGATCGCAGCGATACCGGTCAGGCCCTGGAACTCGATGCCCGCTGTGGTGTCCTTGCGGATCGGCGCTGACTTGTCGAGCGTGATCATGGCAACGATCTTGCGCGGGCTCTCGAGATTGATCGAGAGGATCTGCCCGGCCTGCACGCCATCGAAATTCACCGGCCCGCCCTTGCGGAGGCCGGCCGCCGAACCGCCGTCGAACACCACGCGCATGGTGCTGCGCTGCTCGGCGATGCGGCGCTTCTGCTTGATCAGGACGCCGCTGATCCCGGCCGCGACGGCCGCGATCGTCAGGGTTCCCACGATAAGATTGATCGCGCGCATTCCGTGTCCACTGCTGCCTTGGCTCGATTTTAGCCGCTATGTCTCCCGGTTGAAAGCTCAGCGCGCGAGGCCCGGCCGGGAGGGCGCGGCGAGGCCGGCCAGCAGCACCGCCAGGATACCGGTGAGAAAAATGCCATCGAACGTCCCGGCGCCGCCGATCGAGGCCACGGGCGCGCCGAGGCTGCCGATCTTGTCGAGGTTCATCAGGTCGGCGCCGACCAGCGTGCCCATCGAGCCGCCGATATAGGCCAGCGGCGCGGCATATTCGCGCGACAGCAGGAACGCCAGGATCGCGGTCACGACCACCGGCGCGAACACCGGCACGGCGATGCCGACGCCCTGCACCGGCGTCGCCATCGCGTGGATGATCACGGCGATCACCAGCACCGCGATCGCGGCGCGCAGCCAGAGCTGGTAGCGCAGCATGAGATAGGTCGACATGATCGTCGGGATCACCGCGCCGCCGACATTCACGGCGAGCAGAGTACCCGGCCATTGATGCACCAACGGCACGACATATTGCATGCCGAAAAAGTCGATGATCTCGCCAGAGCGCGCGACCTGCCCAGGCAGCATGGTGATTGGGATGTTGAAATAGCTGCCGACCAGCGAGCCGAACAGCAGCAGCATCGCGGTGCCCGAGCTGACGCCGAGCTTCATGTAGGCGTAGCGCAGGATGCCGAGCTGGATCAGGACGATCAGGACGCCGAAGGCGAGCACCAGGATCGCAAAGAATACGGGCGTGATCGGCAGATATTGGATCTGGGAATGCATGTCGAAAGCGCTTCGATGATGGACCGTGCCGCCCGCGCAGGATCATCTCACGCGGGCGACAGGGTGACAAATGGTCATTCGGCGCCTGGTTCCCAAGGGCAGCCATGGTCTCGTTCATTCTTCAGACGCGATCAGCGTGGCGTGCAGCACGTAGCGCTCCGGGCCCTGCGTCAGCGCGTCGAACGGCCAGCAGGTGGAGAGCACGAGCTCAGGGCGTTCGGTGTCCGGATCGATGCCGGACGCATCGAAACGCACGACGCTGGCCCCGTCGGCGCGATAGCGGAAGGTCTTGCCGTCGCGCCTGACGATGTCGATCTCGTCGCCGATGCTGACGTCCTTCAGGAAGCGGAAATGCGTGTCGCGATGGCCCGAGTAGACGGCGACACCCGGCTCGCCCGGCTCGGCGCTGCCCTCGACATGGCCGGCGCCGAAGGCCAATGCCTGGCCGCTCGAGCCGGCCAGCGCGATGGTGGAGACGCCGAGGCTCTTCACCTCGATGCGCGCCACCGGGACCATGTCGGCCCAGGACCACGGCTTGACCGGATGTCCCGTAGCGATGGTCTGGGAGAAGGCACGATCGAGCAGCACCTGCGCGACGATCGCCTTGGCATGGATGAGGGCGCCGTGGCCGAACAGGATGAGGCCGACAAGCGCGACTGCGAGCGGGATGACAAATCGTGGCATTCTCTCTCCTCCGTCATTGCGAGCGAAGCGAAGCAATCCAGAGTCGTTGTGCAGCCCCTGGATTGCTTCGTCGCTTCGCTCCTCGCAATGACGACATTGCTTAGTTGGCAGCCCGCCGCCTGATCGCGACGAGCCAGATCAGTTCGAGCATCAGCAGGCCCAACCCGAGCAGCATGCTGAGCTCCGCATCGGTCGCCGTCTTCGGCAGCGTGACCGTCGCAGGCGCTGCCGGCACCACCGGCCGCTTCAGCGCGGCGAGCTGGACGTCGCGGTCTGCTTCAGCGCGGCGCTCCTTCTGCATCGCCTGAATCCGGCCACGGTCGCCGAACACCTTCTCGAAATCCCAGCCGGCCGGCAGGTTGATCGGCAGTTCGGCGAGCCTCAGCGGCTCGCCGTCGGGACGGCGCGGCGTCTTGTCGACGGCGACGAGGCTGGTCAGGCGGCTCACCAGCCGGTGCTCCAGCGCGAGCTTCAGAATGGCGCCGTCGGCTTCCTCCGGCGTCATCTGCCGCATCGTCTTCGCCACCTCGGCATCGCCGATCTTGCGCCGCGCCCACAGCTTTGAAAGGCCCTTGCCCTCGGCGGCGCCCGACAGCGGCAGCGTGATGGTCCAGGGCTGGTCGCCGATGCGGCCCTTGAGCTGCAGCGAGCCGGCGAGACGATCGATTTTGGCGGCCAGCACCAGCGGCTCGTTGCGATAGACGTCCGGCAGCACCGCGGGCGTGAGGTCGGCAGAGGCTTCGGAGAACGTCGCGCTCAGCCCAGTCACCACCGGGTTCTCCAGCTTGGCGAACAAATCGCGCATGCGGTCCTCGACCTGCTCGACCGAACCGATATGGGTGAAGGCGCCGCGTCCGAGCTCGGCGGCGCGCGTCATCAGATAGGTGTTCGGCGCCGAGCCGATGCCGACCATGAAGATGCGCGAGCGGCCGCGCATCGCGGTGATGGTCTCGAACAGCTGCTGCTCGTTGCCGATGGCACCATCGGTCAGAAACACCACCTGACGCACGCGGTCGGAGTCGCTGCCGTCGTCGGTCAGCGCCGCGCGCATCGCCGGCACCATCTCGGTGCCGCCGCGCGCGTCGAGCGCACTGACGAAGCTGGTCGCGCTGCCGACATGCTCGGCATCGGCCGGCACCGAGGCGGGAAACAGCACGGTCATGGTGTCGTCGAAGCGGATCACGTTGAAGCGGTCGCCCGGCTGCAGCCGGTTCAGCGCATAGAGCAGGCTGGCCTTGGCCTGGCGGATCGAGGTGCCGCCCATCGAGCCGGAATTGTCGATCACGAAGATCACGTCGCGCGGCTGCGGACGCTGTGCCGACGCCGTCACTGCGGGAGGCGTGACGAAGGCGAGCAGATAGTCGGCATCGCCGACCTGCTCGTGTAACAGGCCGACCGACGGCGTCGCGGCGGCCGCCGGCTTCCAGGTCAGCTCGAAATCGCGATCGGCCGGCACCACGCCCTCGGCGAGTGTCACGACACGCGTCTTCGCATCGGGGCTGTCGATCGTCACCTGGTGATGGTGGCTCTTGACCTCGCCGATGACGAAGCCTGCCTGCAGCCGCACCGTGATCCTCGTCGGATTGACCGGATCGGTCTTGGCTGGGTCGAGCACCTCCGGCGAGATGCGGTCGCGATCAGGCACGGGATCGTTGCTCGCTGCGCCCCAGCCGTTGCCGCCCGGGCGCAGATCGACGCTCTGCACGATCGGCGCCGGATTGTAGCGCGGCGCCACGACCAGCGGCACCCGCAGCGAGAACTCGCCGCCGCTCGCGGCCACCGGCTGCTGATATTCGATCTGCACCAGCACGGTCTCGCCGGGGCCGATATTGGCGAGCGAGTTGGTGAAGATGTTCGGTCGCTCCTGCTCGGTGAGCGCCGCGGTCTTGCCGTCGCGCTTGGCCTGCTCATAGATCACCTTGGCCTGTTCGCGCGGCTTGATGTCGCCGACCACGACGCGGTCGCCGACGATCATCTTCAGTGTGTCGACCGCGCTGTCGGGTGGCAGCGGATAGACATAGACCGCCTCCATCCATTGCGAGCTGGTGTTCTTGAACAGCTGCGTCACGCGCGCCCGCGCGGTCGGGCCGGAGACGACGATGTCGACGTCGATGCCGAGCCGCGGCGCCTCGGCATAGCGGCCGTCGGACTTGAACAGCAGTGCGCCGGAGCGGGCGTCGCCCGGCCTGGTCAGCGGCGCCAATGGCCCTTCGGCGGACCAGCCAGGGGTGACGCTGAGAAACAGCGCCGTGAAGCCGACCAGCAGCACGGCGGCGGCCTGGAGCAGCAGGAATAGCAGCATGGTCACGATCCATGACCGGACCGGATGGGTGCTGCTTCTGATATCGTGGTCCATTGTCTCGCTCATCATTGCCTCCGCAACGAACAAATTCGGCAGGCCGAGACTGGGCGCAGCGCGCCGGCACCGCGAGCGGAATGGTCGGTCTTGTTCGGCCGCCGCCCGCCCGCGCATGTCCTGTCGTGGTCGAGAGCGCGGCTGATCTGTCCGGGTTTGTGCTGATTTGTCCGTCTGCTAGAAGAGGTGCGCATCACGCGGCAGGGGACAGGATGTCGATACCGGACAACAGCGAGCTTTCCGACGAGCAGAGCCGGCAGGTCGCCGAGACCGTCCGCGAGGAGATCGCGCGGCGCCGGATGTCGCGGCAGGCGCTGGCGGAGCAGGCCAGGCTGAGCCTCTCGACCCTCGAGAAGGCGCTCGGCGGCCGCCGCCCGTTCACGCTCGCCACCATTGTCAGGCTCGAGCAGGCGCTCGGCATGTCCCTGCGCAAGGCGCCGAGCGCACCTCTCGCCGCGCCTGCCGCGAGCGGCGGCATTGCACCCGACAGCCTCGGCTCCTATTCGCGGCGGGCCGTGGAGTGGATCGAGGGCACCTACGTCACCTTGCGCCCGTCATTCGGCGACAAGGACGCGATCTACGCCTACCGCACCGACATCGTCTGGGACGATGCCGCGTCGTCGCTGATGTTTCGCGAAGGCGCGCGGCTCGATGCGGCGTTCACGCAGTTCGGCGAGGTTGCCGTGCCAAACCAGTCCGGCTTCGTCTACCTCGTCACCAACCGCCACGGCCAGCACCGCCTGATCACGGTCTCCAGGCCGACCATCACCGGTGAGATGTACGGCATCATCACGACGCTCCTGGCGGGCCGCGGCTCGCTGCTGACCCCGATCGCCGCGCCGATCGCGCTGCTCCCGCTGCGCAATGTGGTGGAGCCGAGCTTCGGGCGGCTCGACGCTGATGATCGGCACTACGGTTTCTATCGCGAGCACCTGCGCAAGACCGTCGAGGAGCCGTTCGCGCTGTTCGTGCAGGGCGTGCCGTGAGATTGGGGCAGACGACTAACCGCCGTCATTGTGAGGAGCGAAACGACGAAGCAATCCAGAGTCGTGAACTCGGCCCTGGATTGCTTCGCTTCGCTCGCAATGACGGAGTTTGTAGTTGCCGCCGTGCTTCTAGCCATGCAGCGTCGTCCCGGCGAACGCCGGGACCCATACCCCCAGGGAGCGGTTTGAGTCCGGCTGGTCATTGGCTTTTTCGCGCCACATCACCGCCGCGGAGTATGGGTCCCGGATCGGCACCGTGCCGCGCTTCGCGCGTCACGGCTTGTCCGGGACGACGGCGGTGGGGTGAGGCGGATTCACGGGATCAAACAGCGCGACGTTCAAGCAGCCGAACGTCTGAACGACAGATCGGATCGATCAGCAGACAATCGACTAAGGACGTGTCATCGCAGTCTCGCGGCGACACTCGCCCGAGGTTTCAATCAGTCCGTCCCTCTTCACGTGCAGAGGGCGCAGGGAATGCCGGGTGAAGGCCTCACCCATGGCCCGCCTGCGAAAAAAATGCAGGCGGCAGGTACCACAGGCAAAGCCGAGCACGCCGGCATTCCCTGCGCGATGGGTTGAACGCTTATACGCAGTCTCCCTGGTGCACCGGCTTGTTGGCCACCATGCCGCGACAATGCTTGCGCGTTGCGCGGGAGACACCAGCTTCGGGGTGTCAGGACGCTGCGACTTCACGTCCGCAAGCGATCGTTCGTCCGCGCCTTCGTAAGAAGACGCTGCGATCTCTCGCGGCCACCGCATCCCCGCCTCGCGTGTCGTGACGATCGCGCGTAACGCCCCTCCGCAGTGAGGCGGGATGGCGAGAGAGAAACATGGATTCGGAAAAATAGCAAGAAGATTTTGCTTGGCAGAATTTGACCCGATACCGGTCGACTCCCCTCCCCGCAAGGGGGAGGGGAGTCGACCGGTATCGTGGTTAGAACGTGGGCATCAATTGCGCGCGGGTCTACCACCCGGCGCGTGCGTGAACCTACCCCCCGACGTCAGCGCTGATGATGTCGCCGAACAGATCCCACTTGCCGCCCTTGAACTGCATCATCTTGAGCTGCTCGATCGGGGCGAAATCATTCGGGCCGGTGTTGACCTTGATGCCGGGGATCAGGGTGTCAGGCGCAAAATCCTTCAGGCTGGCGGCCTGCTTCATGACGTTCTCGCGGGTCAGAGTGTCGCCGCACTGCTTCAGGGTCTGCACCATGGTCTGCGCCGCGGCATAGCCATAGGCGAGGTTGGCGTCGGAGATGTTGGCGCCGGGCATGTACTTGTCGATGAAGGCCATGAACTTCTTCATGCCCTCGTCGTCCTTCCACTGCGGATCCGACGGGTCCTTGAGATAGCCGGCGGAGAGCACGCCCTCGGAGGCTTCGAGGCCGGCCGGCTTCATCACGGCGCCGATCGAGATCGAGACGTCGGTCATCAGGTGCATCGGCTTCCACTCGAGCTCGGCGATCTTCTTGATCGCCTGGGCTGCGAATTTCGGCGTCGCGATGTTGACGAACACGTCGGCGCCGGTGCCCTTCAGCTTGACGATATGAGCATCGATCGACGGCTCCGAGGTCTCGTAGCTCTCCTCGGCCACGATCATGGTCTTGGCCTTGTCGCCCAGTACCTCCTTGATGCCGAGGACATAGTCCTTGCCGAAATCGTCATTGGCATAGAAGATCGCGATCTTCGCGTTCGGCTTCTCCTTGAGGATGTACTTGGCGAAGATCCGCGCCTCGACGCGGTAGCTGGGCTGGAAACCCATCGTCCACGGAAATTCCTTGGGGTCGTTCCACTTGCTGGCGCCGGTGGCGAGGAACAGCTGCGGCACCTTCTTGGCGTTGTGATATTTCTGCACGGCGGTCTGGGTCGGCGTGCCCAGCGCGTTGAACACCAGGAACACCTCGTCGCTCTCGATCAGCTTGCGCACCTGCTCGACCGTCTTCGGCGGGCTGTAGCCGTCGTCATAGGAGATGAAGTTGATCCGGCGACCGTTGATGCCGCCCTGGTCGTTGATCATCTTGAAATAGGCTTCCTCGGTCTTGCCGATGATGCCGTAGGCCGAGGCCGGGCCGCTATAGGCCTCGACATTGCCGATCTTGATCTCGGTGTCGGTGGCGCCGGTGTCGTATTTCTTTTGCGCAAGGGCGCTCTGGCTCGCCAGTACGGAAAAGGCGGCCGCGGCCGCGAATGAGAGCAGTGTCCTGGTCGTCATCGGCAACATTCCCTGGGCTTCCTCTGGTTGAATTTTCGTGATTGTCGTTCTTGCTCTTGGCCTGCGGCGATGGCGACCGTGCAAGGCCGCTCACCACAACGAGTGGGCAGATGTGTGCAATGCACTGTCTTGCGTCCAGGCGCTGGCCCTGGGAAGCCGACCGGGCGCGCCGCAGGTGATTTTGCCAGCCAGCCACTCCACGCAAGTTGATACGGGCGTTTCCGGCGCATCTTCTGAGGCGCACGAAGCAGGATCCTCCCGGCACCGCCATGACGAAAAGCCCGTTCTACACGGCCGAGCACGAGGCCTTCCGCGACGTCATCAAGCGCTTCGTCGACAAGGAGATCGCGCCGTTCGCGAGCGCGTGGGACGAGGCCGGCGAATTTCCGCGCGCGCTGTATCTGAAGGCGGCGGAGATCGGCCTGCTTGGGCTCGGCTTCCCGGAGGAATTCGGCGGCGTGCCGGCCGACCAGTTCATGAAGATCGTATCGTCGCAGGAATTGGCGCGTGCGGGGGCCGGCGGCATCAGTGCCAGCCTGATGAGCCATACGATCGGCGCGCCGCCGATCGCGCGCGCCGCGCAGCCGCAGGTGAGGGCGCGCGTGCTGCCGGAGATTCTTGCGGGGCGCAAGATCTCGGCGCTGGCGATCACCGAGCCGAGCGGTGGCTCTGACGTTGCCAATCTCAGGACCAGGGCCGTCCGCGACGGCGATCATTATGTCGTCAGCGGCGAGAAGACATTCATCACCTCCGGGATGCGGGCCGACTACATCACCGTCGCGGTGCGCACCGGCGGACCGGGGCCGGCGGGCGTCAGTCTGCTGCTCGTGCCCGGCGACACGCCGGGGCTGACGCGCACCAGGCTCGACAAGATGGGCTGGTGGGCGTCGGACACGGCGACCCTGCATTTCGACGGCTGCCGCGTGCCGGTCGAGAACCTGATCGGAGAGGAAGGGCAGGGCTTCAAGCTGATCATGCACAATTTCAACAGCGAGCGGATGGGCATGGCGGCGAGCTGCACGGCCTACGCCCGTGTCTGCCTCGACGATGCGATCGCCTACGCCCGGGAGCGCCACACCTTCGGCAAGCCGCTCGCCCAGCACCAAGTCATCCGCCACAAGCTGGTCGACATGGCGCAGCGCGTGGCGGCGTCGCAGGCGATGCTGGAAATGCTGGCGTGGCGGCTCGAACAGGGCGACAATCCGGTCGCCGAGATCTGCATGATGAAGAACCAGGCGACGCAGACGATGGCCTACTGCGCCTCGGACGCCGTGCAGATCTTTGGCGGCGCCGGTTTCATGCGGGGTGTCCGCGTGGAACGGATCTATCGCGAGGTCAAGGTCAACGCCATCGGCGGCGGCACGGAGGAGATCATGAAAGATCTGGCCAGCCGGCAGATGGGATTGTGAGTCGCGGCCTCTCCAAGCCCGTCATTCCAGGTTCAAGGCCTGCGGCCTTGCCCCGGACTGACGATCGTGAAGCAGTTAGATAAGACATAGCGAGATTCCGGGGTCGGCCGCTGCGCGGCCGCTCGGAATGACAGGGAATGAAACATGCTCTTCACCGCCGACCACGACGAACCGCGCCGCATCCTGCAGAAGTTCATCGCCGCCGAGATCAATCCTCACGTCGACGCATGGGAGGAGGCCGGCATCTTCCCCGCGCATGAGCTGTTCAAGAAGCTCGGCGACCTCGGCTTTCTCGGCCTCAACAAGCCGGTCGAGTTCGGCGGCCAGGGGCTGGACTATTCCTACGCGCTGATGATGGCGGAAGAGCTCGGCGCCATCAATTGCGGCGCGATCCCGATGGCGATCGGCGTGCAGACCGACATGGCGACGCCGGCGCTGGCGCGGTTCGGATCCGACGAGGTGCGCAAGGAGTTCCTGGCGCCGGCGATCGCCGGCGACTACGTCGCCTGCATCGGCGTGTCGGAGCCCGGCGCGGGCTCCGACGTCGCCTCGATCAAGACCCAGGCGCGCTCCGATGGCGACGACTACGTCATCAATGGCGGCAAGATGTGGATCACCAACGGCACGCAGGCCGATTTCATCTGCCTGCTCGCCAACACCAGCGACGGTCCCGTCCATCGCAACAAGTCGCTGATCTGCGTTCCGATGAAGAGCAAGGGCGTGCAGGTCGCGCGCAAGCTCGACAAGATGGGCATGCGCTCGTCGGATACCGCGCAGATCTTCTTCGACAATGTCCGGGTGCCCAAGCGCAACCGCGTCGGCGAGGAGGGCATGGGCTTCACCTACCAGATGATGCAGTTCCAGGAGGAGCGGCTGTGGGCCGGCGCCGCCTGCCTGAAGGCGCATGAGGCGATCATCAACGCGACCATCGAGTACACCCGCAACCGCAAGGCCTTCGGCCGCTCGATCCTCGACAACCAGGTCGTCCACTTCAAGCTCGCGGAGATGCAGACCGAGGTCGAGCTGCTGCGCGCGCTGACCTATCAGGCCGCGGAGGCGATGATCGCCGGCGAGGACGTGACGCGGCTCGCAACCATGGTGAAGCTCAAGACCGGCCGGCTCGGCCGCGAGCTCACCGACGCCTGCCTGCAATATTGGGGCGGCATGGGCTTCATGAACGAGACCCCGGTCAGCCGCGCCTATCGCGATTCGCGCCTGAGCTCGATCGGCGGCGGCGCCGACGAGGTCATGTTGACCATCCTGTGCAAGATGATGGGGACTTTGCCCGGCACCGGCAAAGCGGGGAACGCCTGATGATCACGCTGTATCATTGCGACGGCGCCCGGTCGTTTCGCCCGTTGTGGATGCTGGAAGAGCTTCGACTTAACTACGAGTTGAAGATGCTGCCGTTCCCGCCACGGGTGCTGGCGAAGGAATATCTGGCGATCAATCCGCTGGGCACGATCCCGCTTCTGATCGACGGCGAGACGAAGATGACGGAGTCCTCCGGCATCTGTCACTATCTCGGCATCAAGCACGGCCCGACGCCGCTGATGGTCGGACCTGAGGAGGCGGCCTACGGTGCGTTCCTCAACTGGATGTATTTCTCCGACGCGACGCTGACGTTCCCGCAGACGCTGGTATTGCGATACACTCAGCTCGAGCCGGAAGAGCGGCGTTCGCCGCAAGTCGCCGCCGACTACGCCAAATGGTTCCTGGGCCGGCTGCGCGCGGTGGAGGCAGCGACCGCGAATGCCGAGTTCTTGTGCGCCGGTCGTTTCACCGCGGCCGACATCGTGATCGGCTATGCGCTGCGGCTCGCCGACACGCTCGGCCTTTCCAAGGAGTTCGGGCCGAATGTGGCGGCCTATTGGGCGCGCCTGCAGCAGCGCGATGGCTACCAGAGGGCGCGCGCCGCCGAGCAGCGTGCAGGCGTGGAGCAGGGCATCAAGCCGCGCATCAGGCCGTGAGTTGCGCACGTCATTCGGGCGTCCCGGAATGACGGATGCATCCTTGAGCACTGGGTTAACCGCGACAAAAATCGGCAGTCATCGCCGATGACAGCGGCGCGAATTGCGCTATGGTTCTCTTCCAAAGAAGCGGCCGGCAGAGCCGCGCCTCAGGAGGAAGACCATGGATGTGAAGACCATGGACGTGACGCGCCGGGACTCCGGCCATCTCATGCTGATCACGCCCGAGCGCGTCTTCTACGCCGGGCTGCTCGGCCGTCCGCGCCAGCGCTGCTCGGGCGCGTGCCATATCTACGTCGCGCTCACCGGCAGCCTGCGGCTGATTCCCGATGGCGGCGAGGAGCGTTGCGGCGAGCTGCTGGTCGTGCCGCCCAACAGGCAGCACACGATCGAGAGTGATTATCGCACCGTCATCGTCGTGACGATCGAGCCGGAGAGCGTGCCGATCGGCGCCTTGGACCGCTTCGCGAGCAAGGTCACCCGCGAGGCGGAGGCCTATGCCTGCCGCATCCGCGCCGCCTATGAGGAGCTGGTGCAGCGGCCGCTGAGCGGCGACGTCACCAGCGCCGTGTTCGACCGGCTGTGCTTCGGCGAGGTGCTGCCGCAGCGGACGCTCGATCCCCGCGTGGTCAAGGCGATCGGCCTGATCAGCCGCTTCTCCGGCGAGCCGGCGACCGCCGAGAGCTGCGCCGCCGCCGTCGGGCTCTCGACGTCGCGCTTCCTGCATCTGTTCAAGGAGGAGACCGACATCTCCTTCCGCTCGTTCCGCGCCTGGAAGCGCGCGCGGCATCTGCTCAACTACGCCAACCAGGACCTCAACCTGGCGCATCTCGCGCAGGACATCGGCTATCCCGATTCCACGCATTTCAGCCACTCGATCCGCCGCTTCTACGGGCTGAAGCCGCGCGCGATCTTCTCCGGCTCGCGCGATCTCGCGATCTACCGCGCCGGCGAGGCGGCCTTGACCACCTGATCCGGCTTGTCTGCGCGCCGCGAGAGGGCGGCGCGCAGCGGAAACTTCGACAGTTCGAGCATGATCAGCGTCGTGATCGCGGCGGCTGCAGTCAGCGCGAGATCGTCGGCGTGCAGCGGTCCGAACCGGAACAGCGCCGCAGCGGCAGGCAGCGTCAGACTTGTCGCGAGCACGGCGACGACGAAGCCGATCACCAGCAGCAGCATGCGGTTCGGCCGCAGCAGCGCCTCGCGCAGCGAGCTCGAGAACGAGCGGTTGACGAAGATCAGGCTGACGATCACCGACACCAGGCTGAAGAACACCAGCGCGCGGAGCTCGTCGTCCGGCATGCCATTGCGGTGTGCCAGCAGCAGGACGCCGCCCGTGGCGAGCATCGCCAGGATGCCCTGCAGCGCCCCCCACAGCACCAGCGGCCGCGGCAGCAATGGCTCCTGCGGATCGCGCGGCGGCCGCCGCATGATGTCGCTCTCCTCGGTCTCGGCCTCGAACACCAGCGAGCAGACGGGATCGATGATCATCTCGAGAAACGCGATGTGCACGGGTCCGAGCAGGAGCGGCAGGCCGGTGACGAGCGGCAGCAGCGCCAGCCCGGCGATGGGAAAGTGCACGGCGAGGATGAAGCTCATCGCCTTGCGCAGATTATCGTAGATGCGCCGGCCGAGCCGGATCGCCTTGACGATCGAGCCGAAATCATCGTCGAGCAGCACGATCGCCGAGGCCTCGCGCGCGACGTCGGTGCCGCGGCCGCCCATGGCGATGCCGATATGCGCGGCCTTGAGCGACGGCGCGTCGTTGACGCCGTCGCCGGTCATCGCGACGATCTCGCCGTCGGCCTTGAGCGCGGTGACGATGCGCAGCTTCTGCTCCGGCATGATGCGCGCGAACGCCGTCGGCGCGCGCGCCGCAAGCGCCAGGGCGTCGTCGTCGAGATCGGCAAGCTCGGGGCCCGCGATGACGCGCTCGGGATCGATCCCGGCCTGCCGCGCAATGGCGGTGGCCGTCGCGGGATAGTCGCCGGTGATCATGATGACGCGGACGCCGGCGGCGCGGCACTCGGCGACGGCATCCTTCACCTCCGGGCGCAGCGGGTCGGCGAAGCCGACGAGACCGCGGAATGAGAACGCGAAGTCCTGCTGCGCGTCGGGGAGCGCCTCGCCGCTCCAGCTCGCCTCGGCGACGCCGAGCACGCGCAGGCCCTCGGCGGCGAGCGTCTCGACGCGCGCCTGCAGCGCCGCCAGCGCGCCGCCGTCGACGCCGCACAGCTTCGCGATCGCTTCCGGAGCACCCTTGGCCGCCGCGACACCGGCGCCGTCGCGCGACCAGACGTTGGTCATCGCCAGCAGGTCGGGGCGCAAACCGTAGCGCCGCTGCAACGTGGCGCCCGCGGTGGCGTCGGCGCCGAGCGCGTGCAGCGCCTTCTCCATCGGATCATGCGACTGCGGGTCGCAGGCGAGCACGGCGGTGGCGACGAGATCGCGGAACGGCGGTGCGATGGCTTCCGGCGTCGCCGTCGCAGGCTGCAGCACGCCGCCGTCCGGCAGCACCAGCCGGGCCACCATCATGCGGTTTTGCGTCAGGGTGCCGGTCTTGTCGGAGCACAGCACGGTGGCGGCGCCGAGCGATTCGATTGCCGAGGCGCGCCGCGTCAGCACCCGCGCCTGCGAGATGCGCCAGGCGCCCATCGCCAGAAACACCGTCAGCACCACCGGGAATTCCTCAGGGAGCATCGACATGCCCAGCGCGATGCCGGCGAGGATTCCCTCCAGCCAGCCGCCGCGGTACATCGCATAGAGCACGACCGTGATCGCAACCACGATGGCGCCGCCGATCGCGAACGCCACCACCAGGCGCCGGGTCTGCTGCCGCAGCCGCGGCGTCTCGGTCTCCAGGGCGGTCACCGACTGGCCGATCCTGCCGATCGCCGTGTGCGGCCCTGTCGCCATCACCTCGGCGATGCCGCCGCCGCGCACCACCAGGCTGCCGGAGAATACGAAGGGCTGGTCGTCGCCGCCGGCGATGGTTGCCGCGTCCATCGCTTCGCCGGCGGCCGGCCGCTTGCGCACCGGCACGGATTCGCCTGTCAACAGCGATTCATCCGTGAGCAGATCGTCGCAGTCGCGCAGCACCGCATCGGCTGCGACGCGATCGCCCTCCGAGAGCACGATGAGATCGCCGCGCACCACCTCGCGGCCGGCGATGCGGATGCGCTCGCCGTCGCGGATCACCAGGGCGCGCGGGCTGGACAGGTCGCGCAGCGATTCCAGCACGCGCTCGGTCCGCGCCTCCTGCACGATGGTGATGAAGACGGAAGCCGAGGCGAATACGCCGAGCAGGATCGCCTCCGCCATGTCGCCCAGCGCGAGATAGATGCCGGCGCCGCCCAGCAGCAACAGCAGCATCGGTTCCTTCAGAACGTCGGCGACGAGGCGCAGCATCGAGCGCGAGCCTGCTTGCGGCAGCTCGTTGAAGCCCTCCGTCTGCAGCCGGCGCGCGGCTTCCGCCGCGCTCAAGCCATCGGGAAACATCGGCGCAGGTTGTGGGTCGGTCGACATTGCACGCCCGTGAGGAGGAGAGCAGGAACCGCTTAGCGCCGTTTCCGGCCGCGGACTTGACGCAAAGCAATATCCGGTTGCGCTGCATGTCACCAGCGAGTCAACGCAAGCAGATCCCGGCGTGCGACCGTCATATACGGACCCTATCAGCACAGCGCCGCCTGCGCGCAGCCCATCGAACGAGTGCCATGAGCGACAAAGCCGTCATCACCTGCGCGCTGAACGGCGTGCTCACCGATCCCAGGCAGCATCACGTGCCGGTCACGCCCAAGGAGATGGCGCGCGAGGCGCGGCGCGCCTATGACGCGGGTGCGGCGATTATGCACATCCATCTGCGCCAGCAGGCCGCTGGCAAGGGGCATCTGCCGTCCTGGGACGTCGACGTCTCCCGCGAGATCCAGCAGGCGATCCGCGAGGCCTGCCCCGGCGTGATCATCAATCACACCTCGGGCGTGTCGGGACCGGACTATCAAGGCGCGCTCGACTGCATCCGGCAGACCCGGCCGGAGATCGCGGCCTGCAATGCCGGCTCGCTGAACTACCTCAAGGTCAAGGCCGACAACACCTGGGCCTGGCAGCCGATGATGTTCGACAATTCGGTCGAGAAGATCCAGGACTATCTCGCCGCGATGAAGGACGCGCACGCGATCCCGGAATTCGAGTGCTTCGATGTCGGCATCGTCCGCTGTGTCGGCATGTATCGCCAGACCGGCATGTATGACGGCCCGCTCGAATACAACTTCGTGATGGGCGTCGCGTCGGGCATGCCGGCTGATCCCGAGCTGCTGCCGATCCTGCTCAAGCTGAAGCTCGCCGAGGCGCATTGGCAGGTCACCGCGATCGGCCGCGCCGAGATCTGGCCGCTGCACCAGCGTTGCGCCGAGCTCGGCGGCCATCTCCGCACCGGACTGGAGGACACGTTCTATCTCGCCGACGGCACCAAGGTGACCTCGAACGGCCAATTGATCGAGGCGATCGCCGCCTGCGCAAGGCGGACGGGCCGCGAGATCGCAAGCCCGGCCGAGGCGCGGCGGATGTTCGGGACTGTCAACTGACGCGACATGCTCCGTCATTGCGAGCGCAGCGAAACAATCCAGAGTCGTGGGCGGGGCCCTGGATTGCTTCGTCGCTGCGCTCCTCGCAATGACGCCGATGGGGAGGAGTAAATCAATGACCAATCTTGAGACCACCGGCGGCGTGCCCGGTCCGGGCCGGATCGGCCGGGTTGCGATCGGCGATCTCTTGAAGCGCGCGGCGCGGCGCTTCCCGGAGCGGGTTGCGATCACCGATGGCGGCCGCCAGGTGACGTTCACCGAGCTCGAGCGCGATGCCAACCGGTTCGCGAACCATCTCCTCGCCAAGGGGCTGAAGCCGGGCGAGACAATCTCGACGGTCTGCAACAACTCGGTCGAGTTCGTCAAAGCGCTGTTCGGCATCCACCGTGCCGGCCTGGTCTGGGTGCCGATCAACACCATGCTCGGGGCCGCCGACATGGACTACATCCTCGGCCATGCCGAGGTGCGGTTCGCGCTCATCGACGACAATCTGGTTGCGCAGCCGGAGCGGCGGGCGGCGCTGGAACAGCGCGGCGTCGAGCTGATCGCCGTCGATCTCACCGGGACGGCGAGGACCGCGGGGCTTGCCAGCTTCAACGACCTCATCCAGGGGCATTCGGACGTCGAGCCCGAGATCGAGATCAACGACCGCGATCTCGCGATGATCATCTACACGTCGGGCACGACGTCGCGGCCGAAGGGCGCGATGCATTGTCACCTCGCCGTGGTCATGGCCGTGATGAGCAACTGCATCGAGATGCAGCTCTCGCGCGACGACGGCATCACCGGGCAGTTCCCGCTGTTCCACTGTGCCGGCCACGTGCTGCTGCTCAGCTATCTCTCGGTCGGCGGCCGCATGGCGCTGATGCGCGGCTTCGACCCGGTCGCCTGCATGGAGGCGATCGTGCGCGATCGGCTGACCGTGTTCGTCGGTCTGCCGTTGATGTACCAGGCCATCCTCGATCATCCGCGGCGCAAGGAGTTCGACCTCTCGCATCTGCGCACCTGCCTCTACACCATGGCGCCGATGGGTCGGCCGCTGCTCGAGCGCGCGATCAAGGAGCTGTGTCCGAACTTCGCGCTGACCAGCGGTCAGACCGAGATGTATCCCGCGACGACGATGTCGCGGCCCGAGGTCCAGCTCAACCGCTTCGGCAACTACTGGGGCGAGTCGCTGTTCGTCAACGAGACCGCGATCATGGACGATGCCGGCAATCTGCTGCCGCCGGGCGAGATCGGCGAGCTCGTGCATCGCGGCCCCAACGTGATGTTGGGCTATTACAAGGATCCGAAGTCGACCGAGGACGCCCGCAAGTTCGGCTGGCACCACACCGGCGATCTCGCGGTCATCGACAACGGCGAGGTGCTGTTCCTCGACCGCAAGAAGGACATGATCAAGTCCGGCGGCGAGAACGTCGCCTCGGTCAAGATCGAGGAGACCCTGCTGGCGCATCCGGCGGTGCAGAATGCCGCCGTCGTCGGCCTGCCGCATCCGCAATGGGGCGAGGCGGTGTCGGCCTTCGTCAAGCTCAAGCCCGGCGCGCAGGCCAGTGAGACCGAGCTGCTCGAGCACTGCCGCAAGTCGCTCGGCGGCTTCCAGGTGCCGAAGCTGGTGCGGGTGCTCGAGGAGATGCCGATGACGGCCACCGGCAAGCTGCGCAAGGTCGAGCTGCGCCAGGCCTATGGCGAGCATTTCGCGGCGAAGAGCGCGTGAGCCGTCTACTCGACTTCCTCCGTCATTGCGGGATGACCCGAAGGGCCAGGCCCGGAATCCATACTCCCCATCGTGGCGATGGATTCCGGGCTCGCGCTCCGCGCGCCCCGGAATGACGCCAAATGAGAGAACCCGTCCGTGGCCGTGATCGACAACACCATCTCTCCGTCCGGCGCCGCCTTCCAGGCCAACCGTGACGGCATGCTCGGCCTGATCGCGCGGATGCGCGATCTCGAGGCGCGCGCGCGCAATGCCTCCGCGGCGGCCAAGGAGCGCTTCCATCAGCGCGGCCAGTTGCTGCCGCGCGAGCGCGTCGCCCTGGTGCTCGACCCTGGCGCGCCGTTCCTCGAGCTGTCGACGCTTGCCGGCTACATGTTCGATACGCCGGACCCGGCCAAGAGCGTGCCGGGTGGCGGCGTCATTGCGGGTATCGGCTTCGTCGCCGGCGTGCGCTGCATGGTCTCGGCCAACGACGCCGGCATCGATGCCGGCGCGCTGCAGCCTTACGGCCTCGACAAGACCTTGCGCGTGCAGGAGCTGGCGCTGGAGAACAAGTTGCCCTACGTGCAGCTCGTCGAGAGCGCCGGCGCCAACCTGCTGCGCTACCGCGTCGAGGATTTCGTCCGCGGCGGCAACATCTTTCGCAACCTGGCGCGACTCTCGGCGGCCGGCCTGCCGGTGGTCACCGTGACGCATGGTTCGTCGACCGCGGGCGGTGCCTATCAGACCGGATTGTCCGACTACATCGTCATGGTGCGCGGCCGCACCCGCGCCTTCCTCGCCGGACCGCCGCTGCTGAAGGCCGCGACCGGGGAGATCGCCACCGAGGAGGAGCTCGGCGGCGCCGAGATGCACACCTCGATCTCCGGGCTCGGCGACTATCTCGCCGAGGACGATCGCGACGCGCTGCGCATCGCGCGCGAGATCATGGGCAAGCTCAACTGGGACCGGCCATCGCAGGAGCCATCGCCGGTCAAGCCGCCGCGCTACGATCAGGAGGAGCTGCTCGGCATCATGCCGCTCGACCACAAGCGTCCGGTCGACATGCGCCAGGTCATTGCGCGCATCGTCGACGACAGTGACTTCGTCGAGATGGCTCCGAACTACGGACCGGCCACGGTGTGCGGCCATGCCCGCGTCGAGGGCCAGGCGATCGGCATCGTCACCAACAACGGCCCGCTCGATCCTGCCGGCGCCAACAAGGCGACGCACTTCATCCAGTCCTGTTGCCAGAGCCGAACGCCGATCCTCTATCTCAACAACACCACAGGCTACATGGTCGGCCGCGCCTATGAGGAGGCCGGCATGATCAAGCACGGCTCCAAGATGATCCAGGCGGTGACCTCGGCGACCGTGCCGCAGATCACGCTCTATTGCGGCGCCTCGTTCGGCGCCGGCAATTACGGCATGTGTGGCCGTGGGTTCCACCCGCGCTTCTGCTTCTCCTGGCCCAACGCCAAGACCGCCGTGATGGGTGGTGAGCAGGCGGCGGAGACGATGGCGATCGTGACCGAAGCGGCCGCGGCCCGCCGCGGCAAGCCGGTGGAGCGCGAGAAGCTCGACGCCATGAAGGCGCAGATCATCGGCGTGTTCGACAGCCAGATGGACGTGTTTGCGACCTCGGCGCGCGTGCTCGACGACGGCGTGATCGATCCGCGCGACACCCGCGCGGTGCTGTCGGAGGTGCTGGCGATCTGCCGCGAGGCGGCGGCGCGACAGCCGCAGCGCATGCAGTTCTCGGTGTCCAGGCCATGAGCGGAGAGATGACGGGAATGCAACGCAGGCCGTTCCACAAGGTACTGATCGCCAACCGCGGCGAGATCGGCTTGCGGATCATGCGTACCGCGCGCCGGCTCGGCTACGGCGTGGTCGCCGTCTATTCCGATGCAGATCATGATGCGCCGCATGTCCGGTTCGCCGATCAGGCGGTCCGCATCGGCGCGCCGCCGCCGGCGCAATCCTATCTGAACGTCGCCGCGATCATTGCTGCCGCAAAGGCGACGGGCGCGGATGCCGTGCATCCCGGTTATGGCTTCCTCGCCGAGAACGAGGATTTTGCGCAAGCGTGCAAGGAGGCCGGTCTGGTGTTCATCGGACCATCGCCCGAGGCGATCAAGGCGATGGGCAACAAGGCCGGCGCCAAGGTGATCATGAGTTGCGCCGGTGTGCCCTGCGTACCCGGCTATCAGGGGGAGGACCAGGGCGACGACGCGATGCTGCGCGAGGCGCACCGCATTGGTTTCCCGGTTATGATCAAGGCCGTCGCCGGTGGCGGCGGCCGCGGCATGCGGCACGTGACAGACGCCGGCGCGCTCCCCGATTTGCTGCGCAGTGCGCGCTCGGAAGCGGCCGCCGCGTTCGGCGACGGCACCGTCATCCTCGAGAAGGCGATCGCAAATCCGCGCCACATCGAGATCCAGGTGTTCGGCGATTCGTTCGGCAATGCCGTCCATCTCGGCGAGCGCGACTGCTCGGTACAGCGGCGGCATCAGAAGCTGATCGAGGAGGCGCCGTCGCCGGCGGTCGGGCCGGAGCTGCGCGCGCGCATGGGCGCGGTGGCGGTGCAGGCGGTGAAGGCGCTGGGCTATGAGGGAGCGGGGACGCTGGAATTCCTGCTCGACGGCGACGGGCAGTTCTACTTCATGGAGATGAACACGCGGCTGCAGGTCGAGCATCCCGTGACAGAGGCCTTGACGGGACTCGATCTCGTCGAATGGCAATTGCGCGTCGCCGCCGGCGAGCCGCTGCCGTTACGCCAGGAGCAGATCAGCTTCTCGGGTCATGCGATCGAGGTGCGACTATGCTCCGAGGATGCGGCGCACGACTTCATGCCGCAGTCCGGGCGGATGGCGCTGTGGCAGATGCCCGAGACGATCCGGGTCGAGCATGCGCTGGAGTCCGGCGCGGAGATCCCGCCCCATTACGATTCGATGATCGCCAAGCTGATCAGCTATGCTGCGACTCGTGAGGAGGCGCGCGCAAGGCTGATCGCCGGATTGGAGCAGGCCGTTGCCTTGGGCGTCCCGACCAACCGGGCCTTCCTGATGTCCTGCCTGCGGCATCCGGCCTTCGCCGCGGGCAAGGCGACCACCGCATTCATCGCGGCGCATCGCGACGAGCTGCGTGCGCCGGCCGCCGAAGCGGCAGACCTCGCGCTGGGCGCGCTGCTGCTCTCCGTCAGCCATCCGCTCGCGCATCCCGTCCGCCGCGGCCGCTCGCTCGCGGCCGCCTTCGCGACGCCGCTCCGGTTCGAGATCGCCGGCGAGGTGGCCGAGTGCGAGCTGCTGCGCGAGCGTGATGGAATCTATCGCGTGACGCGTGGCGATGCAGAGCATCGCTTCGAGATCGTATCGCTCACGGATGATGCGATTCGGGTTCGTCACGCCGAGACCGTCGAGAGCGTGCGCTTCGTCCGCGACAACGATCGGCTGTTCGTCCAGCATCGCGGCCAGACGCTGGCGCTGCGCGACGTGACGTTGGCCAGGCCGCAATCCTCAGCGGCTGGCGGCGGTGATGGCAGGGTTCGCGCGGCGTTGAATGGTCGTGTGGTCGCGGTGCTGGTGAAGCCGGGCGACAGCGTGGCTGTGGGACAGCCGGTGGTGACGCTCGAGGCGATGAAGATGGAGCACGTCCACACCGCCGGCATCGCCGGAACGGTGACCGCGATCGAGGTTGCCGAGGGCGACCAGGTGACGACGGGCCGGATCGTGGCGGAGATTGCGGCCTGATCGTCGGGCAGGGGAGTGAGCTACGGGAAGATCTGCGACGAAGGCAATCATTGCTTGTCGCAGCGCGTGTGTGCCGACATCTTGCGGCTGGCTCGGTGCACCTCTCCCCGCCCGCGGCAAGCGGGGAGAGGCCGGATTGCATCGTCAGATGCAATCCGGGTGAGGGGGGTACAGGTCTATCCACGTATACTTCTCGTGCGGCTGCCCCTCACCCCACCCCTCTCCCCGTAAGAACGGGGCGAGGGAGCCTACCGTCCGTGCCGAAATGGCTCGCTTCTCGTCTCTGCGCGTGTCTCGTCTCCAGCTGTTTGCAAACGAATTCGTCGCAAAGAGGAAAGTACGCGAACCAGCGGGATTTTAGCTCGGTCGCTTGCGACTCTCACTCGTGCAATTGCCGCCTCAGCGCGGCGACCAGCCGTGACGTCTGGAACGGCTTCGACAGCAGCGGTGCAGTGGCGAATTCTTCCGGGCATTGATCGACGGAATAGCCGGTGACGGCGACGAAGGGCACGCCGGCCGCGACCAAGGCGCGCGCGATCGGCGCCGATGTTTCCTGCCCGAGATTGACGTCGAGCACGGCAAGATCGCAATGATTCCGCTCTAGCAGATGGAGGGCTTTGTGCACGGTCGGCGCCACGCCGACCACCGTGAATCCGGCGGCTTCCAGCTCGACCGCGAGGTCGAAGCCGATCATGGGATCGTCCTCGACGATCAGGAGATGAGTCTTCTCACTGGCGCGCATGATGGCGGTCGCGGCAGAGGCGTTGCAGGGGGCACCTCAGGTGCCAGCGCAGTCCGGCCGGCAGGAACTCGACCTCGACCGTTCCATCCAGGCCGGCGCGCACCAGGTCGGAAATCACCCGGCTGCCGAAACCGGTGTGCTCCGGCGGCGCGACCTCAGGTCCGCCGCTCTCGATCCAGGTCATGTCGAAGCTGTCATCGATGCGCAGCCAGCGGATCGCGATCCGTCCGTCGTCGTTCGACAGCGCACCATATTTGGCGGCGTTGGTGGCGAGCTCGTGAACCGCCATGCCGATCGACTGCGCGGCCTCCGGCGTCAGCTCGATCGATGGTCCGTCGATCGCGATGCGGTTGCCGATCAGGTCGTTGAACGCGCCGAGTTGCGAGCGGACGAGCCCGTCGAGCGGAATGAAACGCCAATCGTTCTGAATCAGGAGATCCTGATTGCTCGCGATCGCCTGCAGGCGCTCCAGAAAGCGGTTGAGGTCGAGCTGGCGGCCGTGACGGGTCATCTGCCGGGCGATCGCCTGCACCAGCGACAGCAGGTTCTTGCTGCGGTGGTTCACCTCGGCCAGCAAGGTGCGCAACTGCTCCCTCGTCTGGCGCTTGTCGGTGATGTCACGCACGATCTTGGAGGCGCCGATGATGCGGCCGCTGGAATCCCGGACCGGCGAGACCGTCACCGATACGTCGATGAGTGCCCCATCCTTGCGCAGGCGGATGGTCTCGAAATTGTCGATGATCTCGCCGGACAGCACGGTGGCAAGGATCCGGTCCTCCTCGGCCTGGCGCTCCTGCGGGATGATCGTGCGGATCGAGTGGTTGACCATCTCGCCTTCCGAGAAGCCGAAGATGCGTTCGGCGCTCTTGTTCCAGCTGGTGATCGTGCCGTCCAGCGTCTTGCTGACGACGCCGTCCGAGGACGAGGCGACGATGGCCGCGAGCATCGCCGACGCACGCTCGGCCTTCTTCGACAGCGTGACGTCGCGGATGATTTTGGAGATGCCGACGATCACGCCGGTGCTGCTGCGGATCGGTGAAAACGTGATGGAGACCTCGATCGGGCGTCCCGGCTTGGTCAGCCGGACGGTCTCGAAGCTCTCGATCGCTTCGCCCGCGTTGACCCTGGCGCGCAAGGCGCTCGCTTCTTCCGCCAGCTCGGGGGGTATGATCTCGGAGACGGGTCTGCCGATCATTTCAGCCGCGGTGAACCCCAGCATCCGTTCGCTAGCCGCATTCCAGCTGCGGATGATACCGTCTGCGGTGGTGCCGACAATGGCGTCGGCCGAGCACTCCACGATCGCCGCCAGATAGGCCGTATCGTCGTCGGTTACGCGTGGGGCGGGGGAGGCGCCGGGCATTCCGTGCACGTCGCAGGCTCCTTGCTAACAGGTCGACAGAGAAGACGCCGCGCGCGGGATTACCAACTTGTTTGTGTACAAATGCAAGGGCTATCTCGATCGCTGCTTGTTGTTGGTTTTTCCGGCAACGAGGACAGGACGGCTTGCCGCCAGCAGACCCCCCAGGGGCCGTGCGACGTGCTCCAGCTCACGACGGCGAACACCAAGAACGCAGGCTTGGGCGGTTTGTTCCAAGGGATCCTGTTAAATTGCCGCCGAACCGGCGCCAGGGTGCGCTTGCAGCCGGACGCCGCCGGCCGGGGGCTGCGGCTCAACCCATTGGCGAATGTGGCCTTAACTACTTCCTCAGGCTGAGAATGTAGCCTGCCAGGTCGGCCGCATCATTCGCACTGAGCGGATTGTTGGCCATCGTTGCGTGGGGAAGCAGGAGGAACTTGGTCAGCATCTCCTTCGTCACGTCGTCCCTGGCCGCGATGGCGACGAACGGCCGGGCGCGCCGGAACTTGGTCGGCTTGGTGGCCACCGCGTGGCAGGCGGCGCACCAGCGCTCGGCGAGCTGGCGGCCGTGGTCGAGATCCTCGGCGGCCGCCGGAGCGGAGAGCAGGACCAGCAGCAGCAGCGATGGTACGGAGGCACGTCGCACGCCCGGTTCTCCTCACAGCGGCTGGTCGTCGTCGGTCGACGGCTGGTCCTGCAGCGAGACGATGTCACCGCCGCCGAACTCGTCTTCTGGGGGCGGATAGACCCACATGTGGTCGCGCACGCTCCTGACGCCCTGGACGCTCTTGGCCGCCACGATCGCCGTGGCCCGCTCCTTCTCGTTGCGCACCGCCCCCGTGAGATGCGCGATGCCGTTGCGGACGACGACGTTGAAGCGGCAATGCTTGCAGGCGGCCTGGTCGAGTGAATCGAGGATGGCGCTGCGGATGCCGTCATCGTCGGGGGTGGGGCCCGGAACGGCAGTGGCGAGGTCGGCCACGGTTTGCAGGAAATCCGTATGTGTCACCACGCCGGCCAGCCGGTCGCCACTCATCACCGGGAGACGCTTGATGTTGCGCTTTTCCATGATCTCGGCGATCTCCGCCAGGCTGGCATCGGCGCTGACGGTGACCGGAGGCTGGCTCATGATGTCGCCGACCGTCCGGCCGTGGGAATGGACGAAGTCGGCGCCGATGCGACCGCGGCCGACCAGGAGGTCGAGCCAGCGGCCTTGCCTGCGCTCGGTGCCGAGCTCGGCGCGGCGCAGGAAATCACCGTCCGTCACCATGCCGACGAGCGTACCGGACGCGTCGACCACCGGCAGCCCGCCGATGTGGTTGTGCAGCATGATCCGCGCTGCCTCGGCCACCGGGGTTCCGGGCGTCACCGCGATCACGGATCTGGTCATGATTTGATGAGCGCGCATGTCGTCGTCTCGTGCAATCGCTACGGTCGCAATCGATGGAGAATAGCTCCGCGGCATCGCGCGCGCTTGACCAGGATCAATCCGAGGTCGTGCCGCCCTACACGATCCTTGACGTCTTGTTGCCCCAATAGCGGTCGCGCAGCAGGCGCTTGTAGAGCTTGCCGGTCGGCAGCCGCGGCAGCTCCTTCTCGAAATCGATCGAGCGCGGCACCTTCTGCCGCGACAGCGACTGCCGGCAGAACGCGATCAGCTCCTCTTCCAGCTCAGGCCCGGGCATGATGCCCGACATCGGCTGGACCACCGCCTTCACCTCCTCGCCGAGATCGGGATTGGGCACGCCGAACACGGCGGCATCGGCGACCTTCGGATGCGTGATCAGCAGGTTCTCGCATTCCTGCGGGTAGATGTTCACGCCGCCGGAGATGATCATGAAGGTGGCGCGGTCGGTGAGATAGAGATAGCCGTCGGCATCGACATAGCCGACGTCGCCCACGGTGCTCATGCTGCCGTCGGCCGAACGGGCCTCCTTGGTGCGCTCGGGGTCGTTGAAGTATTCGAACGGCGAGCCCGTCTTGAACCACACCGTGCCGGCGGTCCCGACCGGGCAAGGCTGCATGTTTTCGTCGAGGATGTGCAGGTCGCCGAACAGCACCTTGCCGACCGTGCCGCGATGCGCGAGCCATTCCGCGCTGTCGCAGGCGGTGAAGCCGAGGCCTTCGGTGGCGCCGTAATATTCGTGGATGATCGGCCCCCACCATCTGATCATGTCCTCCTTGACCTGTGCCGGGCAGGGCGCTGCGGCGTGGATTGCGACCTCGAGCGAGGAGAGGTCGTAGCGGGTCCGAACGTCCTCCGGCAGCTTGAGCATGCGCGAGAACATCGTCGGCACCAATTGGGTGTGCGTGATGCCCCATTGCTCGACGAGCTGGAGATAACGCTCGGGATCGAACGTCTCCATGATGATGGCGGTGCCGCCGACGCGGATGGTGAGGTTGACCGCGGCCTGCGGCGCGGAGTGATAGAGCGGCGCCGGCGACAGGTAGATCATGCCCTCGCGGTAGCGCCACAGCCTTTCCAGGAAGTCGAAGATCGGAAGCTGCTGCACCGGCGGCTGCTCGGGCAGCGGCCGCAGGATGCCCTTCGGCCGGCCCGTGGTGCCGGAGGAGTACAGCATTGCGGTGCCGACGCATTCGTCGGCGATCGGCGTCGCCGGCAGGCCGGCTGTGGCCTCGGCGAGGCCGACGATCCCCTCGCTCTCGCCTGCGCCATCGGCGACGATGCACAGCTCGATGCCGGGCGCCTCCTTCAGCGCCTCGCGCGCGACGTCGAGCTTGGCCAGGGAAGTGATCAGGAGCCGCGACCGGCTGTTATTGAGGATGTAGGTCAGCTCGCCGGGCGTGAGGTAGGAGTTCACGCAGGTGAAATACAGCCCGGAGCGCTCGCCGGCGCCGCACGCCTCCAGATAGCGGCTGTTGTTCTCCATGAAGATCGAATAGTGGTCGAGCCGCTTCAGGCCGCGTTGGCGGAACAGATGCGCCAGCCGGTTGCTGCGCGCCTCCAGCTCGCGATAGGTCACGACCTCGCCGGTCGAGGCCATGATGAAGGCAGGCTGCAATGGGCGCAGCCGGGCGTGCTTGCCGGTGTACATGTGTCCTCCTGCCGATACGCGCAGCTCGCCGCGGCGCGCGGGCGGGAGGAAGGCGCCTGCCGCGGCACCTCGGCATGGCGACGCGATGCAGACGATGCTGCCTCACGCGTCCAGGCGGTTTCCGTCCCTGCGCACCATCCCGGCGGGACGGCTCGTTGTTTGGGCGCGAATGTAGCGGAGGAGCCAGCGTCCCTCAACATGGCTGTCAGCCGATTGACCGAGGCGGGAAGGGGATGGGCGCGGCCGGGGTTCTGGCATAACATGAGCGCGCATTCCAACGAATGACATCTCAAGACCAAGACATGCGGGGAGAGACCATATGAAATCGGGTTTGCTGGCTTTTGCTGCCGTCGGTGCGCTGCTGGCGGCGGCGCCGGCGTCGGCACAGGTCAAGATCGGCATCCTCAATGACCAGTCCGGCGTCTATGCCGACTACGGCGGCAAATATTCCGTCGAAGCGGCCAAGATGGCGATCGAGGATTTCGGCGGCGAGGTGCTGGGGCAGAAGGTCGAGCTGGTCACCGCCGACCACCAGAACAAGCCCGATCTCGCCTCCACGATCGCGCGGCGCTGGTACGACACCGAGGGTGTCGACATGATCACCGAGCTGACGACCTCCTCGGTCGCGCTGGCGATCCAGGAGCTGTCGAAGGAGAAGAAGAAGATCGACATCGTCGTCGGCGCCGCGACCTCGCGCATCACGGGCGATGCCTGCACGCCCTACGGCTTCCACTGGGCCTATGACACCCGCGCGCTCGCGGTCGGCACCGGCGGCGCGCTGGTCGAATCCGGCGGCGACACCTGGTTCTTCATGACCGCCGACTACGCCTTCGGCTATGCGCTCGAGAAGGACACCAGCGACATCGTGACGTCGAAGGGCGGCAAGGTGCTGGGCTCGGTGCGCATCCCGCTCAACTCGTCGGACTTCTCCTCCTTCCTGCTGCAGGCGCAGAGCTCGAAGGCCAAGATCATCGGGCTTGCCAATGCCGGCCTCGACACCACCAACTCGATCAAGCAGGCGGCCGAGTTCGGCATCGTCAAGGGCGGGCAGAAGCTCGCCGGCCTGCTGATGACCCTGTCCGAGGTGCATGGCCTCGGGCTGGAGGCGGCGCAGGGCCTGATCCTCACCGAAGGCTTCTACTGGGATCGTGACGACAAGTCCCGCGCCTTCAGCGAGCGCTTCATGAAGCGCACCGGCCGGATGCCGAGCATGATCCACGCCGGCACCTATTCCGCGACCTTGTCCTATCTGAAGGCGGTGAAGGCCGCCGGAACCAAGGACTCCGACGCGGTGGCTGCGAAGCTGAAGGAGCTGCCGGTCGACGACGCCTTTGCTCAAGGCAAGGTGCTCGCCAACGGTCGCATGGTGCACGACATGTATCTGTTCGAGGTAAAGAAGCCGTCGGAATCGAAGAAGCCGTGGGACTACTACAAGCAGCTCGCCACGGTGCCCGGCGACAAGGCGTTCTTCACCGCCAAGGAGAGCGGCTGCCCGCTGACGAAGTGATCCTGCCACGCTAAAGGGGTCGTCCCGGCGAAAGCCGGGACGACGGAAGAGGGCGGAGCGGTCAGCCGTGCAGCATGCGCCAGAGAATGGCGATGAGCGCGCCGACCAGCAGCGCCGAGGCGGCGAGCGCCTGCACGCCGAAGCCGGGGCCCCGCTTCTCCGCGGCCTTGGCGTAGGACAACATGTACATCGCGCGGCCCGCGATCCAGACGAGGCCGATCAGGGCCGCGATCGTGTCGCTGACATAGATCGCGAACAGCCACAGCGCCGGCAGGAAGATCGGCAGCCATTCCAGCGTATTCACCTGCACGCGATAGGTGCGCTCGAAATCGAGATTGCCGGTGACGGCCGGCGCCTTCACGCCGAACCGGGCGCGCGCCTGCGCGACGCGGACCGCCATGTAGAAATACAGCATGAGCGCGAGCACGGTGACGAGTGCGGTGAAATGATACATGCGCGGTTCCCCCCTTGATGACGGCCTGTTAATATCCCGTCAGCTCGAGATAGCCCACCCCGGTGTGGCTGCCCTTGAAGCTGATCGGTCCCTCCCAATACGGCACGCGGGTGCCCATCCAGGCCTTGGGGTTGAGCGGCGCGGTGTCGATGGCGATGCCGAGCGCGGCGATCTCGACGCGCCAGCCGACCGGAAGTCGGCGTTCGCCAATCGCAACGACGTCCTTCGGCGTCATCACGATGCCCCCGGGACCAAGCGCGTGTGAGGCGCCGTCGGCCGTGATCCAGGTGCCCGAAATGTAGTCGCCATTGCCCTGCCGCATCCGGTACAGCATCAGCTTCTCGCCGCCGGAAAAATGCAGCGCGAACCAGTCCCAGCCGCTCTGGTCGGAGGCCAGCGGCTGGCTGCTCCATTCGCGGTCGAGCCAAGCCTGGCCTGAGACCTCGACCGGTTGATCGTCGAAGCTGATGCGGCCGCGGGCGCGGTAGAACGGCTGGCTGTAGTAGTAGGACGCTTGGCCGCGCTCGGATTTGCGGCTGTAGCCGCCGATGCCCTGCAGCACCACGGGACGATCGGCCTCGAGATGCAGCGCGTAGGAGAAGTCCGGTCCCGCGGCGCGCATGTCGAGCGGCGCCAGCGCTCGATCGTCGGTTGCGGCGGTGCCCCGCAGTTGCCAATCATCGATCCAGGCCTGGAACGGCTTGGCCTCGACGCCGGCCTGGCCGACACCGCCGCGCGCGAACTTTTCCGTCGAGCGGTGGCTGTCGGCGCGCGTCACGGCGGCATGCGCCATCCACAGCTGCTGATTGTCGAAGCCTTCGCCTTGCGGCCCCGGCCGCGCCGCCGAGCGGAACAGCGTCCATTGCAGGCCGTAGGCCTTGCCGCTGGCGTCGCTGAGATTCGCGGTGACGTACCACCATTCGATGCGGAAATCGTCGTGCGGGCCGTGGTCAGCTGGGAAGCTGAACTCTCGTCCCGGCGTCACCGGCGCAAAGCCCTCGGCGCTGTCGCTCAGGCCCGCAAAGCCCTGCGCGCGCGCGAGCCGCGGCAGCGCCAGCAGGCCGAGCCCGCCGATCAGCCCGCGCCGCGTGATGATCGCTCTAGCGCTCAATGGTGAAGGTCCTGACCAGATCGGCCGGCTGCATCCGCGCCAGCCGCAGCACCGGCAGCAGCGAGGCGATCACCGCCGCCACCAGCGTGACGATCAGCAGCCGGATGAGCTGCAGCGGAAACACGTCGAACGGCAACCGCCAGCCGAACGCCTTGACGTTGACGATCGCGATCAGGCACCACGCCACGACCAGCCCGAGCGGCAGCGCCAGCAGCGCGGTCAGGCCGGCGAGCGACAGCGTCTTCAACAGCTCCACTTCGGCGAGCCGCCGCCGCGTCAGCCCGATCGCCCATAAGGGGGCAAGCTGCGGCAGCCGCGAGTTCGCGAGGGTCAGCAGGCTGGTCAGCAGCGCGATCGCCGCGACGCCCAGCGTGAAGGTGTTGAGCGCGCCGGTGACCGCGAAGGTGCGGTTGAAGATCTGCTTCGACTCCTGCTTCACGGTCGCCTGGTCGATGACATTGCGGCCGTCCAGGCCGAACTTGTCGGTGAGAGCAGCGATCAGCCCCGGCACGTCGGCCGGCGCCGCGCGGACGGCCATGCGCGTGATCGGCGTCGCCGGAAAGCGCCGCGTCAGCGCGGCGACGTTGACCGTGACCTGGCCCTTCGGATTGCCATAGTCGGCATAGATCCCCACGATAGTGATGCGCCAATCGCCGGTCGGCGCGGCGAGGTCGATGCTGTCGCCGACAGACAGATTGAGCCGCCGCGCCAACTGCTCGCTGACGAAGCCTGCGTCGCCGCGCACCAGCTGCTTCCACGCGTTGGCGTCGGCCTGCAGCAGCGGCCAGTGCGCGCGATAGGTGTCGTGATCGGGCAGGCCGAGCACATCGATCGGCGCGCCCGCCAACTGCGTCTCGGCGCGGCCGCCGGGCAGCACGGCCTGCACCTCAGGCCGTGTACGCAGCCAGCTTTGAATCTCGCGCGCCTGCGCCTCATCCGCTGCGCTGATGTAGACGTCGGCGGCGAGCCGGCCGTCGAGCCAGACCAGGAAGGTGCGGCTGAAGGTCTCGACCATCGTCGCGACGCCGACATTGACGGCGAGCGCCAGCAGCAGCGCCATCAGCGCCAGCGACAGGCCCGAGATCTGCTGGCGGCTGTCGGCCCAGAACCACTGCGCCAACGCCGTCCGCGCGCCGCGCTCGCCGAGCCGCAGCACGAGCTCCAGGACCGCCGGCAGCAGCAGCGCGGCACCGAGCATCATCGCCGCGAGCACGCCGAAGCCGGCCAGCAGCGATTGTCCGAGCCACAGCAGCAGACCTGCTGCGACGAAGAAGGCGAGCGCGATGGCGCTCTGCAAGCGCAGCCAGCGCCGCTGCGCCTCCTGCCACGCATAGGGCTGCGCGGTGGACAGGATCGGCAGCCGCATCGATTTGATCAGGCTCGTGGTCGCGGCGGCGAGCGCGCCGGCGATGCTGATGACGAGGCCCGCAAGCCACCATTCCGGCTGCAGGCTCAGTTCGCCCGGCACCTGCGCGCCATACAGCCCGCGCAGCGATGCCGCTACGTTCGGCAGCAGCGCGGCGGCGATGATGTAGCCGCACACCAGTCCGGCCAGGCCCGCAACCAAGGCAAAGCCGATGAGCTCGCCGATCAGCACGCCATTGAGCTGCCGCGCCGACACGCCGCAGGCGCGCAAGGTGCGCAGCACCGGCAGCCGCTGCTCGAAGGCGAGGCCGATGGCGGAATTGACGATGAACAGGCCGACGACGAAGGACAGCAGGCCGAAGGCGGTGAGGTTGAGGTGGAAGCTGTCGGTCAGCCGCTCCAGGTCGGTCTCGGCCTCCGGCTGCACGAGCTGCAGCCGGCCGCCGGCGAATGACTGCAATGGCGGCCGTTGGCCCGCCGCCTTGCCGACGAGCAGCCGCGAAATCTGGCCGGACTTGTCGAGCAGCCGCTGCGCGTCGCTGATATCGACCACGAGCACGCCGGGCGCGAGCTGCTGCTGCGCCATCACGGGCGGCAGCATCGCGTCGTTGCTGAGCCGCGGCGTCGCGCCGTCCTTGAGGCCGAGATCGGCCAGCGTCTCCGGCGAGATCAGCGTGCGATGCGGCGGCGTCAGGAATGCCTCGAGCTCGCTGCGCCCGACCCTCGGCGCATCGCCCACCTCCCGGGGGATGCTGAACGGCTCGATGCCGAGCAGCCGCAGCGAATGGCCGCCGATCTGCACGCGGCCCTCGAGTACCGGCGACACCGGCCAGCCGGCGCGGCGCAAGTCCGAGAATACGCTCTGCGGCAGCATCTTGCCGTCGCGCGCGACCAGCATCGGCGTGCGCGCGCCGCCGAAGATCGCCGCGGCGCGATCATACGAGCTGCGCGCCTGCTGGTTCAGCGCCTGCACGCCGCTCCACAGCGCGGTCGCCGAGATCAGCCCGATCAGCAAGGTCGCGAGCTGCATCGGATGCCGGCGCCAGTGGCTGAGCAGCACGGCGAGAATCCACAGCGCGCGCCTCATGCGATGCGCCCGGCATGCAGGTGGACGTGGCGGTCGAGCATCGCCGCGAGCCGCGCGCTGTGCGTCACCATCAGGAAGCCGCAGCCGGTGCGCGCGACGAGGTCGCGCGTCAGCGCCAACACCTCGTCGGCAGTGTCTTCGTCGAGATTGCCGGTCGGCTCGTCCGCGAGCAGCAGCGCCGGCTTGATCGCCAGCGCGCGGCCGATCGCGACGCGCTGCTGCTGCCCGCCCGACAATTGCTCGGGATAGCGCTTGAGCAACGGCTTCAGCCCGAGCCGCTCGACCAGCTCGGTGTGCCACGCCGGATCATGTCGACCGGCCAGCCGCGCCTGGAAGCTGAGATTGTCCTGCACCGACAGGCTCGGCACCAGGTTGAACTGCTGGAACACGAGGCCGAGCCGCTCGCGCCGGACCGCGGCGCGTCCAGCATCGTCGAGCGCGCCGACCGAGGCGCCGTCGAGCAGGATGTCGCCGCCGTCGGCGGCATCGAGCCCGGCGATGAGATGCAGCAGCGTGCTCTTGCCGGAGCCGGATTCGCCGGTCAGCGCGACGCGCTCGCCGGAGGAGACGTCGAGGTCGACGCCGCGCAGGACGTGGATCGGCTCGCCGCCGGATCGATAGGATTTGGTGAGATGACGGACGCTGAGCACGAGCATGATCGGGGTTGTTGCGTCACAACATAACAAGGGCCAACGCGAACATCACCTGCTCGTTCTTCGTGACGCCGCCGATGTGATGCCGGCCGCGCGCAATCAGGTTGCGAGGGTATCGCGATGCAGCCCAAGAGGGCGGATTCCCGCGTTGCAGCAACAACTTGGCGCGCGAGCCGGTTGCCTGCGAAGCCGCTTCGTGGGTAGCATCGTCGAAACGCCCGGATGACAGGGGCGGATCATGACAGAACGGGGAACGACCATGGCCGCGCCGACGACGCTGAAGGGCACATCCCGCGCAAGCGCGACCCCGAAGGGCGCCTGGAAGATCACCTTCCTGCTGTTCCTGTTCATGCTGGTGAACTTCGCCGACAAGATCGTGGTCGGGCTCGCCGGCGTGCCGATCATGACCGAGCTCAACCTGAACCCCGAGCAGTTCGGCCTGCTCGGCTCGTCCTTTTTCTTCCTGTTCTCGATCTCCGCCATCGTCGTCGGCTTCGTCGTCAACAAGGTGCCGACGCGCTGGGTGCTGCTGGTGCTCGCGCTGATCTGGGCGGTGGCGCAATTCCCGATGGTCGGCACCGTCGGCTTCACCACGCTGCTGATCTGCCGCGTCATTCTCGGCGCCGGCGAAGGTCCCGCCGCATCCGTGGCCGTTCACGCCGTCTATAAATGGTTTCCCGATGAGAAACGGGCGATGCCGACCGCGATCCTGTCACAGGGGTCGGCGTTCGGTGTCATCCTCGCAGTGCCCGCGCTGAACTGGATCATCGTCAATCACGGCTGGCACTATGCCTTCGGCGCGCTCGGCGTGGTCGGGCTGATGTGGAGCGTGGCGTGGCTGTGGCTGGGCAAGGAAGGGCCGCTGGCCGAGGTCGAGCTCGCCGGCCTGCGCGAGCAGCGCGTCCCGTATCTGCAATTGCTGACGTCGCGCACCTTCGTCGGCTGCGTTGCCGCGACCTTCGGCGCCTATTGGGCGCTGTCGCTCGGGCTCACCTGGTTCACGCCGTTCCTGGTGAAGGGGCTCGGCTTCTCGCAGCAGCAGGCCGGCTTCATCTCGATCCTGCCCTGGATCTTCGGCGCGTGCGTCGTGCTGACCACGGGCTTCGTGTCGCAGACGCTGATGGCGCGCGGCGTGTCCACCCGCATCGCCCGCGGCGTGCTCGGCGCGACGCCGCTCGTGATCGGCGGCGCCCTGATGGCGATGATGCCGCATGTCGACGCCGCGTCGGCCAAGATCGCACTGCTCGTGGTCGGATCGGGATTGTGCGGCTCGATCTACGTCGTCTGCCCGCCGATGATCGGCGAGTTCACGCCGGTCACGCAGCGCGGCGCCGCCATGGCGATCTACGGCGCGCTCTATACGCTGGCGGGCATCGTGGCGCCGGTGGTGATGGGCAAGATGATCCAGGCCTCCGGCAGCCTGCTCGAAGGCTACATGTCCGGCTTCACCATCAATGCGGTGATCATGGTGATCTCCGGCCTGCTCGGCCTGGCGTTGCTCTGGCCGAACAGCGAACGCGCCCGCCTGCAGGCGCAGCAGGCTGCCGCGCCGGAATTTGCGTGATACAACCCCTGCCGGGGGTCATCAGGAGGCGGCCTCGCATTCATCCTTGCTGAGGTCCTGCACGATGCGCCTGTTCTATCATATGCTGCACTACTGGCGCGGTGCGCGATGCCTGAAGATCGAGGACTTCCCAGGCGCCATCCTCCACTTCAGCAAGGTGATCCAGCTCAACCCGCGCAACTATTACGCCTACCATAATCGTGGCGTCGCCCTTCAGGGCATGGGAAGCCACGCCAGTTCGATCGCGGATTTCGGCCTGGCCCTCAAGCTGAAGCCGAACGCGCAGACATTCGGCGCCCGGGGCGTGTCGCGGAAACTCCTTGGCGACTTGGACGGCGCCTTTGATGACCAGACGCGAGCTCTCGCTCTCGACCCCAGGGTCGCCGCGGCTCATGGCGAACTCGCGTTCCTTCATCACGTGAAGGGCGATTCGGATCGCGCGATCGCCGAGAGCACGACGGCGATCGGCCTCGCCCCCAAGGACCCCATCATGCAGAGGGGGCGTGGCTATATTCAGTTTTGCCGCGGCAGGTTCGATGCCGCGGCAGGGGACATGGAAAGATCGCTCGCGCTCGAGTTCGATCCCTATGCGGTTCTGTTTCTTTACCTGTCGCTCGCCCGGTTGCCGGGGCGCGCCAGGCCCGACCTCGCCGCTGTAGCATCGCGCTGGACTGCGGCGCAGTGGCCTGGACCGGTGTTCGATCTGCTGATGGAGCGTTCGACGGCGCAGCAAGTGCTGAATGCGACCGCAACGGCTCCCGAACAGGCTGAAGCCTATTTCTACATCGGTGAGTGGCATCTCTTGAACGGTCGCCACGACGACGCCGCACGGGCACTGGAGATCGCCCTGCGCTCGTTGCCGCCATGGTTCAACGAATACTCGGCCGCACGATCCGAGCTTGCGAGGCTCGCCGAGACGGTCGCCGCGGCCAGTTGATGTCTCAGCTCACACGGCGCGCTCCCCTGACCAGCCGCCCCGGCCGTGCGCCGGTGGCCTCGCCGTGGCGGCGCGTGACCACGCCGGACACGATCGTCGCGTCGTAGCCGTCGACCTCCTGCATCAGGCGGCGGCCGCCGACCGGCAGGTCGTAATGCACTTTCGGCGGATGCAGGTGCAGCCGGTCGTAGTCGATGACATTGACGTCCGCCTTGTAGCCCGGCGCGATCAGGCCGCGATCGTCGAGGCCGACGGAGAGGGCGGTCTTGCGCGACTGCGCGGCGACGACGAACGGAATCGACAGCCTGTCGCCGCGCTTGCGGTCGCGGGTCCAGTGCGTGAGCAGATAGGTCGGGAAGCTGGCATCGCAGATGATGCCGCAATGCGCGCCGCCATCGCTGAGGCCGGGCACGCTGCGCGGGTCACGCAGCATCTCGTAGGTGGCATCGAGATTGCCGTCGGAATAGTTGAGGAACGGCACGTAGAGCATGCCGCGCCCGCCGTCCGTCAGCATCGCGTCATAGGCCAGTTCCTCGGGGCGACAGCCGCGGGCGCGGGCCTGGGCGCCGAGCGACCGCTCGGGCGGCTGCTCATAGTCCGGCGGATCGCCGAGCAGGTACATCTTGTCGTAGTTCGGCTTGAAGAACAGCGGGTCGTCGGTCGCGCTGGCCTGCTCGCTCAGGATCGCCGCGCGAACCTGCGGATCGCGCATCCGGGTGACGCGCTCCGCCAGCGGCAGATGCGCGATCGCCTGATAGCTCGGATGCGTCTGCAGCGGGTTACGCGACAGCTCCAGCCCGAGCAGCAGCCCGACCGGACGCGCCGCGATCTGCGCCGTCACCGACAGGCCGCGCGCAGCGGCGGCGTTGATCTCGGCCAGCGTCTGCCGCCAGCGCTGCGGCGCGCGGTCGTTCTGCGTCACCGAGAACGAGATCGGGCATTTCGTTGCCTCGGCAATGCGCAGCATCATCGGCAGGTCTTCATGGATGGTCGAGATGTCGAGCACGAATTGCAGCACGCTGCGGCCGGCGCCGTGCATGGCCTGCGCGATCGTCGTCAGCTCGTCCTCGCCGGCCTTCAAGGTCGGTGTGTAGTCGCCGGTCGAGGTCCGGTGGTTGAGCGTGCGCGAGGTCGAGAAGCCGAGCGCGCCGGCCTTGACCGCATCGCGCGCCAGCGCCGCCATCGCGCGGTTGTCGTCGGCGGTGGCGGGATCACGCCGCGCGCCGCGCTCGCCCATCACATAGACGCGCAGCGCCGCATGCGGCAGTTGCGCGCCGATGTCGAGATCGAATTCACGCTTGCCCAGCCACTCCATGTAGTCCGGAAAGCTCTCCCATTCCCAGGGAATGCCGGCCTCGAGCACCGGCTCGGGAATGTCTTCGACGCCCTCCATCAACTGGATCAGCCGCTGATGATCGGCCGGCCGGCACGGCGCGAAGCCGACGCCGCAATTGCCCATGATCGCTGACGTGACGCCGTTCTGCGACGACGGCGAGATGTCGTGGCTCCAGGTGACCTGGCCGTCGTAATGGGTGTGGACGTCGACGAAGCCGGGCGTGACCAGCTTGCCATGCGCGTCGATCTCCTCGCGGCCTGAGGCTGTGACCTTGCCAACCTCGAGGATGCGGCCGTCCGCGATTGCAACATCCGCCTCACGCAGCTCGCCGCCCGAGCCATCGGCAACGGTTCCACCACGGATCACGAGATCTGGCTGGGTCATGGCGTGTCTTCCCCGATATTGTCATTATCGGGACATCATCGATGCATGGACGGTGATGTCAACACGCGGGAAGAGACAGCAGCGTTGCATGGAGAGGTGGAAGCGCGTCTCAAGCGTCGCGCAACTATCAGAGGTGCTCATCATTGCGCCCTCTCCCCTTGTGGGAGAGGGCATGTAGGACAGATCAGCAAGCTCGGTCGGGTGAGGGGTCTCTCTCATTGGCGCTAACTTACCAAATTAACGCTTGGTATTCTCGTTTTCTTGGCGGCTCTTGGAGATGGCGTTGAATGTTC